>NZ_JBHVPP010000002.1:264268-447291 GCF_042887295.1 Streptomyces sp. NPDC057950
GCGCCCCCCGGGGGGGCCCGGCGGGGCGGGGTTACCGGCGGGCGCGTTAAGGCGCCGGGGGTAGCCCACAATGCCCGCGGCCCCCCGGCCCCCGCGGGGGGGGGCCCCGCCCCACCCCGCCGCCCCCCCCTCCGTCGTACGGTCAGGGCGTCCCGTCATGCCGTCAGGGCGTCGCGCCGGGCCAGTGCCAGAGTGCGCCGGGCGCAGGCCACGACCGCCGCGTCCACGAAACGGCCGTCGGGCAGGGCCTGGGCCCCCGGCTCGATGCCGGCCGCCTCGACGACGGCCTCGGCGCTCTCCACCTCGGCCGGTGTCGGAAGGTAGGCGCGTTCGATCACCGGGAGCTGGCGGGGGTGGATGGCCGCGCGGCCGAGGAAGCCGAGGGTGCGCCCGTGGGCGCAGGAGGCCGCCAGCCCCTCCAGGTCCCGGATGTCGGGGTGGATGGACTGCACGGGGGGTGGGAGTCCGGCGGCTCGGGCGGCGAGCACGATCCGGGCACGGGACCAGTCCAGGCCCGCGTCCTCACGCACGCCGAGGTCGGCCCGGAGGTCCGCCTCGCCGAGCCCGATGCCGCGCACGGCCGGGTGGGCCGAGGCGATGGCGAAGGCGTGTTCGACGCCGAGGGCCGTTTCCAGCAGGGCGTACAGCGGGATCCCGTTGCCCTCGGCGGACACGGCGTGCTCCGCGACGTGGACGACGTCCGCGGGCGAGGCCACCTTGGGCAGCCGCAGGCCGGACAGGCCCGGGAGCGGGGAGAGCGTCTTCAGGTCGGCCTCGGCCAGGGTGCCGTCCAGCGTGTTCACCCGGACGTGGACCGGGACCGGGGGAGGGGCCGAGAGCAGTTCCGCGGTGGCGTCGCGGGCGTACTCCTTGCGGTCCGGCGCGACCGCGTCCTCCAGGTCGATCAGGACGATGTCCGCGCCCGAGGCGAGGGCCTTGACGACCACGTCCGGGCGGTCTCCGGGGGCGTACAGCCAGGTGAGCGGGAAGGCCGGGTTCGTCACAGGGCGCCTTCCCGTCTGAGGGCCGTGATCTCGGTGCCGGACAGTCCGAGCTCGGTGAGGACCGCGTCCGTGTCGACGCCGTGCGGGCGGCCCGCCCAGCGGATCGACCCGGGGGTGGAGGAGAGCCGGAACAGGACGTTCTGCATGCGCAGGGGACCGAGTTCCGGGTCGGCGACGGTGGTGATCGTGTCCAGCGCCTCGTACTGGGCGTCCTCCATGACATCGGTGACGTCCTGGATCGGGGCCACCGCCGCCTCCGCCTTCTCGAAGGCCTCCAGCACCTCCGCGCGGTCGCGGCGGGCGATCCAGGCGCCCACCGCCTCGTCGAGGACGTCCGCGTGGAGTGCCCGGTCCGCCCCGGTCGCGAACCACGGTTCGTCGATCAGGTCCGGGCGTCCGACCAGCCGCATCACCCGTTCGGCGATCGACTGCGCCGACGTCGAGACGGCGACCCACGAACCGTCCGCCGTGCGGTAGGTGTTGCGGGGCGCGTTGTTCGCGGAGCGGTTGCCGGTGCGGGGCTGGACGTGGCCGAGCTGGTCGTACCAGAGCGGCTGCGGGCCCAGCACGGTCAGGATCGGCTCGATGATCGCCATGTCGACCACCTGGCCGAGGCCCGAGGTCTCGCGGGCGCGCAGGGCCGTCATCACGGCGTACGCCGTCGTCAGGCCCGCGATCGAGTCGGCCAGGCCGAAGGGGGGCAGGACCGGGGGTGTGTCCGGTTCGCCGGTGATCGCCGCGAAGCCGCTCATGGCCTCCGCGAGCGTGCCGAAGCCGGGGCGGTGGGCGTAGGGGCCGAACTGGCCGAAGGCGGTGACACGGGCGAGTACGAGCCGGGGGTTGGCGGCCGACAGTTCCTCCCAGCCCAGGTCCCACTTCTCCAGGGTGCCGGGACGGAAGTTCTCGATGATCACGTCGGCCTCCGCGGCGAGCCGCAGCAGCGTGGCGCGGCCACCGGGTCTGGACAGGTCCAGGGTGATCGTGCGCTTGTTGCGGCCGAGGAGTTTCCACCACAGGCCGATGCCGTCCTTCGACGGGCCGTGGCCCCGGGACGGGTCGGGCTTGGCCGGGTGCTCGACCTTGACGACCTCGGCGCCGAAGTCGCCGAGCAGGGTGGCGGCGAGCGGTCCGGCGAAGAGGGTGGCGAGGTCGAGGACGCGCAGGCCGGTCAGCGGGCCGGGCCCGGGACGCGCGCTCATGACGTGGACTGCGCGGGGTGTGCGTGCGACGCGGCCTCGGCGTCGATCTCCGAGCGGTACGGCATCGAGGACGTGGCCCCGATCCGCTGGACGGACAGCGCGGCGGCGGCCGACGCCCAGGCGAGTGCCTCGGGCATCGGCCGGCCCTCCGCGAGCGCGACCGCGAGGGTGCCGACGAAGGTGTCGCCCGCGCCGGTCGAGTCCACGGCGCTGACGCGTGGGGCGGGGACCGTGAGGGGGGCGGCGCCCCGGGCCGCGTACAGGCTGCCCGCGGCACCCAGGGTGACGACGACCTCCGGGACCAGGTCGAGCAGCGCGGTGGCCGCCTCGCGGGGGTCGGGGGTGCCGGTCAGCGCGGCGGCCTCGTACTCGTTGGGCACCAGCAGGTCGATGGAGGCGAGGAGCTGGGACGGCAGGGGCTGCGCGGGGGACGGGGTCAGGAGGGTGCGGACGCCGTGGCGGCGGGCCGCCTCGGCGCCCGCGACGACGGCGGCGAGCGGGATCTCCAGCTGGAGCAGGAGCGCGTCGGCGGTGGTGATGAGGCCCTCGTCACCGGGGGCGAGGTGGTCGACGGTGCCGTTGGCCCCGGGGATGACGACGATCGCGTTGCCGCCCTCGTCGTCCACCACGATGTGCGCGGTGCCGGAGGGGCCCTCGGTGGTGCGCAGGTGGTCGGTGTCCACACCGGAGTGCTCCAGGGCGGAGCGGAGCTGGGAGCCGAAGGAGTCGACGCCTACCGCGCCGATCAACGTGACGTCGGCGCCCGCGTGGGCCGCGGCGACCGCCTGGTTGGCGCCCTTGCCGCCGGGGATCGTACGGAATTCCCGTCCCGTCACGGTCTCCCCGCGCTGCGGGGCCTTGGCGACGTACGTGACGAGGTCCATGTTCGTGCTGCCGAGCACGGCGATATGGGTCATGGGTGACGGGTCTCCCGGTGCGTGAGCTGGGCGAGGGTGTCGAAGCCGATGCCGTTGAAGTCGGCGAGGGAGGTGGCCAGGCGGTTCTTGAGCGGGGTGGTCCAGCGCTCCGGCAGGGCGGCGGGGGCGCCGGCGAGCAGGCCCGCGACGCTGCCCGCCGTGGCGCCGTTGGAGTCGGTGTCCCAGCCGCCGGACACCGCGCGGCAGACGGATCCGCTGAAGTCGCCGTCCGCGTGGGTGAGGGCGGCCGCGATCAGGGCGGTGTTGGGGAGGGCGTGCACCCAGTGGTAGTCGCCGTAGGTGGTGTGCAGGACGTCGACGACCTTCTCGAAGTCGACGGTCGAGTGGGCGAGCCGGACGGCGTGGTGGACCGCTTTCGCCAGCCGGGAGGCGGGGGGTACGACGGTCAGGCCGGTGCGCAGGCAGGCGTGGATGTCGCTGCGGCCGGTGGCGGCCTCGGCGATGGTGGCGGCGGTGAACATGGCGGCGTACACGCCGTTCGCGGTGTGGGTGAGGGTGGCGTCGCGGTGGGCCTGTGCCGCGGCGGCGGCCGGGTCGCCGGGGTTCGTCCAGCCGTGGACGTCCGCGCGGATGAGGGCGCCGATCCATTCGCGGAAGGGGTTGCGGTGGTGGGCGGTGCGCGGTGGCTCGACGCCGGCGAGGAGGTTGCGGTAGGCGACGCGTTCCGCGGTGAAGGTGCGGCCGGCGGGGAGTTCGTCCAGCCAGAGGCGGGCCACGTCCGCGGTGGTGAACCTCCTGCCGTGGCGCTGGAGCAACAGGAGGTTGAGGAGGGGGTAGTTGAGGTCGTCGTCCTCGGGCATGCCATCGATGTTCTCGGCGAGCGAGGTGGACGCCGAGCGTCTGTTCCAGGGGTACGCGGCGGTCAGCTCCGTGGGCAGGCCGCGGGCCGTGAACCAGGTGTGGAGGGGCCAGTTCCCGGTGGCCTTCGCCAGTGCGCGGATGCCGTGGAGGGGGAGTTTCTCGACGGGTTTGCCCAGCAGGCAGCCCGCGGCCCGGCCCAGCCAGGCGGCCTCCAGGCGGGGCAGGGCGACGGCCGGGGAGGTGCCCGGGACCTTGGGTCCGGCGGTGGGTGTGCCGCCGTCGCCGACGTCCGGCGGGTCGGGCCGCCGCGCGGGCCAGTCCGGGCAGCGGGTCATGACGGAGGCCAGTTCCGTCGGTTCGTCGTCCGCCGACTCGCTCGGCAGGTCGGCGAGTTCGTCCAGCAGATCCGTCGCGAGGGCCCGCAGGTACGGTGAGGCGGGAGTGGCGGAGGCGCCGGCCCGGAGAGGGGCCCGCGGGCCGCCGGCCGCGTGCCAGCGTGCCGCGATCGGATCGGCCTCGCGGCCGTCCTGGGCGGCTTGGTGGAGCTCGTGCCCGAGCAGGTCCTCGGGCTGGACCCAGGTCAGTCGGAGCATGGGATCCCCGCAAGTGCGGCGTACGCCGCCTCGTGCGCGCGCCGGCGGCGTACGTCCCGGTCGAAGATCTCGCGGGTCACCTCCGCGAGTGCCGTCGCCGGGGCGTGCAGGTCGAGGCGGCTCGATTCCTCGACCGTCTTGGCCCAGTCGCGCGGGACCTCGGATCCGAGCGCGCCGGCGAGGGCCCCGGCCATCGTGGCGATGGAGTCGCAGTCGCGGCCGTAGTTCACCGAACCGAGGACCGCGTGCCGGAAGTCGCCGCCGGAGACCAGCAGCATGCCGAGCGCGACGGGGAGCTCCTCGATGGAGTGCAGCCGGGAGGGGCGGCGGGCACCGAGCGACGGGGTGCGGTAGTCCGGTCCCACCGTGTCGTAGGGGGCCACCGCCTCCCGCAGCGGGCGCAGCGCCGATTCGAAGTCCGAATGGCGGGCGGCGACTTCGCAGACCGCCTCGATCGCGTCCCGGGTGCCGTCCTTCGCCAGGGCCAGGCAGGCCGTCACGACCGAGTCCGGGGTCGCCCCCGGCGCGCAGGCCGCGGCCACCCCAGCCGCCAGCACGCCCGCCGCCTCCCTGCCGTAGGAGGACTGGTGCGCGCCGGCGACGTCCAGCGCCTCGGAGTACGCTCCCGCCGGGTTGGCCGCGTTCACCAGTCCGACCGGTGCCATGTACATCGCGGCGCCGCAGTTGACGATGTTGCCCGTACCGGCCTCCCGGGGGTCCACATGGCCGTAGTGGAGCCGGGCGACCAGCCACTTCTCGGCGAGGAAGATCCGCTGGAGCGGGAGTGCCTCCGCTTCCAGTTCCGGGATCCAGCGGGGGGCCGTCATCAGGTCGGGGACCAGGTGCCCGGCGACGGCGTAGGCGTCGAGGTGGTCGCGGACCGTGGTGTACACGCGGATCAGCGCGTGGGTCATCAGGGTGTCGTCGGTGACGTGTCCGTCGCCCTTGTGGTACGGGGCGATGGGGCGGGCGGTGCGCCAGGCGTCGCCGTTCCAGGGGCCGACGACGCCGTGCACGCGACCGCCGTGCCGTTCGGTGATCTGTTCGGGGGTGTAGCCCTCGACGGGGCCGCCGAGCGCGTCGCCGACGGCGGCTCCGACGAGGGCTCCTGTGATCCGTTCGTCGAGGGTTCCCATTTCTTCTCTTTTGGGCTTCATGCCCGAATCATCCCTCTGGGAGGGCCAGTTCCGTCGCTTCGAGCAGATCGGCGAGTCCGACGAGATCCGTACCGGTGAGGCGCGGAAGCGCGCAGCCCGAGAGGATCCGGCAGGCGTCGCGCCAGGTGGCCGGGATCGCGGCGCCGCCGCCGAGCGCGCCGGTCAGCGCCCCCGCCAGGGCCGGGGCGGAGTCGGCGACGCGGGAGAGGCAGGCGGCGGCGGGCACCGCCTCCGCGATCCGGCCGCGCGCCGCGGTCGCGAGGGCCAGGGCGACCGGAACCGTTTCCGCCGCCGCGACGCCGTAGCTGTAGACGTGGTCGACGATCTGGTGCTCCAGGAGGGGGACCAGGGCGAAGGTGCCCTCGCTGTCGCGGGCGAGCCGCAGCGCGTGGCGCGCGTTGCGGCCGATCTCGGTCTCCTTGGGCAGTTCGGCGAGGGCGGCGTCCGCGCAGTCCTCGACGTCGGCCCCGGCGAGGGCGAGCGCGAGGGCGGCGGCCATGGCGCGGGCGCCGTGCACGCCGTCACCGTCCTGGGTGTAGCGGGCGTCGAACTCGGCCAGTTCCGCGGCGAGCGTGGCATCGCCCGGGTGGGCGATGGCGAGCACGCAGGCCCGGACGCACGCCGCGTCGTCGAAGTAGTGCGGATTGTCGTGGCCGGTGGCGGGCGGCCGCAGTCCGGTGGCGAGGTTGCCGAGTCCGGCCCGTACTGAGATCCGGGCGCGCAGCGGCAGCAGCGCGGACTCGACCTCGGGGGCGCGCTCGGCGGCCGCGGCGACCTCGCTGGCGACGGCGTTCCAGGACAGGTCGATGGACGCCCGCATCCGCCGTGCCCGGCTGAGATCGCCGAGCGCGGCGGCGTCACCGGCCCGCAGCACGGCCTCGGCGGCGAACGCCGCCCACTCGGCGTCGTCCGAGGGGCCGAGCCGCAGGGGCTCCGGCGGCTGGTTCAGGGCGATGGGCACCGGCAGGGTCGTCGTCGCGTTCTGTTCGGCGAACGTGTCCAGTTCCCTGGTCAGCCGCCGTGTCCACTCGGGCATCCGGGCGGCGCGGTGCCGGGCCGCGGGCCAGCCGGCGGCGTCGCCCGCGGCGAGGCCGAGCAGCAGGCCCTCGATACGGCGGGGGCGCGGGCCGGGCGTCGGGTCGGCGAGCTCCGTGACGAGGACGTCCGGTGCCGAGGCCGCTCCCGCGCCGGCTTCGTCTCCCACGAGGCCGGGTCTCATGGGCGTACCTCCTCGTCGGCGGTGGCCGGGGCGTGCTCGTGGGTTCGGGCGGGGTGGGTGGTGAGGGCCTGGTCCGCTGCGAGGACGGGGTCCATGGTGACGGGGTTCATGGTGAGGACGGGGCCGGTGGCGGGCGCGCGGGAGCCGGGGGCGGCGGCGGGTTGCGGCCGCGGTGCCGCTGTCGGGCGGTCCGGATCGCGTGCGGGCCGTCCCCTGTCGCGTACGGGGAGTGCGCCGTCCGGGCCGGCCGGCTCCCGTGCGGCACCCGACCGCCACTTCCTGTCGTCCCCGGGGGTCAGCAGTTCCGCCACGTCCAGGACGTGGTGGCCCTCCATCGAGGGGAGGCAGCTGCCGCGCGCCGGGCCGATGGCCGCCGCCCAGGCGGCCGGGATCGCGTGGGCGCCCCGGGTCGCCCCGGCCAGCGCGCCCGCCACCGCGGCCGTGGTGTCGGCGTCGCGGCCCATGTTGACGGCGGTGAGGACGGACTCGGCGAAGTCGCCGTCGGCGGCGGCGTACGCGCCGAAGGCCAGGGCGACGGCCTCGGGGGCCAGGTCCGTCCAGGGGTAGCCGCCGATGACGACCGCCGAGCGCACCGCCCGTTCGCCGCGGTGCGCGACCGCGATCGCGCGGCGCAGCGAGCGGGCCGTCCAGGAGTCGTCCGGGATCACCGCGAGCGCGGAGGCGGCCACGGCGATCGTCGAGGCGCCCGCCATCGCCGCCGCGACGCCCGCCGCGACCGCCTGGCCGCCGTAGATGCCCTCGCCGTCGTGGCTCACCGAACCGTCGATCGCCACCAGACGCGCTGCCTCCGCGGGACGTCCCGCCGCGAACACGCCGAAGGGGGCCGCGCGCATCGCCAGGCCGTCGCTCCACGCGTGCCGGTGCTGGGCGGAGATGGGGGCCGCCAGTCCCCGGCGGAGGTTCTCCAGGGTGCCGCGCTCGCTGAAGCCGGCGCCGCGGAACGGTCCCTCGTCACGGTCCGCGATCCACTCGTGCCAGGCCGACTCGACGTGCGCCACGGTGAGCGCCGAGCCGTGCCGGGCCAGCAGCAGTCCGGAGAAGATCGCGTACTCCGTGTCGTCCGTGCCGGCCGGATGCTCGGCGACGTAGCCCGTGATCCGGCCCCACTTCGCGCGGATCTCCGACGGCCGCATGTTCTCGGCGGGCGCGCCCAGCGCGTCCCCGACGGCGAGTCCGAGCAGCGCGCCGCGTGCCCGTTCGCGCAGACCGGTGGCGTCCCCGGGCGCCGGGACGGAGGGGATGCAGGCGATGGAAGCCATTCGGTGCCACTCCTCTCAGGGCCCAGAGCCCTTTGGGGATGTGTCCCACCGGAGGGGGCGCGCAGAGCCTCGCACGGCCCCGTATTCACCCGGTCGACATCTGTGCGGGATCAGACACGGATGAGCGAGAAAGGGTAAAGGTGCAGGTTAGCCGAGCCTTTCCTTGCTGGCGGGGAGGAAATTCCAGGCGTACTTTTGGGGTTGTCGAAAAGTAGAAACAGTCCAATCGCATGTTCTGGGGGACCGGTATGTCCATCATCGAGACCGAAGCCGCACTGCACGAGGCGCACCGGGACAACCACACCCACCGCGATGTGAACGGTGGCTGGCTGCGCCCCGCGGTATTCGGCGCGATGGACGGGCTCGTCTCCAACCTCGCCCTGATGACCGGTGTCGCCGGCGGGTCCGTCTCCCATCGGACGATCGTCATCACCGGACTCGTGGGCCTGGCCGCCGGGGCCTTCTCCATGGCCGCCGGCGAGTACACCTCCGTCGCCTCGCAGCGCGAACTGGTCGAGGCCGAACTCGACGTGGAGCGCCGGGAGCTGAGAAAGCACCCGAAGGACGAGGAACGTGAGCTCGCCGCGCTCTACGAGACCCGCGGGGTCGAGCCCGCGCTGGCCCGCGAGGTCGCCAGGCAGCTGTCCCGCGACCCCGAGCAGGCCCTGGAGATCCACGCGCGCGAGGAGCTGGGCATAGACCCCGGCGACCTGCCCTCGCCCACGGTCGCCGCCGTGTCGAGCTTCGGCTCCTTCGCCCTCGGCGCCCTGCTCCCCCTGCTCCCGTACCTGCTCGGCGCGACCGTCCTGTGGCCCGCGCTGCTGCTCGCGCTGATCGGGCTCTTCGCCTGCGGCGCCGTCGTGGCCCGGGTGACGGCGCGATCCTGGTGGTACAGCGGAATCCGGCAGCTCGCACTCGGGGGTGCCGCGGCGGGTGTGACGTACGTCCTGGGCAGTCTGTTCGGTACCGCCGTAGGATGATGAATGGCGGAGCTATGCAAGGGACTGCATAAGTAGCCGGTTACTCGCTGGTTTCGAATACTTAACCACTGGGCATGAGCCGTAAGCGCTGCGGGCAATGAAGCCTGCTCCGCACCGCCGCGGCGGGCGACGTTGCCTGCCGCGCTCCGGCCCCACGGACACCGATCTGTCCCCCTGGGTCCCCATTAACTCCAGTGCCGTGCGCGGTACCCCCCGCCGCGACCCCCGGTGTCCGCATGTTGGAACGCAGTATCCGGTTCCCGAGAACCGTTCCATCATGTAACCTGCACGAAATTTTGCATCCCCCAGCAGAGGGCCAACGTCGTCCCTCGGCACACGCTCCCCCAGACGCCTTTCGAAGCGCTGGGAGGTGCCCCCAGCCACGACGACGACGGGAGAGCCGATGCGTTCGCCGCGCCAGCCGTCCCAGCACTCCACGCATGGCCAGAACTGGTCCTTCATGGATGCTCGCCCTGCTGCTCAGGGTATGTACGACCCCCGCGACGAGCACGACGCCTGCGGCGTCGGCTTCGTGGCCACCCTCACCGGTGAGGCGAGCTACGCGCTGGTCGAGCAGGCGCTCACCGTGCTGCGCAACCTGGAACACCGCGGTGCCACCGGCGCCGAGCCCGACTCGGGCGACGGCGCGGGCATCCTGTCCCAGGTCCCGGACGCGTTCCTCCGCGAGGTGGCCGGATTCGAGCTGCCCGAGGCCGGCGCCTACGCGGTCGGCATCGCCTTCCTGCCCGGCGACGGCACCGAGGATGCCGTCTCACGGATCGAGACGATCGCCGCCGACGAGGACCTGACCGTCCTCGGCTGGCGCCAGGTGCCCGTCGCCCCCGAACTCCTCGGCGCCACCGCCCGCTCCACCATGCCCGTCTTCCGTCAGATCTTCGTGACCGACGGCGCCAGCAAGGGCATCGACCTCGACCGCAAGGCGTTCGTGCTGCGCAAGCGCGCCGAACGCGAGGCCGGCGTCTACTTCCCGTCGCTCTCCGCGCGCACCATCGTCTACAAGGGCATGCTGACCACCGGCCAGCTCGAACCCTTCTTCCCGGACCTGTCCGACCGCCGCTTCGCCTCCGCGATCGCGCTCGTGCACTCCCGGTTCTCCACCAACACCTTCCCGAGCTGGCCGCTCGCCCACCCGTACCGCTTCGTCGCGCACAACGGCGAGATCAACACGGTCAAGGGCAACCGCAACTGGATGAAGGCCCGCGAGTCCCAGCTGGTCTCCGACCTGTTCGGCGACAAGGGCCTGGAGCGGATCTTCCCCGTCTGCACCCCGGACGCCTCCGACTCGGCCTCCTTCGACGAGGTGCTCGAACTCCTCCACCTCGGCGGCCGCTCGCTCCCGCACTCCGTACTGATGATGATCCCCGAGGCGTGGGAGAACCACGCCTCCATGGATGCCGCCCGGCGCGCCTTCTACCAGTTCCACTCCACGATGATGGAGCCCTGGGACGGCCCGGCCTGCGTCACCTTCACCGACGGCACCCAGGTCGGCGCGGTCCTCGACCGCAACGGTCTGCGCCCCGGCCGCTACTGGGTCACCGACGACGGCCTCGTCGTCCTCGGCTCCGAGGTCGGCGTCCTCGACATCGACCCCGCGAAGGTCGTCCGCAAGGGCCGCCTCCAGCCCGGCCGCATGTTCCTCGTCGACACCGCAGAGCACCGCATCATCGAGGACGACGAGATCAAGGCCGGCCTCGCCGCCGACCTGCCCTACGCGGAGTGGCTGGAAGCCGGCGAGATCGAGCTCTCCGACCTCCCCGAGCGCGAGCACATCGTGCACACCCACGCCTCGGTCACCCGCCGCCAGCAGACCTTCGGCTACACCGAGGAGGAGCTGCGGATCATCCTCGCGCCGATGGCCTCGGCCGGCGCCGAGCCGATCGGCTCGATGGGCACGGACACGCCGATCGCCGCCCTCTCGCAGCGCCCGCGTCTCCTCTTCGACTACTTCACCCAGCTCTTCGCGCAGGTCACCAACCCGCCGCTGGACGCGATCCGTGAGGAGCTCGTCACCTCGCTGCGCTCCTCGCTCGGCCCGGCGGGCAACCTCCTGGAGCCGACCGCGGCCTCCTGTCGCAGCGTCACCCTGCCCTTCCCGGTGATCGACAACGACGAGCTGGCCAAGCTCATCCACATCAACGCCGACGGCGACATGCCCGGCATGAAGGCCGCCACGCTGTCGGGTCTCTACCGCGTCTCCGGCGGCGGCGACTCGCTGGCCGCGCGGATCGAGGAGATCTGCTCCGAGGCCGACGCCGCCATAGACAACGGCGCCCGCCTGATCGTGCTCTCGGACCGGCACTCGGACGCCGAGCACGCCCCGATCCCCTCGCTGCTGCTGACCGCGGCCGTCCACCACCACCTCATCCGCACCAAGCAGCGCACCCAGGTGGGCCTGCTGGTCGAGGCGGGCGACGTCCGCGAGGTCCACCACGTGGCCCTCCTCATCGGCTTCGGCGCCGCGGCGGTCAACCCGTACCTGGCCATGGAGTCGGTCGAGGACCTGGTCCGCGCCGGCACCTTCCTGCAGGGCATCGAGGCCGAGCAGGCCATCCGCAACCTGATCTACGCGCTCGGCAAGGGCGTCCTCAAGGTCATGTCCAAGATGGGCATCTCCACCGTCGCCTCCTACCGCGGCGCGCAGGTCTTCGAGGCCGTCGGCCTGGACGCCGAGTTCGTCGGCCGCTACTTCAGCGGCACCGCGACGAAGATCGGCGGCGCCGGTCTCGACGTCATCGCCAAGGAGGTCGCCGCCCGGCACGCCAAGGCCTACCCGGCCTCCGGCATCGCGCCGGCGCACCGCGCCCTCGACATAGGCGGCGAGTACCAGTGGCGCCGCGAGGGCGAACCGCACCTGTTCGACCCGGAGACGGTCTTCCGCCTCCAGCACTCGACGCGCTCCGGCAACTACGACATCTTCAAGAAGTACACGGACCGGGTGAACGAGCAGTCCGAGCGCCTGATGACGCTCCGCGGCCTGTTCGGCTTCACCTCCGGCCGCCCGTCGATCCCGGTCGACGAGGTCGAGCCGGTCAGTGAGATCGTCAAGCGCTTCTCCACCGGCGCCATGTCGTACGGCTCCATCTCCAAGGAGGCGCACGAGACCCTCGCCATCGCCATGAACCAGCTGGGCGGCAAGTCCAACACCGGTGAGGGCGGCGAGGACGCGGACCGGCTGTACGACCCCGCGCGCCGCTCGTCCATCAAGCAGGTCGCCTCCGGCCGCTTCGGTGTGACCTCGGAGTACCTGGTCAACGCCGACGACATCCAGATCAAGATGGCGCAGGGCGCCAAGCCCGGCGAGGGCGGCCAGCTCCCCGGCCACAAGGTGTACCCCTGGGTCGCCAAGACCCGGCACAGCACCCCCGGCGTGGGCCTCATCTCCCCGCCGCCGCACCACGACATCTACTCCATCGAGGACCTGGCCCAGCTGATCCACGACCTCAAGAACGCCAACCCGCAGGCCCGCATCCACGTGAAGCTGGTCTCCGAGGTCGGCGTCGGCACGGTCGCGGCGGGCGTCTCCAAGGCCCACGCGGACGTGGTCCTCATCTCCGGCCACGACGGCGGCACCGGCGCGTCCCCGCTCACCTCGCTCAAGCACGCGGGCGGCCCCTGGGAGCTGGGTCTCGCCGAGACCCAGCAGACCCTGCTGCTCAACGGCCTGCGCGACCGGATCGTCGTCCAGACCGACGGTCAGCTGAAGACCGGCCGCGACGTGGTCATCGCCGCGCTGCTCGGTGCCGAGGAGTTCGGTTTCGCGACCGCGCCGCTCGTCGTCTCCGGCTGCGTCATGATGCGCGTCTGCCACCTGGACACCTGCCCGGTCGGCATCGCCACCCAGAACCCGGTGCTGCGCGACCGGTTCGCGGGCAAGGCCGAGTACATCGTGAACTTCTTCAAGTTCATCGCCGAAGAGGTCCGCGAGATCCTCGCCGAGCTGGGCTTCCGCACCATCGAGGAGGCCGTCGGCCACGCCGAACACCTCGATGTCACCCGGGCGGTCGACCACTGGAAGGCGCAGGGCCTGGACCTGTCCCCGCTCTTCCACGTGCCCGAGCTGCCCGAGGGCGCGGTGCGCCACCAGGTCATCGCGCAGGACCACGGCCTGGAGAAGGCCCTCGACAACGAGCTGATCAAGCTCGCCGCCGACGCCCTGGCCGCGAACTCGCAGGCCGACGCCCAGCCGGTCCGCGCCCAGGTCGCGATCCGCAACATCAACCGCACGGTCGGCACCATG
Organism: Streptomyces sp. NPDC057950; assembly: GCF_042887295.1. Classification (NCBI taxonomy): domain Bacteria; kingdom Bacillati; phylum Actinomycetota; class Actinomycetes; order Kitasatosporales; family Streptomycetaceae; genus Streptomyces; species Streptomyces sp. NPDC057950. The sequence goes on from NZ_JBHVPP010000002.1 coordinate 277,698, forward strand.
CTCGGCCACGAGGTGACGAAGAAGTTCGGCGGCGCGGGCCTGCCCGACGACACCATCGACATCACCTTCACGGGGTCGGCGGGCCAGTCCTTCGGCGCCTTCCTGCCCCGCGGTGTCACGCTCCGCCTGGAGGGCGACGCGAACGACTACGTCGGCAAGGGCCTCTCCGGCGGCCGGGTGATCGTCCGCCCCGACCGGGGCGCCGACCACCTCGCCGAGTACTCGACGATCGCGGGCAACACCATCGCGTACGGCGCGACGGGCGGCGAACTCTTCCTGCGCGGCCGCACCGGCGAGCGCTTCTGCGTCCGCAACTCCGGCGCGACGGTGGTCTCCGAGGGCGTGGGCGACCACGGCTGCGAGTACATGACCGGCGGACACGCCGTCGTCCTCGGCGAGACGGGACGCAACTTCGCGGCCGGCATGTCCGGCGGCGTCGCGTACGTCGTCGACCTCGACCGCGACAACGTCAACGTCGGCAACGTGGGCGCCGTCGAGGAGCTCGACGACACCGACAAGCAGTGGCTGCGCGCCGTGGTGCGCCGCCACCAGGAGGAGACCGGCTCGACGGTCGCCGCGAAGCTCCTGGCCGAATGGGACACCGCGGTCGACCGCTTCAGCAAGATCATCCCCAGCACCTACAAGGCAGTGCTCGCCGCCAAGGACGCCGCCGAGCGAGCCGGACTCCCCGAGTCCGAGATCACCGAGAAGATGATGGAGGCGGCGACCAATGGCTGATCCCAAGGGCTTTCTGAACCACGGCCGCGAGGTCGCCAGGACCCGCCCCGTCGAGGAACGCGTCAGGGACTGGAACGAGGTCTACGTCCCGGGCGCGCTGCTCCCGATCATCTCCAAGCAGGCCGGCCGCTGCATGGACTGCGGCATCCCGTTCTGCCACAACGGCTGTCCGCTGGGGAACCTGATCCCCGAGTGGAACGACTACGCCTACCGCGAGGACTGGGGGGCCGCGTCCGAGCGTCTGCACGCCACGAACAACTTCCCGGAGTTCACGGGCCGGCTGTGCCCCGCCCCGTGCGAGTCGGCGTGCGTGCTCGGCATCAACCAGCCCGCCGTGACCATCAAGAACGTCGAGGTCTCGATCATCGACAAGGCGTGGGACAGCGGGGACGTCGCCCCGCAGATCCCCCAGCGTCTGTCGGGCAAGACCGTCGCGGTCATCGGCTCGGGCCCCGCGGGCCTGGCCGCCGCCCAGCAGCTGACCCGGGCCGGCCACACGGTCGCCGTCTACGAGCGCGCCGACCGCGTCGGCGGCCTGCTGCGCTACGGCATCCCCGAGTTCAAGATGGAGAAGCGGCACATCAACCGCCGTATCGAGCAGATGCGCGCGGAGGGCACCCGCTTCCGCACGGGCATCGAGATCGGCCGCGACCTCAAGGCGACCGACCTGCGCAAGCGGTACGACGCGGTGGTCATCGCCGCCGGCGCCACGACCGCGCGGGACCTGCCGGTGCCCGGCCGCGAACTCAACGGCATCCACCAGGCCATGGAGTACCTGCCGCTGTCCAACAAGGTCCAGGAGGGCGACTACGTGACGCCCCCGATCACGGCCGAGGGCAAGCACGTGGTGGTCATCGGCGGCGGCGACACGGGCGCGGACTGCGTGGGCACCGCCCACCGCCAGGGCGCGGCCTCGGTCACGCAGCTGGAGATCATGCCCCGGCCGGGCGAGGAGCGGAACCCCGGCCAGCCCTGGCCGACGTTCCCCATGCTCTACAAGGTCACCTCCGCGCACGAGGAGGGCGGCGACCGCGTCTACTCGGTCTCCACCACCCACTTCGAGGGCGACGAGGACGGCAACGTCCAGTGGCTGCACCTCTCCGAGGTCGAGTTCGTCGACGGCGGGCTGAACCAGAAGCCCGGCACCGAGCGCAAGATCCCCGCCCAGCTGGTCACCCTGGCGATGGGCTTCACCGGCACCGACGTCGAGAACGGCGTGGTCGCCCAGTTCGGCCTGGAGCTCGACGCGCGCGGCAACATCGCCCGCGACGCCGACTTCGCGACGAACGTGCCCGGCGTGTACGTTGCCGGTGACGCGGGCCGCGGTCAGTCCCTGATCGTGTGGGCCATCGCGGAGGGCCGTTCGGCCGCCCGCGGGGTCGACCGCTTCCTGACGGGCGCCAGCGACCTGCCGGCCCCGATCCGCCCCACGGACCGTTCCCTGATGGTCTGACGCTCCACCCCAACAGACGTCCCGTACAAAGGCGTACGGAACTGAACGCGGCGCCTGCCTTGTCCCCGACCGGACGGTGGTGGGCGCCGTGGTGCGTCCCGGCGCGGCCGGCTACCGCGCGACCCTGTACGTCTCCCCGTACACCTTCCACTCGAGCGGTGTGTCCAGGTCGAGGTTGCCGTCGTACAGGAACTTCCGCTGGGCCGTGTCGATGCGGGTCGTGTCGTGGTGGGCGCTCTCGGACTTCATCGCGGTGCGGCGGATGTCCAGGAAGACGTCGAGGTAGGACCTCTCGGAGCCGCCCTCGGCCGGGGTGTCGGCCTGGGCCATGGCGCGTCGGCGCAGCCCGTAGAAGCCGTCGGGGCCGCTCCCGGGACCGTGCATGACCATGGCGTCGTAGTAGACGAACTGCCCCAGCGTGCCCAGGCCGTCGAGCTTGGCGCGGCGGACCGCGGGATCGAAGTAGACGCGGTCGCGCTCGGTGTCCTGGGCCTTCCGGAAGGCGGGCACCGCGGCCTCCTCGCGCCAGGCCGCCGGGAAACCCGGGTCGAGTCCCTCGTGTGAGTCGGTGCCGTCGACCTTGCGCAGCGCGGGCAGATAGCGGGCGAGGCCGTTGCCCGGGTGGTCCTGCGTGTAGTGCTCGACCAGGACGAGCAGGTCGTGGGTGCCGGTGCAGAAGCCGATGAGGCCCGCCGTGTAACCCTGGCCGTCGCCGATGTCCTGGATGTAGCCGTACGCGCTGCGCCAGTCCAGTGTGGAGTTCTCGGCGCTCGCCACGATCTTCTGGGCCAGCTCCTTCTTGTCCGGCGCGGCCAGGCCGGCGCCTCCCGGGTCCCCGGCGCCCTGCCGGCCCGGGGACCCGGCCGCTTCGCCCGAGCCCGGGAGCCCGGGGACGACGAAGTAGAGCGCCACCGCGACCAGGGGAAGGACCGCGAGCAGAAGGAGACGTGCGCGTTTCATCCCCCCAGCGTAGAGACCGCCGGGACGCACCCGGCCCGCTGTCGCCACGGGCTGCGTGCGTCCCGTCGCGCGAACGTCGCCCGCCGCGGCCGCGGACCGCTCCGTTCCTCAGCCCGCTCCGTTCCTCAGCGCGGCAGCCTTTCCGACGGCCAGGACCACCAGCAGCACCAACAGCCCCGCGCACACGGCACCTTGGACGAGGGCCCGGCGGCCGTCACGTGGTGCGTACGCGTAGGCGAGAGTCACCGCGACACCGGTCAGCAGCCCGCCGAGGTGGCCCTCCCAGGAGGTGTACGCGGCGGAGATCACCAGCCAGAGCAGCAGGCCCGCCAGGAGTCGGTTGACGGCGTTCATGTCCGCACCCAGGCGACGGGCCATGACGTAGTACGCGGCGCCCAGTCCGAAGATCGCGCCCGATGCGCCGAGCGTGCGCTGGTCCGGCGCGAGCAGCAGCACCAGGACGGAACCGCCGAGCGCCGACAGCAGGTACAGGGCGAGGTAGCGGACCCTGCCGAGCTGGGCCTCCACCACCCGGCCCAGGTTCCACAGCGAGACCATGTTCATCACGATGTGCAGGATCCCGAACGTGCCCTCGGTGGGCGGCAGATGGAGGAACGCGCCGGTCAGCATCCGGTACCACTCCCCGTCGACGACGCCTTCCGGGCCGAAGTCCGCCGGGTGCCGTGCCTGCCAGAGGTAGTGTCCGCCGTCCGGTCCCGCCAGCCCGGCGCCCAGCATCTCGAACCGGTCCACGATCGCCGGGCGCACCAGCTCGCCCAGGTAGGCCAGCACGTTCAGCGCGATCAGGACGTACGTCACCACGGGAACCGTCGAGATCCGGCCGCCGAACGCCGTGCGCGCCTGCCGGACGGAGCGGGCGCCCTCCTTCACGCACTCCACGCACTGGTGGCCGACGGCCGCCTCACGCATGCAGGCGGGGCAGATGTAGCGGTCGCAGCGGGTGCAGCGCACGTACGACTCGACCTTGGGGTGGCGGTAGCAGGTGGTGACGGCGGGCTCGACCGGTCCGGCTGACGCGGCGGGTTCGGCTGACGCGGCGGGTTCGCTGGACGCGGCGGGTTCGGTGGGTTCGGTGGACGCGGATTCCACGGCCGGCTCCTTGGCGGTACGGACATGCGGGAGGGGAACGGTGAGCCGGTGGGGTCGGCGGCGAACAAAATAGCGAACACAGGTGTACGGGTGGGACGGCAGGGTGTCGGCGTGGTGACGTAATCTCGGCACTCCCGCCCAGCTCACCGCACCGAAGCCCGACGGAAGAGAGCCCGTATGCCCGGGATCAGTCTCAGCAAGGTGGAGGAGACCGCGCCCGCGCTGGTCAGTCTGTACAAGACCGCCGGTGTCTCCCTCGCCCGGCACGGGCTCGGCGGGCAGCGGGCCGCGGTGTACCTGGTGGTCGACTACTCCGGGTCGATGAAGCCGTACTACCTCGACGGCAGTGTGCAGGCGCTCGCCGACCGGGTGCTCGGCCTGTCGGCGCATCTCGACGACGACGGCACGGTTCCGGTGGTCTTCTTCTCCACGGACATCGACGCGGTCACGGACATCGCGCTCGAGGACCACCAGGGGCGGGTGGAGCGGATCGTCGCCGGGCTCGGGCACATGGGCAGGACGAGTTACCACCTGGCCATGGACGCGGTCATCGACCACTACCTCGACAGCGGCTCCGACGACCCCGCCCTCGTGGTCTTCCAGACCGACGGCGGACCGGTCAGCAAGCCCGCCGCCGAACGGTACTTGTGCAAGGCGGCGAAGCTTCCGCTGTTCTGGCAGTTCATAGGGTTCGGTGACCCGGACAGCAAGCAGTTCGACTTCCTGCGCAGGCTCGACGAGTTGGCCGTCCCGCAGAAGCGGGCGGTCGACAACGCCGGTTTCTTCCACGCCGGTTCGGATCCCCTGGAGCTGGGTGACGAAGAACTGTACGACCGGATCGTCGGCGAGTTCCCGCAGTGGCTGGCGGCGGCGCGGGCCCGGGGGATCGTGCGGTGACCGTACGGCTGCTGGCCGCCGCCGGGCGTGTGGCGGTGCCCTGGAAGAACGGCGGCGGGGTGACGCGGGAGATCGCCGCGGGGCCCGAGGGTGCCGGCATGGACGACTTCCGGTGGCGGGTGAGCCTCGCCGACGTCGGCGCCGACGGCCCGTTCTCCTCGTTCGCCGAGGTGGACCGGACCCTCACGATGGTCGAGGGCGCGGGGATGGACCTGACCGTCGGCGGCGAACACCACCGGGTCGACACGCCCTTCGTGCCCCGGTCCTTCCCCGGCGACCTGGCCACCGACTGCCGTCTGCTCGGGGGCCCGGTCGTGAACCTCAACGTCATGTGGCGCAGGGGCGAGGGGACGACCCCCGTCGTCACGGTCGTGCGTGGTGGTGCGGGCGTCGCCGTGCCGGCGGGCCCGGCGGTGCTGATCGTCGCGCTCGACGGGTCCGCCGAGGTGGCCGACCTGACCCTCGACCGGTACGACGCCGCGCTGCTGACCGGCGAGGACGCCATGCTGCGGCCGGCCGGCCGCACCGCCGTCGTCCGGCTCGCGGGACGGGCCCCCCTTCCCGCACCGACCGACCCGTGACGCCGCGTCGCCGAGAAGCGCCGGAGGATCACGAGCGGGCGGCACGACCAGCGAGGACGGCCGCCCGGCACTCGGCCGGGCCGCCCCAGGCGGTGCGCAGGGCGCGGGCCCTGGCCAGCCACAGCGACAGGTCCGACTCGGCGGTGTAGCCGATCGCGCCGTGCAGTTGGAGTGCGGCGCGCGCGGTGGTGTACGCCGCCTCGCAGGCCGTGACCTTGGCGGCGGCGACATCGGCGGGCGCCATGGTCAGGGCCGCTCCGAAGAGCAGCGGGCGCGCGAAGTCCAGGGCCGTCCTCGCGTCGGCGAGCCGGTGCTTGACGGCCTGGAAGGAGCCGACGGGGACACCGAACTGGGTGCGGCGCCCGACGTGGGCGACCGTCCGGTCGAGGAGCGCGAGACCGACGCCGAGGGCCTGGGCGGCGGTGGCGAGCCGGGCCCAGGTGAGGGCGTGCTCGACGGGCGGCGAGGCGGACAGGAGTTCGCCGCCCGCGATCAGCGGGGTGAGGCGGCGGGCGGGGTCCAGACAGCCGCGTACCGGGCCGTGGCCGGGGGCCAGACGCAGTTCGCCGGCCGTCAGGGCGAGGCGGAGGGTCGCTGTGTCGCCGTCCAGCGCGTACGAACCGTCGAGGGCCAGGGTCGCCGACGCCCCGCCCGAGACCAGAGCCGGAAGCAGCCGCTCGGCGGGGCCGGGGTCCGCCAGCTCCGCCAGCAGGGCGGCCGCCGCGACCGTCTCCGCCAACGGCCCCGGCACCGCGTGCCGACCCAACTCGACGAATCCCACGGCCAGTTCCACCGGGAGCGGGCCCATCCCCGCGTAGGCGGCCGGTACCGCCAGCGCGAACACGCCCGCCTCGGCGAGACGGGACCACAGCGCACGGCCGCTGTCGTGCTCGCCCCGGCTCCAGTCCCGTACGACCGACGGCGTGTCCGCGGCCGTCAGCATCGCGTCGAGGGAACCGGCGAACGCCCGCTGTTCGGCATCGAGGAGGAGGCGCATCAGCGGCGGCCCTTCGGCAGGCCGAGCAGGCGCTCGGCGACGATGTCGCGCTGGATCTCGTTGGTCCCGGCGTAGATCGGGCCGGCCAGGGAGAACACGTACCCCTCGGACCAGTCCGTGTCCGCCGTCTCGCCCTCCTGCCCCAGGAGATCGAGCGCGGTCTCGTGCAGCGCGATGTCGTACTCGGACCAGAAGACCTTGTTCAGGCTGGCCTCCGGGCCGATGGCCTCCCCGTCGAGGAAGCGCGCGGCGAGGGCGTAGGCGAACAACTGGTAGGCGCGGGCGCCGATCACCGCGTCCGCCACCCGCTCCGCGGCCCACGCCGGGCTGTCCCGGCTGCGCCACAGGGCGAACAGCCGGTCCGCGGCGGCCAGGAAACGGCCCGGGGAGCGGAGCCGCAGCCCGCGTTCGTCGCCCGCCGTCGACATGGCGATCCGCCAGCCCTGGCCGGGCTCGCCGATCACGTCCTCGTCGGGGACGAAGACCTCGTCCAGGAAGATCTCGGCGAAGGCGGGCTTCCCGTCGAGTCGGCCGATCGGCCGGACCGTGACGCCGGGGTCCCGCAGGCCGAACATCAGATAGGTGAGCCCCTGGTGGGGTTTCGGCGTGCCGGGGTCGCTGCGGAACAGCCCGAACGCGCGGTCCGCGAAGGCGGCACGCGACGACCAGGTCTTCTGGCCGCTCAGCAGCCAGCCCCCGTCGGTCCGCACCGCGCGGGAGGTGAGGGACGCCAGGTCGGACCCGGCCTCCGGCTCGGACCACGCCTGCGCCCAGACGACCTCACCGGTGGCCATGGAAGGCAGCACCCGGGCGCGCTGCCCCGGTGTGCCGTGCTCGAAGAGGGAGGGCGCCAGCAGGTTGATGCCGTTCTGGGTGACACGGCCCGGCGCGCCCGCCGCGTAGTACTCCTCCTCGAACACCAGCCAGCGCACGATGTCCGCGTCCCGGCCGCCGTACGCCGCCGGCCAGGACACCACCGACCAGCGGTGCGCGGCCAGTTCGGCCTCCCACGCGCGGTGGGCGGCGAAACCCTCCTCGGTCTCCAGGGAGGGGAGCGGGACGCCCGGCACATGAGCGGTGAGCCAGGCACGGGCCTCGGCGCGGAACGCCTCGTCGGCGGGGGAGTGCGTGAGATCCATCGGCGGCACCTCTCGACGGCGAGCTTCCCTAACAAGTGTTTGGTAGGTTAGCTTGGGAGTATGAGCGACGTCGAGACTCCCGCCTACGAACCCGGGCACGGGCTGCTGAAGGGACGCACCGCCGTCGTCACGGCCGCCGCGGGCGCGGGCATCGGCGGGGCCACGGCGCGCAGGTTCCTCGAGGAGGGCGCGCGGGTGGTCATCAGCGACGCGCACGTCCGCCGCCTCGAGGAGAGCGAGGCGGCCCTGGCCGCCGAGTTCGGCGCCGGGAACGTCTCCGCGCTGCCCTGCGACGTGACGGACGAGGAACAGGTGCAGGCCCTGTTCGCGCGGACGGACGAGCTCCACGGCGGCCTGGACGTCGTCGTCAACAACGCGGGTCTCGGCGGCACCTCGGCCCTGGTCGACATGACCGACGCACAGTGGTCGAAGGTCCTCGACGTGACCCTGGGCGGCACCTTCCGGTGCACCCGCGCCGCACTGCGGCACTTCAAGGAGCGGTCCGGCGGCGGTGTGATCGTGAACAACGCCTCCGTCGTCGGCTGGCGCGCCCAGGCGGGCCAGGCGCACTACGCCGCCGCCAAGGCCGGGGTCATGGCGCTCACCCGCTGCGCGGCGATCGAGGCCGCCGCCTACGGGGTCCGGGTCAACGCGGTGTCCCCGAGCCTCGCCATGCACCCGCACCTCGCGAAGGTGACCACCCCCGGACTCCTGGAGGAACTGACGGGCCGTGAGGCCTTCGGCCGGCACGCGCAACCCTGGGAGGTGGCCAACGTGATCGTGTTCCTGGCGTCCGGCTACTCCTCGTACATGACCGGCGAAGTCGTCGCCGTCAGCAGCCAGCATGCCTAGCATCACAATGGAACGGTGCCTACCAAGAAGAAGCCCCAGGTGACCGCCACCCCGGAGCGGCGCCGCGAACTCCTCGGCCTCGCCGCCGAGGTCTTCGCCGAGCAGGGCTACAACGCCACCACCGTACGCAGGATCGCGGACCAGACCGGGATGCTCGCGGGCAGTCTCTACTACCACTTCGACTCCAAGGAATCGATGCTGGAGGAGATCCTGCGGACCTTCCTCGACGAGCTCTGGGACGGCTACGACACCGTCCTCGCCGCCGAACTCGGCCCCCGGGAAACCCTGGAGGCACTGGTCACCGAGTCCTTCCGGGAGATCGACCGGCACCGGGCCGCCGTCGCGATCTACCAGAAGGAGTCCCGGCACCTCGCCGCCCAGCAGCGCTTCGCGTTCCTCGCCGAATCACAGCGCAACTTCGAGCAGGCGTGGCTGAGCACGCTGGAGCGCGGCGTCGCCGCCGAGACCTTCCGGTCCGACCTCGACATCCGGCTCACCTACCGGTTCGTGCGCGACACCGTCTGGGTCGCCGCGTCCTGGTACCGGCCCGGCGGACAGCACAGCCCGGAGGAGATCGCCCGGCAGTACCTGTCGATGGTGCTGGACGGGATCTCCGTACGCCCCTAGCCCCGTCTGCGGAGGAGTCGTCATGGCCGAGGCATACATCGTCGAAGCGGTCCGTACGCCCGTGGGGCGCCGCGGAGGAGGCCTGAGCGCCGTCCACCCCGCCGACCTCGGTGCGCACGTCCTCAGGGCGCTCGTCGAGCGGTCCGGCGTGGACCCGGCCGCCGTCGAGGACGTCGTCCTCGGCTGCCTGGACACTGTGGGACCACAGGCCGGGGACATCGCCCGCACCTGCTGGCTGGCGGCCGGACTCCCCGAAGAGGTACCGGGCGTCACCGTCGACCGGCAGTGCGGCTCCTCCCAGCAGGCCGTGCACTTCGCGGCCCAGGCGGTCCTGTCCGGCACCCAGGACCTGGTGGTCGCGGGCGGCGTCCAGAACATGAGCCTGATCCCCATCGCCTTCGCCTCCCGCCGGGCCGCCGAGCCCCTCGGCCTCACCGACGGCCCCTTCGCCGGCAGCGAGGGCTGGCGGGCACGGTACGGCGACCGGCCCGTCAACCAGTTCCACGGCGCCGAACTCATCGCCGCCAAGTGGGGCATCAGCCGCCGCGACCAGGAGGAGTTCGCGCTCCGCTCCCACGAGCGGGCCCTGCGCGCCCTCGACGAGGGCCGCTTCACGCGCGAGACCGTCCCCTACGGTGAGGTCACGGCCGACGAGGGCCCGCGCCGGGACACCTCACTGGAGAGGATGGCCGCCCTGGCACCGGTCGTCGAGGGCGGCACCATCACCGCCGCCTGCTCCTCCCAGGTCTCCGACGGCGCCGCCGCGATGCTGCTCGCCTCCGAGCGGGCGGTACGCGAACACGGTCTGACCCCGCGGGCCCGCGTCCACCACCTCTCCGCGCGGGGCGAGGACCCGATCCGTATGCTGTCCGCGCCCATCCCGGCCACCGCCTACGCCCTGAAGAAGACCGGCATGTCCCTCGGGGACATCGACCTCGTCGAGATCAACGAGGCTTTCGCCCCGGTCGTCCTCGCCTGGCTGAAGGAGACCGGCGCCGATCCCGGGAAGGTCAACGTCAACGGCGGCGCGATCGCCCTCGGCCACCCGCTCGGCGCCACCGGCGTGAAGCTGATGACGACGCTTCTGCACGAACTGGAGCGCACGGGCGGCCGGTTCGGCCTGCAGACCATGTGCGAGGGCGGCGGCCAGGCGAACGTGACGATCATCGAACGCCTCTGACCGCGCTCCCGGCGAGGGACCGGGCGGCAGCGCCTCCGGCGTCCGCGGCGTCGTTCATGTCCCGGCCGCGCTCGCGACACGACTGGGCGGGTGGACGCCGGCGAAGGCATGGAGCCGGCCGGGCGCGGGCCTCACGGACGCTCAGCGTCTCGGTCATCCGCCGGGCGTGCACCGGAGTGTGCACGCCCGGCGGGCGCGGAAAGCCCCTGGAGGTCCGGGAGGCCGTGGAGGTCCTGCGGCCCCTGAAGCCCCTGGAGCCCCTGAAGCCCCTGAAGAACCGCCTCCGCTTGCGACATCAGGCCCCCGACCAGCTCCGCGCACGACGGCAGATCCTCGATCACCCCCGCGACCTGCCCCGACGCCATCACCCCGAGATCCGTACGCCCGTCCACCAGCGCCGCCTTGAGGAGCATCGGCGTGTTCGCGGCGAGCAGCACCTGGCTCCAGGTCAGGTCCCTGCCGTGCCTCATGGCCTGGCCGTCACGGACCATCCGGGGCCAGGAGAGACCGGACACCCGCCGGAAGGCCGCCGCCCGGCGCACCGCCCGGACGAGCGCCCGCGCACGGCCGTCCCGCTCCAGGGAGCCGACGAACTCCGTACGCAGCATGCGGTGCGGCAGTCCGTCGACGGCCCTGGTGACCGTGACGTCCCCGACCGCCGCCGCCAGATACGCCGCTTTCACCGCGTCCGGGACGGTCGAGTCGGAGGTGAGCAGGAAACGCGTCCCCATCGCGATGCCCGCCGCGCCATAGGCCAGCGCCGCGACCAGCCCCCGCCCGTCGTGGAAACCACCCGCCGCCACCACCGGGATGTCCACGGCGTCCACCACCTGCGGCAGCAGGACCGTCGTCGCCACCTCGCCGGTGTGTCCGCCGCCCTCGCCGCCCTGCACGATCACCGCGTCCGCGCCCCACGCGGCCACCTTCTCCGCGTGCCGGCGCGCCCCGACGGAGGGCACGACGACCACCCCCGCCTCCTTCAGCTCGGCGATCAGCTCACGGGAGGGCGCGAGGGCGAACGACGCGACCCGCACCCCCTCCTCGACGATGATCCGCACCCGCTCGCCCGCGTCCCCCGCGTCGGCCCGCAGATTCACCCCGAACGGCGCGTCCGTACGGGACTTGACCTCCCGCACCGCGTCCCGCAGGTGGTCGAGGGTCATCGTCGCCGAGGCCAGGACGCCCAGCGCGCCCGCGTTCGCCGTGGCGGAGACCAGCCGGGGCCCCGCGACCCACCCCATGCCGGTCTGCACGACCGGGTGACGGACGCCGACGAGACGGGTGAGCGCGGTCTCCATCAGCGCCCGGCCTCCCCGGTGCGCGGGGCCGGCCCGGCGACCTCGCGGTCCCGGGCACCGCCCGGATCGATCACCGCACGGATCAGCTCCAGCTCCAGCGGAGTCGGTTCGCGGGTGTACGGCACCTCGGCGGGCACGGACAGCTCGAAGCCCGTGGCCTCCCGCACCTCCTCCACGGTGACGCCCGGATGCAGTGAGGCCAGGCGCATCGAGTGGTCGGCCGTGGCGAAGTCGAACACGCCGAGGTCGCTCACCACACGCGGGATGCGGTGGAAGCGGGTGGCGCTCGGGCCGGCGGCGGCCGCCCGGTCGTACCCCACCCCGCACACCATGTCGACCTGCGCGACGAAGACCCGCCGGGAGTGCTTCGGTATCCAGTAACTGGTCGGGTTGTTAAGGGTGTTGACCGGCGCCCCGCGCACGCCGAGCAGCTGGCGCCGCGGCCGGGCCCAGTCCCCGACGCAGGAGATGTTCTGGTTGCCGAAGCGGTCGATCTGGCTCGCGCCCATCATCACGTGCCGGCGTCCTCCGGTCACCGCGGTGAGATGCCGGCGGTACGGCAGCCAGCCCTCGGGGGTGCCGTCGAGGCCGACCAGCAGGGCTTCGCCGTCGGTCATCAGCAGGTCGGGGGAGAAGGTGCGCCGGGCGAGGCGGGCGCCGATGGACGGGATCGTGCCCATGGGGCTGGCGAGCACCTCGCCGTCGTCCCGCCATGCCTCGGCGCAGGCGATCACGCAGTATTCGGCGCGGGTGACCGCGGGGACCGGGCTCATCGCCGCTCCTTGTGCCAGGTCCGCACGGCGGACTGGTACGCGTCTTCGTCACCGGCGAGGAATCGCTCGGCGAACCGGTCGTACGGTGTGGTGGCGTACAGCTTCTGGAATGGTTCGTCGCGCGCGTAATCGGGGGCGCAGGAGGTGAAGTGCGCGCCGTGCGGCGTCTCGACGACACCCGTCACGCTCGACCGGTTCAGCAGCAGCGTCTGCGGCGCGGCCTCCTTGCTGAGCGCGGCGGTGCCGAGGTGGTCGACGAGCTGTTCGCAGGAGACGTACGCCGTGTCGGCCGCCTCGCAGAACAGGTCGTCGAAGTACGGGTCCGGGCCCAGGTACTGGCCGTTGCCCGCGCGGTCCGCGCGGTTCATGTGGACCAGGGCCGCGTCCAGGCGGAGGGCTGGCATGGCGACGAACGTCTCCCCGTCCTCGTACGGGGAAGTGACGGTCCGCAGGCCGGGGTTGACCCGCATCACGTCCGAGCCGATCCCCGCGCGCACCGGGAGGAAGGGGAGCCGGTTCGCGGCGGCGTGCAGGCCCCACATGAACATCGCCTCGTCGACCTCGGTCAGCTCGAACGCGCCGTTCTCGCGTGCCGCGCGGTAGTGCGGTTCGAGCGGGATGGAGTCGAGGGTGGTGAAGGCGGTGACCAGCTTGCGGATCCGTCCGGCGGCGGCGAGCAGCCCGACGTCCGGGCCGCCGTACGACACGACGGTGAGATCGGAGATCCCGGTCCGAAGCAGCGCTCTGACCAGGGCCATCGGCTTGCGGCGCGAACCCCAGCCGCCGATGCCCAGCGTCATCCCGCTCTCAAGGCGGGCGACGGCCTCGTCCGCCGACATGGTCTTGTCACTCACTGTCAGGCCTCCTGCTCCCCGTGGCCGCCTCCGCGGCCTGTCGGCCGAACGTGTCGCGGACGCGGTCGGCCACTCCGCTGAGGTTCGCCTCGAAGGTGAAGCCCTGTTCGAAGCGGTAGCTGCGGCGTACGTCCACGGGGTCGATGCCGTTGAGGGCGGCTTTGGCGAGCCTGATCAACTCGCCGTCCTTCGCGGCGATCTCGCGTGCCAGCTCCAGGGCGGCGTCCCGGAGCTCCTCGCGCCGTACGACCTTCCACACCGAGCCGTGCGCGTGCAGCTCGGCCGCGGTCGCCGTGCGCGCGGTGTAGTAGAGCGCGCGCATCAGGTGCCCCGGGACCAGACGGGCCAGGTGGGTGGCCGCGCCGAGGGCGCCGCGGTCCAGCTCGGGCAGCCCGAAGGTGGCGTCCTCGCTCGCCACGATCGCGTCCGCGTTCCCCACCAGTCCGATCCCGCCGCCCAGACAGAATCCGTGGACCGCCGCGACGACCGGCACCTCGCACTCGTAGACCGCGGCGAATGCCTCGAAGCAGCCGCGGTTCGCCCCGACGAGTGCGTGGTGGCCCCCGGTCTCCCGGGCCTCCCGCTGCATCTCCTTGATGTCCACGCCCGCGTTGAAACCGCGCCCGGCGGCCGTCAGCACGACACACCGTGTTCCCGGGTCGCGGCCCGCGGCGCGCACGGCGTCGGCGAGGTCGAACCAGCCGCGCGCCGGCAGCGCGTTCACCGGCGGGAAGTCGACCGTGACGACGGAGATCCGTTTTTCCGGGGACGAGGTGGAGACACCCATGGACGCATCAGCTACCTTCCCACCAAACGTTTGTTAGGTGCAGTCTCGAAGCTAGCAGCGAATGCATCCGCGCGGGAGGCCCTGTGGACAACGTGGAAAGCACGGACGGCACGGACGGCACGGACGGCTCGGACGGCTCGGACGGCTCGGACGGTATGGACGGCTCGGACGGCATGGGTCTCGGCGGGCGGACCGTCGTCGTCACCGGCGGGACCCGCGGGGTCGGGGCCGGGATCGCGCGGGCCTTCGTCAAGGCGGGCGCGAAGGTGCTGATCTGCGCCCGCAGACCCCCCGAAGCGCCCGTCGCCGGGACGGAGTTCGTCCCGGTCGACCTGTGCGACCCGTCCGCCGTGCACACCTTCTTCGACGCGCTGCCCCGGCTCGACGTACTGGTCAACAACGCCGGCGGCGCCCCGTACCGCCCCCTGGCCGAGGCCGGCGCCGAGCGGCACGCGCGCGTCATCGAGCTCAACCTCGTCGCGCCGCTGACCGCCTCGCTCGCCGCGTACGCGCACCTCAGGCGGGCCGGGGGATCGATCGTGATGATCGGCAGTGTGAGCGGGACGCGCCCGTCACCGGGTTCGGCGGCGTACGGGGCGGCCAAGGCGGGCCTGGAGAACCTGGCCCGTTCGATGGCCGTCGAGTGGGCCCCCGACATCAGGGTCAACACCCTCGTCGTCGGCATGGTCCGCACCGAGCTGTCCCACCTCCACTACGGCGGCGAGCAGGGCGTCGCCGCCGTCTCCCGGACCGTCCCGCTCGGCCGTCTCGCCGACCCGTCCGATGTGGGCGGGGCCGCCGTCTTCCTCGCGTCGGACGCCGCCGCCTACATCAGCGGGGCCTCGCTCCTCGTCCACGGGGGAGGGGAACGGCCCGCCTTCCTCGACGCCGCGACCGCCAACAGGGCCGAACCGGCCGAACCGACCTACCAGGAGGACTGAGATGAGCGGACCGCTGCTGTGCCGGGAACGGGTCGTGATCGTCACCGGCGCGGGGCGCGGGCTCGGCCGGGCGCACGCGCTCGCGTACGCCGCCGAGGGCGCGCGGATCGTCGTGAACGACCTCGGGGTCGGGCTGGACGGCTCGCCGGGTGCGGACGGCCCGGCCGCGCGGGTCGTGGCGGAGATCCGCGCGGCGGGCGGCGAAGCGGTGGCCCACGTGGGCGACGTCGCCACCACCAAGGGTGCCGCGTCCCTGGTGCGCACCGCCCTGGAGACGTACGGACGCCTCGACACCCTCGTCAACAACGCGGGCTTCCTGCGCGACCGGATGCTCGTCAACCTGGACGAGGAGGACTGGGACGCCGTCCTGCGCGTCCACCTCAAGGGCCACTTCCTGCCCCTGAAGCACGCGGCGGCGCACTGGCGGGCGGAGGCGAAGGCGGGGCGGACGCCGCGGGCCCGGGTCGTCCACACGAGCAGTGGGGCGGGGCTGCTGGGCTCGCTCGGGCAGGGCAACTACAGCGCCGCCAAGGCCGGGATCATCGGGCTGACCCTGGTCGCCGCCGCCGAGTTGGGGCGTTACGGCGTCCAGGTCAACGCGATCGCGCCCGCGGCCCGCACCCGGATGACCGAACACGCCTTCGCCCAGGCGATGGCCGCACCGGACGCCGGTTCCTTCGACGCGATGGCGCCCGAGAACGTGTCGCCGCTGGTCGTGTGGCTGGGGGCGGACGCCAGCGCGGGCGTCACCGGACGCGTCTTCGAGACCGAGGGGGGCCGCATCACCGTCATGGAGGGCTGGCGGCCGGGGCCGGGCGCGGACAGCGGAGCCCGCCGGAGCCCCTCCGAGGCCGGTGACACGGCCCTGGAACTCCTGGCGCGCGCGGAGGAGCCCGGCGCGGTGTACGGAGCGGGCGGCGCGGCGGGGGAGTCGGCGGGAGGCCGCTGACGCCCCGGTCCCGCCGGCTCGCACGGGCCGCGTTCGCCGGCCTGCGCGCCGCCGGTCTCAACCCCTGGGTGGAGGCCGGAAACCCACCCGTGCTCAACCCGGTGGTTGAGGACGCGCGGCGCCGCGAACGGCAGTCTCGAAGGCATGACGACGACCGACTACATCATCTCCGCGGCTCTCATCCTCCTCGTGATCCCGCAGATCCGCGGCACCCGAGTGACGTTGCTCCACACGCTGTTGCCGCTGGCCGCCGTCGCCGCCGCGGCCGCGTACTACCTCAAGTCCTTCCCGACCGAGGGGCACGACATCCGCCTCGACGCCGTCACCGTCGCCGCCGGCGCGGCCCTGGGTCTCGCCTGTGGCGCGGCCACCCGGCTCGGCCGGGCGGCCGACGGGGTCGCGATCGCCAGAGCCGGGGCGCTCGCCGCGCTCCTGTGGATCGTCGGCATGGCCGCCCGCGCCGGATTCGAGTTCTGGGCCACCCACGGCGGTGCGGGCAGTGTCGCGCGGTTCAGCCGCGACAACCTGATCACCGGGGCCGACGCGTGGACCGCCGCACTGCTTCTGATGGCTCTGTCCCAGGTCGTGTGCCGGCTCGCCGTGGTGCGTGTCAGAGCGCGCCGGGTCACCGCCCCCGCAGCGATACCCGCCGGGGCCTGAGCCCGCCGGCCCCGCCCCGCCGCGCGGGGGGAGGACGGGCGGTTCGCGCGCGAGGACGGGCGATCGGGCGCGAGGACGGGCGATCGCGCGCGCGAGGACCGGCTGTCCCCGGCTTCCGGACGGTGGGCCGAGCCCCTGGCCGGGTCTCCCCGCCGGTCGGTTCCGCCCGCCGGCGCGTTCTCCCTGTCGGTCAGTTCTCCCCGCGCAGCACCGTCAGCGCGTGTGCCGCCCGTGCGCGGACCTCGGTGTCGTGGTCCTCGGCCAGGGTGCGGAGTTGTTCCATGCCCTCGGTGTGGCCGGCGGCCAGCAGTCCGGCCAGCGCGTCGGCGACCGCCGCGCGCACGGCGGCCTCCGGGTGTTCCGCGTGGCGCAGGACTTCGGGGAGCGCGGCCGGGTCCGCGCGGCGGCCCAGAGCGGCGACGGCGGCTCGCGCGACCACGGGATGCCCGGTCTCGCGGGCGAGTTCACGCAGTACCTGCCTGCTTCGAGGCGCGCGGGACCGGCCCAGCACATCGGCGCCGAAGGCCTGCCGGAGCGGATCGGCGCCGCGGCACCACAGCACCGCCGCGCGGAACGTGTCCTCGTCGCCGCGCAGGCCGAGAGCCTTAGCCGCCTCGGTCCAGTCGTCGTCGGCGGGGTCGGCGCGGCGCAGGGCGCGGGCGGCGAGTTCCGGGGCGGGGGCGGCGATGCCGAGGGATGTCTCCAGGAGGGTGGCGATGGCGGCGTGACCGGTCTGCTGGTCGTTGCCGGACACGGGGTGCCCGGCGGGGTCGAGGAGTTGCACCTCGACGGTGATACCGCCGTCCTCCGGGTAGCGGTGGACGGCCGACGGGTGGCCGGGACCGTAGGTCCGCTCCAGGCCCGCGCGGAGTGCGGCCTCCACGTCGACGGCCAGCCAGCGATGCGCCTCGGCGAGCGCGGCGGACCGCTCCCGCGCTCCGCGCTGGAGGAGGGCGCGGACACAGCCGGGAGAGCCGCGCCGGGCGGCCGCCACGATCGGGGGCTCACCCGTCGGTCCCGGCCGGTCGGGGTCCGCGCCGGCCGCGAGCAGTTCCGTCACCACCGCGGCCCGGCCCTGCTGCACCGCCCAGGTCAGCGCCGTGAATCCGAACCCCTCCACACGGTCGGGACCCGCGCCCGCCGCGAGCAGGGCCCGTACGACCTCCGTGTGGCCGCCGCAGGCCGCCCCGCACAGCGGGGCGTCCGTGCCCTGGCTGAGCCGGTCCGGGTCGGCGCCCGCGGTCAGCAACAACCGTACGACGTCCGGCCGGTCGCTGACCGCGGCCAGATACAGCGCCGTCCCGCCCTCCGCGTCCGCCGACTCCGGGCTCGCGCCGGAGCGCAGCAGCCGCACCACCGCGTCCTCGTCACCCTCGTACACAGCGGTGAGGAGACGCGCCGCGGGGTCGTTCGTGCTCATCCTTCGACCCTCGCTCCTGAAGGAGGCGCGAGGCAAAGCCTTTCGGGGTGTTCTGACTCACCCCGCGGCTACCGCACGCTCCGTGCGCCGTGGCATCGCCCCGGGGCGTGCCGGGCGTCGCGAGGCAGGCGGGACTGTCGCGACACGCCTAGGTGTCGCACTCCAGCACCGTGCCGCACAGCGTGCAGCGCGCCCGTACCCGGCCGCGTACGGGCACTCTGATCCGCTGGTGGCAGGTCGGACAGGGGAAGGAGACGCGCAGCGGGCCGTGGCCGTCCGGGGTGAACGCGTAGGGGACCGCGGGGTGCGGGCCGGGGCCTGGGTGGTCCTGGGCGTGGCGCCGGTCCTTCGCGTAGCGGCGGCGGCCCGCCCAGCCGGCCGCGGTCAGCGGGGGCTGCTGCTCGTCGCCGCGGGCCTTCGCCATGCCCTTCGTGTACGCGGTGTAGGCCTGCGGACTGGTGAACCAGACGGAGGGGTCCTCGCCGAAGACCAGGGCGCGTTTGGCGAGGACGTAGCCGAACTCCTCGGGGGTGAGATAGCCGAGCTTCTGCGAGGAGGCCGCGTCCTCGCGGTAGGCGTCGAGCAGCAGCCAGCCCGCCCCGAGATACGTCGCGGCGGTGTCCGTGAGGATCTCGTTGTCACGGGTGCCGGGGAAGGAGAGGTCCAGGCGGTGCAGATAGACATGCATCACCTCGTGGGCGAGGGCGGCGCCGATGTCCCTGCGATGGGTGCGGAAGCGGTCGTTGAGTTCGACGAAGTACTCCGGGCCCGCCGTGAGTTCGACGTTCGCCGCATGGGTCATCTCACGGAAGCCGATGATCATCCGGGCGTCCGGCAGACGGTAGTGGCGCACCATCTCGCGGGCCACCCGCTGCGCTCCCAGGTACAGGTCGTCGATGTCGCCGAAGGCCACGTCGACGGGGGCCACGCTGGTCGCGAAGGTGTGGATGGTGTCGTACGAGAGCCGTCTGTAGAGCGCGGTGATCGAGGCCCGCACCGTGTCCAGGTGCGGGAAGCCGTGCTCGACGGGTCCGCCGTTCGCCACGTCCGCACCCCCTGAAGACGCCGCCGTCCGCACTCCACTCTAGGCCGGGTTCCGCCGAGCGGCCGGACGAGTGCGTGCGCCCGCGGGGATGCGACGGCGTGCGCCGGGGAGCGGCTGGCCGAAACGCGGTTCTTGCCGGGGCGCTCCGGCGTCTCAATAATGCGCAAAGGATTGGCGGGTGCATGTCATTTCTCTGGCCTGTCGTGCTGCGCGCCGTGCCGTTCACCGCACGGCTCCCGCCGCGTCGACACGCCGCAGGACGCTCGGTTCGTGCCACCGCCACCCTCGACCCCCCACGAGAGGAAGCACGTTGAAGTCTCCGAAGAAGTCCACGGGCCTCAGAAGACTCCTCGCCCTCGGCGCCGTCGCCCTCGCCGCCGTCTCGCTCCAGCCCGTCTCCGCCCAGGCCGCGCCCGCGCCCGTCGTCGGCGGAACCCGTGCCGCGCAGGGGGAGTTCCCCTTCATGGTCCGGCTCTCCATGGGCTGCGGCGGCGCCCTCTACACCCAGCAGATCGTGCTGACCGCCGCGCACTGTGTGAACGGCTCCGGCACCAACACCTCCATCACCGCCACCGCCGGCGTCGTCGACCTGCAGAGCACCAGCGCGATCAAGGTCAAGTCGACGAAGGTACTCCAGGCACCCGGCTACAACGGCAAGGGCAAGGACTGGGCCCTCATCAAGCTCGCCACGCCCATCCAGCAGCCCACCCTGAAGATCGCCACCACCACCGCCTACAACAACGGGAACTTCACCGTCGCCGGCTGGGGCGCCACCCGCGAGGGCGGCGCCCAGCAGCGCTACCTCCTCAAGGCCACCGTGCCCTTCGTCAGCGACGCCGTCTGCCGGCAGGCGTACGGCAGCGACCTCGTGCCCGGTGACGAGATCTGCGCCGGGTTCGTCCAGCAGGGCGGGGTCGACACCTGCCAGGGCGACTCCGGCGGACCGATGTTCCGCAAGGACGACTCCGGCGCGTTCGTCCAGGTCGGGATCGTCAGCTGGGGCCAGGGCTGCGCCGAGCCCGGATACCCCGGCGTCTACAGCGAGGTCTCGACCTTCGCGGCTGCCATAGCCAGGGCGGCGTCCACCCTGTAGGGGCCCGGTCGCCGTCATGACACGGCGCGGGCGCCCGCGACCCACTCGCGGGTGCCCGCGCCGTGCTCGCGGGAGCGCACACCCCCGCACGGTCTAGCCCCGGCCCCGCGACCCGGGCGGAGCATCGTGCGCCCCGATCGGAGCCGGGCCGCGCAGAACCGGCGGCACCGGCCCGGCCGACTCCCCGCCCGACTCCTGGAACTCCAGGACCCACACCTCGTTGACCCCCTCGCGCAGCACCGGTCCGGGCACGTACAGCGACCGCTGCGGGCCCGCCGACCAGTAGCGGCCGAGATTGAACCCGTTGATCCACACGAACCCCCGCGTCCAGCCCGGAAGATCGAGGAAGGCGTCCCCGGCGCCGCGCACCTCCACCGTGCCGCGGTACAGACCCCGGGCACCCTCCGCGGGCAGCGCCGCGAACGGCACCCCGTCGACGCCGTCGTCGAACGCGTCGAGACGCAGTCCCCGAGCCCGCACCCCGTGCAGATACTGCCGCTCGTGCAGCACACCCCCGGTGATGCCCTTCGGCTCGCCCGAACGCGGCCCGTAGTTGACCCTGCCCAGCGACTCCACCCACATCTCCACCCGCGCGTCCCCCGCGACGGGCTCGCCGAGCCGGCAGTCGTCCTCGGTCAGCACCCCGGCCGCCACTCCGTCGACGAACACCACCGCCAGATCCCGCAGCCCGCGCAGCAGCAGCGGATACGGTCCCCGGGGCCCCGGCACGGTCAGCTCGTACCTGACCAGGCCCCGGTCCACGTCCACTTCCTCGAAGGTGGGAGGCACGGCGTACTCGGCCTCCGGACCGCCCAGCGCCTCCAGCACCGCATCCGGCGCAGCCCACTCCCGCAGATCCACGACCGCGGACGCGCCCAACGGCGCCGGGGCCGGCGGCAGCTCCGGCAGCGGCCCCTGCGCGTACCCGGCCAGGATCTCCCGGAAGCGCCAGAACTTCTCCGTGGGCCGACCGAGTTCGTCGAGGGGAGCGTCGTAGTCGTACGAGGTGACATCCGGCTCCAGCAGGCCCTCGTGGAGCGCTCCACCGCCCCGGTTCGCACCCGCCCAGCCCGCGAAGTTCGTCCCCCCGTGCGCCATGTAGAGATTGACCGACGCCCCGCACTCCAGGATCTCGCGCAGCGCGTCCGCCGCGTCCCCCGGATCCCGTACGACGTGCTCACCGCCCCAGTGGTCGAACCAGCCGCACCAGAACTCCATGCACATCAGGGGGCCTTCCGAGCGGTGCCGGCGCAGCACCTCGAACGCCTCACGGGCACGGGAGCCGAAATTGACCGTCGCGAGGACACCGGGAACGGAGCCGCCACTGAGCATGTGGTCCTCGGGACCGTCCGAGGTGAACAGCGGGACGCTCACCCCCTCGGCACGCAGCACGTCGGCCAGACGCCGCAGATACACCTGGTCGGATCCGTAACTGCCGTACTCGTTCTCGACCTGCACCATCAGCACGGGGCCACCCCGGTCGATCTGCCGGGGCACGATCTCGTGCATCAGATGGTGGAACCAGCGCTCCACGTCCCGCAGGTACTCCTCGTCCCTGGTGCGCGGCCGTCCCGTCAGCCAGTGCGGCAGCCCGCCGTTCTCCCACTCCGCACAGATGTAGGGGCCGGGCCGCACGATCGCCCACAGCCCCGCCTCCCGCGCCGCGTCCAGGAACCGGCCCAGCGCCTGCACGTCACGGAACACGCCCGGCCGCGGTTCGTGCAGATTCCACGGGACGTACGTCTCCACACAGTTGAGGCCCATCGCCCGCAGCATCCCGAGCCGGTGCCCCCACTGCTCCTCACGCACCCGGAAGTAGTGCAGCGCGCCCGACAGCAGCCGCACCGGCCGTCCGTCCAGCAGAAAATCCGTGTCCCCCACCGTGAACTCGCTCATGGGCCCACCCTCACCCCCTGGCGGCGACGACGTCCATGGACAAAGATCACCTCTGCTTGGACCGAAGTCTCACCGAATGCGGACGGAATACGGACGGACTAGGCACCGGAGTCGGACCGAAGCCGCACCGGAGCCGGACCGAAGCCGCACCGAAACCGGACCGAAGCGCACCGAGGAACGACACCGGCCGCACCGGCGGGAGGACAGCGGATGCACCACACCTGGATGCGGTACCTCACCCCCGCCCCCGTCCACCACCGGCTCGGCCTCACCTGCCTCGGCGTCGGCCTCCAGCACGGCGAACTGCCCCCCGTCGGGCCACGCACCCTCGACCACCACGTCGCCGTCGTCGTCAGCGCCGGCGGCGGCTGGCTCCAGGACCCCCGTGGACACCGCCACACCATCACCGCGCCCGCCCTGCTCTGGCTCACCCCCGGCGTACCCCACCACTACGGACCCGACCCCAGCTGGGACGAGTGCTTCGTCGACTTCACCGGCCCCGCGACCACCGCCTACACCGAACTCGGCTACATCGAACCGGACCGCCCCGTCGTCCCCCTCTCCGACGCGACCGGAGCCCGCGCCACCGTCGCCCGCATCGCCCGCGCCGCCCACAGCGGCAACCCCCTGCTGGAGGCCGAGACCGGCGCCGCCGTCCACGAACTCCTCGTCGCGCTGCGCCGCGCCCGCGCCGACCTCACCCCCGACGGCGACCCCGTGCTGCACGCCCTCGCCCGGGACGCCTTCCAGCCACTGACCGTCGCCGAACACGCGGCCCGGCACGGCATGACCCCCGCCGAACTGCGCGGCGCCGTCCGCCGCGCCTCCGGCCGCAGCCCCAAGGACTACCTCCTCACCATCCGCCTCGGCCGCGCCAAGGAACTCCTCGCCGCCACCGAACTCCCCGTCGCCGCCGTGGCCAGACGCGTCGGCTACGACGACCCCGCCTACTTCTCCCGCCTGTTCACCCGCCGCGTCGGCACCGCTCCCGTCCGCTTCCGCGCACAACAGGGCCGCACCCCGCCCGGCACCCGCGACGACCGCGCCCCCGACCCCCACGATCCGCCCACGACCGAGCGCCCGCACGCCACGTAGGCTGGCCGACCATGACCACCAGCAACACCGGCGACGCGACCGACCCCACCGGCAACGCGACTGACGACAGCGGCGAACCGACCAGCAACAGCGGCGACGCGACCGACAAACCCGGCGCGGACGCCGACGCGGCGGTGCGCGCCGAACTCGCCCGCCTGCGCGACAGCATCGACAACATCGACGCCGCCGTCGTCCACATGCTCGCCGAGCGCTTCAAATGCACCCAGCAGGTCGGCCACCTCAAAGCGGCCCACCAACTGCCGCCCGCCGACCCCTCCCGCGAGGCCCAGCAGATCGCCCGCCTGCGCCGGCTCGCAGAGAACGCCAAGCTGGATCCGGCCTTCGCGGAAAAGCTGCTGAACTTCATCATCGCCGAGGTCATCCGCCACCACGAGAGCATCGCGGACGGCACGGGACAGGCCCCCGGGGCCACGGGGGAGTGACACCGGGTGCCCCCGCCGGGCACCCCGCACGAAGCACCCACCCACCACCGCCACCAGGCCCCGGAACAGGAACCTCACCCCGGGACCGACGCAGCCGACCCCACACCGGAACAGGGCCGCACCCCCGACCGGACCGGACACAAGCCGCATAACAGGCCACCCCTGTGCCCTGCCGGACCCATCAGGCAGCATGTCCCCATGTCCGTACTGACGCGCGACGAAGCGCAGACCCGTGCCAAGCTCCTCGACGTCCACCACTACGGGATCGAACTCGACCTGACCCGCGGGGACGAGACCTTCGACTCCCGGACCGTCATCCGGTTCACCGCCCGCGCCGACGCGGACACCTTCGTCGAGCTGAAGCCCGCCGAACTGCGCTCCGTCACCCTCGACGGGCAGCCCCTCGACCCCGAAACCCTCGACGGGAACAGGCTGCCCCTCAAGGGCCTGACCGAGGGCGAACACGAACTGCGCCTCGACACCGGCATGCACTACTCCCGCACCGGCGAGGGCATGCACCGCTTCACCGACCCCACCGACGGCGAGACCTACCTCTACACCCAGCTGTTCATGGAAGACGTCCAGCGCGTCTTCGCCGCCTTCGACCAGCCCGACCTGAAGGCCGTCTTCGACCTCTCCGTCACCGCACCCGACGGCTGGACCGTCCTCGCCAACGGCGTCACCGAACACCTGGGAGAAGGCCGCTGGAAGGCCGCCCCCACCCCACCGATCTCCACCTACCTCGTCGCCGTCGCAGCCGGCCCCTGGCACTCCGTCCGCACCGAGCACGGCGGCCTCCCCTTCGGCATCCACTGCCGCCGCTCGCTCGCCCCCTACCTGGACACCGACGCCGACGAGATCCTCGACATCACCCGCGCCTGCTACGACCGCTACCACGAGAAGTTCGACGAGCCCTACCCCTTCGACTCCTACGACCAGGCGTTCGTCCCCGAATTCAACGCCGGCGCCATGGAGAACCCCGGCCTCGTCACCTTCCGCGACGAGTTCGTCTACCGCTCCGCCGTCACCGACACCGAACGCCAGACCCGCGCCATGGTCATCGCCCACGAAATGGCCCACATGTGGTTCGGCGACCTCGTCACCCTGCGCTGGTGGGACGACATCTGGCTCAACGAGTCCTTCGCCGAGTACATGGGCTACCAGACCCTCACCGAAGCCACCCGCTTCACCGACACCTGGACCGACTTCGGCGTCACCCGCAAACCCTGGGGCTACGACGCCGACCAGCGCCCCTCCACCCACCCCGTCGCCCCCGACCCGGACGCCGTCCCCGACACCGCGTCCGCCATGCTCAACTTCGACGGCATCTCCTACGCCAAGGGCGCCTCCGCCCTGCGCCAACTCGTCACCTGGCTCGGCGAGAAGGACTTCCTGGCCGGCATCAACACCCACTTCACCCGCCACAAGTTCGCCAACGCCACCCTCGCCGACTTCATCGACTCCCTCGCCGCCGCCACCGAACGCGACGTCCAGGCATGGGCCGCCACCTGGCTGCGCACCACCGGCGTCGACACCCTCCGCCCCGCGCTCACCGAGACCCAGGGCACCTGGCACCTCACCGTCGAACACCACGGCAGCCGCCCCCACCGCATCGCCGTCGGCACCTACGACACCGTCCCGGGCGAGGACGGGCGACTCGTCCCACGGGACCGCTTCGAGACCGACGTACCCCAGGAAGCCCCCGTCGAACTCGGCCCCGGCCGCCGCCCCGCCCTGCTCCTCCTCAACGACGGCGACCTCACCTACGCCAAGATCCGCTTCGACACCGACTCCTTCCAGACCATCAGCACCGCCCTCTCCGGCCTCCCCGAACCCCTCACCCGCGCCGTCGTCTGGAACGCCCTGCGCGACGCCGTACGCGACGGCGAAATGCCCGCCATGGCCTACGTGGACGCCGCCCGCACCCACCTCCCGCACGAGACCGACCTCGCCCTCGTCCAGGGCGTCCTGACGTTCGCCGCCACCCAGGTCGCCGACCGCCTGCTGCCCGCCGAGGACCGCCCGACCGCCCTCGCCACCCTCGCCGACCTCTGCCGCGACCTCCTGCGCCGCACCGAGGACGGCGACAACCCGGGGCTGCGCCTCACCGCCGTACGCCACTACATCGCCGTCGCCGCGCACCCCGACACCATCAGCGCCTGGTTCTCCGAGGGCACCGTCCCCGGCGGCCCGGAGCTCGACCCCGAACTGCGCTGGCGCGTCCTCGGCCGCCTCGCCGTCCTCGGCGCCATCGACGACGCCGTCATCGAGGCCGAACTCGTCCAGGACCCCAGCGCCACCGGCCAGGAAGGCGCCGCCCGCTGCCGCGCCGCGCTGCCCGACCCCGAGGCCAAACGACGCGCCTGGGAAGAGATGTTCGCCTCCGACCACCTCTCCAACTACCTGTTCACCGCGACCGCCCAGGGCTTCTGGCAGCCCGAACAGGCGGACCTCGTACGGGAGTACGTCGATCGCTACTGGCCCGACGCCGTGGCCCTCGCCGCCCGCCGCGGCCCCGCCATCGCCGACGCCGCCGGCCGTTACGCCTTCCCCGCCCACGCCGTCACACCCGAGACCCTCGCCCTCGGCGAGGCATGCCTGCGCGACGCCGACCCCATCCCCGCCCTGCGCCGCAAGCTCGTCGACCAACTCGACGACCTGGCCAGGGCACTGAAGGTACGAGAGGCGAGCCACAGCTAGATCCCCCGCGACGCGGGGTCCACCGGCCGGGGCGGCCGGCGGACCCCGCATCCCGCCGAGCCCCGGAATCCACCAGACCCGGCACGGCACCGCACCGCACGCCCCCCACCGCGCGGAGCGCCCCCTCCACACCACCCGTCACTCCCGCCCCACCCTTCACCCCCGCCCCACCCCTCACCTTTCCTCCGCACGGCAGTACCCCCATTCGGGTCAGATCGTTGTGCTCTGCGGGCGCGCCGCCCCCATCCCGTACAGGCTTGGACCCCCTGCCGCGCGCCCACCGGAGGACACCCATGAGCACGCCGCCCCTCGCCTCAGGTCCCGAAGGCCCCGGCGCACTGCGGCCACTGCTCGACACCGTGCTCGACGCATTGCGCACCGGCAGCACCGCACGCGGCGGACCCCTGCCCGCCGGAGGCCCCGAGAACGTCGCCCGACGCCTGCGGGAAGCGGCCGGCGACCCCCTGCCCCGGCACGGAACCGACGACGCCCTGCGCACCCTCGTCCACGCCCTCGCCGAAGGCTCCGCCGACCCCGCCGACCCCCTGTGCGCCGCCCACCTGCACTGCCCGCCCCTCGCCGTCGCCACCGCGGCCGACCTCGCCGCCTCCGCCCTCAACCCGTCCCTGGACTCCTGGGACCAGGCACCGGCCGCCTCGGAACTCGAATCCCTCGTGACCACCGCCCTCGCCGCCGAGATCTACGCAACGGCGAACGAGCCGCACACCGCCACCGCCCTCGTCACCACCGGCGGCACCGAATCCAACCAACTCGCCGTCCTCCTCGCCCGAGAAGCACACAACGGCGTCCAACTCGTCCACGGCGCCAACGCCCACCACTCACTGCCCCGCGCCGCCTGGCTGCTCGGCCTGCCCGACCCCGTCGTCATCCCAGCCCCCGCCGGCACCATGGACCCCGTAGCCCTCGACGAAGCCCTCACCACGCTCCGAGGCCCCCGCGGCTCCCTCCTCGTCGCCGCCACCGCCGGCACCACCGACGCCGGACTCGTCGACCCCCTGCCCGACCTCGCCGACGTCTGCGCCACCCACGGCGCCCGCCTCCACATCGACGCCGCCTACGGCGGAGGCCTCCTCTTCAGCGACCACCGCAGAGCCACACTCGAGGGACTCGACCGCGCCCACACCGTCACCCTCGACCTGCACAAACTCGGCTGGCAGCCCATCGCCGCCGGCCTCCTCGCCGTACGGGACCCCCACGACCTCACCGCACTGCGACACCAGGCCGACTACCTCAACGCCGACGACGACACCGAAGCCGGACTCCCCGACCTCCTCGACCGCTCCCTGCGCACCACCCGACGCCCCGACATCCTCAAGATCGCCGTCACCCTCAAAACCCTCGGCCGCACCGGCCTCGGCACACTCGTCGACCACGTCTGCGACCGAGCCACCGACCTCGCCGACCTCATCGCCTCCCGCCCCGGCCTGGAGCTCTACGCCCCACCCACCCTCAGCACCGTCCTGTTCCGGCCCGCCGGAGCCTCCGACGAAACCGTCGCCGCCGTACGCCGCACCCTCCTCCACGACGGCCGCGCCGTCCTCGGCCGCGCGCGGCTCGACGACCGCCTCTGGCTCAAAGTCACCCTCCTCAACCCTCACACCCGGCCTGACGACCTGGCCGCGCTCCTGAAACTGGTGGAAGGACACACCCCCCGATGAGCCCGACGCCCCACCCCCCACTCCACGAACCCGAAGCACCCCGCGACCTCGTGGGCATCGGCATCGGCCCGTTCAACCTCTCCCTCGCCGCCCTCGCCCAGCCCCTCCCCGAACTCGACACCGTCTTCTACGAACAACGCCCCGGCTTCGACTGGCACCCCGGCCTCCTCATCGACGGCGCCACCCTCCAAGTCCCCTTCCTCGCCGACCTCGTCACCCTCGCCGACCCCGCCAGCCCCTGGTCCTTCCTCAACCACCTCAAAGACCGCGACCGCCTCTTCCCCTTCTACTTCGCCGAGCGCTTCCACATCCAGCGCGCCGAATACGACGCCTACTGCCGCTGGGTCGCCGACCGCCTCCCCGGACTCCACTTCGGACACCAGGTCGACGCGGTCCGCTGGAACCCCGAACGCGCCCTCTTCGAAGTCGACTTCACCCAACTCGACCCCGACGGAGAAGCCGAAGCCCTCGGCCGCACCCACACCCGCAACATCGTCCTCGGCGTCGGCACCGCCCCCCACATCCCCGACGCCCTCCAACCCCTCGTGGAAGCCCCCGGCGTCCCCGTCATCCACGCCGCCGACTACCTCGCCCACCGCGACCGCTTCCTCACCGCCGAACACATCACCGTCATCGGCGCCGGACAGTCGGGCGCCGAAGTCTTCCTCGACCTCCTCAGAAACCGCCCCCCCGGACGCGAGAAGATCCACTGGCTCGCCCGCACCGAAGCCTTCGCCCCCATGGAGTACTCCAAACTCGGCCTCGAACACTTCACCCCCGACTACACGCGCTACTTCCACGCCCTCACCGAACCCGTACGCGACCGTCTCGTCGCCGCCCAATGGCAACTCCACAAAGGCATCGACGCCGACACCATCGCCGCCATCCACGACGAGCTCTACCGCCGCACCCTGCACGGCGACTGGCCCGACGCCGTCCTCACCCCCGCCGTCACCGTCCGCACCGCGGGACGCGTCGCCACCACCAAAGTCGAACTCCACCTCGAACACGGCCAACAGGGCACCCGTACCCGCCTCACCACCGACGCCGTCGTCCTCGCCACCGGCTACCGCGAACGCCCCCTCGACCGCATCCTCGCCGGACTCGACCCCTACCTACGCCGCGACAGCTCCGAACGCCCCCGCATCGACGACCAGTTCCGCCTCCACCTCGACCCCACCGTCACCGGCCGCGTCTACGTCCAGAACGCCGAACTCCACACCCACGGCGTCGGCGCCCCCGACCTCGGCCTCGCCGCCTGGCGCAGCGCCACCATCCTCAACTCCCTCACCGGCAAAGACCCCTACCCACTCCCACGACGAACGGCCTTCACCACCTTCGGACTCGAACCCCACCCACAGGTCCCGCCCACACGACAGACCCCGACCCTCACCCCCCTCGTCGACGGACGATAGAACCGCCCCCCCGGCCCTCACGGACCGCCCCGCACACGGGCCCGCACGCCAAACGGCGCCGGCCCCCCAAAAGGGAACACCGACGCCGTTCACGCCACCGCGCGGACCTAGAAGACCGGCGTGCCCTCCCGCGTGAGCCTCCAGTCCACCGACGCGAACTCCTTCGGGTCGAGACTGCCCTTCGCCGTCACCCACTCGGCGATCCGCGTACGAATCTCCGTCGACTCCGACCACACCTCCTTGGCCGACGCCACGAACGGGAACGCGCCACCACCGTTCGCCCGGTAGTTGTTCACCGCGAGCACGAACTGCTGCGCGTCATCCAGCGCCACACCGCCGAACGTCAGATTCCTGATCCGCGAACCCTCCGCCTGAGAGATGTCGATGTCGTACCGCAACCCCGACACATAGTCGTAGTTGTAGTCCGGACGATCGTTCGCGTTCGTCAGCTTCTCCACGTCCACCACCGCACCCACCGCGGTCCGCACGAAATAGTTCGCCGAATACTCCAGATACGCCCGCACCTGCGCACCCGTCAGCACCTTCGCCACCAACGTGTTGTCATACACGTACAGACCCGACAGATCCCGGATCGTCACCTCACCCGCCGGAATCTCCGACGTCCGCGAGAACGGCGACGCCTGCGCGATCACCGGCAGCGACGCGTACTCCGTCCCCACCAAGGCCGCCCTGACCACGTCCTCCTGCACCTTCGTGATCAGATCGATGATCGGAGCGTCCTTGTACCGCGCCTCGACCGTCGTCAACGTCTCCGTCGCCGTACCGACCACCTGATTGACGTACTCCACCACCAACGCGTGCTCATCCTTCAACAACCGCGTGATCCTCGGATCGTCAGCCACCGAGTTCGAGTTGCGGACCGACGCCGCCACCGACTCGACCTGCCACCGCCCCTTCTCGAAGACCAACTCGAAGTCGAACACCGACAAACGCTCCGCGAACGCCAACGGCTCCGAAAGAACCACCGTCCGCCCCGTCTGCGCGTTGATGACCCTCAACTCCGGAATCTCCGCATGCGCGTGCCCGACCAGAATCGCGTCGATACCCGGCACCTGCTGCGCCACCAACGCCGCCGAGTTCTCGACGTACGGCAACTGGTCACCGTACGACGACGTACCCGACGCACCCGAGTGCGCCGACACCACCACCACGTCCGCACCCATCGAACGCAGCTTCGGCACCCACTTCGCCGCCTGCTCCTCGAGGCCCGGGAACACCAACTTGCCCTGCACGTAAGCCTTGTCCCAGATCGCGATACCCGGGTTCGTCAGACCCAGCACCGCCACCTTCACCGCCGGCGCACCCGGAACCCGGAACGTCTTCATGAGATACGGAGGGAACGCCGGCTTCAGCGTCTTCGCGTCCAGCGCGTTCGCACCCAGCAGCGGGAAGTCGCACTGCGACTCGAACTTCCGCAGCGTCTCGATCCCGTAGTTGAACTCGTGGTTCCCCAGCGCCACCGCGTCGTACCCGATCGCGTTCATCGCCTGCGCCATCGGATGCACCGGACCGTGCTTGGCCGTGATCGGGTCCACCTTCGCGAAGTAGTACGCCAGCGGAGTGCCCTGGATCGTGTCACCCGCGTCCAGGAGCAGGGTGTTGCAACGCCCCTTCTCCTTGCGGACCGCGTTCACCAGCGTCGAGATCCGCGACAGCCCCTGCGCGTTGCCCGCGCTGTCCTTGTACTCCGCGTCCTTGAAGTAGTCCCAGTTGAAGACATGCCCGTGCAGGTCCGTCGTGCCCATCACGGTCAGGGAGTACCGCTTCACAGGCTTCTTCCCACCCCTCGCCACCGACTCCGTCGCGGCCTGCGCGGACGGAGCCGCGACCGCACCCGCGAGCGCCACCCCCGCACCCGTCACGGCGGACTTCTCCAGGAACTTCCGGCGGTTCAAAGACATGTCACAGACTCCTCGGGAATCGGTCAACGACGCGCGTAGATTCTGACCCACGCATGACACTCCCGAACAGGGCCCGAAGGTTTCCATCTGATGACCAGCCACCCCCCACACCCGCCCACGCGATGACAGAGTGGAACGTATGACCCCCACCACGGAGCAACCCCAACCCTCCCTCCCCTACGGCACCCCCGAAGCACCCCGCATCGCCGTCCGCGGCGAAGCCCACCTCGAGGTCGACCCCGAAATCGCCCGCATCGGCATCACCGTCGCCGCCCGCGGCACCGACCGCCGAGAAGCCCTCACCGACCTCACCCGCCGCAACACCACCGCCCTCGACCTCATCAAGTCCTACGGCGACGCCGTCGAACACATCGAGACCGGCACCTACTCCATCAGCCCCGAACTCACCAAACACGGCCGCGGCGAACGCATCCGCGCCTACCACGGCCGCGTCCACATCACCGCCGACCTCACCGACTTCACCGCGCTCGGCGAACTCACCACCCGACTGGCCGATCTCGACCTCACCCGCGTCGACGGCCCCTGGTGGGACCTCCGCCCCAACTCACCC
The DNA here is from genome assembly GCF_042887295.1 of Streptomyces sp. NPDC057950. NCBI lineage: Bacteria > Bacillati > Actinomycetota > Actinomycetes > Kitasatosporales > Streptomycetaceae > Streptomyces > Streptomyces sp. NPDC057950. The sequence goes on from NZ_JBHVPP010000002.1 coordinate 309,773, forward strand.
GCCCACCGCCAAGCCCGCCAACAAGCCGTCCACGAAGCCGTCCAACGCGCCCGCGAATACGCCGAAGCCCTCGGCGCCACCCTCGCCGCCCTCGTCGAACTCGCCGACATCGGCGCCGAGAACACCCCGCCCCACCCCGCCGCCCCCGGCCGCGCCATGCGCTCCATGTCCTTCGCCGGCGCCACCCCCGAAGAAACCCCGGCCCTCGACCTCGAACCCCAACGCCAACACGTCCACGCCCAGGTCAACGCCCGATTCACGATGACCCCACCCCAGCTGTAACCACCGAAACCGTCACACTAGGTGACCGGGCGATCCCTCCGTGCCGCCCCCGGCGACCGATCCACCCAGCACCACCGGGCCACGACGCGCACACTCAGCCACCAATGCGCTCATAGGAGCGCCCCCACGCACAATTCAACAGTTGTCAATAATCCTTCACGCAAAGGTTGTTGAGTAGTCATGCACGGCCAATTCTCTACCCACGGGTAAGCCCTAGGCTCAAACCATGCGCCGAGCAAAAATCGTCTGCACCCTGGGCCCCGCCACCGACTCCTACGACCAGATCAAAGCCCTGGTCGACGCCGGAATGGACGTAGCCCGCTTCAACCTCAGCCACGGCACCTACGCCGAACACGAGGACCGCTACCAGCGGGTGCGAAAGGCCGCCGACGAAACCGGCCGCAGCATCGGACTCCTCGCCGACCTTCAAGGCCCGAAGATCCGACTCGGCCGCTTCACCGAAGGTCCCGTACTCCTTGAACGCGGAGACACCTTCACCATCACCGTCGAAGAAGGCGCCGAAGGCGACCGCCACACCTGCGGCACCACCTACACCGGACTCGCCACCGATGTCACCCCCGGTGAGCGCATCCTCGTCGACGACGGCAAGGTCTGCCTCGAAGTCACCACCGTCGACGGCCCCCGCGTCCACACCACCGTCATCGAAGGCGGCATGGTCTCCGACCACAAGGGCCTCAACCTCCCCGGCGTCGCCGTCTCCGTCCCCGCCCTCTCCGACAAGGACGAAGCAGACCTCCGCTGGGCCCTGCGCATGGGCTTCGACGTCATCGCCCTCTCCTTCGTCCGCACCGGCGACGACATCCACGACGTCCACCGCATCATGGACGAGGAGGGCCGCCGCCTCCCCGTCATCGCCAAGGTCGAGAAGCCCCAGGCCGTCGACAACATCGACGGCATCGTCGCCGCCTTCGACGGCATCATGGTCGCCCGCGGCGACCTCGGCGTCGAAATGCCCCTCGAACAAGTGCCCATCGTCCAGAAGCGCGCCATCAAGCTCGCCAAGCGCAACGCCAAACCGGTCATCGTCGCCACCCAGATGCTCGACTCGATGATCGACCACTCCCGCCCCACCCGCGCCGAAGCCTCCGACGTCGCCAACGCCGTCATCGACGGCACCGACGCCGTCATGCTCTCCGGCGAGACCAGCGTCGGCAAATACCCCGTCGCGACCGTCCGCACCATGGCCCGCATTGTCACCGCCGCCGAAGAGGACCTCCTCGCCACCGGCCTGCCACCCCTCACCGAACGCAACAAACCCCGCACCCAGGGCGGCGCCGTAGCCCGCGCCGCGGCCGAGATGGGCGACTTCCTCGGCGCCAGGTTCCTCGTCGCCTTCACCCAGTCCGGCGACACCGTCCGCCGCCTCTCCCGATACCGCTCCCCGATCCCGCTGCTCGCCTTCACCTCCGACCCGGCGACCCGCTCGCAGCTCAGCCTGACGTGGGGTGTGGAGACGTTCCTCGGCCCGCACGTCGGCTCCACGGACGCGATGGTCGACCAGGTGGACGAACTGCTGCTGAAGTACGGCCGCTGCAAGAAGGGCGACATCGTGGTCATCACGGCCGGCTCCCCGCCCGGCGTCTCCGGCACGACGAACCTGGTCCGCGTCCACCACGTCGGCGAGGACGACAGCCCCAAGTAGGCGATCCCCGTCAGTACTTGGGTCCCACGTGGGTGTCCATGAGGGCGACGGAGGCCTTCTGGGCGACGGAGATGTTGTACGGGTTTCCACCGCGGGTGCAGTGCGTCCACCGGACGCCGAGCGTGTCGAGGGTGTCGGTGTAGAGCCGCCGGATGTCGTCCGACACGTTGGTGAAGAAGTACCGGGGATATTCGTAGCGCTTGCGTTCACCGCCGACCATACGGGTGGTCCAGTTGGTGATCCGGCATCCGTCGGAGTGGATGAGGCCCCGGACGAATTCCCAGGGGTGGGCGCCGACGATCTCCTGCTGCCAGGGTTCGAGGACGATGAGGCGCTCGTGCTTCTTGCCGGGGCCGTGCTGGGGGAAGAGGCAGAGCCAGTGCCGGCTGTACGCGACGACGGACACGTACCCGCCCGCTTGCGACCGGCTCGACCTCCCGCTGGGGTTGACCGCTTCGACGGCGGCGGCGCATGTCTCGATCAGGCCCGGCCAGCTGTCAGCGCAGGCGATGCGGAGAAAGTGGCCCGCTAGCACGCCAGGACTGATGCAGCCGTCTCCGAGGTAGAGCCCGAGGAGGTAGCTGTAGGCCGCTGTGTCCGGAGGCGCCTCGGTGAGGGGGCCGCATCTGGAGCAGGGCGTGTTCCGCATCCGTGGTAGCGGGTCCAGGCGTGACTGCCAGGAACGGATCGCGGACCGGGAGGCGCCGGTCGCCCTGCTCGCGGAGTTGAGGCTGTGCCCCTGCGCGACCAGTGTCAGCGCTCGCTTGCGCGTGCCGATGTCGTACATGTGGCCACTCTGCGGAAACGGAGTGAATGGCACGCAGCGAAAAGCGGATGTTCACCAGAATGGGAACATCCGCTTTTGATTGACGACCTTGGAATCCAAAGAAAAGTGCCCCGAGTCGGATTCGAACCGACGCTGTATGGGTTTTGAATCCATCGCCTCTGCCGCTGGGCTACCGGGGCTTCCTTCGAAACGAAGGTCAGCGGTCACCCGCCGTGTGACCACCTTACCGCAGCTAGGTACGCTCTTGGGAGCAGTACCCGCCCCTGAACGAGGAGCCCCCGTGACCGCCCCCGAGTCGCCCCAGCCCGTCGCCGACGACGACAAGTCGCACGTGCCTCCGCTGACGACCCGTGTCGTCATCGCCGAGGACGAGGCGCTGATCCGTCTCGACCTGAAAGAGATGCTCGAGGAAGAGGGCTACTCCGTCGTGGGTGAGGCGGGGGACGGTGAGCAGGCCGTCGAGCTGGCCCGTGAGCACAAGCCCGACCTGGTGATCCTCGACGTGAAGATGCCGAAGCTGGACGGGATCTCGGCGGCGGAGAAGATCGCGGAGGAGGGCATCGCCCCGGTTCTGATGCTGACTGCGTTCTCGCAGCGCGACCTGGTGGAGCGGGCGAGGGACGCCGGCGCGATGGCGTACCTGGTGAAGCCGTTCAGCAAGAGCGATGTCGTGCCGGCGATCGAGATGGCCGTGTCGCGGTTCGCGGAGCTGAAGCAGCTGGAGCAGGAGGTCGCGGACCTGAGTCTGCGGCTGGAGACGCGGAAGCTGGTGGACCGGGCGAAGTCGGTGCTGCAGACGGAGTACGGCCTGACGGAGCCGGCGGCGTTCCGGTGGATCCAGAAGACGTCGATGGACCGTCGCATGTCGATGCAGCAGGTGGCGGAGGCGGTCATCGCGGACGCCGCGGAGAAGAAGTCGTCGAAGGGTTAGTCCCGTCGCGTGCGAGCGCGCGAAGAGGCCCGCGTCCCCACGAGGGGCGCGGGCCTCTTCGGCTGTGGGCGGGGGCTAGTCCTCGCCGAGGTAGGCCTTGCGTACGGACTCGTCGTGCAGGAGGTCCTGTCCGGTTCCGGAGAGCACGATGTTGCCGACTTCCATGACGTGTCCCTGGTCGGCGAGGGAGAGCGCCGCCTGGGCGTTCTGTTCGACGAGGAGGATGGTCGTGCCGTCGGACTTGAGTTCGGCGATGGTGGCCATGATCTTCTGCATCATGATCGGTGAGAGGCCCATGGAGGGTTCGTCGAGCATGAGCAGTTTGGGCTGGGACATGAGCGCGCGGCCCATGGCGAGCATCTGCTGTTCGCCGCCCGAGAGGGTTCCGGCGGCCTGCTTGCGGCGTTCCCCGAGGATGGGGAAGAGGTCGTAGGCGCGCTGGATGTCCTTCTCGATGCCTGCCTTGTCGGTGCGGAGGAAGGCTCCGAGCTGGAGGTTCTCGGTGATCGTCAGCCGGGGGAAGATGTGGCGTCCCTCGGGGGAGTGGGCGAGGCCCAGGGAGACGATCTTGTGGGCGGGGATGCCGTCCAGGGGTTGGCCGTCGAAGGTGATGCGGCCGGAGGTCGGCTTGAGGAGGCCGGAGAGGGTGCGCAGGGTGGTGGTCTTGCCCGCGCCGTTGGTGCCGATGAGGGTGACGATCTGGCCGGCTTCGACGGAGAAGGAGATGCCCTTGACGGCTTCGATCTTGCCGTAGGCGACCTTGAGGTCTTCGACCTCGAGCAGTGCGGTCACTGGGCGTTTCCTTCCTTGCTGGTGGTGCTCTCCGCGGAGGCGTCGTCCTGGGCGGCTTCCGGGGTCTCGGTGGTGGCGGGGGCTGCCGGGGCGTCGGGGGCGTCCGGGGTTTCGCCGGGCGTGGTCTCCGGTGTGTCCGTGGCGGTCGCCGGTTCGGCGGTCTCCGTGGCCGGTGCCGTTTCCGTGGTGTGCGGCGTCTCCGTGGCTGTGGCCGTTTCCGTGGCCTGTGCGGGCACGGTGGCGTCGGCCGGTGTGGCTGCCGCTGTGCCGGCGCCGCCGGCTTCGGCTGCCTCGACCTCGGCGAGTTCGTCGGCGCCGGGGGCGCCTTCGAAGGGGGTGCCGAGGTAGGCGGCGATGACGCGTTCGTCGCCCTGGACGACGTCCGAGGTGCCTTCGACGAGCTTCTCGCCCTGGACGAGGCAGGCGACGCGGTCGGAGAGGTTGAAGATGAAGCGCATGTCGTGCTCGATGACGAGGACGGCGATGCCGCGGTCGCGGATGGCGAAGACGAGGTCTTCGGTCGCGCGGGTCTCCTGGGGGTTCATGCCGGCGGTGGGCTCGTCCAGGAGGAGGAGGCCGGGTTCGCTGGCCATGGCGCGGGCGATCTCGAGCTTGCGCTGTTCGCCGTAGGGGAGGTTGCGGGAGAGGTGGTCGGCCTTGTGGGCGAGGCCGATGAACTCCAGCAGTTCCATGGCGCGTTCGCGGGAGGTGGCTTCGGCCTTGCGGAAGCCGGGGCCGCGCAGGAGGGCGGACCAGAGGCCTTCCTTGGTGCGGGTGTGGCGGCCGACGAGCACGTTTTCCAGGACGGTCATGTTGGCGAAGAGCCGGATGTTCTGGAAGGTGCGGGCGATGCCGGCGCTGGTGACGAGGTGGGGCTTGGGGGGCAGGACCGTGCCCTTGTAGGAGACCTTGCCCTCGGTGGGGACGTAGAGGCCGGTGAGGCAGTTGAAGAAGGTGGTCTTGCCGGCGCCGTTGGGGCCGATGAGGCCGACGATCTCGCCGCTGTTGACGGTGAGGTCGACGCTGCGTACGGCGGTGAGGCCGCCGAAGCGCATGGTGACGCCGCTGGCCTCGAGGACGGGGCTGGGGGCTGTGGTGGTGGTCATGTGGGTCACGCCCCTGCCTTGGTGACGCCGACGGTGGAGTCGGGCAGGCCCTGTTCGGGGATGTCGATGGTCTCGTCGGCCTCGTGGAACTCGAGTTGGCGGCGACGGTTGGCGATGATGCCTTCGGGGCGGAAGCGCATGAGGATGACGAGCGCGAGGCCGAAGGCGAAGAGCTGGTACTCCTTGAGGAAGCCGAGCTTCTCCGGGAGGAGGTAGAGCAGGGTGGCGCCGAGGATGGGGCCGTTGACGGTGCCCATGCCGCCGAGGACGACCGCGGCGAGCAGGAACGCGGAGTTCGGGGGCACGGAGCCGGCGAACTGGTACGGGGCCGGGTTGACGCTGTAGCCGACGTGGGCGCTGACGGTGCCGGCGAGGCCGGCGAGGGAGGCGCCGAGTGCGAAGGCGATGAGCTTGACGCGGAAGCCGTTGATGCCCATGGCGGTGGCGGCGGTCTCGTCCTCGCGGATGGCGATCCAGGAGCGGCCGATGCGGGAGTCCGCGGCGCGGTTGAAGACGATCACGACGATGCCGGTGATGATCAGCATCAGCAGGAAGTAGTTGGCGAAGCGGCCGAGGGTGAGCGAGCCGATCTCGTGGGCGTTGCCGAAGTTGAACCCGAAGATGTTGAGGTCCGGGATCATCGAGATGCCGTTGGGGCCGTTGGTGAGGTTGGGTCCGGAGGAGCCGTCGAGGTTGTTGACGGTGATGCGGAAGATCTCTCCGAAGCCGAGGGTGACGATGGCGAGATAGTCGCCGCGCAGTCGCAGGGTGGGGGCACCGATGAGGACGCCGAAGACGAGCGACGCTGCCATGCCGGTGAGCATGGCGGCCCAGAAGGGGAACTGGACGCCGGAGAAGCGGGAGAACTCGGAGCCGGAGACGAGGGCCGCGGCGTAGGCGCCGACGCCGAGGAAGGCGACGTATCCGAGGTCGAGGAGGCCGGTGAGGCCGACGACGATGTTGAGGCCGAGGGCGACGGTGGCGACGACGAGGATGTTCACGCCGAGGTTGGCGTTGTGTTCGTCGTTCTCGACGAAGGGGAAGATCGCCGCGGCGAGGAACGCCATGGAGGTGGCGAATCCCTTGTGCTGGGCGTTGAGTTGGGCGAAGCGGTCGAAGAGCCCGGCGGCCTGGAGGGCCCAGACGCCGAGGACGACGAGCAGCAGGTAGCCGATGAAGGTCTCGCTGGCGTCGGGGTCGACGCCGATGCCGTAGGTGAAGACGATCAGTGCGACGGCGGTGGCGCCGGTGATGACGAGGCGTTCGCCCCAGGCGGGGAGCTGTGCGGCGGTGGGGAGGTGTTCGGGTTTGGTGACGTAGTCCTTGAAGGTGTCACCGGGCTTGGGGAGTGCCAGGGCGCCGAGGAGGGCGATGAGGGAGGCGACGGCGGCGACGTAGGCGCCGGGGTCGAGGGCGACGAGGCCCTTGAGGTCGACGGCGATGGCGATGGCGGTGAACCAGCTGATGGCGAACGCGGAGGCGGTGGCGAGGACGACCGGTGCGGTCGCGGCGGTCGGGTTGAGCCAGCGCAGTCCGCGGATGCCGTAGTGGGTGAGCGCGAAGAGGAGGGCGAGGGCGCCCGCGACGAGGTCGAGGACCTGGAGGCCGGCGGGGGAGCCGTAGTAGGTGAGGTCGCCGGGGAAGTCGGCCGTGTAGGTCCACGACATGAAGGTGCTGGCGATGGTGCCGATGGCGCCGACGGCGATGAGGACGCGGGCGACCGTCTGCGGGAGGGCGATCAGGCCGGTCGTGGGTGCGGTGACCCCGGTGGTGTTCTCTGCGGTGTTCTCGGTGGTTGCCATGGTGCTCACGCCCTGTCCGCGACGCGTTCGCCGACCAGACCCTGTGGTCTGAACAGCAGTACGAGGATGAGGAGGACGAAGGCCCAGACGGAGGACCAGCCGCCGCCGCCGAGCTGCTGCATGCCGGGGATGCCGTCGATGTAGGAGGTGGCCATGGTTTCGGCGAGGCCGAGGACGAGGCCGCCGATCATGGCGCCGTAGATGTTGCCGATGCCGCCGAGGACGGCCGCGGTGAAGGCCTTGAGGCCCATCTGGAAGCCCATGTTGTACTGGATGGTGCCGTAGCGCAGGCCGTAGGCGATGGCGGCCACGGCGGCGAAGAAGCCGCCGATCGCGAAGGCGATCACGATGATCTTGTTGGTGTCGATGCCCATGAGCTGGGCGGTGTCCGGGTCCTGGGCGGTGGCCTGCATGGCGCGGCCGGTGCGGGACATGCGGACGAAGATCGCGAGGGCCGCCATGCAGAGGGGGGCGGCGATGATGACGAAGACGGAGCCGCTCTGGACGCTGATGGAGCCGAGGTGCCAGGGGCCGAAGTCGAGTTGGGGGAACTTGCGGTCGGTCTTGGCGTCCGGGTACCAGTTGAAGACGGCCTGCTGGAGGGCGAGGGAGAGGCCGATGGCGGTGATGAGTGGTGCGAGGCGTGGTGCGCCGCGCAGTGGACGGTAGGCGAACCGTTCCGCCCCGACGGCGATCAGGACGGCGACGAGGCCTCCGCCGATGAGCATCGCCGGAAGGGCTATCCACATGGATGTGCCGTCGGGCAGGACGTAGAGGTAGACCGTGAGTGCGCCGAAGCCTCCGGTCATGAAGATCTCGCCGTGGGCGAAGTTGATGAGCTGGACGATGCCGTACACCATCGTGTAGCCGATGGCGATCAGCCCGTACATCGAGCCGAGGAACAGCCCGTTGGCCAGCTGCTGCGGCAGGGTGTTCACCGCATGGCCTCCATGTGGGTGGGGAGAGTGAAAGGGAGTATGGAGCGGGCCGCGCGGTGACGTGTGGTCGAGGCCGCGCGGCCCTGGGGTTGTGCTAGCGGCGGATCGGATCCGAGCGGATCAGATCGGATCAGCCGTTGAACGTGCCGCTCTTGACGGCCTTCCACTTGCCGGCCACGACCTGGTAGACGGTGAGCTGCTTGTTGGTGGTGTCACCGAACTCGTCGAAGGAGACGGGGCCGGCGATGCCGTCGAACTTCGTCTTCTGGACCTCGTCGACGATCTTGGCGCGGGCGCCGTCGGGGACCTTGCCGTCCTTCACGACGTTGCCGATCGCCTTGATGATGGCGGTGGCGGCGTCGTAGGAGTAACCGCCGTAGGTGCCGTAGTCGCCCTTGAGGCCGGAAGCCTTGTACTTCTTGATGAAGTCCGCGGCGGAGGCCAGGGAGTCGACGGGCTGGCCGACCGAGGTGACGAGGTCGCCCTCGGAGGTCTTGCCGGCGGTCTGGATGTAGGTGTCGCTGAACATGCCGTCGCCACCGAACACCGGGATCTTGGCGCCGCCGTCCTTGAGCTGCTTGGTGAGCTTCTCGGACTCGTCGTACTGGCCGCCGTAGTAGACGAGGTCGGCCTTGGAGTTCTTGATCTTGGTGACGAGGGCGGAGAAGTCGGTGTCGCCGGTGTTGACGTGGTCCTCGCCCGCGACCTTGCCGCCGCCCTTGGTGAAGCCGGCCTTGAACAGCTTGGCCAGGCCGGCGCCGTAGGTCTGCTTGTCGTCGACGACGAAGACGTTCTTCTTCTTGAGCGTGGTGGTCGCGTACTCGGCCGCGAAGCCGCCCTGGAGGGCGTCCGTGGTGGCGGTGCGGAAGTACGTCTTGAACGGGCGGGACTTCGAGGTCTGCCAGTTCTTGCCCTGGGTGAGCTCGGGCGCCGTGTTGGAGGGCGAGATCTCGACCAGGCCGGCGGTCGCGAAGACCTGCTGCATCTGGGTGGCGACACCGGAGTTGAGCGGGCCGACGACGCCGAGCACCTTGTCGTTGCCGACGAGGGCGGTGGCGTTCTGCTGGCCGCTGGCGGGGATCGCCTTGTCGTCGAGCGCCTGGACCTTGAAGGTCACGCCGGGAACGGTGTTGTTCTTGTTGGCGTCGTCGACGGCGATCTGGACGCCGCCCTGGATGCCGAGGCCGGTGGCGGAGTTCTGACCGGTCAGCGGGGCGTCGACACCGATGATGATCTCGGTCTTCTTGCCGCTGTCCTTGTTCCCACCGTCGTCGCGCGAACCGCAGGCGGTCAGCGTGAGTGCTCCAGTGGTGAGCACGGAGGTGAGTATGACCAAAGAACGCTGTCGCACGATGATTCCTCTCCCTGGCGCAGCAGCTCGGCTGAGCCGCTGTGAGTCTCGCCGGGCCGTACTGGTGTTACAGATGCCGTGCTGCAGACGCGCCCGGCGGCGCGGTGACTGGCCGTGACTCTAAGCCTGTCTGTGGGCCCCGGCATCGTGGTGGGCTGGCTTGTGACTTTCTTGTTATGACGTGCTGGTTGGTGAGCTTCGAGGAAGGGTGCTCTCAGCCGGTTTGGCGGAAATTCTGCGAAGTCCACATGTTGAGAATCCGCACTTCCGGTTGTGCGTAGGTGAGCGTCAGGGTGGGAAGGCATCGCAGGTCGGGCGGAGGAACGCGGAAAGATCCCCGGAGTACTGGGCTTCGAAGGGCGAACTCCGGTGCTGTATTGCGTGCGTGTTACGCAGCGTTACGTCGGGAGCGGCGGGGTTCGGCGTCGAGGGGGAGTCCGGAACGCTCGGTCACGGAGGTGTGGACCGTGATCCGGTGGGTTGTCCCGGCGTGCGCGGTAAAGGGCGCGTGCGGTGGGGTCCGGGCCTGAAGTCCGGTGAAGGTGGCGGTGATCCCGTATGCGGTGGATGCGTCGCAACGGGGCTGCGGGCGGGCCGAGTAGGGATGGGCGGCCCGTGACTCGATCTCGTCCGGGCTGAGTTGGCACGGACGCGCCCCATGTGCCCTGCGGAGGCTGCGTCTTGAGGAAGTGTCAGACGTGAGGGGGTGGGTCGCGGCGGGGGTGCGGGCGGGGCGCGGATCCGGCCGGGTCCGGGGGGAGCCGGCCCGGCGGGCGGGTCGGGGTGGCGGGGTGAGGGTCAACTCCCGCCGTGTCGCGTCGACTCGGTCGCGGTCGCGGCGGCCGGCCGTATCCGTACCTGTCAGCTACGTCCGTACTCGCGTCGTGCGGGCGCCGCCGTCCGCCCGTCCAGCGGTCCGTCCGCCCGTCCAGTCGGTCCGTCCGCTTGTCCAGCGGTCCGCCCGTCCCGTCCGTCCGCCTGCCCACCCGTCCGTCGGTGCGGCGGGCGGCGGGCAGGCGGGATGCGGCGCGCGCGGTCGCGCGTCAGCCCTGGGAACGCACGTGCTGTTCGTCGCCGGGTTTCACGTCCCGGAGCAGACAGGTCAGCCGTGCGGTGCACACGCGCTTGCCGTCCTCGTCCGTGATGACGATCTCGTACGTGGCGGTGGAGCGCCCCCGGTGGACGGGTGTGGCCACGCCCGTGACGAGGCCGGAGCGGGCCCCGCGGTGGTGGGTGCAGTTCAGGTCGACGCCGACGGCGATCTTGGTGCTGCCGCCGTGCAGCATGGAGCCGACGGAGCCGAGTGTCTCCGCGAGGACGGCGGAGGCGCCCCCGTGCAGGAGTCCGTACGGCTGGGTGTTGCCCTCCACGGGCATGGTGCCGACGACCCGGTCCGCGGAGGCTTCGACGATCTGCACGCCCATGCGGGTGCCGAGGTGGCCCGCCGAGAAGAGGGCGGGCAGGTCGACGCCGAGCGCGGCGTACTCGTCGAGGACCTCTTGCGGGAACTTCACTTGGTTCTGCTCGCCCATGGGGGCCGGCTCCGATCGTCGTGGATCTCTCTGGCTGACTTCCTGAGCAAACGCTCAGTCGGTGGCCGATTGTTCCAGACGGACCACGACGGACTTGCTGGCCGGGGTGTTGCTGGTGTCCGCGGTGGAGTCGAGCGGGACGAGGACGTTGGTCTCCGGATAGTAGGAGGCCGCGCAGCCGAGGGCGGTCGGGTAGTGCACGACGCGGAAGCCGGGGGCGCGCCGCTCCACGCCGTCCCGCCACTCGCTGACCAGGTCGACGTACGAGCCGTCGGCGACGCCGAGCGAGCGCGCGTCCTCGGGGTTGACCAGGACGACCCGGCGGCCGTTCTTGATGCCCCGGTAGCGGTCGTCCAGGCCGTAGATCGTGGTGTTGTACTGGTCGTGCGAGCGCAGGGTCTGCAGCAGCAGCCGGCCCTCGGGGAGCTTCGGGTACTCGACGGGCGCGGCGGTGAAGTTGGCCTTGCCGGTGGCGGTGGGGAAGCGGCGTTCATCGCGCGGGGCGTGGGGGAGGGCGAATCCCGCGGGGTCGGCCACGCGCGCGTTGAAGTCGTCGAAGCCGGGGATGACGCGCGCTATGCGGTCGCGGACGGTCGCGTAGTCCTTCTCGAACTCCTCCCAGGGGGTGCGGGAGTCGTCGCCGAGCACGCGGCGGGCGAGGCGGCACACGATGGCCGGTTCGGACAGCAGGTGGGTGCTCGCGGGCCGCAGACGGCCGCGTGAGGCGTGGACCATGCCCATGGAGTCCTCGACGGTGACGAACTGCTCGCCGCCGCCCTGGAGGTCGCGCTCGGTGCGGCCGAGGGTGGGCAGGATCAGGGCGCGCGCGCCGGTGACCACGTGCGAGCGGTTGAGCTTCGTCGACACGTGCACGGTGAGGCGGGCGCGGCGCATGGCGGCCTCGGTGACCTCGGTGTCGGGGGACGCGGACACGAAGTTGCCGCCCATGGCGAAGAAGACCTTCGCGTCGCCGTCGCGCAGGGCGCGGATGGCCCGGACGACGTCGTAGCCGTGTTCGCGGGGCGGGGCGAAGCCGAACTCCTTCTCCAGGGCGTCGAGGAAGGCCGGGGCGGGGCGCTCGAAGATGCCCATGGTGCGGTCGCCCTGCACGTTCGAGTGGCCGCGGACCGGGCAGACGCCCGCGCCGGGGCGGCCGATGTTGCCGCGCAGCAGCAGGAAGTTGACGACTTCGCGGATCGTCGGCACGGAGTGCTTGTGCTGGGTGAGGCCCATGGCCCAGCAGACGATGGTGCGCCGGGAGGCGAGGACCATGGCCAGGGCTTCGTCGATCTTCGCGCGGGTGAGGCCGGTCGCGGTGAGCGTCTCGTCCCAGTCGGCGGCGCGGGCGGCGGCCGCGAACTCCTCGAATCCGTGGGTGTGCTCGGTGACGAACTCCTGGTCGACGGCGCCCTCCGTGTCCAGGACGAGCTTGTTCAGGAGGCGGAAGAGGGCCTGGTCGCCGCCGAGGCGGATCTGCAGGAAGAGGTCGGTGAGGGCGGCTCCCTTGAGCATGCCCTGCGGGGTCTGCGGGTTCTTGAAGCGTTCCAGGCCCGCTTCGGGGAGCGGGTTCACGCTGATGATCTTCGCGCCGTTGGCCTTGGCCTTCTCCAGGGCGGAGAGCATGCGGGGGTGGTTCGTGCCGGGGTTCTGCCCGGCGACGATGATCAGGTCCGCCCGGTGGAGGTCGTCGAGCAGGACACTGCCCTTGCCGACGCCTATGGTCTCGGAGAGCGCGGATCCCGAGGACTCGTGACACATGTTCGAGCAGTCGGGGAGGTTGTTCGTGCCGAGTTCGCGGGCGAAGAGCTGGTAGAGGAAGGCGGCCTCGTTGCTCGTGCGTCCGGAGGTGTAGAAGAGGGCCTCGTCGGGGGAGTCGAGGGCGGTGAGTTCCTCGGCGACGATGTCGAAGGCGCGCTCCCAGGTCACCGGCTCGTAGTGGTCGGCGCCCGCGGGCAGGTACATGGGGTGGGTGAGGCGGCCCTGCTGTCCGAGCCAGTAGCCGCTGCGCCCGGCGAGGTCGGTGACGGGGTGCTCGGCGAAGAACTCGGGGGTGACCCGGCGCAGGGTCGCCTCCTCGGCGACCGCCTTCGCGCCGTTCTCGCAGAACTCCGCCGTGTGACGGTGCTCCGGCTCGGGCCAGGCGCAGCCGGGGCAGTCGAAGCCGTCCTTCTGGTTGACCCTGAGCAGTGTGAGCGCGGTGCGGCGCACGCCCATCTGCTGCTGGGCGATCCGCAGGGTGTGTCCGATCGCGGGCAGCCCGGCCGCGGCGTGCTTCGGTTCGGCGATCTGCGGCGCGTCCTGAACCGGATCGCTCTTGGGCGGCTTGCCGGCCATCGCTGAACCCCTTTCGCGTGCCTGTGTGCGGTACCTGTTCGATCCTCGCACGCGGTGGCGACAACGTGTGCGGCCGGTCCCGGACGGTCCGCGCTGTCAGTGGGGCGTGGCAGGATCGGGGGCGTGGCAGAAACAGCATCGAAGAAGACCGAGAAGACTGCGGGTACGAGCCGTCCGCGACTGATGCTCATGGATGGGCACTCGCTGGCGTACCGCGCGTTCTTCGCGCTGCCCGCGGAGAACTTCACGACCGCGAGCGGCCAGCCGACGAACGCGATCTACGGTTTCGCGTCGATGCTGGCGAACACGCTGCGCGACGAGGCGCCCACGCATTTTGCGGTGGCGTTCGACGTCTCGCGCAAGACGTGGCGCTCCGAGGAGTTCACCGAGTACAAGGCGAACAGGTCGAAGACCCCGGACGAGTTCAAGGGCCAGGTCGAGCTGATCGGTGAGCTGCTGGACGCGATGCACGCGCAGCGGTTCGCGGTGGACGGCTTCGAGGCCGACGACATCATCGCCACGCTCGCCACGCAGGCCGAGGCGGAGGGCTTCGAGGTCCTGATCGTCACCGGTGACCGTGACTCCTTCCAGCTGGTCTCGGAGCACACGACGGTCCTGTACCCGACGAAGGGTGTCTCCGAGCTGACCCGGTTCACTCCGGAGAAGGTCGTCGAGAAGTACGGGTTGACGCCGGCGCAGTACCCCGACTTCGCGGCGCTGCGCGGCGACCCGTCGGACAACCTGCCGGGCATTCCCGGTGTCGGTGAGAAGACGGCCGCGAAGTGGATCAACCAGTTCGGTTCGTTCGCGGAGCTGGTCGAGCGCGTCGACGAGGTGAAGGGCAAGGCCGGCCAGAATCTCCGTGACCACCTGGAGGCGGTGCGGCTCAACCGCCGTCTCACGGAGATGGTGAAGGACGTGGAGCTGCCGAGGGCGGTCCCCGATCTGGAGCGCGCGGCGTACGACCGTACGGCCGTGACGATGGTCCTGGACACCCTGGAGATCCGTAACCCTTCGCTGCGTGAGCGCCTGTTCGCCGTCGACCCGGGGGCGCAGGAGGCCGAGCCTGCGGCGCCGGTCGCCGCCGGGGTCGAGCTGGACGGCGTGGTGCTGGGCGCGGGCGAGCTGAAGCCGTGGCTCGCCGAGCACGGCACCGCGGTCCTGGGTCTGGCCACGGTCGACGCGTGGGCGCTGGGCGCCGGCTCGGTGACGGAGATCGCGCTGGCCGCGGCGGAGGGGGCGGCCGCCTGGTTCGACCCCTCGGAGCTGGACGAGGGCGACGAGAACGCGTTCGCGAAGTGGCTCGCCGACCCCGCGAAGCCCAAGGTGCTGCACAACGCCAAGGGTGTGATGCGGGTCTTCGCCGAGCACGGCTGGAGCGTCGAGGGCGTGTCCATGGACACCGCGCTCGCCGCCTATCTGGTCAAGCCGGGGCGCCGTTCCTTCGCGCTGGACGCGCTGTCGCTGGAGTATCTGGGGCGGGAGCTGGGCCCGGCCGCCGCGGCCGACGGGCAGCTGGCCTTCGGCGCGGACGACGGCGCCGAGGCCGAGGCGCTGATGGCGCAGGCCCGCACGATCCTCGACCTCGGTGAGGCGTTCGACGAGAAGCTGCCGGAGGTCGGCGCGGCCGATCTGCTGCGGGACATGGAGCTGCCCACGTCGGCGCTGCTGGCGCGCTTGGAGCGGTACGGCATCGCGGCCGACCGGGCGCACCTGGAGGCCATGGAGCAGATGTTCGGTGCCGCGGTGCAGCAGGCGGTGAAGGAGGCGCACGCCTCCGTGGGCCACGAGTTCAACCTCGGCTCGCCCAAGCAGCTCCAGGAGGTCTTCTTCGGGGAGCTCGATCTGCCCAAGACGAAGAAGACGAAGACGGGTTACACGACGGACGCGGACGCGCTGGCCTGGCTGGCCAAGCAGACCGACCACGAGCTGCCCGTCATCATGCTCCGCCACCGCGAGCAGGCGAAGCTGCGCGTGACCGTCGAGGGTCTGATCAAGACGATCGCCGCGGACGGCCGGATCCACACCACCTTCAACCAGACGGTGGCGGCGACGGGCCGTCTGTCGTCGGTGGACCCGAACCTGCAGAACATCCCGGTGCGTACGGAGGAGGGCCGCGCGATCCGCCGCGGCTTCGTGGTCGGTGAGGGCTTCGAGTCGCTGATGACCGCGGACTACAGCCAGATCGAGCTGCGGGTGATGGCCCATCTGTCCGAGGACGAGGGCCTGCTCGAGGCGTTCACGTCGGGCGAGGACCTGCACACGACGGTGGCGTCCCAGGTGTTCTCGGTCGAGGGCCCGGCGGTCGACGCGGAGATGCGACGCAAGATCAAGGCCATGTCGTACGGCCTGGCGTACGGGCTGTCGGCGTTCGGTCTGTCGCAGCAGCTGAACATCGACGCGGGCGAGGCACGGGCCCTGATGGAAACGTACTTCGAGCGCTTCGGCGGGGTCCGTGACTATCTGCGCAGGGTCGTGGACGAGGCGCGTGCCACGGGGTACACGGAGACGCTCTTCGGGCGGCGCCGCTATCTGCCCGACCTGAACAGCGACAACCGTCAGCGCCGCGAGACGGCCGAGCGCATGGCACTGAACGCGCCGATCCAGGGCACGGCCGCGGACATCGTCAAGATCGCGATGCTGAACGTCGACCGGGCGCTGCGCGAGGCCGGTCTGAAGTCCCGCATGCTCCTCCAGGTCCACGACGAAATCGTCCTGGAGATCGCCCCGGGGGAGCGCGCGAAGACCGAGGAGCTCCTGCGCCGCGAGATGGCGTCCGCCGTCGATCTCCGGGCTCCGCTCGACGTCTCCGTCGGTTCAGGAGCCGACTGGGAGTCGGCGGCGCACTAGCTGTCCTGCGGGGCGTGGGCCGTGGCCCGGTACACCAGGTACCGGGCCCGGACGCCCACGGCGACGCCAGCCCCGTACGACGGGGAGCACCGGTGCCGGATCGGCCGGCACCGGTCTGGAGCCGGCACCGGTCTGGACCGGCTGGACCGGTCGGGAACCGGTCTGAGCGAACCGGCCTGGAACGGCCGAAACGAGGTCCCCCGCCATCCACGGCGGGACTCGTCTGCGGACGACAGCGCGCCTACCTGGACGCGGACGACAGCGCGCCTACCTGGACGTGGAGGTCCGGTCCCGCCTACCTGGACGTGGTGGCGTGGTGGCCCGCAGACCTGGTGGCCTTGTGGCCCGCAGACCCGCAGACCTGGTGGCCTTGTGGCCCGCAGACCCGGTGGCCTGGTGGCCCGCAGGCCCACAGACCCGATGGCCCGGACCCGGAAGCTGGAGGCCCGGACCCGGGGACTCCGGGGGCTCCGGAGCCCCCGGAGACAAGGATCGGCCGTCTCCCGTTCAACCCCCGGAGGGCCCGTCACTCGCGTGGCCCTCGCAAAGGCGCCCCCCGCGCAGGGGGACGGCAAGGATGCGGGCATGGGTATACGCATACTCCGTCGCCGCACGGCCGACCCCGCGGGTGTCGTCCCGGCGCTGTTCGCGCCGGTGCCCGCGGTGGCCACGAGCGCGAGCACCGCTCAGACGCCCGCGGCCCGCCGTTCCGGCCGCGCCCCCGGGCTCGCCGCGCCCGCGTCCCGTGCCGTCGGGGCCGCACCGGCCGCACGCCGGGGCCGCCTCGCCCTGCCGGTGCGCGCCGACGGCCCCGGCCCGACCTGCGATCTCGCGAGCGAGTGTCAGTACGGCACGGAGGGCTTCGCCGAGGGCACCGCCATGGAGACCATGCCGCGCCGGGTGGAGGAGCTCCGGCACACCCTGGACCGGTGGGAGCTCGCAGCCCTCCGCCCCCTGGTTACCGTCTCGGACACCATCGCGGCCCTGCGCCTGCCGGACGTGGTCGCCGGCTCCCGTTCCTTCCTGCGGACCGGTGTCCACGGCCTGAGCCTGCTCGGACACGTCCGCGGCGCGGCGCGCCGGAGCGGGCCCGCGGGGAAGCCGGGCGGTCCCGGTCCGAGGGCGTACCGGGAGAACGGCCGCCCGCCCCGGCTCGCGCGCGGCTGGCGGGTGCACAGCGTCGGCGCGTTCACGGGCACCGGCAGAACCTGCCGCATCGTCGTCCTGTCGCACGACAACCCGACGACCGCTTACGGAGCCCGCACCATCGGGCGCTTCGCCCGCGCCGTCCACCGCGGCCTGGGCCAGGGACGCGGCCGCGTCCGGGGCCCCGCCCCGCGCAGGGGGTTCAGCGGGGTGCCGGACGGTTCGGCTCCGTTCGCGTGGCTGCCGGGCCGGGACGAACCGGGGCGGGACGCCACACCCTGACGCCGACGGCGTACAGCGCGAGGCCGAGGACGAGACCCGCGCCCGCGCCGAAGCACAGGGCCGGGATCAGTTCCCAGGGTTTCGTGCCGGAGCCCTGGTAGGCCCACCAGCGAGCGGCCCGCTGCGCGGCCGCGACGACCGCGCAGCCGCCGATCACGGCGGCGGCGAGCCACCGGTCCGCGCGGGACAGCGCCGGCACCCCCACCGGCTCACCGGGCGGTGTCCGCCGCAGCGCGACGACCACGAAGAGCGTGATCACCACGGCCGCCGCCATCGAAGTGCCGTACTGCGCGTACGTGAACAGGGGTGTGCCCCCGACATACCGCGCCAACGTGGGCAGCAGTCGCACCCCCCACCGGTCGTGGTGCGTGAACGCGTCCCACACGACGTGCGTCAGCGCGCCGAGCACGGCCGACGCGTACCACCACAGCGCCAGGGACGGGCCGGGTTCCCGGCGGGCCGTCCCGCAGCGCAGCAGCCCCGCGAGGCGCCCCTGACGGGTGCGCGGCAGCAGGGCCACCAGCGGCTCGCGCAGGACCAGCCAGACGCCCACGAGGGCCCAGGCGACCAGCACGTCGAAGGTGAGGACGCCGGTGAACGAGTGCGTGAACCCGCCGAATTCCATCGCTCCGGGTACCGCACTCGCCGCGTAATAGGTCATGTCGGGAGCGAAGGAGCCGGCCACCAGGACCGCCGGCACCAGTCGGCTCCGGCCGCTTCCGTCGCCCCGGACTGCGGGCAGTACGGCCGCCGCGTGGCTGAGTGTGAAGGGCAAAAGGTCCCCCTGTGGCTGACGTCGTTCGAAGGCGTCGCGCTCGGTGATCACCGAAGGCCATTATGAGAGATGCGTGAGAAGGCACGGACGGCCCGCTCGGGGTATGTGTCCCGGCGGACAATCGAACATGGCCAACCGGTGAAAATCGGGCACGAACGGGTGCCCGGGCGACGGAAGTTGTCGTAGGGTCACCTGCGTCACAGTGCCAGCGAACGCGCGGAGCGCGGGCGGTCGTCCACGGGAGGGGTTCACTCAATGGCGGCGCATTTCGGCAGACTGCGCAAGGGAGCGGCGTCCACCGCGGTGGCCGCGGCGGCGGTCGCGGCCCTGTCCGCTTCCCAGGCACCCGGAGTGGCCACCGCGGACCTCGGCAGACAGGCGGCCGGCGCCCAGCCCTCGGCCGACGCTAGCGCCGCCGGCGAGGGCGCGGCGACCGGCAACTCGCCCTACTACACCGACCTGCCGCCGCTGAAGAGCCCGAACCCGAGCACGAGCCCGAGCCCGACGCCGACCATCGGGACGCCCGTCTCGGTGGGCGAGGCCGAGGCCGGCATACCGGCGACCGTGCTCGACGCCTACAAGAAGGCCGAGACCTCGCTGCGGGAGTCCAAGCCGGGCTGCAATCTGCCCTGGCAACTCCTCGCGGCCATCGGCAAGGTCGAGTCCGGACAGGCGCGCGGCGGCCGAGTCGACGCGAACGGCACGACGTACTCGCCGATCCTCGGCCCCAAGCTCGACGGCAACGGCTTCGCGCTGATCGCCGACACCGACAACGGCGCGTACGACGGCGACAGCGCGTACGACCGCGCCGTGGGCCCCATGCAGTTCATCCCCTCCACCTGGGCGTGGGCGGGCCGTGACGGCAACGGCGACGGCAAGAAGGACCCCAACAACGTCTACGACGCGGCACTCGCGGCCGGTCATTACCTGTGCCGGGCCGGCCGCGACCTGTCCGTGCAGGCGCACATGAACGCGGCGATCCTCAGCTACAACAACTCGACGGCCTACCTCAACACGGTGCTGTCGTGGCTGGAGTACTACCGCAAGGGCACCCACGAGGTTCCGAACGGCACGGGCACCCTGCCCTCGCACAGCAGCGGCGACTCCACGGCGAGCCCGGACCAGTCGCCCTCCACGCCGTCGACGCCCGACTCGAAGCCGAGCACCACCAAGCCGGGCGGCGGTTCGACGAGCCCCTCCAAGCCGACCAAGCCCGGTTCCCCCTCGACCACGCCGCCTCCCACACTGCCCACGCCCACCGAGACGGTGGACCACGTGGAGGACGCGGGCACCGGGAAGCTCACCGCCACGGCGGGCCAGTCCTTCGGCAGCAAGGTCGCGGTGCGCACCGAGACCAAGGCGGGCAAGGCGGTCGCGAAGGTCCGCGTCCGGTTCCTGATCGTCGGAGACACGGACGCCACCTTCACCGGCGGCGAGAGCGTCGCCACGCTCGTCACCGACAGCAAGGGCACGGCGACCGCGCCCGCGCTCGTGGCGGGCGAGAAGACCGGCGGCTTCACGGTCCGCGCCACCGTCGTGGGCCGCGCCCTGGGCGGCCTCGACTACGCGGCGACCGTCACGCCGCGCCAGGCCGACGCCCTGACCCGCACCGGCGACGCCCCGCTGACCTGCGTAGCGGGCGGGGAGTTCGCCGACCAGGTCCAGCTGAAGGCCACCTACAAGGGCGCCGCCGCCGGGAAGGTCGCGGCCACCGCCACACTCGTGAAGTCGGCGGTCGACGCGACCGAGAACGACAAGGGCCCGTACTTCAAGGACGCGGACGGCAAGACGGTCCGCACCCTCACGGACCTCACGACCGACGCCGACGGCACGCTCAAGCTCCCCAAGCTGTACGCGGACGACACGGCCGGCACGTTCCTGCTCCGCGTCACCACCACGGGCGGCGCGACGCTGACGGTCGAACTGACGGTGGCCCCGGCCGCCACGGCCACACCGTCCGCCACGCCCTCACCGTCGAGCACGGCCACGCCGTAGTCCGGCACGACCCTGGTGGTCCCGTCGGGGCCACCAGGGCCATGCGCGGCCCCCGCGCAACCAGGGCGCCCTTCCGCTTCCGGCGGAGGGGCGCCCTCGTCGTGTGCGCGACGTGTTCTCATCTCGGCCCTCCGTTGCTACGGTGCCCGACCTGACGATGCATCAGCTCCAGGTTCCCGGGAGGCCCCGCATGCGTGCCCTCATCGCCGCCGCGACCGGTCTCGCCGTGGCGCTCGCCCTGGTGTTCACCATCACCGCCATGGGCTCACCGGCCGGCGGGACGTCGCCGAAGCCGCTGCTCACCACCGTCCCCAAACATCCGTAACCAGCCGGGAGGGCCGTCCAGATGCGCCGCAAGGCCAGCCTGATCCTGCTCGCCCTCGCCGTGTTCTGCGCGGCGCTGTCCCCGCTGCTGCGCTGGTACGTCTTCCCGCGGGTGGCCAAGATCCCCGCGGGCCAGTACCAGGACATGGTCCTGGAGGCGAAGGACGCGACCCTCCTCGACTACGGCACCATGAAGGCGAAGAAGGTCCCCGAGGTCACCGTCGTACAGACCCTCAAAGGCAACGTCGAGGCATCCGACCGCATCGAGCGGACGGCGGGCCGCGACGTCGTCGTCTGGGACTCCCTGTCCTATGTGCAGGGCCCCGACGGGAAGATGGTCTCCAAGCTCCCCGAGCGCTACATCTTCGACGCCCACACCCAGGAACCCGTCCACGCGACCGGCGAGTCGGTCGACGGCGACCCCGTCCGGCGCGACGGCATCGAGTTCAAGTGGCCCTTCCGGACGGAGAAGCGGGACTACGAGTACTTCGACGCGCAGACCCGTACCTCGGCCCCCATCCACTACGAGGGCACCCGGACCTTCCGCGGCGTCGAGGTCTACTACTTCGAGCAGACGATCCCCTGGACGAAGGTCGCGTTCCCCAAGGTCATGCCCGTCCGGGGCATCACCGCGCAGTCGGTCGCCAAGACCGGTACGACACGCTGGTACACGACCGTCCGCAGGTTCTGGGTCGAACCGGTCACCGGGGCACCCGTCTACGGCGAGGAGATCCACAAGGAGGAACTGCGCGGCGGCACCCTGCTCGGCGGCCGCGCCGAGGTGACCGCCTTCTCCGGGCACGTGAAGATGCGCGAGGACTACATCGAGCACACCGTCGCCCTGGTCAAGTCCAACCGCACCCTGGTCCTGCTGATGACCTCCTACCTCCCCTGGGGCCTGCTGCTCCTGGGCGCCGCCCTGCTGACCCTCTCCCTCTACCTGGAGGCGCGCGGCCGCCGCCCGGACGATCCCGCCCCCGCCCCGGCCGAACGGTCCGAGCCGGTCAGCGCCTGAGCCGCGCGTTCGTATGACGGGTCGGCTCCGCGGCCGCCGGATCCTCGGGCCACGGATGCTTGGGGTAACGGCCGCGCAGCTCGGCCCGGACCGCCCGGTAGCCGTCCTTCCAGAAGGAGGCGAGGTCGGCGGTGACCGCGGCGGGCCGCCCCGCGGGCGACAGCAGATGGACGAGTACGGGCACCCCGGCCACGGCGGGTGATTCGTGGAGGCCGAACATCTCCTGCAACTTGACGGCGAGGACGGGCTGTTCGGGATTGCCGTAGTCGACCCGGACCCTGGAACCGCTGGGCACCTCGATCCGCTCGGGCGCGAGCTCCTCCAGCCGGGCGGCCTCACCGGTGGCCCAGGGCAGCAGCCGCGCCAGGGCCTGCCCGGCGTCGATCCGCGACAGATCGGCCCGCCGCCGTGCGCGGCTCAGCTCCGGCTCCAGCCACTCCGCCACGCGCGCGTGCAGCGCGTCGTCGCCGACATCGGGCCAGGGCGCGCCGAGATGCAGTCGCAGAAAGGCGAGCCGCTGGCGCAGCGCCCCGGCGTCCGGGGACCAGCGCAGCAGCCCGAGTCCGTCGGCCCGCAGCCCCTCGAGCAGCGCCTCCCGTACGAGCCCGGGGTCGGCGTTCCTGAGTGGACGCACCGCCAGCTCCACCGCCCCGAGCCGTTCGACGCGCCGCGCGACGACATCGCCCTCGGACCAGTGGACCTCCTCGCCCTCGGCGGCGAAGCTCGCGGCGGCGCGCCGAGCCGTCCCCTCGTCCACCACCGCCGCGAGCCGCACGCGCGCGTGCCCGGCGCCGACGGGACGGTCGGCCACGGCGACGGCCAGCCAGGGCGCGTCCCGCAGCGCGGAGCCGTCGCCGATGTCGGCGCGGGTCCCGTTCACCATCAGGTACGAGCCGCCCTGCGCCCGCGCCAGGCGCTCGGGGAACGCGAGGGCGGCGACCAGCCCGGCGACGCGGTCGTCCCCGAGGTCGGCCCGGCCGCCCGCGACCGTGCCCGGCGGCAGGCCCTCCGGCGCCTTCTCCCGCGCGTCCCTGGTGCCCGAACGCAGTCGGCGCGCCTCGGTGCGCCAGCGCGCCGCGTAGGCGTCACCGCCCCGCCGGGCCGTCCGCCAGGCGGCCGCCAGATCGTCCCCGTACTCCCGCGGCGGCTCCTCGCTCAGCAGGGCGACCACGTCGGCCGCCCGGTCCGCGCCCACCTCGGGCGCCGCGTCCAGCAGCGCCCGCGCCAGCCGTGGGTGCAGGCCCAGCCGGGACATGCGGACACCCCGCCGTGTGGCCCGCCCCGCCGGGTCCACCGCGCCCACCGCCGACAGGACGGACCGCGCCGCCGCCATCGCGCCGGCCGGCGGCGGGTCCAGCAGCGCCAGCCCGGCCGCCTCCGGGTCGCCCCAACAGGCCGCCTGCAGGGCGAACGCCGTCAGATCCGCCACCTTGATCTCCGGTGCGGGAAAGCGCGGGAGACGAGCGTCCTCCGCCTCGGACCAGCAGCGGTACACCCGGCCCGGTGCCTCACGGCCGGCCCGCCCGGCCCGTTGCCGTCCGGCGGCCTGCGCGGCTCGCACCGTCGTCAGCGCGCTCAGCCCGCGCGCGTGGTCCACCCGGGGTTCGCGCGCGAGCCCCGAGTCCACGACCACCCGCACTCCGGGAACCGTCAGCGACGACTCCGCGACGGAGGTGGCCAGGACCACCCGGCGCCCGGTACCCGGCGCCAGCACCGCGTCCTGCACCGCGGCGGGCGCCCGCCCGTGCACCTGGAGCACGTCGATCCCGCCGAGGTCCCCCAACTGACCGGCGACCCGCGCGATCTCGCCCACGCCGGGCAGGAAGCACAGCACGTCCCCGTCGCGCTCGGCCAGCGCCCGCCGCACCACCGACACCACGTGCGCGAGCAGAGCGGGGTCGACCCGCATGCCGTGCGGGGGGCGTACGGGCCGGGCCGGAGGCGCCCAGACCACCTCCACCGGGTACGAGACCCCCCGCGCCTCCACGACCGGCGCGCCGCCCAACAGCTGGGCCCAGCCCTCGGCGTCGGTCGTCGCGGACGCGGCCACGAGCCGCAGTTCGGGCCGGAGCGCGGCCCGGACGTCCAGGAGGAAGGCCGCCACGGTGTCGGCGTCCAGATGCCGTTCGTGGCACTCGTCGAGGACCACCACGTCGACGCCCGCGAGCTCCTGGTCCCGCTGCAGCCGCTGGAGGAGCACTCCCGTCGTGACGACCTCCACGCGCGCGCGTGGTCCCACGACCCGCTCCCCGCGCACCGTGTAGCCCACGTTCCCGCCGGCCTGCTCGCCGAGCAGCCACGCCATCCGCCGGGCCGCGGCCCGGGCCGCGATCCGGCGCGGTTCGGCGACCAGCACGCGGCGGGCCGGGCCCCCGCCGACGAGACCGGCGAGGACCAACGGCACGAGGGTCGTCTTGCCGGTGCCCGGCGGGGCGCACAACACCGCCGTGCCGTGCTCCTCCAGGGCGTCGCGCAGCGCGGGCACGGCGGAGCGGACGGGCAGCCGGTCGAGGGCGTCGGTACGGATCACGCCCCCAGTCTCGTACGAGGGCTCGTACGAGCGTCAAACACGCCTCACGCGCGTACGCACCGCACGCGCGCGTGCGGTGCGTACGGACACCTCGGTGAACGGTGCGTACGGACACCCCTGTGAACGGGGGAGCCGGACGCGAACGGTGACGGGCGGCCTCAGTCCCGCCGGCACACGAAGATCGCGGTCCCCGGGATCAGGTTCCCGCGCAGCGGGGACCAGCCGCCCCACTCCTGGGTGTTCCAGGCGGGCCACTCCGGCTCGACGATGTCCAGGAGCCGGAAGCCCCCGGCCACCACGTCACGCACCCGGTCGCCCACCGTCCTGTGGTGTTCGACGTACACCGCGCGGCCCTCGTCGTCCTGCTCGACGTAGGGGGTGCGGTCGAAGTACGAGGCGGAGACCGACAGTCCTTCCGGGCCCGGCTCGTCAGGGAACGCCCAGCGGACCGGGTGCGTCACGGAGAAGACGAAGCGGCCACCGGGGCGCAGGACGCGGCGCACCTCGCGCAGCACCCGCACGGGGTCGGCGACGAACGGCAGCGCCCCGTACGCGGAGCACGCGAGGTCGAAGGAGCCGTCCGCGAAGGGCAGCGCGCCCGCGTCGGCCTCCACCAGCGGCACCGGGCCGCCGATGCGCAGCGCGTGCTGGAGCTGGCGGTGGGAGAGGTCCAGGGCGACGGGGCGGGCGCCCTGGGCCGCCAGCCAGCGCGAGCACTGGGCCGCGCCGGCGCCGATCTCCAGGACGTCCTTCCCCTTGAGGTCCTCCGGCGGGCCGAGCAGCTCGGCCTCCACCTCGTCGAGGCCCTCGGGGCCCCACACGAAGCGGTCGTCGCCGAGGAACGTGCCGTGCTCTGTCTGGTAGTCGTCCGCGTTCCGGTCCCACCAGCCGCGATTGGCGCGGGAACTCTCCGTGACGTCCGCGTCGCGTCGGGTGGCTTCGGACTCGGACTGCTCGGGCTCTTGGATGATCGGCTCCCTCGTATTAATCTGCGGGCTCGGCCCTTCGACACGCCTCGGGGGTGTCACGGCAGGGGCCGACCAGGGCCCGCGTGGCCTCATGAGACAGGTCTTGTGCCGGGAATGCGGCGATCCGCCCCGGGTGTGCGCCTTCGCGCATTGACCCTGCCCGGCTGCCCCCGTATGCTACAAGTTGCGCTGCGGGCCTGCGCACCTCAGACGTAGCAGGCTGCGCTCGCATCTGTATGTATGTCCCCTCGGTTTTCGGGGCGCCACCGGTGGTGTTCGCAAGAACACGGTCCGGGATGGGCGCTTCCTTGGCTGTCCGGCCTTATGCAGAGCGAAACGGGCTCCCGGCGCAAGCAGTACCTACGACTCACTGTCCGTACCGGAGCCCTTTCCCACATGACGAGCAGCACCGAGACCACCTCTACCACGCCGCAGGTAGCGGTCAACGACATCGGTAACGAGGAAGCCTTCCTCGCCGCGATCGACGAGACGATCAAGTACTTCAACGACGGCGACATCGTCGACGGCGTCATCGTGAAGGTCGACCGGGACGAGGTCCTGCTCGACATCGGTTACAAGACCGAAGGTGTCATCCCGAGCCGCGAGCTCTCGATCAAGCACGACGTCGACCCCAATGAGGTCGTCGCCGTCGGTGACGAGATCGAAGCCCTTGTTCTCCAGAAGGAGGACAAGGAAGGCCGCCTGATCCTCTCGAAGAAGCGCGCCCAGTACGAGCGCGCCTGGGGCACCATCGAGAAGATCAAGGAAGAGGACGGCATCGTCACCGGTACCGTCATCGAGGTCGTCAAGGGTGGTCTCATCCTCGACATCGGCCTCCGTGGCTTCCTGCCGGCTTCCCTCGTCGAGATGCGCCGTGTCCGCGACCTCCAGCCCTACGTGGGCAAGGAGCTCGAGGCCAAGATCATCGAGCTGGACAAGAACCGCAACAACGTGGTCCTGTCCCGCCGTGCCTGGCTGGAGCAGACCCAGTCCGAGGTCCGCCAGACGTTCCTCACCACCCTCCAGAAGGGTCAGGTCCGCTCCGGCGTCGTCTCCTCGATCGTCAACTTCGGTGCCTTCGTGGACCTGGGTGGCGTCGACGGTCTGGTGCACGTCTCCGAGCTCTCCTGGAAGCACATCGACCACCCCTCCGAGGTTGTCGAGGTCGGCCAGGAAGTCACCGTCGAGGTCCTCGACGTCGACATGGACCGCGAGCGTGTCTCCCTGTCGCTCAAGGCGACGCAGGAAGACCCGTGGCAGCAGTTCGCCCGGACGCACCAGATCGGTCAGGTCGTCCCGGGTAAGGTCACGAAGCTCGTTCCGTTCGGTGCGTTCGTCCGCGTGGACGAGGGCATCGAGGGTCTGGTCCACATCTCCGAGCTGGCCGAGCGCCACGTGGAGATCCCGGAGCAGGTCGTCCAGGTCAACGACGAGATCTTCGTCAAGGTCATCGACATCGACCTCGAGCGCCGCCGCATCAGCCTCTCGCTGAAGCAGGCCAACGAGGCATTCGGTGCCGACCCGGCCTCGGTCGAGTTCGACCCGACCCTGTACGGCATGGCCGCGTCGTACGACGACCAGGGGAACTACATCTACCCCGAGGGCTTCGACCCCGAGACCAACGACTGGCTCGAGGGCTTCGAGTCCCAGCGTGAGGTGTGGGAGACGCAGTACGCCGAGGCGCAGACCCGCTTCGAGCAGCACCAGGCTCAGGTCATCAAGTCCCGCGAGGCGGACGCCCAGGCCGAGGCCGAGGGTGCCAGCACCTCCAGCGCGGCTCCGGCCGCCTCCGGTGGCGGTTCGTACTCCTCGGAGTCGGACGACACCTCCGGCGCCCTGGCGTCGGACGAGGCCCTGGCTGCCCTGCGTGAGAAGCTCGCCGGCGGCCAGAGCTGAAAGGCTCATCGCTAGGCAGTAGCTGAAAGAAGTGGGCCCGCACCGATTCGGTGCGGGCCCACTTCCATGGGAGTCCGGTTTTCCGGGTCGGGTCAGGGCGTCACCGTGATGTTGGTGAGTCCCTTGCCTCCCGTCACCGTGTTCGACGCGTACACGGTGGTCCTGCACGAGGAGCTGTAGTTCGTGACGTTGACCGCCAGCTGCTTGTCGCCCGACGCGCCCCGCAGGTCCGAGGTGTTGCCGCGGAACACCGTGCCGCAGCCCCAGCCGGACTGCTGGGTGTGGGTCTCGTAGCCGTCGTTCGTGGTCGCGGTGCCCCTGTTGTTCTCGACGAGGACGTCGTTGCCCTTCACGTCGACCCAGGAGTCGTCGAAGTTGGCGCCGGTCAGACCGCTGCCGTCGAAGGTGTTGCCGGTGACGCGCGCACCCGTCGTGCCCTCCTTGATGTCGACGTTCTCGCCGCCCACGTCCGGGCCGATGGTGTTGCCGCTGATCTCGACGCGGTCGCTCTTGTCCGAGGTCCCGCCGGCCGTGCCGACGTAGACGCCCTCGCCCATGCCGCGGCCGTCGTTGCCAGTGTCGTAGATCCTCGAGTTCCTGATCGCGCCGTCCGTGCTGGAGTTGCGGAAGTGGACGCCCTCCATGTCGAGCCCGTGGACGGTGACCGAGTCGACGACGACGCCCTTCGCCGAGTCGATCATGATGCCCTTCTGGCCACCGGTGACGGTGATGCCCCGGACCGTCCAGTACGAGGCGCCGTTGAGGTGCAGCCCGTAACCGCCGCCCGCCGTGAGGACGGCCTTCGAGGAGCCGGTCAGGGTGATGCGGGAGCCGGAGCCCGCGGCCTTCGTCGTCTTGAAGTTGCCGGTGTACGTGCCGTCCGCGAGGTGGATGGTGTCGCCGGGCGCGGCGGAGGTGAGCGCCGACTTCAGCTGGGCTGCCGTGGCGACCTCGATGGTCTGGGCCGCGGCCGCGGTGGGCGCTGACGCCAGCACCCCGCCCGTGGCGAGTGCCGCGCCGAGCAGGGGGAGGAGGAGCGTACGTCGGATACGCATGTGGGGGTGACCTTCCCTCGGTCCGCAGAAGACTGTTCGTTCTTGTACATGAACTTCGGGCGCCCATATGAACGTAAGGGGGGCGTGGGTCCGCGTCAAGGTCCGTACCAGGCCGGTGTGCGGCGAGGCAAGCGGGGTGGATACACGAGTAACCGCGGAGCTGTAGGTGTGGGCGCGGTGCTCGCCACCATGGGAGCCCTCGGCCTCGCGCCCACCGCGCCCACCGCGCAGGCCGCCCAGCGTGAACAGCCTTGCCGCGCACCGAAGTCGGGCGATCTGACGCTCACCGGGAGAGGTGCCGCGAACTCGGCGTCCCCGCCGAGGTGTTCACGAACCCGAACGCGAACGCGCGTGCCGTCCTCGGGCCACGGGTGCGCCGTGCCCGTGACTCCCGCCCGCGGTCCCGTCGCCGCGGGGCACCCCGCCGCTCGTGGCGGACGGGAAGAGGTGACGGGACGGCGGTGCGGAGCGCGGGGCGGGAATGCCCGTGCTCCGCACCACGTTGTGGACTAGGAACACGAGGAGGAGCGGTCACAGTGCTTGATCCGCAGGGTTTGTACGCATGGGAGCCGAAGGGCCTGGCCGTGGTGGACATGGCGCTCGCCCAGGAGTCGGCCGGACTGGTCATGCTCTACCACTTCGACGGATACATCGACGCGGGTGAAACGGGCGACCAGATCGTCGACCGGCTGCTCGACTCGCTGCCCCACCAGGTCGTGGCCCGGTTCGACCACGACCGGCTGGTGGACTACCGGGCACGCCGCCCGCTGCTGACCTTCAAGCGCGACCGGTGGACCGACTACGAGGAGCCCGCGCTCGACGTGCGGCTCGTCCAGGACGCCACGGGCGCGCCCTTCCTGCTGCTGTCCGGCCCCGAGCCGGACGTCGAGTGGGAGCGTTTCGCCGCGGCCGTCGAACAGATCGTGGAGCGGCTCGGCGTCCGGCTGGCGGTGAACTTCCACGGCATCCCCATGGGCGTTCCGCACACCCGCCCCGTGGGCCTCACGCCGCACGGCAACCGCACCGACCTGGTGCCAGGTCACCGCAGCCCCTTCGACGAGGCACAGGTGCCCGGCAGCGCCGAGGCCCTCGTGGAGTACCGCCTCATGGAGGCCGGACACGACGTGCTCGGCGTCGCCGCGCACGTTCCGCACTACATCGCCCGCTCCCCGTACCCGGACGCCGCACTGACCGTCCTGGAGGCCATCACGGGCGCCACGGGCCTGGTGCTCCCCGGCATCGCGCACTCGCTGCGCAACGAGGCGCACCGCACCCAGACGGAGATCGACCGGCAGATCCAGGAGGGCGACGAGGAACTCGTCTCCCTCGTCCAGGGTCTCGAGCACCAGTACGACGCCGCGGCGGGCTCGGAGACGCGGGGCAACATGCTCGCGGAGCCGGTGGAGATCCCGTCGGCGGACGAGATCGGGCTGGAGTTCGAGCGTTTCCTCGCGGAGCGCGAAGGCGACTCGTAGGCCGTGTCCGACCCTTCGCACCGGATCGGCGGGCCGCGCCCGCCCGGTGGGAAGGGCCAGGCACGGCCCGGCGCCGCGCCCGGCCAGGGGCGGCCTCGGCGCGTGGGGGCCGCGCCGGTGCGTGCCGGGGGCAGGCCCTAGGCTTTCCGGCATGTTGAAGGTGGGCCTGACCGGCGGCATCGGCGCCGGCAAGAGCGAGGTGTCGCGACTCCTCGTCGAGCACGGCGCGGTACTGGTCGACGCGGACCGCATCGCGCGGGAGGTGGTCGAACCCGGAACTCCCGGGCTCGCGGCCGTCGTCGAGGCGTTCGGTACGGAGGTGCTCGCACCGGACGGCAGCCTTGACCGCCCCGGACTGGGCTCGATCGTCTTCGCCGACCCCGGGAGGCTCGCGGTCCTGAACTCGATCGTGCACCCCCTGGTGGGGGCTCGCTCCCGCGCCCTGGAGAGCGCCGCCGCGCCCGACTCCGTGGTCGTCCACGACGTACCCCTCCTCGCCGAGAACTCCCTCGCGGCGCTGTACGACCTCGTGATCGTCGTGGACGCCGCCCCCGGGACCCAGCTCGACCGGCTGGTGCGGCTCCGTGGCATGACCGAGGGGGACGCCCGCGCCCGCATGGCCGCCCAGGCCACCCGCGAACAGCGCCTCGCGATCGCCGACGTGGTCATCGACAACGACGTACCCCTGGAGCAGCTCGAGCGGCGCGTGGGGGAGGTATGGGCGGATCTCGTGCGCCGAGCGCGGGCCCGCGAGGAATAGCAGCCCTCGGCCGGGGCGTTGAACCCGTGAAGTGAGGGAAGGACTGAGCCGTGCCCGAGACCAGCGGACCGACCGGACGTACTCCGGAGACGCACGTCATCGATTTCCGTGCCGCCGAGCACCTGCTCGCAGCGCGCGACCCGCGGGGCGCGGTGAAGCTGCTCGACCCGGTGATCGCCGCGCATCCGGAGAACACGGCGGCCCGCCTGCTGCGCGCCCGTGCCTTCTTCGCCGCCGCGCAACTGCGGCCCGCCGAGCTGGAGTTCACGATCGTGCTCGAGCGTGAGCCGGACAACGCGTTCGCGCACTTCGCGCTCGCCCGCACCTATGAGCGCCAGCTCCGCCCCGAGCAGGCCAAGCGGCACTTCAGACTGGCGGCGGCGCTCGATCCGAATCCGCAGTACCTGGAAGCCGCGCGCTTCGACTCCTAGGGCGTGCTGCGAAAGTCCCGTCGTCCGCCCGGATGGCAGGCGGGACTTTCGCAACACGCCCTGGACCGCCGCGGTCCGCGGGTGGCGGGCGGGCCTACCGGCGGTGTTCCGGCGGCTGGTACGGCGGGATGTCCCGGCTCGGCTGGTAGTGCGGGCCCTGATGGATGTGCCACAGGATCATGGTCATGTCCACGGTGGCCACGAGCCACAGCGCGCCGCAGACGGCGGCCCACCCGGGCCGTCCGGCCAGCGCGAACGCGGTCGTTCCGAAGATCGCCCACACCAGTCCCCAGGCGGTCAGCCAGAAGCGCATCCGCAGGGCACTGCGCGCTGTCGTCGGTTCACTGCCTGTACGCATGGGGATCACCGTTCCCGGACCACCATTCCTACTGGAAAACGTACTCTCGTCGTGCACGTTCACCAAAGGGACGAAGGCCGGACCGACGGGGGAGGCGACAGTGCTGCTGGAGGCGCTGCGGGCGGACGCGAGGCTCGCCGAGTGGCTGAGGGACCTGGAGAGCGAGGCGGAGCCCCGGACGGAGGCGGTGCTTCCGGACGCGGACGGGCTGGCGGACGTCCTGCTCGACCTGTCCGTGGCCCACGAACACGTCAACGAGCTCGTCGCACTGCGCTCCCGGCTCGCCGCGGACCCGGAGGCGATGACGCTGCTCGCGCGGTGCGTCGCCCGCTTCGTGCGGGACATGGGGGAGATCGGAAAGGGATGGGAGCCGCCCGCGTTCCCCGCCTCGACGGGGTCCCTCGGGCGCTGCTTCCACCTGTACGTCTTCGTCGCGGCGCTCCCGTACGTCCGCGCCTACCACCGCGGTCGCGGCATCCCCGACGACGTGTCCCGGCGCACCCTCGCCGACCTCGGCCGGCAGGTGGCGGTGCACCGCAGACGGCACGGCACGCCGGGTCTGCTGTTCCCCTGGTGGATCGCCCTGCACTTCCACGGTGAGCTGTTCCAGCTGGGCCGGCTGCAGTTCCAGCGCGCCCGGCTCGGCCGGCGCACCGGCCGTGCCGTCGCGGCGGCGGGCCTCGGCTCCGGACCGGGCGATCCCTGTCTGAGCGTGCACATAGCCGACTTCCGCGGACCGCTGTCGCCCGCCGCCTGCGAGCGGTCGCTCGCCCTGGCGCGGGAGTTCTTCGCCCGGCACTACCCCGAGGAGCGCTACGAGGTGGCGGAGTGCCACTCCTGGCTGCTGGACCCGCAGCTCGGGCGGTACCTGCCGGCGGGCTCGAACATCATGCGCTTCCAGGAACGTTTCCGCGTCGCGTACCAGGAGACGACCCCGGACGACGGGGTGCCGGTCGGGTTCGTCTTCGGCGATCCCGAGCTGCCGGCCCAGGACCTGCCGGGGCGGAGCGCCGTGGAGCGGGCGGTGGGGGACCACCTGCGGGGCGGCGGGCACTGGTACGTCGGGCACGGCTGGTTCGCGCTGCAAACTCCCTCGAACGGATGAGGAGGCGCAGGAACGAGGCGATGAGGGCCGCCCGTTGGACGGGTATGAGCAGGGAAATGCGTGAAGGACACAAGGGGACCGGACCCGGAGCGATCACACCGGACGGCTGCGCGGTCGAGTTGTACGCGCGTCTGTCCGTCGGGGAGGAGCCGGACATCATCGCCGCGGCGGCGCCCGCGGGAGCACACATCCTGGAGCTGGGCAGCGGGGTGGGCCGCGTGACCCGTCCGCTCCTGGAGCGAGGCTTCACCGTCACGGCGGTGGACGAGTCGGCCGAGATGCTGGAGCGGGTCCGCGGGGCGCGCACGATATGCGGCCCGATCGAGGACCTGGATCTGGGCGAGACCTTCGACGTGGTGATACTCGCGTCGTTCCTGGTGCACACCGCGGACACCGGCGTGCGGCGAGCGATGCTGGAGGTGTGCGCGCGCCATGTGGCGGAGGGCGGGAGCGTGCTGATCCAGCGCGAGGGAGAGGACTGGCACAAGAGCGTGCCCCGCGAGCGCGTCGACCCCGCCGGATACACCGTACGGATCGTGTCGGCGGAGCCGTTGGGCGGCGGGGTGAACTCGGTGCACGCGGAGTACGTGTTCCCGGACACCACATGGACGCAGACGTTCCGGTCCAGACCGCTGACGCGGGAGCGGTTCGAGGAGGCGTTGGGGGAGGCGGGGCTCCGGGTGGAGCGGTATCTGACGGAGGACGGCGTGTGGGTGCGGGCGGTGAGGGCCTGAGGCTCCGATCTCCCCGGGGCGGCGGAGCCGGTGGGCCGGTCGGTCCCGCCGCACGGCGATGAGTTCCGGACATCCGCCCGGTCTATCCCTGCGACAGCACGCCGTACCGCTTCGCACAGGAGACCTCATGTCCGAGACCACCGTCCCCGCCACCCCGGCCGCGTCCACCTCCGCCGACCCGTCGCGCTCCCGCGTCCTCCGCGGCCGGGGCGCGCGGATTCCGCTGGGCGCCCTGCAGGTCGTGCTCGGTCTCTTCTACGTGTTCGCGAGCGCCCTGCCCAAGCTCATCGCGCACCCGTCGGCGGCCGAGTCCTTCGACAAGCTCGGCTGGGGCAGCACGGGCATGTACCTCATCGGCTCGCTCGAACTCGCGGGTGGCGTCGCCCTGTTGATCCCGCTGCTGTCCTCGGTGGCGGCGGTGGCGCTCAGCGCGCTGATGGTCGGCGCCTTCATCGTGAACGTCACGGTGCTGCACGGCCCGTACGTGGCGACCCCGCTCATCCTGATCCTGCCGCTCGCGCTGATCGCGTGGGCACGCAGGAGTCACAACGCCGATCTGGTCCGGCTGGTACGTCGACGGGCGTGAGCGCCGTACGCCGTCGAGGGCTCCCCGGCCGCGACGGGGAGCCCTCGACGACGTGAGGGACGGGGACCGGTCACTCGTGCGACCGGTGACCGGCAATCGGCCACCGGCGTTCTGTCGCGGGTGGCCGGCGGTCGTTGCGGGACCGGTTCCCGCTCCTCAGGGGGCCGGGACCCGCGATGCCCGGGTGTCAGGGGGCCCGGACCCGTGATGCCCGGGTGTCAGGGGGCCCGGACCCGTGATGCCCGGGTGTCAGGGGGCCTCGGGACCGCCGAGGCCCCGGAGGCGCTCCAGCTCGCGACGGTCGCGCTTGGTCGGGCGCCCGGCGCCCCGGTCGCGGACACCCGCCGGGGCCACGGCCTCGCGCGGAGGCGGCGGCGGACTGTTGTCCACGTAGCACTCGGCCGCGACGGGCGGCCCGACCCGCTTGCGGATCACGCGCTTCACCACGACGATCCGCTCCCGGCCGCCGTGCCGCAGGCGGACCTCGTCGCCCACGTGCACCGCGTACGCGGGCTTGACGCGCTCGCCGTTCACCCGGACATGACCGCCCCGGCACGCGGTCGCGCCCATCGAGCGGGTCTTGACCAGACGCACGGACCAGATCCAGCTGTCGACGCGGACGCTCTCGCCGCCCGCCGGACGCGCGGCCACGGCGGCGGCCACCGTGTCACCGGAAGCCGTCGCGCCGTCGTCCGCGTTCTTCTCGTCGTCCCGTTCGACGTCCGCACCCTCAGAAGCCATGCCCCGACTCTAGAAGACGTCGCCCGGCCGGGCCGCATTTCCGTCGAGGGGGCCACCCCGGGCGGCGAGGAGCGGCGCCGGCCGGTCGTACGGTGGGGGCATGGACAGAGGCCACACGGAGAACGGCGATCTCACCGGTTTCACAGGTCGCGGGGGCCTCGGAGGCCCGCCAGGTCCCGTCGGCCCGGCCGATCCCGCCGCATCGGCCGACCTCGCGGACCTGGCGGACCTGGACAGGCGGATCACCGGGTGCCGGGCCTGTCCGCGGCTGGTGGAGTGGCGCGAGGAGGTGGCCCGCACCCGACGTGCCGCCTTCGCCGACCAGACGTACTGGGGCCGGCCCGTCCCGGGCTTCGGTCCGCCCGACGCGTCCCTGCTGATCATCGGTCTGGCACCCGCCGCGCACGGCGCCAACCGGACCGGCCGCATGTTCACGGGCGACCGCTCGGGCGACGTGCTCTACGCGGCGCTGCACGAGGTGGGACTGGCCTCCCAGGGGACGGCCGTGAGCGTGGACGACGGACTGTCCCTGCACGGCGTGCGGATCACCTCGCCGGTGCGCTGCGCCCCGCCCGCCAACAAGCCCACCCCCGAGGAGCGGGACACCTGCCGGCCCTGGCTGGTGCGCGAACTGGAACTGCTGCGGCCCTCCCTGCGCGCGGTCGTCGTCCTCGGCGCCTTCGGCTGGCAGGCCGCGCTGCCCGCCTTCGCCCGGGCGGGCTGGGAGGTGCCGCGCCCCCGCCCGGCGTTCGCGCACGGAACCCGGGTCACCCTCACGTCACCCGCGCGGCTCGACCTCTTCGGATGTTTCCACGTCAGCCAGCGGAACACGTTCACCGGACGGCTGACCCCCGCCATGCTGCGGGAGGTGCTGCGCACGGCGGCCTCTGCGGCCGGGCTGACGACCCGGCCGTACGACGGATAGCCTCCCGCGACGGGCCCGTGTCCGGAGATCGAAGCCTACGACCACGGAATGCTCGACGTCGGGGACGGCAACCGCGTCCACTGGGAGGTCCGCGGGAACCCGGACGGGAAGCCCGCGCTGATGTCGCACGGCGGTCCGGGATCCGGCTGCGGACCCTGGTTCCGGCGCTACCGCGCCCTGGCCAAGTACCGGATCGTGCTGCTCGACCAGCGCGGCAGCGGACGCTCCACCCCGCACACGAGCGCCCACGGCACGGACATGAGCGTCAATACGACCGCGCACGTGATCGGGGACCTGGAACCGCTGCGACGCCATCTGGGCGCCGATTGGTGGCTGGTGTGGGGGGTCCTGGGGCTGGGCGCCATGGCTGCGCCACGCGCAGACGCGCCGGGGTGTCGTCTCCGAGCTGGTGCTGACCGGGCTTCCGGCGGAGACTTCCTCGCTCACCCCCGTTCCTCCGCCCGCCGTCGTAGCTCCTCGCCAAGGAGTCCCTGGTCTCCTTGGGCAGGCTGAGGACTCCGCACGAAAGCGCGCGGCTCAGTGGTCAACGCTCACACCGCCCCGGGGATCGACCCCGGAACAGGATGGAGGGGGAGACCCGGTCCCGGTGCCTCGGTCGCGGAGCCAAGCCGCCGCCGGGACAGGGCCGACGGGACAGGGCCGCCGCGTCGGTGCCGCCGCTACTGCTGTTCCCACTGCTCCTTGGTGATCTCGTACCGTACGCCTCCATGCTCGGAGCCCTCGACCATCACCATGTCGGAGGGAGTGGGGAGGGTGTCCGCGAGGGTCATGTCGAGCTTCTCCATGACGTTGCGCGAACCGAGGTTCACGGACATCGTCTCGGCCCAGACCATGCGCACACCGAGCTCCGTGAACGCCTTGCCCAGCAGGGCCCGCGAGCCCTCGGTGGCATATCCGTTGCCCCAAGCCGCCTGCCGCAGCCGATAACCGAGTTCTACTTCGTCCAGCGGGCCCTCCGGCTCGGGACGCAGGATGAACCAGCCGATGAAGGCGCCGCCGTCCTTCTCGTGCGCGGCGAACAGCCCGAGGTCGCCGCCCCACTTCTCGTAGCCGCCGAGGATGTTCGGCAGGTAGCGTTCGCGGACGAGCTCCGGCGCGGTCGGATTGCCGCCGCTCAGGTAGCGCATCACCGCCGGGTCGCTGTCCAGCTCGATCAGCAGGTCCGCGTCATCGGCGGTGAAGCGGCGCAGGGCGAGGCGCTCGGTCTCCAAGTAGGTGTCCACGAGCCCGATCATGCCTGATGTGTGTCGGGCGGCCCAACGGCTTTTCCTGGGCGACTCGGGGACTGTCTCCGTCAGTCCTGGTCGTCGGCCCCGGGCTCGGGGACGACGGCGGTCGCCGTGATCTCCACGAGCTGCCCGGTGTACCCGAGACAGGCCACCCCGAGCAGGGTCGACGCGTGCGGGCCGACGCTGAGTCCGGACGCCTCGACGACCTCCCAGACCGCGGACAGCACCGCCGGCTCACCGGCGACGACGTACACGTCGGTGGACACGACATGCGCCATGTCGCTGCCGACCGCCCGCAGTTGCTCGTCAAGATTGGCGAGCACCTGCACGGTCTGGCGGACGGGGTCGCCCACCCCGACGATCGTCCCGTCGGCGTCGAGCGGCACGGCCCCGGCGAGGAAGGCGAGCTTCGTCCCGGCCTCGACGACGGACGCGTGCGCGTAGACGGGCGGTGCGAAGAGGCTGGGGACGATGACGCGCTTGAGCATGGGGGCTCTCGTCAATCTTTGGAGTGGGCGGCCGACCTGCCGATGATGGGGGCGGACGCGTCGGAACCGCATGCGAATTTCTCCGGCCGTCCCGCACCGTTCTCGGTCGGGGGGCGAACACGGTCAGGCGCGCGACGTCGGAGGAGTCCTCCGCGCCCGACAAACCCGCCTCCGACACCCTTCGGAGCACAGGGCCCGCCCCGCGCTGAGCCTCGCCCCCACCGTCCGGACCGAGTTCATGGGCTTCGGGGCGGGGGCCCGCGAGGCCGGCACCGAATAACCCTTCGAAAAGGCCCCGTTGCCACTGCTACCGTCACCGACGTGGCGAAACTCAATCAGATCATCGCAGTGGAGAAGGGCGTCAAGTCCAAGTCCCATCAGGACCTGACGGCAGCCCATCACGGGCTGCAGAAGCCCGCGTTGCTGGCCGGTATCTCGCGGACCTACCAGCCGAAGGACGAGGAGGGCGAGCAGCTGCCGCCCGAGTCCACTCGGGTGCAGGTGCAGGCCGAGGACGTGCTCCGGGACACCGCGGGGACACTCACGCGGCTGTTCGATGTGACCGCCACCAAGGACTGGGCCAACTGCGCGGCGCGGGCGGACGTGAAGGTGGACGGGCGGGTGCTCGTCGCCGACGTGCCCGTCTCCTACCTGCTGTTCCTCGAGAAGCAGCTCACCGACATCAACACCTTCGTCAGGAAGCTGCCGGTTCTCGACGCCTCCGAGTCCTGGGTGCAGGACCCCTCCACCGACGCGTGGAAGACCGAGCCCGTCCGCACGCTGCGGACGAAGAAGGTCCCGCGCAACCATGTGAAGGCCGAGGCCACCGAGAAGCACCCCGCGCAGGTCGAGGTGTACTACGAGGACATCCCCGTCGGGTACTGGACGACCGTGAAGTTCTCCGGCGCCCTGCCCGCCCGGCGCGTGAACGAACTTCTCGACCGGGTCGAGAAGTTGCAGCAGGCCGTCAAGTTCGCCCGTGAGGAGGCGAACGGCGTGGACGTCGTCGACCAGCGCGTCGGGGACTCCGTTTTCGGCTACCTGTTCGGGTAGCCTCTGAATCTCCCCGGCCACCACGCACCACGGCCGGGGTGCGCGAGGAGCGCAAGCTGAACCTGAAGCTTGTCGTGAATGCACGGTTCCAGTGGAGGTTCGAGCCCTCCCCGCGGCACCCAACGGCACCCCCACGGTGCCCACGCGCCGCGGTAGCCCAATTCGGCAGAGGCAGACCGTGATCAATCTCAGACTCTTGCTCCAGACTCAGCATTCGCCGCCGATCGCCGGATCGACCGGGCCCAGGCCCCGGGACGCCGAAATGCCGGTTCAAGTCCGGTCCGCGCAGCTCGATGCGTGGTGGTCCAAAGGCAGGACGCGGCGACATAACGACTGACCTGGGTTCTCAAGCGTGCCGGCGTGTGACATGGGTGGCATCACAGGGTCCGGGGGCCGGCTACGCCCTCGGACCCGCTTCTCTTTCCCGGGTACGCGCCCGTATCCGCCTCCCGTCACCGCGAGCGGAGGCGCGTTCATGGAGAACTCCGTTCTCCCGCGAAGCGTCACACCGTCGAAACGCCCGCGCCCCTTTCCGCACGGGCGGACGATCTACCCTGGTCCGTACAGAGCCCGGCCGATGTCGCCCGAAGGCACCCCGCCCTCGACGGACCGGAGTCCCGTGTCCCGCCTCAGCGCCGCCGTACCGCCCTGGCTCGCCCACGCCCTGCGCACGCAGCGGGGCCCGGTGCCGTGGAGCGCGGTCGTGCGAGGTGCCCTGGCCGCCGGACCCCTCCTGCTCCTGGCCGTCCTGTGCGGCCGTACCTCCGCCGGAGTCGTCGCGGCCCTCGGCGCCATGCTCGCCGGGATCAACGACCGCCCGGGAAGCCGCCGGGCCGCGGTCGGGCGGCTCGGAACGCCGGCGCTCGCGGGAGCCGGTGGGCTGCTCATGGGTTCGTACGCGGGTCAGCAGACCGGGCCGGTGACGCTCACCCTTCTTCTCACGGTGCTCGGACTGCTCGCCGGAGCCGTCAGCGCGGTCGGCCCCGTCGCGAGCGGCGCGGGGACGCAGTTGCTCGTCGCCTCCGCCATCGGGGCGGGCATGCCGCTGCCCGAGCCCGGATGGCAGCGGGCGCTGCTCTTCCTCGGCGGGGCCGGCTGGCTGCTCGCGCTGCGGCTCGCCCTGCCCACCCCCGGAGCCACCGGCGGCGACTACCGGTTCGACGGGGAGCGGGACGCCGTCAGCGCCGTGTACGAGGCCGTCGCCGCGCTCCTCGAAGCGGTCGGAGGGCCGGACGCGCCCCGCCGCCGGGTCGCGCTCACCGCCGCGCTCGATCACGCCCAGGACGCGCTCGACGGGCCCCGGCTGCGCCGCCGCGCCGGTTCCGCGGCCGAGCGGCGGCTGCACGTCCAGTACGCCGCCGCACTGCCGCTCGCCGAGGCCGCGACCGCCCTCGCCTGGGCGGGTGATCCGGTACCCGCGCGGGCCGTGCGGGGGCCGCGGCGTCTCGCCGTCGCCGTGCGCACCGGCACGCGCACCGGCGCGTTGCCCGCGCCGATGCGCCGCGCACCCGCCCTGCGCGCCCTCGACGACGCGCTGCTGCAGGCCGCCGACACCTTCGACAGGGGAGGTCGGGAAGGCGGGGAAGGCGGGGAAGGCGGGGAAGGCCGGGGCCGCTGGGACGGCCAGGGCCGCCGGGGCGGCCGGGGCGGCCGGGGAGACCGGAGCGGTGCCGGAATGCGCCCGTACCTCCGGCGTCGTACCGCCATGTCCCTCGTGCGCACCGCCTTCGGCTCCGGCGGACGCGAGTACGGACCGCGCGTCGGGGTCTGCTTCGGCGCCGGC
The DNA here is from genome assembly GCF_042887295.1 of Streptomyces sp. NPDC057950. Classification (NCBI taxonomy): domain Bacteria; kingdom Bacillati; phylum Actinomycetota; class Actinomycetes; order Kitasatosporales; family Streptomycetaceae; genus Streptomyces; species Streptomyces sp. NPDC057950. The sequence continues at coordinate 349,816 of NZ_JBHVPP010000002.1, forward strand.
GTGGCCGTCGCCCAGGCCCTGCACCACACCCGCTGGTACGGCAGCCACCCCCACTGGTACTGGCTCCCCGCCACCGCCGTCTTCCTCGTCAAGCCCGATCTCGGGCCGCTCGCCTCGCGGGTGATCTGCCGGGCCGCGGGGACCGTTCTGGGCGCCGTCGTCTTCGCCGGCCTCGCCGCGCTGCTGCCGAGGCCGGCCGGGCTGGTCGCCCTAGTGGCCCTGTGCGGCGCCCTGATCCCCGTCGCCACCCGGCACTTCGCCGCGCAGACCGCCGTCGTCACCGTCCTCGTGCTCTGCCTCGTCATGGTGGGAGGGGAACCGCAGGCCTCCTGGAACCGGATCGGTGAGACGCTGTTGGCCTGCGCGATCGTGCTGCTCGTCGGGCATCTGCCGGCGCTCGGGCAGCGCGGGGGAGGCGTACGGGCCCGGCTCACCCGCGCCGCCGAGGCCGCGCACGCCTACCTCGCCCATGTCCTGGACGACGGCACGACGGACGACCGGACGAGCCGGTGGGCGCTGCGCCGGGAGGCATACCGCTCGCTCGCCGAGGCCCGTGCCGTGATTGACGTCGCCGCCGCCGAACTGCCCGCCCTGGCCCGGCACGCCGACGGCACGAGCGAGGTCGCGACCACCCTCGAGCGGCTGGTCGACACCACCACCGCGTGTGCCGTACAGCTCGACGACACGGGGCGGCTCACCCCCCGGCACACCGGACGGGTCGCCGAACTCCTCGCCGAACTCGCCGAACGACAGGCGGACAGAAAAATCTTGGTGATTCGCCGATGAGTTCCGTCCCTGCCTCCGGTCACCACACCGAAGGCACCTTTCGGTAGGAGGGACACATGACGCTTCCGCGGATCGTCTCGCACGAGGAGTGGCGCACCGCGCGCGAAGAACTGCTGGTCAAGGAGAAGGCGGCCACGCGCGCGCGGGACGCGCTGGCCGCGGCGCGGCGCGGCCTGCCCATGGTCGAGATCGACAAGGAGTACGTTTTCGAGAGCGGCGACGGGAAGGCGACACTGCTCGACCTCTTCGCGGGGCGCGACCAACTCGTGGTCTACCACTTCATGTTCGCCCCGGAGTGGGATGCGGGCTGTCGCAGCTGCTCGGCCTTTCTCGACCAGATCGGGCATCTCGCGCATCTGCGGGCCCGCGGCACCGAGTTCGCCGCCGTCTCCCGCGCGCCGTACACGAAGATCCTGCCGTTCAAGGCCCGTATGGGCTGGACGCTGCCCTGGTACTCGTCCCGCGAGAGCGACTTCAACTACGACTTCCAGGCGTCCTTCAGGGGCGACGAGCCCTACGAGCGGCCGGGGATGAGCTGTTTCCTGCGGGAGCGCGACCGGGTGTTCCACACGTACTCCACGTACGAACGCGGTCTCGACGGGCTCGGCTCCACGACCACCCTGCTGGATCTCACCGCGCTCGGACGGCAGGAGGAGTGGGAGGAGCCCGCGGGACGGGCGTCCGCGCTCGGGGCGCCGGCGGGCAGCGAGCGGATCCGCTACCACGACGAGTACGAGGACTGAGCCGGGTACGAGGGCTGAGCCGGGTACGAGGACTGAGCCGGGTACGAGGGCTGGATCGGGTACGAGGGCCGGGACCGGGTCGGGTGCGAGGTCGGGTCGCGTAGGAGATCGCGTCGATCGCGTCGCGTACGAGAACTGACGGGAAACGCGCGTGGAAGGAGAGTTCCCTCACACCAAGCGATGAACTGGTGTCGGCTACGTCTCAGTACCGTCACCGGGCGAGCCCTTCACCCCGCCTCCGGCGTTTAACTCTATGAGTCGCTCAACTTTTGAAGTACAGCGCTGCATGGAGGTACAGGGTGAACGGGCGAATGGTGCTGGAGCGCTTTCCGGCCGGCGGACCACGCGGTTCGTGGCCCGCCGAGGAGTTCGCGCACGCGTGCCGGCTGGAGGGTCAGGCCGCGGAGGTCGTCATGGACCTCGCGTCGGACGCGTTCCTGGTGGTCGTGCGCGGCGGGGAACTCGTCGAGTAGCGTTCCGCGCCGGATCAACCCGCCTTCGGCGCGGGCAGCTTCGAGGTGAACTGCTCCGCCTGCAGCGAGTACAGCTCGGCGTAGACGCCGCCCGAGGCGAGCAGTTCGTCGGGGCTGCCGGACTCCACGAGACGGCCCTGCTCGAGGACGTGCACAAGATCGGCGTGGCGGACCGAGGCGAGCCGGTGGGTGATGAGGATGACCGTCTGCCCGGTGCCCGCCAGCGCCCGGATCTTCTCGAACACCTCCAGTTCGGCCCGTGCGTCGAGGGCCGCGGTCGGCTCGTCCACGATCAGGATGCGGCCGCGGCGGTACGCGGCCCGCGCGATGCCCAGCCGCTGCCACTGTCCGCCCGACAGCTCGTGTCCGCCGCTGAAGCCCCGGGCGAGGAGCGTGTCCAGGCCGCGGGGCAGGTCGGCGACCACGTCCTCGGCGCCGGCCTCCGCGACCGACGAGGCGACGCGTTCGTCGGTCAGGGGGGCCGAGGCCCGTCCGACCGCGACGTTGACGCGTGCCGTGAACGGCCACCGCTTGAAGTCCTGCGCCACCATCGCGATGCGCCCGGCCAGTTGCTCCCGGTCGACGGTCACCACGTCGACGTCGTCCCACAGGATCCGGCCCCGCTCGGGCGCGTAGAGACCAGCGAGCAGCTTCACCAGAGTCGTCTTGCCCGAACCGTTCTCACCGACGAGCGCCACGATCCTGCCCAGCGGCAGCCGCAGCGTGACATCCGCGAGCGCGGGCCGGGTCGACGCGCCCGGATAGGTGAACGTGACGTTCTCGAAGCGGATCTCACGCGGATCCTCGGGCAGCGGATCGCCGCCCACCGGGATCGCGCGCTCTGCCGCCTCGACGTACAGACGCTGCAGGTCACCGACGAACAGGGCCTCCTCGTGCAGGGAGTTGACCTCGAGGACGAGCGTGTCGAGGCTCGCGGAGCCGGTGCGGATCGCGAGCACGGCCGTCCCCGCCACCGAGAGCGCCATCGCACCCGTGACCAGCAGCGCGCCGAGCGTCGCGTACGTCGCCACCGTGGCGAGCCCCGTCCAGGCCGCCGCGATCAGGCCGGTACGGGCGGAGAGGCGTGCCAGCCGGGCCTGTTCCGCCTCCGCCGTCTCCGACATCGAGCGGAAGTGACGCAGCAGGAACGGGCCGACACCGTGCACGCGGATCTCGGGAGCCGCCTCGGGCTCGGTCAGCAGGCTGCTGATCAGATGACCGGCGCGCGCGTGCTGCACCCAGGTGTGGAAGGACTCGTAGCGGCGCCGGGCGATGGTCAGCGAGCTCCAGGCACTCGGAAGGGTCATCGTCACGAGCAACGGCAGCAGGGCGGGATGCAGCACGGTCAGCACGCCCGCGGCGGCGGTCAGGGAGATCATCGCGTTCACGACACGGGTGGCGATCGCGATCATGCGCCGGGCCGAGGAGGCACCGTACTGCGCGGTGTCCAGCAGCTTGTGGAAGGCGTCGTCCTCGATCGCGGACAGCTCCACGGCCGCGGCGCGTTCCAGATAGAGCTCGGTCGCCACCCGCTCCACCTTGGGTTCCAGACGTCCGGTGGCGTAGGTGGAGGCCGCCCGCAGCAGCGCGGAGAGCAGCATCACGACGGCGACCGTGACCAGCGCCGGTACGGCACCGCGCAGCCGGTCCTGGACCGGTCCGCTCGTCACCAGTCTGCCCAGCACGCTGTTGACGGCCAGCAGGCTCACCGCCTGCGCCGCGCCCCGGGCCAGCTCGGCGACGAGCACGATCCGGGCGGCGCGACGGTCCGCCGTCCACGCGAGCCGGAAACTGGAGGCGAGCAGCGCCGGCAGCCGCGTCACCATCGCCCGGAAGTTCAACTCCAGGAACGCGTCGGAGTGCTGGGACCATCCCATGTCGTAGCGCAGGGGGCCGCCGAAGAGCAGGCGTTCCGAGGCGGAGGGCGCGGTCTTGCCGTGGTCGCGCCTCTTCTTCGGCGCCGCTCGCCGCGCCGTCCCGTGCTCCGTCCCCGACGTCCGCCCCCGCTCCGTTCCCGGCGCGCGTTCCTGTGCCGAGTCGGGCGGTGTTTCTTGTGCCGAGTGGGGCGGTGCCTTCCGTGTGGATGCGGGCGGTGCTTCCCGTGCCGAGTGGGGTGGCGCCTTCCGTGCCGAGTCGGGCGGTGTTTCTTGTGCCGAGTGGGGTGGCGCCTTCCGTGCCGAGTCGGGCGGTGTTTCTTGTGCCGAGTGGGGCGGTGCCTTCCGTGTGGATGCGGGCGGTGCTTCCCGTGCCGAGTCGGGTGGCGCCTTCCGTGCCGAGTCGGGCGGTGCTTCTTGTGCCGAGTCGGGCGGCGCCCCCCGTTCCGCTGCCTTCGCTGCTTCGGGCGCCGATGTGTGCGTCGTCCTCTGCACCGGCTCTCCTGCCGAACTCCCCACCATGGGCCTCCCCCGGGTACGGACGAACGGTGCCCTCCCCAGGAACGCGCCCTTTCACGCACGGCGGCAGCGGGGCGCGGGGGGCGACCGGCGCACTTCGGCCCCTCCCGGAAGCCCCGGTCGCGGCCGTCTACACGCTGATCGGGCGCGACCAGACGGGGGTCGTCCCCGTGATCCGGCACAGGGCCAGATAGAGCGGGATCGGCGGGGTGTACGGCAGGGTGCCGTGCGGTCTGTGGATGAGTCCGGGGGCGAGCGGCGCGTCCGGTACGAGCGCGCCGGCGGCGTAGTGGGCGGGCGCGGGCCAGTCCAGGGCCACATCGGACTCGGAGGGCACGAGCCACCACCACTGCGCCCTGTCGCCGTACACGCAGCCCACGCGGGGCAGCCGCGACAGCAACAGGGGACCGAACGGGGCGGGTACGGCCACCGCGTCGCACCCCAGCGGCACGGCCATTCCCTCGGGTACGGGCAGACGTCTGACGGCTGCGGACGCGGCCCGCGCGCGCTTCAGGCGGACCAGCGTGTCCAGGCCCAGGACCTGAGCGGCGGGTCCTGCGGCCGACGTACCCCTCACAGCCATTCGGTTCCGTGGGCCCACGACGATTCCGTCCCGGTGCCCCACGACGCTTCGGTCCCCGTGCCCCGAGACGGTTCCGTCCCGGTGCCCCGCCCTTCGGACGCCGGCTTCTTCGCGGTCCAGCCGAGGTCCGACCGGGCCGATCCGGCGCCCGTCGAGGGGCAGCGCGGCAGGTCCGCCCAGACCAGCAGTCCCGGCCCGGTGTCCTGGGCGCCCCAGGCCCGGCACACGGCCGCGACGAGTGGCAGGCCCCGGCCGTGCTCCTCGTCGGGACGCCGCGGTGAGGGGTGCGGCTCGCCCGGAGCCCGGCCCTCGTCGCGTACGGCTATCCGCACCAGGTCGTCGTTGTCGTGCAGTTCGCACACCACCCGCCGACTCGCGCTGTGCAGGATGGCGTTGGTGATCAGCTCGGACACGACGAGGACAGCCGTGTCACAGGTGTCGTCGGACACGGCCCAGCCGGCGAGCCGGGCACGCGTCAGATGCCGCGCCTGAGCGACGGACGCCGGGTGTGCGGCCAGCTCGAAGCGGAACCGGCGCCCGCGGGCCGCGCGCGAGCGCAGCCCTGCGATGGCACGGAGACCGGAACGGTCTTCGGCGGTGTCTGTTCCTAAAGGCGCGGACGGAGTCACGCTTGCCACTATCGCCCCGCCGTGGACACTTGGCAAGTGTCACTCTGAAAAATGCAGAGTGCCGTGTGACTCCGAGAAGGGTCGTGGCACACTGCAGGCAACAGCACGCCGAGCGGCGCCAGTTGGGATCGTCCAAGAAGACGGACGAAACCCAGGACGGCGCCGCCCGTTCTGTCAGGACTCGGTGTCCGGCCCGGAAGCGGTGTCGCTCGGGGCTCAGTGTCGTTCAGGACTCACAGGACTTCAGTGGAGGTGGGACGTGAGCGAACCGCGGTCCGCGCCGACGGTCGGTCAGGTCGTCCTCGGCCGACGCCTGCTGGACCTGCGCGAACGCGCGGGCCTCAAGCGTGAGGAGGCCGCGCGCATCCTGCGTGTCGCGCCCGCCACGGTCCGCCGGATGGAGATGGCGGAGGTCTCCCTCAAGATCCCGTACCTCCAGCTGTTGCTGAAGTCGTACGGGATCTCCGACGAGGAGGCCGAGGCGTTCGTCCAACTGGCCGAGGAGGCCAACCGGCCCGGCTGGTGGCAGCGCTTCCACGACATCCTGCCGGGCTGGTTCTCGATGTACGTCAGCCTGGAGGGCGCGGCCACCCTCATCCGGTCGTACGAACCCCACTTCGTCCCCGGCATCCTGCAGACCGAGGAGTACGCCCGTGGTGTCATGAAGTCGGGCGCCGTGGGCCAGACCAGACCCGAGGACATCGAGCGCCATGTGGCGCTGCGTATGCAACGCCAGGATCTGCTCACCCGCGAGGGCGCACCCCGGATCTGGGCCGTGATGGACGAGACGGCCCTGCGCCGCGCCGTCGGCGGCCCCGAGGTGATGCGCGCCCAGGTCGACAAGCTGATCGAGGCCACGAAGCTGCCCAACGTCACGCTCCAGGTCGTCCCGTTCTCCACGGGGCCGCATCCCGGCACGTACGGGCCCTTCGTGCTGTTTCGTTTTGCCATGCCGGAACTCCCGGACATGGTCTACAGCGAGTACCTGACCGGCGCCGTCTATCTGGACGAGCGTTCCGAGGTGGCGACCCACCTCGAGGTCATGGACCGCATGGCGGCTCAGGCCGCGACGGCACATCGTACGAAGGAGATCCTCCTGGATCTCCGCAAGGAGTTGTGAATGGACAACATCAAGCAGCGGATGCGCAACGAGCGGATCTACAACGGGATGCCCGCCCGTGAACTCGGAAGCGAGGGCTGGCACAAGCCCTGGAGCGGAGGCAACGGCGGCAACTGCCTGGAAGCGATGAAACTCGCCGACGGGCGGATCGCGGTGCGTCAGTCGGCGGACCCGGACGGACCCGCACTGATCTACACGCCCGGTGAGATGACCGCGTTCATCCAGGGGGCCAAGGAAGGGGTGGCGGACTTCCTTCTCTCCTGACCACCTTGCCCTCCTCATGAACTCCGTTGAATGCTGTTGAACCCCCCTAAAACAGTGCTGAATCGACCACTCATCGAGATACGAGAAGAACTCGGAGGCACGCCGCGGAACCCGGAAGTGGGACGCGGAACCCGGAAACACGACGGTGCGGGGCGTGGCCGTCCCGGTGGCGGCTGAGTCAACCCGGTGGCAGCGCCTCGCACAACGCCTCCAAGGCCGCCCCGTACGCGTGTTCCGAAGGCGTCGCGTACCCCACCACCAGCCCGTCCGGCACGGGCGTCGTCGCCCGAGGGTGCCGGAACTCGGCGAGTCCGTCCAGCGCGACGCCCTGCCACGTCGCGGCCTTGACCGCCGACCGCTCGGTCCCGGGCGGCAGTCTCAGCACCGCGTGCAGTCCGGCCGCGATCCCGGTGACCTCGATGTGCGGCGCCCGCTCGGCGAGCGCCGCGACGAGCCGGTCGCGCCGCTTCCGGTACCGCTGCCGCATACGGCGCACATGACGGTCGTACGACCCGGAGACGAGGAAGTCCGCGAGTGCCAGCTGGTCCGGTGCGCTCGCCCATGCCTCCCGCTCGCCCTTGGCCGCGAGGACGGCGTCGACGTGCCGTTCCGGAAGGACCATCCAGCCCAGCCGCAGCGCCGGCGACAGGCTCTTGCTGACCGAGCCGATGTGGACGACCCGCTCCGGGTCCATCCCCTGCAGGGCGCCGACGGGTCGGCGGTCGTAGCGGAACTCCCCGTCGTAGTCGTCCTCCAGGATCAGCCCGCCGCGGGCGCGTGCCCAGTCGACCACCGCCGCCCGCCGCGCCGGATGCAGCGGTCCGCCCGTCGGGAACTGGTGCGCCGGCGTGAGCAGTACGGCCCGCTCCCGGTCCAGCCCGTCCACCTGGGCGCCGTCCTCGTCCAGGGGCAGCGGCACGGTCCGTACGGACGCGGCGGTCAGCAACTCGCGGTGGAAGCCGAGGCCGTACGACTCGACGGCCAGCGGCCCCCGCAGGACCTGCGGGAACAGCAGCCGCAGAGCGTGCGCGAACCCGGAGCAGATCACGATCCGCCCCGGCTCGGCGCGTACGCCGCGCGTCCGTGTCAGGTATTCGGCGAGGGCCTCGCGCAGCTCGTGCCGCCCCGCCGGATCACCCGGCCCGAAGGCCCCGTTGGGTGCCTGCTGGAGGGCCCGGCGGTACGAGGCGAGCCAGGCGGAACGCGGGAACGACGACGCGTCGGGCGTGCCCTGCCGCAGATCGTGCCGTGGGCCCCGGGCAGGCGCGGGTGCCTTCTTCGGTACGCGCGCGGCGGCGCCCGGCGACGCGGTGTTCCCCCACTGCCGCAAGGGCGTGGCGACCCGGGTGCCCGAACCCTGGCGGGCGGTCAGCCAGCCCTCGGCGACGAGCTCCGCGTACGCGTCGGCGACCGTGTTGCGCGCCATGCCCAGGTCGGCCGCGAGCGAGCGGTAGGGCGGCAGCCGCGTGCCCGGCGCCAGCCTTCCGCCGCGCACGGCGTCGCGCAGCGCCCGGATCAGGGCGGCCCGGCGTCCGCCCGGCCCGGACAGCTCCAAGTGCAGGTCGGCGCCGATCCGTTCCGCAGAATTGACCCAAGTTTCCGCCATGGAAATGAACCCTACAACTGGTCTTTCCGCCCCGTAGGTTCATGGTCATGACGACGAACACGAGCACGAACACGGACGCGAACACGAGCACGAACGCGGACGCGAACACGAGCACGAACGCGGGCACGAGCACGGGCGCGGGCGCCGGCACGGAGCGCGCGGCGGACGTCCCCGCGGGATCGGCGGCCGCGCCCGCCGTCGCCGGGCGTCCCCGCCTGGACCTCGCGAAGTCCGCCCCGAAGGTCTTCCGGGCCCTGATCGGCTTCGACGCGGCGGCCCGGGAGGGGCTCGACCCCGCCCTCGTCGAACTGATCCAGATCCGCTCCTCGCACCTCAACCACTGCGCGTACTGCCTCCACATGCACACCAACGACGCCCGCAAGGCCGGTGAGAGCGAGGACCGGCTGCACATGGTCCCGGTGTGGCGCGAGGCCCGCCACTTCTTCACCGAACGGGAGTGCGCCGCCCTCGCCCTCACCGAGGCGGTCACCCTGGTCGCGGACGGCGGTGTCCCGGACGACGTCTACGCGCGGGCCGCCGCCGTCTTCGACGACCAGGAACTGGCCCACGTCCTCGCCCTGATCTTCACGATCAACACCTGGAACCGGGTCGCGCTGGCGACGGCCAAGGTCGCGGGGACGGACACCCGGTGAGGGGAGGTCCGGGGCCGTCGCGGGACCCCGGATGCGGCCGGGAGGCCGCCCACGCCGTCGTCCGCCGGTCGGTGCGGACCGGCCGCCGGTCGTTCGGACCCGCCTCCGGTCGTACGGACCCGCCTACGCCGTCATGGGGCGGTCGTACGGACCGATCGGCGCCGGCAGGCTGGAGGCTCCGGTCAGTGCGCGGTCCACCGCGGCCGCCACCGCGCGGCCCTCGGCGATGGCCCACACGATGAGGGACTGGCCTCGGGCCGCGTCCCCGGCGACGTACACCCGCGCAACATTGGTCGCGAAACCGGCGTCCCGGGTGATCGTGCCGCGCGCGTCGAGGGCCAGGCCGAGCTGGTCGATCAGACCGTCGTGCCGGTCGGGGCCCGAGAAACCGAGGGCGAGCAGCACGAGGTCGGCCGGGAGGGTCCGGCCGGAACCCGGGACGGGGCGGCGCCCCGCGTCCACCTCGACCAGGTGCAGCGAGCGCACCCGTCCCCGGGCGTCCCCGGTGAAGTGGAGCGTGGACGCGGCGAAGAGCCGCGCGTCCGCGTGCGCCGTCGGCGCCGTCTCCAGGTCCCGGGCCTCCTCGTGCGCGGCCGAGAGCCGGTAGATCTTCGGATACGTGGGCCACGGCTCGATGTCGTGGTCGCGCTCGTCCTCCGGCTGCGGATAGATGTCCAGCTGGGTCACGGACGCCGCGCCCTCACGCACCGCCGTCCCCAGACAGTCCGCTCCCGTGTCGCCGCCGCCGACGATGACGACGTGCTTGCCGGCCGCGGACAGCGGAGAGACCTCCAGATCGCCCTCGCACACCCGGTCTGCGAACGGCAGATACTCCATCGCCTGATGGATGCCGCTCAACTCCCTCCCCGACACATCCAGTTCGCGCCAGGCCGTGGCTCCCGTGGCGAGCACGACGGCGTCGTAGCGGGCCCGCAACTCCGACGCCGTGAGGTCCCGTCCGATCGTCGTCGAGGTACGGAACTTGGTTCCCTCCGCGCGCATCTGTTCGAGGCGACGGTCCAGGTGGCGCTTCTCCATCTTGAACGCGGGGATGCCGTACCGCAGCAGGCCGCCGATCCGGTCGGCCCGCTCGTAGACTGCGACGGTGTGACCGGCCCGGGTCAACTGCTGGGCGGCGGCGAGCCCGGTGGGCCCCGATCCGACCACCGCGACCGTCCGTCCGGTGAGCCGCTCCGGGGGGCTCGGTGGCGTGAAGCCGTCCGCCCAGGCGCGGTCGGCGATGGCCACCTCGACGTTCTTGATGGTGACCGCGGGCTGGTTGATCGCGAGGACACAGCCCGCCTCGCACGGCGCTGGGCACAACCGCCCGGTGAACTCGGGGAAGTTGTTCGTCGCGTGCAACCGGTCGCTCGCCGCACGCCAGTCGTCGCGGGAGACGAGGTCGTTCCACTCGGGGATCAGGTTGCCGAGCGGACAGGCTTCGTGACAGAAGGGGACTCCGCAGTCCATGCAGCGGTCGGCCTGGCGCCTGATGATCGGCAGCAGCGCTCCGGGGACGTACACCTCGTTCCAGTCCCGCACCCGCTCCTCGACGGGCCGGCGCGGATACTCCTCGCGCGGAGTGGTCATGAAACCCTTGGGATCGGCCATGGCCGTCCCCCTTGCCTGCGCGTACCGTCACGGAGCCGCACGGGCGTCGGACCTTCGGCCACGCTCTTCGGGCGGCACCCCTCTCCCGCCACGATACGACGCCTACCCGGGCCCTGCCGCTCAGGTGCCGACCGGGCCCGCGCCTCGGACGGGGGCCGCCGCGCCCCCGCGCGAGGGCGCCCACGTCTGCTCGGGGTGAGGGCGCCCCGGCGCCCCCGCGTGCTCAGGTGAGGGCCAGCGTGTACGAGATCGCCGCGGCGGCCGACGCGACCGCGCGGACGTGGTTCCATCTCGTCCACCCGCGCACGTACGAGCGCCAGCGCACGGCGGCCTCCGGGCCGGCCGGGTCCGTTTTCAGCAGCGCGTCGTTGCGCGGGACGTTCGCGACGACCGTCACCCCGAACGACCCGAACAGATACAGAGCGCTGCCGAGCAGCAGCTCCACCGTCCCGTCCTCGGGCAGCAGCACGAAGGTGACCACACCGAGCACGGCACACAGCCCGGCCGCCCCGACGAACAGCAGCATGAACGCCGGGCGGACCGCGGACTTGTTGATCGCGTTCATCGCCGCCACCCCCTGTGCGGGCGGCAGCTCGGCAAGCCCCCGCATCACGAAGGCCGAGAACCCGTAGAACACCCCCGCCACCAAACCGCAGCCGAGCACCCCCAGCACCGTCAGCACGAGATACGGCCCATCGATCATGACAACCCCCGTGTCGTCGTTCCCCGAAGCCAAAGATCCTGCACGGCGCCTCCCGTCCCCACAAGTGAAATCCCTCGCGGCGACCGCGACCATGGCCGAGGTGCCCGGACACATGCGCGACCGTCCACGAGTCGCCCACGGGCCGCCCACGGGCCGGTGACCGTTGCCGCGCCCGCCGCCGTGCCCGTCGCCGCGCATGGTGGCGCGCACGCGGCGGAGGCCACCCGTCACGCACCCGCCGTGAGCTGGTCGCGCCACCCCTGGAGCCGTGCCTCCACGGCGGGCGCGATCCGCCGTCGCGCCTCGTGCCGCGGCACGCCACTCATCAGCAGCTGGTCGTACGGTGTGTCCACATGCCGTACGGACGCCCGGACCGCCGAGGCCACCGCTCCCTCGGACAGCGCGCGGCCCGCCGCACTGCGCCCCACCCGTCCGCTCCCGCGCACCGAGGCGTGCGTGGCGATCTCCCGCGCCCGCTCGGCCGGACAGCCGGGGAACAGCCGGCGTATCTCCCACCCGAACGCGTCCGTGAACCGCTGGTCCTCGGCCTCCCTCCGCCGCGCGTCCCGCGCACGGCGCCGCCGCCGTGCCTCGGTGTCCTCCAGGCACCACTCCTCGGCCCGGGCGAGCGCCGCCTCCTCGACGAGCACGCCCTGCCGCTCGTAGCGGCTCTGTCGCCGGTTGAACCGCACCACCACCGCCGACAGCGTGCTTCCCTCCCGTGATCTCCGCGTCAGCGCGGTGTCGCCGCGCGGCAGGAACACCAGATGCCCCAGGTCCGCGCAGTCCACGCAGCGCGGCGTTCCCTCCTCCAGCACCAGCAGTGCCAGCGGTCCGGTCCGGCACTCGGCGCAGTGCCGTTTCCTGAGCGGCTGGATGACGAGAAGTCCGCCGCGGGACGCAGGAGTCGCGATCGGTGCCATATGCAGTTCATTCCCCGGCTCGCCCCGGGACCCACGCCACGGCCGGTCGTCTCTGCCGCAGGCCGTCGGCCCCGGGCCGGCCCGCTCACGCCGTCCGGTCCGCCTCCCCGGGCCCGCGAGTGCGATGCCCGGGCACGGCATCATGGGCCTGTGCGACTCGAAGCGATCACCTGGGAACGGCTCGGCGACCTCCTTGCCGAGCGCCTGCTCGACCTGAAGCCCGACGACGGCGGTCCCTGGCCGCGGATCGCCTTCGACGGAGCCCCGGCCGCCCGCCCCGGCGACCTCGCACATCGTGTCTCCGAGGCGCTTCGCATACGCGGCCGGTCCTCGCTGGTCGTCGGCGCCCAGGACTTCCTGCGGCCCGCGTCGCTCCGGTTCGAGTACGGCCACGAGGACGTCGACGCGTACTACGACGGCTGGTTCGACACCGGCGCCCTGTGGCGCGAGGTCTTCGGTCCCCTCGACCCGGGCGGGAACGGCCGCGTCCTGCCCGACCTCTGGGACCCGGCCACCGACCGCGCCACCCGCAGCTCCCGCGTCCAACTCCCGCCGGGCGGGCTGCTCCTGCTCCATGGCCCCTTCCTGCTGCGGCACTGGTTCCCGTTCGACCTGAGCGTCCATGTCCTCCTCTCCCCGGGTGCCCTGAGCCGCCGTACGCCGGAGTCCGAGCACTGGACCCTCCCCGCCTTCCAGCGGTACGAGACGGAGGTGGCGCCGGGCACCGCGGCCGATGTGCTGGTCCGCGCGGACGATCCGCGCCACCCGGCCTGGAACGGCTGACGGCACGGCCGGCGGCGCCTTGGCGGTGCCGGTTCACCCGCCCGCGTGGAGCGCCTGCGACGACCCTCCCGGCGAGGACCTCCGGGTGCACATCGCCCGGGACGCGACAAGAATGAGGGCGCCGGGACTAGCGGTGTGTTCCGCGCCGCGCCGGCCGTCCGGCACCGGGAGGTACTTCATGACCACTGCCGGAGACATCATGCACCGTGGTGCCCAGTGGATTCCCGCCCACGAGACCCTTGACCGCGCCGCTCAGCTGATGCGCGAACTGAACGTGGGCGCGTTGCCCATCAGTGACGAGAACGAACGGCTCTGCGGCATCCTCACGGACCGCGACATCGTCATCGGCTGCGTGGCCATGGGCCGCGATCCGGCCCGGATCACCGCGGGCGAGATGGCCCAGGGCACCCCGCGCTGGATCGAGTCGGAGGCCGACGTGGGCGAGGTGCTCCAGGAGATGAAGGGGCACCAGATCCGCCGGCTCCCCGTGATCGAGAACAAACGCCTGGTCGGCATGATCAGCGAAGCCGATCTCGCCCAGCATCTGACGGATGATCAGCTGGCGGGCTGGGTCGAGAGCGTCTACGCGACGAGCATGACCCGCTGACCCTACGGAGTGTTCCCGTCACGCTTCTCGTCCGGTCGGCCGTGCCGGGCGGGAGGCGTGTCAGAGCCAGCCGTTGCGCCGGAACCCGCGGTAGAGGACCAGGCAGCCCACGGTGATCACGCCTATGACGAGGGGGTAGCCGAACCGCCAGTGCAGCTCCGGCATGTTGTCGAAGTTCATGCCGTACACCCCGCAGACCATCGTCGGAACGGCGATGACCGCCGCCCATGCCGTGATCTTCCGCATGTCCTCGTTCTGCGCCACGGTGACCTGTGCCAGATGCGCCTGAAGGATCGAGTTGAGCAGTTCGTCGAACGCGGCTATCTGCTCGGTGACCCTGATCAGATGGTCGGAGACGTCCCGGAAGTACGCCTGTATCTCCGGATCGACCACACGGATCGGCCGGGTGGCGAGCTCCTGGACGGGGCGGGCGAGCGGGACCACGGCACGCTTCAGCTCCAGCAGCTCACGCTTGAGCTGGTAGATGCGGCCCGCGTCGGCCCGCGCGCCGTTCTCGGCGAACACATCGGCCTCGACCGCGTCGATGTCCTCCTGGACCGAGTCCGTGACATGTACGTAGTCGTCGACCACGTGGTCCGCGATCGCGTGCAGGACCGCGGCCGGGCCCTTGGCGAGCTGGCGATGGTCGGCCTCCAGCTCCTCGCGCAGCGGGCCCAGGGAGCCGTGCCGTCCGTGTCGCACGGTGATCACGAAGTCGGCGCCGACGAAGACCATGATCTCGCCCGTGTGCACCACCTCGCTCGTCGCCGTCAGTTCTTTGTGCTCGACGTAACAGACGGTCTTGAACACCGCGAACAGCGTCTCGCCGTACCGCTCGAGCTTCGGGCGCTGGTGAGCCTCCACCGCGTCCTCGACGGCCAGCGGGTGCAGGTCGAAGAGGTCGGCGATGCCGGCGAACTCCCGGTCGGTCGGCTCGTGCAGTCCGAGCCAGACGAAGCCCTCGTCGCTCTTGCGGATGCGCTCCACGGTGTCGACCAGGTCGCGGCCGCCCGGAACCCTGACGCCGTCCCGGTAGGCCACGCAGTTCACCACCGCGGAGCCCAGTGGGGACCGGGCGGGGTGACTCAGGTCGACGCGGACGCGCCCCCTGGCCAATCGCGCCACCTTGCGCAGGCCGCCGACCCTGCCGAGGCTCGTGACCTTCCGCAGATTCCCTGCCATGGACATCAGGACCCCCTTGCGTGGATCTTCCCGCGCCGCACTCCGCGCCTTCGTCCGCCAGTCTGCCAGGCACGTCCGATCTCCGGAAAAGCCTGTGGGAACGGAATCTTCCGCTTCGCTTTCGGGAGATCGGGAAGCGTCGTCGATTCCGGACAAGGGGGTCAACTGGGATGATCCCTGCATGACGCGAACCGACGAGTATCTCCTCGACAACCAGCAGACCGAGGCGGGACAGCGCTTCGAGGCATTCGCCACCCTCTTCGACCCCACGACGTTCCGGCACATCGAACGCCTCGGCATCGGGCCCGGCTGGCGCTGCTGGGAGGTCGGGGCGGGCGGCACGTCGGTGGTGTCCTGGCTCGCCAAGAAGGTCGGCCCGACCGGAAAGATCGTCGCGACCGACATCGACACGTCCTGGGCTGCCGCGGCGGCCCGGACGCCGGTCGAGGTCCGGGTGCACGACGTGGCCGCGGAGGAACCGCCGGGGGAGGGCTTCGACCTCGTGCACGCGCGACTCGTCCTGGTCCATGTGCCGGACAAGGAGCGGGCGTTGCGATCGATGATCAAGGCGCTGCGGCCCGGCGGCCGGCTTCTCGTCGAGGACGCCGACCCGGCGCTGCAGCCCCTGCTCTGCCCCGACGAGCACGGCCCCGAGCAGCAACTCGCCAACCGGCTGCGCCAGGGCTTCCGCAAGCTGCTCGCCGAGCGCGGCGCCGACCTCGCCTACGGCCGCAGACTCCCGGGCCTGCTGCGTGAGGCGGGGCTGCGTGAGGTGGAGGCCGACGCGTACTTCCCCGTCACCTCGCCCGCCTGCGCCGCCCTCGAGACCGCGACGGTCCGGCAGATCGGGCAGCAACTCGTCACCGCGGGCCTCGCCACTCCCGAGGACATCGAGCGTCACCTGGCCAACGTGGCCACCGGTTCGATGGATCTGGCGACGGCGCCCATGATCTCGGCGTGGGGGCGTAAACAGGCTGCGCGCGTGGGAGCTACCGAGGGCTTGCCCGCGTGAGAGGCCACCGGGCCGGGAGCGCCGCTTCCGGCCTCCCTCCGACCCGCTCCACCGCCATCGCTCCCGCCTCGCACCCGCCCACCGCCGCCGCCTCGGGTTCGGCGCCCGCGAGCAGGGCGGCGAGGAACGCGCCGGTGAAGGCGTCACCTGCGCCCGTGGTGTCCCGGGCGGTCGCGGGCGCCGCCGGAACGTGTGCCCGCACGGTGCCCGAGCGGGCCACGAGCGCGCCGTCGCCGCCCAGTTTCGCGACGACCAGCGGAACGCGACGGCTCAACTCGGCGGCGGCGTCCGCCGGATCGGACAGACCGGTCAGCAGGCACGCCTCGTCGCGGCTGGGCAGCAGCAGATCGACGTCCTCGGCGAGCGCGAGGAAACGGTCCACGCCCAGTTTCGCGAGGAAGCCCGCCGACGCCGGGTCCAGACTGACCGGTACACCCCGCGCGCGTGCCGACTCCAGGGCCGCCGAGGCCAACGCCCGGCTCGGTTCGGAGAAGAACAGATAGCCCGACAGATGCAGCCGCGCGACTCCGTCGAGCAGCGTGGACGACCAGTCGCCGGGTTCGAGCCGCAACGAGGCCCCGCTGTCCGTGAGGAACGTCCGCTCGGCCGAGGCGCCCTGGTCCACCAGACAGATCACCGTCCCGGTCGGCGCCTCGGGATCGACGACGAGCAGGGGGCGTACACCGCAGGCCGACAGCTCGCGTTCGTGCCAGGCGGCGGCATCCGCCCCCACCCGGCCGAGCAGCCGTACGTCCGGACAGCCCCGATGGGCCGCCCAGCAGGCGACGTTGGCGCCGGCCCCGCCCGGCAGCGTGCGGACCGCGGCGGCCGTGTCGGTGCCCGCCGCGAGCGGCCCTCGATGCCGGACGACCACGTCCGTGATCACATCACCGACGACGAGCAGCGCCCCGGGCACATCCGGGTACGGTCCCGCGCCCTGCCCCTCCCTGCTCCGCGTACGTCTCCCCGCACCGGCCGTGCCGGACTCTCCGGACTCGCTGGACTCGCCGGACCGGTCGGCTCGGGGGAGGCGGTCGGCACGGCCGGCTCGCGCGTCGGGCCGAGCGGCGCCGTCGGGACGGTCGGCATACCGGCCCAGGCCGCCGCGATCCGTCCCGCTCACGCTCCGGCCCAGGCCGCCGCGATCCGTCCCGCTCACGCTCCGGCCCGGGTCGCCGTGATCCGTCCCGCTCACGCTCCGGCCCAGGCCGCCGCGATCCGTCCCGCGAGTCGTACGTTGCCCCGCACCGCCGCCAGATTGGCGCCGAGCGACGCACCGTCGGTGTGGCGCACCAGATGGTCGAGCAGGAACGGCGTCACCGCCTGTCCGCTCACGCCCTCGGCCTCGCACGCCTGCAGCGCGTCGGCGAGCACGCGCGCGTGGAGCGCCGGATCGAGCTGCTCCTCCTCAGGAACGGGGTTCGCGACGATCAGCGCCGATTCCGGTCCGTCCAGCGCGTCCTGCGCGCGCATGACATCCGCCACCTGACCGGGAGAACCCAGCGTCCAGTCCACGGGATGGCCCGAGTCGGACAGATAGAAGCCGGGGAAGCGATCGGTGCCGTACCCGGCCACCGCGACGCCCAGCGTCTCCAGCCGCTGCAAGGTCGCCGGCACGTCGAGGATCGACTTCACGCCCGCGCACACCACCGTGATCCGGGTACGCGCCAGCAGGCCCAGGTCCGCCGACTCGTCCTGCGTCGCGGTCCACTCCCGGTGCACACCGCCGAGGCCACCCGTCGCGAACACCCGTACGCCCGCGAGGGCGGCCAGCAGCGCCGTCGCGGACACGGTCGTCGCCCCGCTCGCGCCCGTCGCCACCGCGAGCGGCAGATCGCGGTGCCCGAGCTTGCGGATGCCGTCCTCGTTCGCGACCCGCTCCAACTGCTCCTTGTCCAGTCCGACATGGGGACGCCCGTCCAGCACGGCGATCGTCGCGGGTACGGCACCCTCCCGCCGTACGACGTCCTCCAGTTCCAGCGCGACCTGCAGATTGCGCGGACGCGGCAGCCCGTGCGCGATGATCGTCGACTCCAGGGCCACCACCGGCCGGCGCGCGTCGAGCGCCTCCCGCACCTCTTCGGACACCACGATCACGCGCCTGCCTCCTGTCTGTCGCCTTTCCTCATCTCTGGCGGGCGGCGCGCCCGGTCAAACCCTTGCGAGCCGCGGCACACGGCACCAGCCTGGGGGCATGACGGACAACTCGCCACGTCTCGACCATGTCGTTCTCTGGGTACGCGATCCGGTCGCGTCGGCCGACTTCTATGAGAGGTCGGTCGGCCTGGAGCCCCTGAGGGTCACCGAATACGCCGAGGGAAAGGAGTCGTTCCCCTCCGTGCGCCTCAACGAGGAGACCATTTTCGACCTCGCGCCGCTCCCCCTGGCGGCGTACATGAACATGGTCCCCGGGGGCGCGGACAGCGCCGGCCACCCCGTCAACCACGTGTGCCTGTCACTGGGAGCGGACGACTTCGACGCCTTGCGGACGCGCCTGGAGGAGGGGGCCGTCCCCGTCTCGGGCTTCTCCTACGACGCGTTCGGCGCCCGCGGCATGGCCAAGCGCAGCTTCTACTTCCGCGACCCGGACGGGAACGTCTTCGAGGCGCGGCACTACGAGTAGATCGGAAAACGGGAAAAGGGGGAGGGGTGCTTCCCGGACCCGGGGAAGCACCCCTCCCGCACGCCCCGGGTCAGACAGGCCGTACGCCGGCCAGTGCCCCGTGCGGATCGAGCACGTACTTGCGGCCGGCGCCCTGGTCGAACTCGGCGTAGCCGCGCGGCGCGTCCTCCAGGCCGATCACGGTCGCGTTGACCGCCTTGGCGATGTGCACCCGTTCGTGCAGGATCGCCTGCATCAGCCCCCGGTGGTACCGCATCACCGGGCACTGCCCCGTGCTGAGGCGATGACTCTTCGCCCACCCCAGACCGAGCCGCACCTTCAACGTTCCGGTCCGCGCGTCCTGGTCGATCCCGCCGGGGTCGTCCGTGACGTACAGACCGGGGATGCCCAGCGCTCCACCCGCGCGGGTGATGCCCATCAGCGAGTTGAGGACGGTCGCGGGTGCCTCCTCGGCGTCGGGGCCGTGTGCGCGTGCCTCGAAGCCGACCGCGTCGACGGCCGCGTCGACCTCGGGCTCGCCGAGGATCTGCGCGATCTGGTCCTCCACCGGGCCCGCGGAGACGTCCACCGTCTCGCACCCGAAGCTCCGGGCCTGGGCGAGGCGTTCGGCGTTGAGGTCTCCGACGATGACGACGGCGGCGCCCAGGAGCTGCGCCGACGCGGCCGCCGCCAGACCGACCGGGCCCGCCCCGGCGACGTACACCGTCGAACCGACCCCGGCGCCCGCGGTGACCGCGCCGTGGAATCCGGTCGGGAAGATGTCGGACAGCATGGTCAGGTCGAGGAGCTTCTCGCGCGCCTGGTCGCGGTCGGGGAACCTCAGCAGGTTGAAGTCCGCGTACGGGACCATGGCGTACTGGGCCTGGCCTCCGACCCAGCCGCCCATGTCGACATAACCGTAGGCGGCGCCCGGCCGGGCCGGGTTCACGTTCAGGCAGATGCCGGTCCTGCGTTCCTTGCAGTTGCGGCACCGGCCGCAGGCGATGTTGAACGGTACCGAGACGATGTCCCCGACCTCGATGAACTCGACGTCCGGACCGCGTTCCAGTACCTCTCCGGTGATTTCGTGTCCGAGGACCAGCCCCTCGGGCGCGGTCGTACGGCCGCGCACCATGTGCTGGTCACTGCCACAGATGTTGCTGGCGAGCACCTTGAGGATGACTCCGTGCCGGCACTTGCGGCCGACGTTCTCGGTGGCCACTCCCGGCCCGTCCTGCAGTTCAAGCGTCGGATGGTCGATGGTCCTGACCTCGACCGCACCCGGCTTGAGATATGCGACTGCCCTGTTTCCGCTCTCGCTCATGCGTGATCGCCGTCCCTTCGGCCCCCGTGTCTTCGGATGCCAGCGGCTGTGCGCAGGGCGGAGTCTGCTCCCGGTCACGCGTTCCGACCACCCTCCGCGCGACGCTTTTCTCGAATGCGCCTAGGGTGACCGCTCATGACCGAGAACAGCCGGGCCACCCCGTCCTTCACCGTCCACGTTCCCGACGCCGAGCTCGAGCCGGAGCCGCTCGACACGGACCAGATCGTCTCCGGCAGCCCGGTCGTGACCGGCAAGGTGCTGTGGGAGTCGGCCGACGGCAAGCAGTCGCGCGGCATCTGGCAGATGACCCCCGGCGTGGTGACCGACACCGAGGCGAACGAGCTGTTCGTCGTCGTCAGCGGCCGCGCCACGATCGAGATCGAGGGTGGCGGTCCCCTCGAGGTGGGTCCGGGTGACGCGGCGATCCTGCGCGAGGGCGACCGTACGACGTGGACCGTGCACGAGACGCTCCGCAAGGCGTATCACATCAATCTGTAGCCGCCGGCCTCTTCGGGCCCGGCGCCAGGTGCCCAACGCCAGGTGCCCGGCGTCCGGCCGACCGCACCCCGTCCCGGACTCCTGAGCCCCCGTCCCTAACTCAGGGCCGTGGGCTTCTGGCCCGCGGTGTCCTGGAGGCCCTCCGGGGACCGGTCGTGCCTTCCACGGGTGAACAGCGCCAGCCCGCCCAGCGGGAGCAGCAGACACGCGGCGACGAGGTTCAACCACGCGTAACTCGCCTCGGCGACGATGAGCCCGGCGGTCGCCCCGCCCACACCTGCCGCCGTGTTCATGGTCAGGTCGGAGACCCCCTGCGCGGCGGCCCGCGCGGCCTGGGGCACGGAGTCCGTGAGGAGCGCCGACCCGGACACCAGTCCGGACGACCAGCCCAGGCCCAGGAGGAAGAGGCCCGCGGCGGTCTGTCCGTGGCTGCCGCCCGCTGTGCCCGCGAGCAGTGCCGCGCAGGCGAGCAGGCCCCCGGCGAGCGCTGTCCCGGAGAGACGCCCGTAGCGGTCCGAGAGCCGTCCCATGAGGGGTGAGAACGCGTACATGCCCGCGATGTGCGCGCTGATCACCAGCCCGATCAGATCGATGCTCGCCCCGTGGTGCCCCAGGTCGACGGGGGTCATCGACATGATCGAGACCATCGCGGTGTGCGACACGGCCACGGTCACGAGCGCCAGCCGGGCCCGTGGCGAGGCGGCGACGGCGGCGAAACCGGCGCGGATCGACCGCGCGTCGGCGGACCGCTCCCCGGCCGGCGCGAGCGCTCGGGCGGTCAGCAGCGGATCGGGCCGCAGCAGGACGGCCACCAGCAGCGCCGAGAGCAGGAAGACCCCGGCCGCCCAGAGGAACGGCCCGGCCGCCTGCGGTATCCCGAGCCCGGACACGCTGCGGCCCGCGGGCGCGGCGATGTTGGGCCCGAGCACGGCTCCGATCGTGGTGGCCCACACCACGTTCGAGATGGCGCGGGCCCGCCGCCGCGGTTCGGCCAGATCGGCGGCCGCGAACCGCGCCTGGAGGTTCGCCGACGAGGCCGCGCCGAACCCCGCCATGCCGAGCAGCAGCAGGGGGAAGCTCCCGACGCGCGCGGCGACCACGACGAGGCAGGCCCCCGACGCACCGATGAGATACGCGAGGACGAGCCCCGGCCGACGCCCGCGCGCGGTCATCAGCGCGGCCAGCGGCACGGAGAGCAACGCCGTGCCGGTGACCGTCGCGGTGGGCGCGAGACCCGACAGCGACTCGGTCCCGCTGACCTGCTTGGCCAGTACGGTGGCGAGCGCGATGCCGGTGGCGACACCGAGCCCGCCGAGGATCTGGCCCGCGATCAGTACGGCGGTGATACGGCGCCGCAGCGCCGGTATCCCCTCGATGTCCACGGGCACGGCGGCCTGCCGTCCGACGGCGGTCACCGCGAATTCCCGGACATCGAACAAGCGGAACGAGCCGGGCAGGCGGAAGCGGAGCGGGCTGATACCGGACACGCGACAGCGGGGAATGCCGGCACGGGGCGTGCGGATGCGGTGGAACGGGCTCGGGTCACCGGCGCAGTGTCCATTCCGCGCCGTGTGCGAACAAGAGGGAGCACGCGGGGGTGGCTCGCCGGCTGCCTCCGCGGGCGCCGGCACCCCGCCGGGCGGGCGGCGGTTTCAGGAGGACCGTTCGGGACACCGTTCGAGGCCGCCGTTCCCGGTCTTCGTTCCCGGTCTCCGTTCCTGGCCCCGCTTCAGAACAGCGGTTCCGGCAGCACGCCTTCCAGCGCCAGCAGCCGCCGCTTCGTCTCCAGTCCGCCCCCGAACCCTCCGATGCCGCCGTCGCTCTCCACCACCCGGTGACACGGAACGACGACCGGCAGCGGGTTCGAGCCCATCGCCACGCCGACCGCCTGCGCCGCGCCGGGCTGCCCCACCCGCCGGGCGAGGTCGCCGTAGCCCACGACCGCGCCGTAGGCGACGCCGGACTCCAGCTCACGCAGCACCTGGCGGTTGAACCCGGAGATGAGCGACCAGTCCAGTGGCAGCTCGAAGTCACGTCGCTCACCCGCGAAGTAGGCCCCGACCTGGCGTATCACTTCCGCCAGGATAGGCGATGCCGGTGCCTCGACCGGCTCGGTGCCCAGGCGCGCGGCGAGCCGCTCGAGCGCCCTGTCGCGGACCGCGTCCGTGGCGTGGAACACCACGTTCACCAGGCCGTCGTCCGTGGCCGCCAGCAGCAGCGGACCGATGTCCGTGCCGACGACGCTCCACACGACCCGATGCTCGTCCTGCCCATGGCTGTTCATGAGATCCACCGTACGACGCGCCACTGACAACGCCCGTGGCCCGCCCGTGGTCTCCGGGCGCGGCACGGGTACCGGTCGGCGTCCGTGCCGCGCCCCACGGCCCCCGGGAGGCCGTTCAGCTCTCCTGCAGCGCGCTGCGGACCACATCGGGCTTGTTCGTGATGACGCCGTCCACGCCGTAGCCCGCCAGGCGCCGGGCAGTGTCCGCGTCGTCGACGGTCCAGACGAAGACCCGCATCGACCTACCGTGCGGCCCCTTGAAGGCATGGACGGTGTAGACGTAACCGGAGGTGAGGGAGGCGCTGTCCGGGTTGATCAGGTCGGCGAACCGCGCGTACTCGCGCAACTGTGCGTACGTCGGCTTGCCCAGGAAGGCCGTCGTGATCCCGGGACGCAGATCGTGGACCGTTCGCACGCTCCGCGCGCTGAAGCTCTGGACGACCAGCCGGTGCCGCAGGTGTTCCGGGTCGAGCCAGCCCTCGTTGCTCAGCAGCTTGAGGGTCTCCCGCTCGATGCCCGGATAGAGGTCGGGGTTCTTGATCTCCAGGACGAGCTTCTGGTGGTTGTGCGAGACCCGCCGCATGTACTGGCGCAGCGTCGGCACGCGCGTACCGACGTACCGACGGCCGTACCAGCTGCCCGCGTCGAGGCGCGCGACCTCCGCGGCGGTGAAGTCCTTCACCTTCCAGGGAGCCCGGTGCGGATAGACCTTCTCGACATCGGTCGTACGCGCCAGTGTGGCGTCGTGGAGGACGACGAGCTCGCCGTCCTTGGTGCGCTGGACGTCGTTCTCGACCCAGTCGAAACCCATCGCGGCGGCCTTGTCGATGGAGGCCAGAGTGTTCTCGGGCGCGTGGGCGGAGGCGCCGCGGTGCGCGACGATCACGACGCCGCCGTCCGGGGAGCCGGCCCGCGTGTGGGGAGCGGGCAGTATCGAGGCGGTGCCCCCGAGAAGCACGGTGCCCCCGAGAATGGCTGTGGTCGTGGCGGCGGCCACGCGCGCGTGCATACGTACTCCTCGCGTCGGTCGATCACGTACGGCTCAAGAGTGACAGCAGAGAGTGAGACGCGGGGGAGGTGTGCCGGGCGCGGATCGAATGGAGTTGACCAAGTCCGCTCACCGGCAACGCACAAGTGCGGTGAGATCGTGATTCTTTGCCGGAACATCGTTCGACCATTCCGGTGGGGGTCATACTCTCTGCCTCACCCCCGGCCGTTGACGCGGCCTGGAGTGTGGGGGCGTTTCTGGGATTTCCGGTGCAAAAGGGCGGGAAGGACAGCCGTACATGCAGGGCACGATCGACGGCTTCAGCTACGGACTCGTCACACCGGTGGTGGCGTTCGTCATGGCCTGCCTGGGTGGAGCGCTCGGCCTTCGGTGCACCACCAGATCGATGCTCGCCACCCGTTCCTGGCGGGCCGGCTGGCTCGCCCTCGGCTCGGCCGCGATCGGTTCCGGCATCTGGACCATGCACTTCATCGCCATGATGGGGTTCTCGGTCGACGAGACCCCGATCCACTACGACAGGCCCACGATGTTCGCGAGCCTGGGCGTGGCCGTCGTCATGGTCGGCGTCGGGATCTTCATCGTGGGCTACCGCGGCGCCACCGGGACGGCACTGTTCACCGGGGGCACCCTCACCGGTCTCGGAATCGCCTCGATGCACTATCTGGGCATGGCCGGCATGCGCCTGAACGGGAAGCTGGAGTACAACACCCTCACCGTCTCCGCCTCGGTCGTCATAGCCGTCGTCGCCGCGATCACCGCGCTGTGGGCTGCGGGCCAGGTCCGGGGATTCCTCTGGAGCGTGGGTGCCAGCCTCGTCATGGGGCTGGCTGTCAGCGGCATGCACTACACGGGTATGGCCGCCCTCAGCGTCCATCTCCACCACACCTCCAGCACCCCCGCGGGTGATTCGGCCACCTCCTTGCTCGCGCCCATGATGATCGGCCCGCTGGTCTTCCTCTGCCTGGCCGGCGCCGTCGTGCTGTTCGACCCCCTGATCGTGACGGGCAAGCCGGACCGGCCCCCCGTGGAACGCATACCCGGCATTCCGGCCCAACCCGGCCGTCTCTCCTCCGGTCACCGACCGCGGCGGTACCCCGGCCACGACCGTGCGCACCGGAGCGTACGCACCCCGCAGAGCCGGTGATCGGGCCCCGTTGTCAGTGCGGGGTCGTACGGTGGAACCCATGCGGCCCGTATCAAAGATCGAACGTTCGGTGGCGCCCTTCGAGGTCGTCAGTTCCTACCAGCCGAGCGGTGACCAGCCGGCGGCCATCGCCGAGCTGGAGAAGCGCGTCCGCGCGGGTGAGAAGGACGTCGTCCTGCTGGGCGCGACGGGCACCGGCAAGTCCGCCACCACCGCGTGGATGATCGAGAAGCTCCAGCGCCCCACGCTCGTCATGGCACCGAACAAGACGCTGGCCGCCCAGCTGGCCAACGAGTTCCGCGAGCTGCTCCCGAACAACGCGGTCGAGTACTTCGTCTCGTACTACGACTACTACCAGCCCGAGGCCTACGTCCCCCAGTCGGACACCTACATCGAGAAGGACTCCTCGATCAACGAGGAGGTCGAGCGGCTGCGCCACTCCGCGACCAACTCGCTGCTCACCCGACGCGACGTCGTGGTGGTCGCCTCGGTCTCCTGCATCTACGGCCTCGGCACGCCGCAGGAATACGTCGACCGGATGGTCAGCCTCAAGGTCGGCGACGAGATCGACCGCGACGACCTGCTGCGCCGCTTCGTCGACATCCAGTACACCCGTAACGACGTGGCGTTCGCCCGGGGCACCTTCCGGGTCCGCGGCGACACCATCGAGATCTTCCCGGTCTACGAGGAGCTCGCCGTCCGCATCGAGATGTTCGGCGACGAGATCGAGGCGCTCTCCACGCTGCACCCGCTCACCGGCGAGGTCATCAGCGACGACGAGCAGATCTACGTGTTCCCGGCGACCCACTACGTGGCGGGTCCCGAGCGCATGGAGCGCGCCGTCAACGACATCGAGAAGGAGCTGGGCGAGCGTCTCCCCGAGCTGGAGAAGCAGGGCAAGCTCCTGGAAGCCCAGCGGCTGCGCATGCGCACCACGTACGACCTCGAGATGCTGCGCCAGATCGGCTCCTGCTCCGGCGTGGAGAACTACTCGATGCACTTCGACGGACGTGAGCCCGGCTCCCCGCCGAACACGCTCATCGACTACTTCCCGGACGACTTCCTGCTCGTCATCGACGAGTCGCACAACACGGTGCCGCAGATCGGTGCCATGTACGAAGGCGACGCCTCCCGCAAGCGCACGCTCGTCGACCACGGCTTCCGGCTGCCCTCCGCCCTGGACAACCGCCCCCTGAAGTGGGAGGAGTTCCAGGAGCGCATCGGACAGACCGTCTATCTGTCGGCGACACCGGGCAAGTACGAGCTCTCCCGCGCGGACGGCTACGTCGAACAGATCATCCGGCCCACCGGTCTGATCGACCCCGAGGTCGTCGTCAAACCCACCGAGGGCCAGATCGACGACCTGGTGCACGAGATCCGCGAGCGCACCGAGAAGGACGAACGCGTCCTGGTCACCACGCTCACCAAGAAGATGGCCGAGGACCTCACCGACTACTTCCTGGAACTCGGCATCCAGGTGCGCTATCTGCACAGCGACGTCGACACGCTGCGCCGGGTCGAGCTGCTGCGTGAGCTGCGCGCCGGCGAGTTCGACGTCCTGGTCGGCATCAACCTGCTGCGAGAGGGCCTCGACCTGCCCGAGGTGTCCCTGGTGTCGATCCTCGACGCCGACAAGGAGGGCTTCCTGCGCTCGGGCACCTCCCTGATCCAGACCATCGGCCGCGCGGCGCGCAACGTCTCCGGCCAGGTCCACATGTACGCCGACCGGATCACCCCGGCGATGGAGAAGGCCATCGACGAGACCAACCGGCGCCGCGAGAAGCAGGTCGCGTACAACGAGGAGAGGGGCATCGACCCGCAGCCCCTCCGCAAGAAGATCAACGACATCGTGGCGCAGATCGCCCGCGAGGACGTCGACACGGAGCAGCTGCTCGGCTCGGGCTACCGCAAGGGGAAGGACGGCAAGGGAGCCAAGGCCCCGGTGCCCTCGCTCGGTGGCAAGGCGGCCAAGTCCGCCAAGAGCGCCGCGAAGACCCCGACCGACCGCCCCGCGGCCGAGCTCGCCGAGCAGATCGAGGAGCTGACGGAGCGCATGCGGGCCGCCGCGGCGGACCTCCAGTTCGAGATCGCGGCCCGACTGCGCGACGAGGTGTCGGAGATGAAGAAGGAACTGCGTCAGATGAGGGAAGCGGGCCTGGCCTGACGCCCCTTCGACCGCGCCGGACCCCGGCGGATGCTCGCTGTGTTGCAAGACCGACACAAAGCGCGCCGCGGGGTTCGGCACTGTCGGTGGCGCTGCGTAGGGTTCTGGTCATCCGTGGATTCCGCGGCAACAGGGGACAGCTCGAGAGGGGATCAGCGCGTGACGGTCAACATGACCAAGGGTCAGGCCATCAGTCTGCAGAAGAACGACGGGGGCACCCTCACCGCGGTGCGCATGGGGCTCGGCTGGCAGGCGGCACCCCGGCGCGGCCTGTTCGGCTCGCGCACCCGGGAGATCGACCTCGACGCCTCGGCGGTGCTGTTCGCCGACAAGCAGCCGGTCGACGTGGTGTTCTTCCGTCACCTCGTCAGCGACGACGGCTCCGTGCGGCACACCGGTGACAATGTGGTCGGCGGAGTGGGTCAGGGCGGGGACGACGAGGCGATCCTCGTCGACCTGCAGCGCCTCCCCGTCCACATCGACCAGATCGTCTTCACCGTGAACTCCTTCACGGGCCAGACGTTCCAGGAGGTGCAGAACGCGTTCTGCCGTCTGGTCGACGAGACCAACGGCCAGGAGCTCGCCCGCTACACGCTCGCGGGAGGCGGCCAGTACACCGCCCAGATCATGGCGAAGGTGCACCGCTCCGGCCCGGGCTGGCAGATGACGGCCCTCGGCACTCCGGCCAACGGCCGTACCTTCCAGGACCTGATGCCCGCGATCCTGCCGCACCTGTAGGCAGCCCGACCGCAGACACGAAGCGACACAGGGGGACAAGGCGATGACGGCCGAGCTGGTCCGGGGGCAGAACCACGCGCTCTCCCAGGTCCGTCTTGAGGTCCGTGTATCGGCCGGCCGGCCGCTCGTGGCCGGTGCCACGCTCAGCGACGAGCAGGGCAGGGTCCGGGGCGTCGAATGGGTGGCGCACCCGGGCGCGCCCACCCTTCCCGGGCTCGAGGTCTCCAAGCAGGCGGCGGCCGACCACCGCCTGGCGTTCGATCTCGACGCCCTGCCAGGGACCGTGCACCGGGTCAGCGTGCTGCTCGCGCTGCCGACCGGCGTCGGTCCGGTGCGGTTCGGCGCCGTGGCCGCCCCCTTCGTCGCCGTGACCGGACTCGACGGCTCCGAGGTCGCGAGCTACACCATCACGGGCCTGGACACCGAGTCGGCCGTCGTCGCCCTGGAGCTCTACCGCAGACAGGGCGCCTGGAAGGTGCGCGCGGTCGGCCAGGGGTACGCGGGCGGGCTCGCCGAACTCCTCACCGACCAGGGACTGCTCGAGGCGCGACGGCTCGCGGACAGCATCAACGAGGCGGTGGCACAGGGGCTGGCCCGCTCGGTGTCGGCGCCCCCGCCCCGTACCCCGGACGCGGACCGCTCACGGCAGGCGGCCGCCTCGGCACCGGGGCCGGATCAGCCGTACGCCGGACCGCAGGGCGCCTCAGGGGCCGTACCGCCGCTCCAGCCTCCGTCCTCGTCCCCGTACGACGCGCCCGGCGGTCAGGGAGCCGCCGTGCCGCGGCCGGGGTACCAGGGCGGCGGCCCCGCCCAGACCGATCCCTCCGCGGTCCCCCAGCCGTCCGCTGCCGCCGCCGGCCCGGTCGACTACAGCCATCCCGGCCGGCAGACCTCGGCGCCGCCCCCGCCTCCGCCGACCGCACCGTCGGGCCCGCCCGGACAGCCCGTGCGGCCCGTGCGGCCCGTCGCGGGCGACGCGACCGGCTGGTCGATGGAGGAGCGCCTCTACAACCAGGTGTGGGGGATGTTCGAGGACCTGGCGCGGACCACGGCCGCCTACCGCAGCGCGGTCGACTTCGCCGACTCGCGCATGGAGCAGGAACTCGACAAGGCCCTGTCCGACCCGCGCAGCCGGATCGGCGGCCAGGGCGACGCCGCCCGCGAGGCCGCCCAGGCCAAGCACGCCGACCTGGTCGACCAGGCCCGCGCGGCGCTCGACCGGGACCTCGCCCAGCTCGCCGCCGAGGCGGACGTCGTCGAGCCCGCGCTGCCCGCGGCGTACGCACGCTGGGACAACCCGGTCTGGCACGGCTACCGGGTGCCCATGGAGATCCCCATGGCCGTGCGCCTCGGCGACCTCCATCTGCCCGAGAGCGCGGAGCTGAGCATTCCGATGCTGGTCCGGCTCCCGCTGGAGCGCGGTCTGTGGATCGACAGCGGACGAGCCACTCTCGAGGAGGCGCTCGTCGATTCCGACGAGCCGCGCCGGCTCGCGATGGACACGGCGGTGGCGAACGCCGCGCGGCTGCTCGCCGTCTATCCCGCGGGCGAGTTCACGGTGCACGTCATCGACCCGGCCGGTTCCGCGGCGTCGTCCCTCGCACCGCTGGTGCGCTCCGGGGTGCTGGACGGTCCGCCCGCCGCCGGCGCCACAGGTGTGGCCGACGTCCTGGCCCGGCTCACCCAGCGTGTGGACCTGGTGCAGATGGCGGTGCGCGGCGGAGCCGCCGACTCGTTGCCGCCCGGCCTCGACACCGCGGAGCAGTTGCTGATCGTCAACGACTTCCCGCACGGCTTCGACGACCGCGCCGTGACCCAGCTGCGCTATCTCGCGGACGAGGGACCGGCCGTCGGTGTCCATCTCATGCTGGTGGCCGACCGGGAGGACGCCGCCGGCTACGGACCCCTGCTGGACCCTTTGTGGCGTGCGCTGCTGCGGCTCACGCCGGTGCCCGACGATCACCTCGCCGACCCGTGGGTCGGTCACGCCTGGACGTACGAGCCCGCGCTCGTCCCGTCGGGCAGCCAGGTGCTCCAGCAGGTGCTCTCCCAGGTCGCGGCGGCCCGCCGCCCGTGGAACCGCTGACCCTTCGAAGCGCTTCACCAAGTATCAGTAAAGAGCCCTGACCAGCCAACTTGGCATTTCTTTTACTTTTCCCTTTACCTTTACTTGGCAATTCGGGTACTCTCGTTCTCACGGAGGGGAGTACTCCCTACCTGCTGCGGCGTACCCGTCAATACGGATCTGGCCAGATCCCGGGGCGCCGGCCCGTGACCGGAAGGCGCACCACGCGCCCCACCGGACACGGGTGGAAGAGACCTCCGGTAGCGACGACGCTGAAATCTGCCGTTACGTACTGCCGGAGGCGCAGTGGATGTTTCCTTGACCCTTTGGGTCCTCACGATCCTGGGCCTTGCCGCCCTCATCGCGGTCGACTTCTTCATCGGCCGCAAACCGCACGACGTATCGATCAAGGAAGCCGGAATCTGGACGCTCGTCTGGATCGCTCTGGCCGGACTGTTCGGACTGGGGCTGCTCGTCTTCTCCGGCGGCCAGCCGGCCGGCGAGTTCTTCGCGGGCTTCATCACCGAGAAGTCGCTGAGCGTGGACAACCTCTTCGTCTTCGTCCTGATCATGGCGAAGTTCGCGGTGCCCTCGCAGTACCAGCAGCGCGTGCTCCTCGTCGGTGTGCTCATAGCGCTCGTCCTGCGCGCGATCTTCATCGCCGCGGGCGCCGCGATCATCGCCAACTTCGCGTGGGTCTTCTACATCTTCGGCGCGTTCCTCATCTACACGGCCTGGAAGCTGATCCAGGAGGCCCGTGCCGACGAGGACGAGGAGGAGTTCGAGGAGAACCGCCTGCTCAAGGCCGCGGAGAAGCGCTTCGGCGTGGCCGACCGCTACCACGACACCAAGCTGTGGATCCGGCAGAACGGCAAGCGCGTCATGACGCCGATGCTGGTCGTGATGCTCGCGATCGGCACCACGGACGTCCTCTTCGCGCTGGACTCCATCCCCGCGATCTTCGGCCTGACCCAGGACCCGTACATCGTCTTCACGGCCAACGCGTTCGCGCTGATGGGTCTGCGTCAGCTGTACTTCCTCATCGGCGGTCTGCTGAAGAAGCTGGTCCACCTCTCCTACGGCCTGTCGGTCATCCTCGGGTTCATCGGCGTCAAGCTCGTGCTGCACGCGCTCCACGAGTCCGGCGTCCACGTCCCCGAGATATCCATCCCGGTCTCGCTCGGCGTCATCTGCGCGGTCCTGGTCGTCACGACGATCACCAGCCTGACGGCCACCAGGAAGCAGGCGGCGCGGGAGGACTCCGAGGGCGCTCGGAAGGACAGCGTCGACGTCTGACCCTGTCGGGCGCGGGAACGAGCGCCTCGGGAGGGTTGCGCGGTGGGCTGCCGCGCCTCCCTCCCGGGGCTTCCGTCGCCGCGGGCGGCGCGCCATCGGAATGCGGGGGCAGCCCCCGCCTGCGACGATCACTGCATGATCGTTCCGATCCGGTCGCTCCTGACACGGTGGACGGCCGTCGTGCCGGTGGTCGCGGTGGTCCTGCTCGTCCTCACCTGGGGGCGGGACCTGCCCGGCGCGATGGTCGCGCTGGTGACCGTGGTCCTCGCCGGCGCGGTGCTGGCAGCCGTCCACCACGCGGAGGTCGTGGCGCACCGGGTCGGTGAACCCTTCGGCTCTCTCGTTCTCGCCGTCGCCGTCACGATCATCGAGGTGGCATTGATCGTCACTCTGATGGCGGACGGCGGCGCCAAGAGCTCGACCCTCGCCCGCGACACGGTGTTCGCCGCCGTGATGATCACCTGCAACGGCATCGTCGGAGTGTGTCTGCTCGTCGCCTCCCTGCGCCACGGGCTCGCCGTCTTCAACGCCGAGGGCACCGGCGCGGCCCTCGCGACCGTCGCGACGCTCGCCACACTCAGCCTGGTCTTCCCGACCTTCACCACCAGCAAGCCGGGCCCCGAGTTCTCCACGGCCCAGCTCACCTTCGCCGCGCTCGCCTCTCTCGTCCTGTACGGCCTGTTCGTGACGACCCAGACCGTGCGGCACCGCGACTACTTCCTCCCGGTCACCCGCCAGGGCCGCGTGATCGACGTGGACGACCACGCGGACGCCCCGTCCGCCCGCGCCGCGAGGATGAGCCTGGCGCTGCTCGCCCTCGCGCTCGTGGGCGTGGTCGGTCTCGCCAAGGGCGTCTCGCCCACCATCGAGTCCGGTGTCGAGGCGGCCGGCATGCCGCAGTCCGTGGTCGGCGTGATCATCGCACTGCTCGTGCTGCTCCCCGAGACGATCGCCGCGCTCCGGTCGGCCCGTCGCGACCGCGTGCAGACCAGTCTCAACCTGGCCCTCGGCTCCGCGATGGCCAGCATCGGCCTGACGATTCCCGCGGTCGCGCTGGCGTCCGTCTGGCTCTCCGGGCCGCTTGTCCTCGGCCTCGGCCCCACCCACATGGTGCTGCTCGTGCTGACGGTGGTCGTGAGTTCCCTGACGGTCGTCCCGGGACGCGCCACGCCTCTCCAGGGAGGCGTCCATCTGGTGCTGTTCGCCGCGTACCTGGAGCTGGCGGTCACCCCTTGACCGGTACCCGCAGACCCCGACGCCCGGTGACCGAGGCCCGGTGACCGGTGTTCAGTCGGTGACGGCCGACACGGCCAGACGGGGCACCGGCCGGGTCTCCGGCAGCAGCGCGAAGCACCCCAGGCTGAGCAGCGCGACCCCCGTCAGATACGCGGCCACGCCCCAGGGGACCCGTTCTCCCTCGGCCACCGCCGTCGCGACGATCGGCGTGAGCGCGCCCCCGAGGACCCCGCCCAGGTTGTAGCCCACGGCCGCTCCCGTGCAGCGCACCCGGGGCTCGTACAACTCCGGAAGATACGCGGCGATCACGGCGAACATCGTGATGAAGGCGAGCAGCGCGACCAGGAACCCGAGGAACATCAGCAGGGGTTCGCCGGTCGACAGCAGCGCGATCATCGGGAACATCCACAGTGCGGCGGCCGTGCACCCCGCCAGGCACAGCGGCCGCCGTCCGTAACGGTCGCCGAGCAGTGCGACCACGGGCGTAAGGGAGCCCTTCACCACCACGGCCGCCATGATGCAGGCCAGCATGACGGTACGGCTCACACCCAGCCGCTCGACACCGTAGGCGAGCGCCCAGGTCGTCACCGCGTAGAAGACCGCGTAGCCGACCGCGAGCCCGCCGGCCGTCAGCAGCACGAGCCGCCAGTGATCGCGCGCCACCTCGACGATCGGCGCGCGCGAGTGGTCGCGCACCTCCAGGAACCGCGGACTCTCCGGTAGCGAGCCGCGCAGCCACAGCCCCGCCGCCGCGAGCACGCCCGAGGCCCAGAACGGCACCCGCCACCCCCAGTCGGCGAACTGCGCGTCGGACAGTGCCGCCGACAGCACCAGCATCACGCCGTTGGCCAGCACGAACCCCAGTGAGGGACCCATCTGAGGGAAGCTGGACCACAGCCCGCGACGCTCGGCGGGCGCGTGCTCGGCGGTCAGCAGTACCGCCCCGCCCCACTCCCCGCCGAGCCCGAGCCCCTGCAGGAACCGCAGTACGAGAAGGAGCGCGGGAGCGGCCGCGCCGAGGGTGTCGTACGTGGGTACGCAGCCGACCGCGACCGTCGCCGCGCCGGTCAGCAGCAACGAGGCGACGAGCACCGGCCGCCGACCGCGCCGGTCCCCGATGTGCCCGAACAGCACCGAGCCGAGAGGGCGGGCGACGAACCCGACGCCGAAAGTCGCGAAGGCCGCGAGTGTTCCCGCCAGCGGCGAGAAGGTGGGGAAGAAGAGTGGCCCGAGGACGAGCGCGGCAGCGGTCCCGTAGACGAAGAAGTCGTAGAACTCGATGGCCGTCCCGACCAGCGAGGCGGCCGCGAGCCTGAGCATGGAGGGCGCCCTTACGGTGCGTACGTCGTGCATGCCGCGTCAACTACCCACAGTGACCAACGGTTACGGGGGGCGTGCGGAAGCGCGGGGTGTGTCAGCAGGTGACGGTGATGCGCCGGGGCGGGGCCGTCGACACGGATCGCTCCCCCCGGGTGACGACCGGTCGGGGATCGTCGTGCCGCGGGTCCGAGTGGACGCCGATCGTGGCGCCGGGAGCGTAGCCATGAGGGGATCGCATGGACGGTCGTGGAGGGGTCGCACCGTGATAGACCGGGTTCCGAGCAGCGGTCCTCGACGGGCCGGCAGACCTGGAAGGACCGGAGGAACCGTGCCCCGCACCCTCGCCACCGCCCCGATCATGATTCTCAACGGGCCCAATCTGAACCTCCTCGGGCAGCGTCAGCCGGAGATCTACGGTTCCGACACGCTCGCCGACGTCGAGGGCCTGTGCGCCAAGGCCGCGGCCGCGCACGGCGGCACGGTGGACTTCCGCCAGTCCAACCACGAGGGCGAACTGGTCGACTGGATCCACGAGGCGCGGCAGAGCCACGCCGGGATCGTGATCAACCCGGCCGCCTACTCGCACACCTCCGTCGCGATCCTGGACGCGCTCAACACCTGTGACGGTCTGCCGGTGGTGGAGGTCCACATCTCCAACATCCACCAGCGCGAGGAGTTCCGGCACCACTCGTACGTCTCGCTGCGGGCCGACGGGGTCATCGCCGGATGCGGTGTGCAGGGCTACGTCTTCGCGGTGGAGCGGGTCGCGGCGCTGGCCGGAACGGGGAAGACGGAAGCCTGACCGGCAGGGGCACCCCGGTTCAGAGCCGTCCCACCTCCACGATCCGGCTCAGGAACCGGCGGGTGCGCTCCTCGTGGGGGTCCCCGAAGACCTGCTCCGCCGTGCCGCGTTCGAGGACCACGCCGCCGTCCAGGAAGCACACCTGGTCGGCCACCTCGCGGGCGAAGCCCATCTCGTGGGTGGCCAGCACCATGGTCATGCCCTCGTCCTTCAGGTCCCGGACGACGGCCAGGACCTCGCCCACGAGCTCCGGGTCGAGGGCGGCGGTGATCTCGTCGAGCAGCAGCAGCCGGGGACGTACGGCCAGCGCGCGGACGATCGCGGCCCGTTGCTGCTGGCCGCCGCTGAGGCGGTCGGGGTACTCGCCGGACTTGGCCCCGAGGCCGAGCCGGTCGAGCAGTTCCCGGGCGTGGGCCTCCGCCTCGGCGCGGCTCGCACCGTGCACACGGCGCGGCGCGAGCGTGATGTTCTCCAGAACCGTCATGTGCGGAAAGAGGTTGTACGCCTGGAAGACCACACCGATGCGACGGCGTACGGCGTCCTGGTCGGCCCGCGGGTGGGTGATCTCCTCGTCGTCGAGCCAGATCGCGCCGTCGTCGATCTCCTCGAGGAGGTTCGCACAGCGCAGCAGGGTCGACTTGCCCGAGCCGGAGGTGCCGATCAGCGCGGTCACCGTGTGCGGGGCGACGTCCAGGTCGACGTCCCGCAGCACCACCGTCTCGCCGAAGGTCTTGCGGACGGACTCCATCCGCAGCACCGGAGTGTCGGTCATATGGCCCCTCCTTGTGCCCGCTGACGGTCCATCCGGGCCGTGACCCAGTCCGTGAAGCGGGTCATCGGGATGGTAAGTGCGACGAAGACCAGTCCCGCGACGATGTACGGCGTGTAGTTGAGACTGCGGCCCACGATGATGTCCGCGGCGCGCACCGCGTCGACCGCGCCCCCGATCGACACGAGCCCGGTGTCCTTCTGGAGGGACACCAGGTCGTTGAGGAGCGGTGGGACCTGGCGGCGCACGGCCTGGGGGAGGACGACGTACCGCAGGGCCTGCCGGTTGGTGAGACCGAGCGCGCGGGCGGCCGCGCGCTGCGAGGGGTGCACGGACTCGATGCCGGCCCTGAACACCTCGGCGACGTAGGCCGAGTACGTCAGGGTGAGCGCCGTGCCGCCGAGCAGCACCGGGTCCACGGTGACGCCCTGCAAGCGCAGCGCGGGAACGCCCAGGACCACGATCATCAGGTTGATGATCAGCGGGAGTCCGCGGAAGAAGTCCGTGTACGCGGCGGCGAGCGCGCGCACCGGGAAGAACACCGGGCCGCGCAGGGTGCGGGCGACGGCGATCAGCATGCCCAGGACGAGGACGGCGACCCCGCAGACCAGGAGCAGCCGGACGTTGAGCCAGAGCCCTTCCAGGACCTTGGGGAACGCCTCGCGCGCGTACCGGCCGTTGAAGAACGTCTCCTTGGTGCGCTGCCAGCCCGGCGCGCTGACGACGACGAGGTAGAGGACGGCGCCGGTCACCAGGGTGGAGAGCGCTGCGATCGCCGTCGCACGACGGGCACGGGCCCGCTTGTAGCGCTCCCGTTCGACGCGCCGCCGCGACGGAACGTACGCCCCGGACGGACCGCCCTCGCCGGGGTCCTTGGCCGGGCCCTCTCCCGACTCCTCCTTCGTGAAGGTCACTTGAGCACCGGAGCGTCGACGGCCTCGGACAGCCACTGCTTCTCGACCGAGGCGAGCGTGCCGTCCTCGCGCAGCGCGTCCACGGCCTTCGTCACGCACGGGGTGAGCGCGCTGCCCTTGTCGAGGACGAGTCCGAACTGCTCCGGCGTGCCACCGGTGTTCTCGAACTGCCCGACGATCTTCGCGTCCGTCACCTCGGCCGCGGTGATGTAGAAGGCGGTCGGCAGATCGACCACGATGGCGTCGACCTGACCGTTCTTCAGCGCGGACTTGGCCTGGTCGTTCTTGGCGTACGCGGCGGGCTGCCGGTCCGGCTTCACCACGTCGTCGATGTAGTCCAGGCTGGTGGTGCCGACCTGGGCGCCGAGTTTCACGTGCCGGAGATCCGCGAGGCTCTTCGCCCCGGCCGCCTTGGAGCCCTTGAGCGCGATGACGGCCTGGCGGACGTCGTAGTAGCCGGACGAGAAGTCCACGGCCTTCTTGCGCTCGGCGCTGATCGACACCTGGTTGACGTCGAAGTCGAAGGTCTTCTCGCCGGGCGCGAAGGCCTTGTTGAAGGGGACGGTCTGCCAGACGACCTCGGACCTGTCGTAGCCGAGCTGCTTCGCCACGGCGTACGCGACCGCCGACTCGAAGCCCTCGCCGTTGGCGGGCTTGCCGTCCTTGAACCACGGTTCGTACGCGGGCTCGTCGGTCGCGACCGTCAGCTTCCCGGTCGTCCGGGTGCCCAACGCGCCCTTCGCGCAGGTCTCTCCGGATGTCCCGGTCTTCCCGGAAGTCCTGCCGGAGGCCGGGTTCTCCGGGTTCTCCGGCTGCGGGGCACAGCCCACGGCGACGGCGAGCAGGGCGACGGTGGCGGTGGACGCGGCGCGGCGCAGAGCGCGTTGGGCGAGAGGCATGGCGGGAGAGTGACAGTGCACCGTGCCGTCTGTCGAGGTCACAGCGGTAATTGTCCGCATGGTGGGAACGTGTGTTGCAGTCCCGTGAACGCTCGGCGAGAAGCCCGGCCGAGCGGTCCGGCGGGGGCTTCGCCCGGGGCCGCCGGCCGAGGGCGGGAATCGAAGGCCGGCGGCCTGTCCCACCACAGGAGCCGTCATCCTGTGCGGGGCTGCTTCCAGTGGACTGCACCACCGCGCACGCCGGGAGCGCGCGCGGGGTGCCGACGCGTGCGTCCGATTCACACGGGGCGCGCGCTCGGCGGCTTCACGCCCCGGCCGGGATTCCGCCGCACGGCCGGCGACGATCACCAGCCGCGCGCGTGCCACTCCGGCAGGTGCGGGCGCTCGGCGCCCAGGGTCGTGTCGTTGCCGTGCCCCGGGTAGACCCAGGTCTCGTCCGGCAGCGGGGCGAAGATCTTCGTCTCCACGTCGTGGATGAGGCTGGCGAACGCCTCCGGGTCCTTACGTGTGTTGCCCACACCACCCGGGAACAGGCAGTCCCCCGTGAACACATGAGGGTGCCCGTGCGGGTCGTCGTAGACGAGGGCGATCGAGCCCGGCGTGTGTCCCACCAGTTGGCGCGCGGTGAGCTCCACGCGCCCCACCCGGATCGTGTCGCCGTCGCCGACGAGGACGTCGGTGGGCACCGGGATGCCCTCCGCGTCGTCCCGGCCCGCGTAGGTGCGGGCGCCGGTGGCCGCCACGACCTCGTCGAGCGCCTGCCAGTGGTCGCCGTGCCGGTGGGTGGTGACGACGGACGCGATGCCGTCGTCACCGATCAGCGTGAGCAGCGTCGAGGCGTCGTTGGCGGCGTCGATCAGCAACTGCTCGTCGGTGGCCCGGCAGCGCAGCAGATAGGCGTTGTTGTCCATCGGGCCGACCGCGACCTTGGAGATCATCAGGTTCTGCAGCTCGTGCACTTCGGCGGGTCCGCCGACCTTCACCGCTCCGCTGTACGTCATGGCGGCCAGCCTATAGCGGGGGAGCGGGCCCGAGGTGCGTCCCGGCCTCTACAGGGGCGGAAGCGTCGGCAGCCTTCCGCCCTCGACCCGCAGCGCGGATCCGTCGCGGCGGCCGCAGAGCCAGCCGAGCAGGTCGGCGGCCGGACCGCGCACGGCGACCGGTCCGCCCCCGGCACCACCGCCGGTCGTCCAGACCTGTCCGCCGTCGGTGGCCAGGCCCGTGGACGGCACGTCCTCGTGCCCGCGGAACCGCTCGACGAGGAAGTCGATCTCCCGCGTCACGAACTCCGCCGGGAGATCCTCCAGCTCGTAGCCGATGCCGAGGTCGACATGGTGCAGCGCGACCTCCCCCCACCGCCGGAACGGCACCCGGGCCGCGGTGTCGGTGACCCCGTTGCGCAGCTCCACCGTCCGTGACCAGTCCGCGGGCGCGTCCCCGGTCTTCTGGAAGCGGGCCGCGCTCTCGCGTACGTCCGCGAGCTGGACGTCCAGGGGGCGGGGGGCGTCCCGCTCGATGTCGGCGTCCCGGGCGTCCCCGGAGACGTACATGGGGCGTCCGTCGAGGACGTTCACCAGGGCGTCCGCGTTGCGGGCGAGGTGGGCGAGCACATGGCCACGGTTCCAGCCGGGCAGCCGTGACGGCTCGGTCACGGAGGCGTTGTCCAGTTCGGCGGCCGCGCTGAGCAGCCGTTCGGTCGCGTCACGTACAGACGCCAGGTCGCGCACATGATCCATCATGTGGCCGACCCTAGCCCGGCCACACGTTCGGGTGAAGGTGGTCGGCCGCCCCCGTAAATCGAATGCGCGTGCTATAAGCTCGGGCGTGGCGTCGGGCATGCTGGAGGGTCCGGGATTGTTGTGAACCAGAAGAAAGCAACCGGCGCTGTCAGTGGCTCCCCCTAGTCTGAAAACGACGGGGGCCCCGCCCCTGTCACTTCTCTCAAGAAAGGTGCGGACCGGCGTGGCCGACCGTCTCATCGTCCGTGGAGCGCGCGAGCACAATCTCAAGAATGTCTCGCTCGACCTCCCGCGCGACTCGCTCATCGTCTTCACGGGCCTGTCGGGGTCGGGCAAGTCCTCGCTGGCCTTCGACACGATCTTCGCCGAGGGCCAGCGGCGCTACGTGGAGTCTCTCTCGTCGTACGCCCGGCAGTTCCTCGGTCAGATGGACAAGCCGGACGTGGACTTCATCGAGGGCCTCTCCCCGGCGGTCTCCATCGACCAGAAGTCGACCTCGCGCAACCCGCGCTCGACGGTCGGCACCATCACCGAGGTCTACGACTACCTGCGCCTGCTCTTCGCGCGCATCGGCAAGCCGCACTGCCCCCAGTGCAGCCGCCCCATCACGCGGCAGTCGCCGCAGGCCATCGTCGACAGGGTCCTGGAGCTGCCCGAGGGGAGCCGCTTCCAGGTGCTATCGCCGCTGGTGCGAGAGCGCAAGGGGGAGTTCGTCGACCTTTTCGCCGACCTCCAGACCAAGGGTTACAGCAGGGCGAGGGTCGACGGCGAGACGATCCAGCTCACCGAGCCGCCCACGCTGAAGAAGCAGGAGAAGCACACCATCGAGGTGGTCATCGACCGCCTCACGGTCAAGGACACCGCCAAGCGCCGCCTCACCGACTCCGTGGAGACCGCCCTCGGCCTCTCCGGCGGCATGGTCGTGCTCGACTTCGTCGACCTCCCGCAGGACGACCCCGAGCGCGAGCGCATGTACTCGGAGCACCTGTACTGCCCCTACGACGACCTCTCCTTCGAGGAGCTGGAGCCGCGCTCCTTCTCCTTCAACTCGCCTTTCGGCGCCTGCCCCGAGTGCACCGGCATCGGCACGCGCATGGAGGTCGACCCCGAGCTGATCGTCCCCGACGAGGACAAGTCGCTCGACGAGGGAGCCATCCACCCCTGGTCGCACGGCCACACGAAGGACTACTTCGGGCGGCTCGTCGGAGCCCTCGCTGACGCGTTGGGATTCCGGACCGACATCCCCTTCGCCGGCCTCCCGCAGCGCGCCAGGAAGGCCCTGCTGTACGGCCACAAGACGCAGATCGAAGTGCGGTACCGCAACCGGTACGGGCGCGAGCGCGTCTACACCACACCCTTCGAAGGAGCCGTCCCCTTCATCAAGCGGCGGCACAGCGAGGCCGAGAGCGACGCCAGCCGTGAGCGCTTCGAGGGCTACATGCGCGAGGTGCCCTGTCCCACCTGTGAGGGCACGCGGCTCAAGCCCCTCATCCTCGCGGTCACCGTCATGGAGAAGTCGATCGCCGAGGTCTCGGCGATGTCGATCAGCGACTGCGCGGACTTCCTGGGCGAGCTGAAGCTCGACGCCCGCGACAAGAAGATCGCCGAACGGGTCCTGAAGGAGGTCAACGAACGGCTGCGCTTCCTGGTCGACGTGGGCCTCGACTACCTCTCGCTCAACCGCGCGGCCGGCACCCTCTCCGGCGGTGAGGCCCAGCGCATCCGCCTGGCCACCCAGATCGGCTCCGGACTCGTCGGCGTCCTGTACGTCCTCGACGAGCCCTCCATCGGTCTGCACCAGCGCGACAACCACCGCCTGATCGAGACCCTCGTCCGGCTGCGCGACATGGGCAACACGCTCATCGTCGTCGAGCACGACGAGGACACCATCAAGGTCGCCGACTGGGTCGTCGACATCGGCCCCGGCGCGGGTGAACACGGCGGCAAGGTCGTGCACAGCGGCCCCTTGAAGGAGCTGCTCGCCAACACCGAGTCGATGACCGGCCAGTACCTGTCGGGCAAGAGGCAGATCCCGCTCCCCGACATCCGCCGCCCCGCGGACCCCGGCCGCAGCCTCACGGTGCACGGCGCCCGGGAGAACAACCTGCAGGACATCGACGTGTCCTTCCCCCTGGGCGTGCTCACGGCCGTCACGGGTGTCTCGGGTTCCGGCAAGTCCACGCTGGTGAACGACATCCTGTACACGCACCTGGCGCGCGAGCTCAACGGCGCCCGGAGCGTTCCCGGGCGGCACACCCGCGTCGAGGGCGACGACCTCGTCGACAAGGTCGTGCACGTCGACCAGTCGCCGATCGGCCGCACCCCCCGCTCGAACCCGGCGACCTACACCGGAGTCTTCGACCACGTCCGCAGGCTGTTCGCCGAGACGACCGAGGCGAAGGTGCGGGGCTATCTGCCCGGCCGCTTCTCCTTCAACGTCAAGGGCGGCCGCTGCGAGAACTGCTCGGGCGACGGCACGATCAAGATCGAGATGAACTTCCTGCCGGACGTGTACGTCCCCTGCGAGGTCTGTCACGGGGCGCGGTACAACCGGGAGACCCTGGAGGTCCACTACAAGGGCAAGTCCATCTCCGAGGTCCTGGACATGCCGATCGAGGAGGCCCTCGACTTCTTCGAGGCCGTCCCCGCCATCAACCGCCACCTCAGGACGCTCAACGACGTCGGTCTCGGCTACGTCCGGCTCGGCCAGTCCGCGCCGACGCTGTCCGGCGGCGAGGCCCAGCGCGTCAAGCTCGCGAGCGAGCTGCAGAAGCGCTCCACGGGACGCACGGTGTACGTGCTGGACGAGCCCACCACCGGTCTGCACTTCGAGGACATCAGCAAGCTCATCACGGTGCTGTCCGGCCTGGTGGACAAGGGCAACACCGTCATCGTGATCGAGCACAACCTCGATGTCATCAAGACCGCCGACTGGGTCGTCGACATGGGCCCCGAAGGCGGCAACGGCGGCGGTCTCGTCGTCGCCGAGGGCACGCCCGAGGAGGTCGCCGGGGTCCCGACCAGCCACACCGGCAAGTTCCTCCGCGAGATCCTGGGCGCCGACCGGATCAGTGACGGCGCCGCCGTGAAGGCCCCCCGCAAGGCGGCGGCCAAGAAGGCGGTGGCGGCCAAGACGGCGGCCCGGAAGACGGCCACGAAGGCCGTCAACAACACGGCCCCGAAGAAGGCGGCCGCGGCCACGAAGACCACGGAGGCCAAGAAGGCGACCCCCGCGAAGAAGACCACGCGGGCGCGCAAGGCCTGACACGACGGCAGGATCCGGTGCCCCGCGGGAACTCCCCGCGGGGCCCGTGCACTTGGCTGTCGCCGGTCGCCGGTCGCCGGTCGCCGGTCGCCGGTCGCCCGTCGGTCGGCCCCTGCTCAGAGGCCGGTTCCGGAAGGGACCTGGAGATCTCAGGGGGCGTCGAGTTCCGCGGCGTACGGCGGTTGCGCGCCCGCGCGTGAGCAGGTGATCGCCGCCGCGCGGGCCGCGAACCGCAGCAGCCCGGTCCAGTCCTCGGCGTCCAGGTCCGCCAGGGCGGCGGGAGAGAGCGCGTCCCGCGCGGCCAGGCCGTGCAGCAGGGCCGCGTTCACCGTGTCTCCGGCGCCGATGGTGTCCACCACCTCGACCGGTTCACCAGGCACGGAGTGGGCCGCGCCGTCCTGGGTGAACACCGTCAGACCGTCGCCGCCCCGGGTGATCACGACGGCCGCGGGGCCGGACGCCAGCCACTCACGCGGGGTGCCGCCCAGCCACCGCGCGTCCTCCTCGGAGAGCTTGAGGAGCGAGACCGAAGGAAGCCAGCTCTTGAAACGGGCGCGGTACGCGTCCGCGTCGGCGATCAGCCCCGCCCGGACGTTCGGGTCGAGCGCGGTGAACACACCCCGCGCGGCAGCGGTCCGCAGCAGTTCCTCGTAGGCACTCGCGCCAGGTTCCAGGACCAGGGAGACAGTGCCGAAGGACACCGCCCGCACCGCGTCGGGAAGCCGGTCCGGCGCGGTGAACAGACGGTCCGCCGTGCCCTCCACGTAGAAGGAGTAGGCGGCCGAACCGTCCGGGTCGACGGTGGCGACCGCCAGCGTCGTCGGCTCCGCGCCACGCTGCACCCAGGACACGTCGACGCCCGCCTCGCGCAGCCCGCCCAGCAGTGCCTCGCCGAAGGCGTCGTTCGAGACGCGGGAGCAGAAGACGGTGGGGGAGCCGAGGCGGCCCAGTGCCACCGCGGTGTTGTAGGGGCCACCGCCTCGCGCCGGCCGCAGGTGCACTAGCGCGCCCGCGCCCTGCGGCACCAGGTCGATCAGGGCCTCACCGGCGACGACGATCACGACAGGGATCCTTTCGCGTGGCTCTCGGGAATCTCGGGGCGGAGCGGCTCGGCGCAGCCGCACGAGCCGCGGTGGACGAAGACGCACGGGAGCCGGACCGTCCGGCCGGGCAGCTCCGGCGCGGCCAGCCGTTCCAGGAGCAGCCGGACGGCCTGCTCCCCGATCTCCTTGCCGGGCTGGGAGATCACGGTCAGCCGGGGTGTGAACAGGTCCGCCCAGGCGAAGTCGTCGAAGCAGCACAGCGCCAGGTCGTC
This sequence comes from Streptomyces sp. NPDC057950, assembly GCF_042887295.1. Classification (NCBI taxonomy): domain Bacteria; kingdom Bacillati; phylum Actinomycetota; class Actinomycetes; order Kitasatosporales; family Streptomycetaceae; genus Streptomyces; species Streptomyces sp. NPDC057950. The sequence goes on from NZ_JBHVPP010000002.1 coordinate 393,270, forward strand.
CGGTACGGACAGGCCGCGCTCGCGCAGGGTGCGCAGCGCGCCGATGGTCATCGCGTTGTTCCCGGTGACGAGAGCGGTGGGCGGCGCGCCGAGGGAGAGCAGGGCCGCGGTGGCGCGCTCGGCCGCCTCCGTCACCGAGTCGCCGTGCACCACGAGCCGTTCGTCGTACGGGAGCCCGGCCCCCGCGAGGCCGTGACGGTAGCCGGAGATCCGCTCGGTGGTGGTACTCAGGCCCGGCAGGCCGGCGACGAGTCCGATGCGCCGGTGGCCGCGCTCGGTGAGATGGGCGACCAGCCGCGCCATGGGGGCGGCGTTCTCGGTGCAGACCTGGTCGAAGGCGAAGGAGTGGCCGGCCGGGGCCTCGACCAGGCGGTCCAGGAAGACGGTCGGGACCTGGTGCCGGGCGAGGTAGCGCAGCAGCGCGTCGGGGTCCGCCGAGGGCGCGACGATCAGTCCGTCGACGCGCCGCTCGTGGAGCAGCTGGACGACCTTCCGCTCGTGCCGGGGGTCGTCGTGCGGGTCGGCGAGGAGCAGCCCGTAGCCCTTTTCCAGGGCGCCGGCCTCGATGCCTTGGAGGATGTCCGTGAAGTACGGATTGCTGATCGCCGACACCGCGAGGCCGATGGAGCGGGTGCGCGAGGTGACCAGCGAACGCGCCAGTGCGTTGGGGGTGTAGCCGAGCGCGTCGATGGCGTCGAGGACGGCCTGACGTGTGTGGGGCAGCACCGGGCGCGTGTCGTTGAGGACATGGGAGACGGTCGCCACGGACACTCCGGCGTGCGCCGCCACGTCGACCATCGTCGCCATCGCCCAGCCCTTCCCCGCCGTGGCCCTTCCCGGGCGGGAACCTATCGCACGCGGCGGCCGGCGTAAACGCTTGCGCAAACGTTTACGTCCTCAGGAGCGCCTCAGGAGCGCCTCAGGACTACCCGTCTCCCGCCCCGCTCGGGAGCGAGCGGTCCGTACCGGTATCGTCGAGGCGCATCCAGCCCCGACCAGTGGAGACGCCATGCCCGGCCGCCGTACCGTCCTGCGAGGAGCGGCGCTCGCGCCCGTCGCCGGGATCGCCCTCACCGCCTGCTCCGGCAGCGGCGGCGGGACACCGGCGACGCCGACCGCCCCCGTCGACCTGGGCGCCGAGAGTGAGATCGCCGAGGGCGGCGCCAAGCTGTACCGGGACCGGAACGTCGTGGTCAGCCGCGCCGGGAACGGCTCCCTCAGGGCCTTCAGCGCGGTCTGCACGCACGCCGGCTGTGCCATCGACAAGCTGCGGGGAACGACGCTCGTCTGCCCGTGCCACGGCAGCGAGTTCGACGCGGCGACGGGCAAGGTACTGCGGGCACCGGCCACCGAGCCGCTGAAGGAACTGCACGTGGAGGCGAAGGGCGGGAAGATCGTCGCGGGTCCCGGCGCCTGATCACCGCGGACGCGGGGACCGGGCCGCCACCGGTCCCACCGGATCACTCCCAGTCCCAGCCGATCCCCACGATGCCCGACCGCACCCGCGGCTCGACGAGGTGCACCGAGCGGTGGTGCCCGCTCAGCGGCAGCTCCTGGCGGCCACTGCGCGGTGCCGCGGCCGAGTGCTGGGTGAAGCGGTGGCACCGCACCGGCAGCGCCTCCTCGGCGAACCCCACCTGGAGGGCGTACTGCCCGCCCGCGAAACTGAACCCGCGCACGTACTCGCTGGACGAGCCCGCCGTGCCGTCCTCGAAGGCGTAGCGGAAGAGGAACGTGTCGCCCGCGCGCAGCCGTGTGTCGAAGAGCAGCTCGGCCACCAGCACCCCGGTGTCACGGTGCCATCGCACCCGGCCCGTACGGCAGTTCTCCAGGGCGCGGACCCTCGTACGGTCAGGAGCGCAGCCCGGATCGCCGTGGTGGATGGCCACATAGCGGTCCACTCCGTCTCTGTGGGCGCGGACTATGTGCTGCGACTCGCGTGCCAGCAGCTCGCGGTGTGCGCCGATCCGCACGCGCTCGTGGTGGCCGATCGTGTGCAGTCCGCCGTCGAGCGTCGACTCCAGCTCGGCCAGCAGCTCCTCCAGGACGCCGGAGGCCTCCACCAGGGAGCGGTACGAGCGGCCCCCGGGGCGCTGTGGCTCGGAGCGTTCGTCGGCCTTGGTGAGGAGCCGGATCAGGGATTCGTCGGGGAGCTGGAGGATCTCTTCCAGGGCGCGTACGGCCCGTAGCGACTCGGGGCGCTGCGGGCGCCGCGCACCCTGCTGCCAGTAGCTCAGGCTGGTCACCCCGACCTTCACCCCGTACCGCGACAGATGGTGCTGGACGCGCTGCAGGGGCAGGCCGCGTGCGGTGATCGCGGCACGCAGCGCGATATGGAAGGGGCCGCCCGCGAGGGCCGTCTCCAGTTCCGCCGTGGCGACGTCCGCGTGCTGTGTGCCGTGCCGCATGCAGGAGCCTTTCTGTGGAGTTCACAACGGCTGGTCAGACCGTCGCGCGAGGGTTCCCGGGGACGCCCGGCCGGCGCGCGGTTCCGGTTCACACGCGCCTGTCGCCGTCCACGCCCCCGAGTTCCCCCGCATTGAAGCGTGTTGACCAAGTCCCGACAACACCTGATGCCCAACACGGTCGGCCCGGTGGCGCGGATGCGTTCGTCCGTCGCGCCCGCCCGTCCCGCCGACAGGGCAGGAGAGGCCGGGGGCTCCCCGGCCGCGCGCCCGGCCGGAGCCGACTTCGGCGGGAACGCGCGGGCCGGGCCGGTCACGAGCGGCACCGGATGGCCGGGAGCGCACCACGCCGGTGGTCCGGCGTCCCGGGGACACCGGCCCGGGGCACCGTCCGGCTCCCCCGGACCGGTACCGGACCACCGGCCCGCCCCGACCTCGCTGTCACGCCCCCGGCGTCCCCGGCGTTCCAGACGTCCGGCGTCCCCGGCGTCCCCGGCGTTCCAGACGTCCGGCGTCCCCGGCGTTCCTGGGCGCCCTCCGCCTCGACGTCCCGTCCTCGGCGTCCGCGGCGTCCCGCCGGGACCCCGGACGCCGCCGGACTCGTCCACGGGCGGACCGGGAGGCCGTCACGGTGTCAGCCCGCGCCAGTAGGGTGTGTGACATGGCCGACCCCTCCAGCTACCGCCCCAAGCCGGGACAGATCCCGGACTCTCCAGGGGTGTACAAATTCCGCGACGAGCACCGCCGGGTGATCTACGTCGGGAAGGCGAAGAGCCTGCGCCAGCGCCTGGCCAGTTACTTCCAGGACCTGACGAACCTCCACCCCCGCACCCGCACCATGGTCACCACGGCGGCGTCCGTGGAGTGGACGGTGGTGTCCACGGAGGTCGAGGCGCTCCAGCTGGAGTACTCCTGGATCAAGGAGTTCGACCCCCGGTTCAACGTCAAGTACCGCGACGACAAGAGCTACCCGTACCTCGCGGTGACCATGAACGAGGAGTTCCCCCGCGTCCAGGTGATGCGCGGCCACAAGCGCAAGGGCGTGCGCTACTTCGGGCCGTACGGGCACGCGTGGGCGATCCGCGACACCGTGGACCTGCTGCTGCGCGTCTTCCCCGTCCGCACCTGCTCGGCCGGCGTGTTCAAGAACGCCGCCCGCACCGGCCGCCCCTGCCTCCTCGGGTACATCGGCAAGTGCTCCGCCCCCTGCGTCGGGCGCGTCACCGCCGAGGAGCACCGTGAACTGGCCGAGGAGTTCAGCGACTTCATGGCCGGCCGCACGGGGACGTACATCCGCCGCCTGGAGAAGCGGATGACGGACGCGGCGGAGGAGATGGAGTACGAGCGCGCGGCCCGTCTGCGCGACGACATCGAGGCCCTGAAGAAGGCCATGGAGAAGAGCGCGGTCGTCCTCGCCGACGCGACCGACGCCGACCTGATGGCCGTCGCGGAGGACGAGCTGGAAGCGGCCGTGCAGATCTTCCACGTACGCGGCGGCCGGGTGCGCGGACAGCGCGGCTGGGTCACCGACAAGGTCGAGGCCGTCACCACCGGTGACCTGGTCGAACACGCGCTCCAGCAGCTCTACGGGGAGGAGACGGGCGACTCCGTCCCCAAGGAGGTGCTCGTCCCGGCGCTGCCCGACCTCGTGGAGCCCGTCCAGGAGTGGCTGGCCGCGCGCCGCGGCTCGAACGTGTCCCTGCGCATCCCGCAGCGCGGCGACAAGAAGGCGCTCATGGAGACCGTGCAGCGCAACGCGCTCCAGGCGCTCGCCCTGCACAAGACCAAGCGCGCCTCCGACCTCACCACCCGCTCCCGGGCCCTGGAGGAGATCGCCGAGGCCCTCGCCCTGGACAGCGCCCCGCTCCGGATCGAGTGCTACGACATCTCGCACCTCCAGGGCGACGACGTGGTGGCGTCGATGGTGGTCTTCGAGGACGGACTGCAGCGCAAGGGCGAGTACCGCCGCTTCCAGATCAAGGGCTTCGCGGGCCAGGACGACGTCCGGTCCATGCACGAGGTGATCACCCGCCGCTTCAGGCGCTACCTCGCCGAGAAGGAGCGGACCGGCGAATGGACGGACGGCGAGGACGAGGTGACGAGCGCCGGGGAGAGCGCCTTCACCGAGGACGACGGCCGCCCCAAGCGCTTCGCCTACCCCCCGCAGCTGGTCGTCGTCGACGGCGGCCGGCCGCAGGTCGCGGCCGCCCAGAAGGCCCTGGACGAACTGGGCATCGACGACATCGCCGTCTGCGGCCTGGCCAAGCGGCTGGAGGAGGTCTGGCTGCCGGACGAGGACGACCCGGTGGTCCTGCCGCGCACCAGCGAGGGCCTGTACCTGCTCCAGCGCGTCCGTGACGAGGCCCACCGCTTCGCCATCACCTACCAGCGCGTCAAGCGGGCCAAGCGCTTCAAAGCGAGCCCGCTGGACGAGGTGCCGGGTCTCGGCGAGACACGCAAACAGGCGCTGATCAAGCATTTCGGTTCCGTGAAAAAGCTGCGATCCGCGACAATCGACCAGATCTGCGAAGTTCCCGGCATAGGCCGCAAGACGGCCGAGGCGATCGCCGTGGCCCTCGCCCAGGCGGCTCCGGCCGCACCCGCCGTGAACACGGCGACTGGAGAGATCATGGAAGACGAGGAGCCCGGGACGACGCCGGACTCCCCGGAGGAGCCCGTGACCGCGGGCGCCTCGTACGAACGACGGGGGCAGGAGACATGAGCGACAGCGAACGACAGGACCGACAAGAGGACGCCCCACAGGGCGCCGAAGCGACAGAGGGAACGCAGGAAGACACGACGATGGAGACGGCCGTGGCACCCGACGCCGCCATCCCCGAACTGGTGATCATCTCCGGGATGTCCGGAGCGGGCCGGTCGACGGCCGCCAAGTGCCTGGAGGACCTCGGCTGGTTCGTCGTGGACAACCTGCCGCCCGCGCTGATCCCCACCATGGTGGAGCTCGGCGCCCGCTCCCAGGGCAACGTGGCCCGGATCGCGGTCGTCGTCGACGTCCGCGGCCGCCGCTTCTTCGACAACCTCCGTGAGTCCCTCGCCGACCTGGAGTCGAAGAACGTCACCCGGCGGATCGTCTTCCTGGAGTCCTCCGACGAGGTGCTGGTGCGCCGCTTCGAGTCCGTGCGCCGCCCGCACCCCCTCCAGGGCGACGGCCGCATCGTCGACGGCATCGACGCCGAACGCGAGCTGCTGCGCGAGCTGCGCGGCGACGCGGACCTGGTCATCGACACCTCCAGCCTGAACGTGCACGAGCTGCGCGCCAAGATGGACGCCCAGTTCGCGGGCGAGGAGGAGCCCGAGCTGCGGGCCACCGTGATGTCCTTCGGTTTCAAGTACGGCCTCCCCGTGGACGCCGACCTGGTCGTGGACATGCGCTTCCTGCCGAACCCCCACTGGGTCCCGGAGCTGCGCCCCTACACCGGCCTCAACGAGGAGGTCGCGGCCTACGTCTTCAACCAGCCCGGCGCCAAGGAGTTCCTCGACCGCTACGCCGAGCTGCTCCAGCTGATCGCCGCCGGCTACCGCCGCGAGGGCAAGCGCTACGTGACCATCGCGGTCGGCTGCACCGGCGGCAAGCACCGCTCCGTCGCCACCTCCGAGAAGCTCGCCGCCCGCCTCGCCTCGCAGGGCGTGGAGACCGTGGTCGTCCACCGGGACATGGGCCGGGAATGACGGGACGTGCCGCACTGCGGCTCAGCAGGCTGCGGAGGATCACCGCGGAGGGACAGGGCGGCAGACCCGCCGAGGCACGCGGCGCGAAGCCGCGCCGCCGAGGCGCCCAGCCCAAGGTCGTCGCCCTGGGCGGCGGCATGGGCCTGTCCGCCTCGCTCGCCGCGCTGCGCCGCATCACCGGGGACCTCACCGCCGTCGTCACCGTGGCCGACGACGGCGGCTCCAGCGGCCGGCTGCGCGACGAACTGGGCGTGCTGCCCCCCGGCGACCTGCGCAAGGCCCTGGCGGCGCTGTGCGGCGACGACGACTGGGGCCAGACCTGGGCCCGCGTCATCCAGCACCGTTTCCAGTCCAAGGGCGACCTGCACGAGCACGCGGTCGGCAATCTGCTGATCGTCGCCCTGTGGGAACAGCTCGGCGACCACGTCCAGGCCCTGGACCTGGTCGGCAGGCTGCTGGGCGCGCACGGCCGGGTGCTGCCCATGTCCGCCGTGCCCCTGGAGCTGCAGGCCCTGGTCAAGGGCCACCGGCCGGAGCGGCCCGACGACGTGGAGACGGTCCGCGGGCAGGCCACCGTGGCGCTCACCCCCGGTGAGGTGCAGTCCGTGCACGTCGTGCCGCACGACCCGCCCGCCGTCCCCGAGGCGGTGGCGGCCGTCCTCGACGCGGACTGGGTGGTGCTGGGCCCCGGCTCCTGGTTCTCCTCGGTGATTCCGCATCTTCTCGTCCCCGAGCTGCTGGACGCCCTCACGCAGACGAAGGCCCGCCGGGTACTCTCCCTGAACCTCGCCCCGCAGCCCGGAGAAACCGAGGGCTTCTCTCCGCAGCGTCATTTGGAGGTTTTGGGACGACACGCCCCTAAACTCGCCCTGGACGTGGTGCTGGCCGACGAGGCCGCCGTGCCCGACCGCGACTCACTGACCGACGCTGCCAAGCGGTTCGGCGCCGCGGTCGAGCTGGCGCCGGTGGCCCGGACCGACGGATCTCCGCGGCACGACCCGGAGCTGTTGGCCGCCGCGTACGACCGTATTTTTCGGATGCATGGAAGGATCGGCCCATGGCGATGACGGCAGCGGTGAAGGATGAGATCTCCCGGCTTCCCGTCACCCGGACCTGCTGCAGAAAGGCGGAGGTATCCGCCATTCTGCGGTTCGCGGGCGGCCTTCACCTGGTGAGCGGCCGGATCGTGATCGAGGCGGAGCTCGACACCGCGATGGCGGCACGTCGGCTGAAGCGGGACATCCTGGAGATCTTCGGCCACAGTTCCGAACTGATCGTGATGGCGCCCGGCGGGCTGCGCCGCGGCTCCCGCTATGTCGTGCGCGTCGTGGCGGGCGGCGACCAGCTGGCCCGCCAGACAGGGCTCGTGGACGGCCGTGGACGCCCGATCAGGGGCCTTCCGCCGCAGGTGGTCTCGGGGGCCACCTGCGACGCCGAGGCGGCCTGGCGTGGAGCCTTCCTCGCGCACGGCTCGCTGACCGAGCCCGGCCGCTCCTCCTCGCTGGAGGTGACCTGCCCGGGCCCGGAGGCCGCGCTCGCACTGGTCGGCGCCGCCCGCCGGCTGTCGATCGCGGCGAAGGCCCGCGAGGTGCGCGGAGTGGACCGGGTGGTCGTACGGGACGGGGACGCGATCGGCGCGCTGCTGACCCGCCTCGGCGCGCATGAGTCCGTGCTCGCCTGGGAGGAGCGGCGGATGCGCCGCGAGGTCCGGGCCACGGCCAACCGGCTCGCCAACTTCGACGACGCCAACCTGCGCCGCTCCGCCCGTGCGGCCGTCGCCGCCGGGGCACGCGTGCAGCGTGCCCTGGAGATCCTCGCCGACGAGGTTCCGGAACACCTCGCCGCGGCCGGACGGCTGCGCATGGAGCACAAGCAGGCATCCCTGGAGGAGCTGGGCGCGCTCGCCGACCCGCCGCTGACCAAGGACGCCGTCGCCGGCCGCATCCGACGGCTGCTGGCCATGGCCGACAAGCGGGCCCAGGATCTGGGAATCCCGGGTACGGAGTCCAACCTCACCGAGGAAATGGCGGACAACCTCGCGGGTTGACCGGCCCGATGAACCTCCAGAAGCCCAACACGCCGGTGCCGATGCCCACTTGGGACATCGGCACCGGCGTTTACTTGTCCGTGAGGCGCTCTTGACTTGACCATGAAGTGTCATGAGCCTGGCATCTGTTCGCCACTGTGGCGGACACATGCAAGGGGGGCTCATGAGACCAAGAGCGAGAGCGATCCTCGCTGCGGGCGCACTCCTGCTGGGCGGTGCCGGCATGGCGCCCATCGCCCAGGCGCAGAGTGGGAGTTCGCCGGAACCCGACGCGAACGCCGTGAAGGTCTTCCACGCGGAGGTCACGAAGCAGCAGATACCCCTGCTGCTCGCGGCCGGGCAGGACGGCCACGAACTCGGCGACCGGGCCGCGAAGAACGGCAAGAGCGCGGTCGAGGTCTACCTGACCGACAGACAGGCCCGGAAGCTGGAGAAGCAGGGGGTCGAGCTCACCGAGCACACGCTTTCGGCCAGGACCGAGGCGCGCGTCGAGGGCGCGGCTCAAGGCGTGTTCCGGCCGTACAGCGGAAAGGGCAATCTCCAGGAGGAGATCGTCAGGACCGGAGCGGCCCATCCCGACCTCACCAAGGTCGTCTCCATCGGCAAGACCCTCAAGGGCCAGGACATCCTCGCGGTGAAGCTGACCAAGGGCGCGAAGAAGACGAAGGACGGCTCCAAGCCGTCCGTGCTGTACATGTCCAACCAGCACGCACGTGAGTGGATCACGCCCGAGATGACCCGGCGCCTGATGCACTACTACCTGGACAACTACTCCACGGACAAGCGCATCAAGAAGATCGTGGACTCGACCGAACTGTGGTTCGTGCTGTCGGCCAACCCGGACGGCTACGACTACACGTTCCAGGGCGAGGACGAGCGCCAGTGGCGCAAGAACCTGCGGGACGTGAACGGCGACGGTGTCGTCTCCACCGGCGACGGCGTCGACCTCAACCGCAACTTCGCCTACAAGTGGGGCTACGACGACGAGGGCTCGTCCCCGAACCCCACGAGCGAGACCTACCGCGGCGCGAGCCCCGGCTCCGAGCCCGAGACCCGGGCCCTCGACGCCTTCGAGAAGCGTGTCGACTTCACGTACGGCATCAACTACCACTCGGCCGCCGAACTGCTCCTCTACGGAGTGGGCTGGCAGGTGGCGACGCCGACCCCGGACGACGTGCTCTACAAGTCGCTCGCCGGAACCCCGGAGAACTCGGCGATCCCCGGCTACCACCCGCAGGTCTCCTCGGAGCTCTACACCACCAACGGTGAGGCGGACGGCCACGCGGGCAACGTCAACGGCATGGCGATGTTCACCCCCGAGATGTCGACCTGCCAGAGCGCGTCGAACCTCGACCCGAACGACGCCTGGAACGCGGCGGACTGCGCCTCGGTCTTCACCTTCCCGGACGACGAGAAGCTGATAGAGCAGGAGTTCGAGAAGAACGTCCCGTTCGCGCTCTCCGTCGCCGAGACCGCAGCCCACCCCGACCAGCCCTCCTCCTCGGTCGGCGTCGACGCGCCGGACTTCACCCCCGCCGCCTTCACCACGTCGTACTCCCGCGGAGCGGACCAGGAGGTCTCCGTCGTCGTCCGCAAGTCCGTACGCGACAAGGAGCTCAAGTACCGGGTCAACGGCGGCCGGACGCTGGACATGGCACTCAAGCCCTGGCGCGGCGGCGAGACCTACGGCGGCCAGGACAACCTCTACTTCGACGAGTACCGCGCCAAGGTCAAGGACGGCGACCGGGGCGACAAGGTCGAGGTCTGGTTCACCGGTGAGACCAGGAGCGGCAAGAAGACCTCCAGCACACACTTCACCTACACCGTGGCCGACCGCCCCGTGGCCGACACCCTCGTCGTCGCCGAGGAGGGCGCGGCCGCCACGCAGTCCCAGGCATACGTCGACGCCCTGAGGGCCAACGGGAAGAAGGCCCTCGTCTGGGACGTGGCCACCCTCGGCGCGCCCGACGCGCTCGGCGTGCTCGACCACTTCAGGACGGTCGTCCACTACACCGGAGCCGTACGACCCGCGAACGCCACCCAGCTCCAGCTGCGCGCCTTCCTCAACGAGGGCGGGAAACTGGTCGAGGCGGGCGAGCAGGCCGGCGGCAACGTCGACCTCGGCGGAGGCAGCCTCTCCAACGACTTCAGCCAGTACTACCTCGGCGCCTACTCCCGTACGTCCACCCCGGGCGCCAACGGCTTCACCGGCTCCGGCAGGCTAGCCGGATTCACCGGGGCGCTCGGGAACGCGCCCGGCAACCCGCTGAACGCCGCGGGCACCTACGGCGTCACCTCGGACTCGCTGCCCGCCGCCCAGTACCCGCAGTTCGCCTCCAGCGCGGGTGCCGGCCAGTTCGCCGGCACCGTCAACCCCTACGGGCCCTACGCCGGCTCGTTCATGGCCGCCGCGGTGCACACCGACGACGCCTACAAGCGACTCACCCGCACCATCGACCTCACCGGCGTCAGCGCCGCCGCGAAGCCGGCGCTGCGCACCCAACTCCTGTGGGACACGGAGCCCGGCTACGACCACGCGATCGTCGAGATCCACACCACCGGGGCCGACGACTGGACGACACTGCCCGAGGCGGGCGGCGCCACCAGCAGCGGGGTGCCCGCGGAGTGCGAGGCCGGGTTCCTGGTCCACGAGCACCCCTGGCTCAAGCACTACCTGACCGTCAACGCGTCCGGCTGCGCCAACACCGGCACCAGCGGGGCCTGGAACAGCTTCACCGGCGCCTCCAGCGGCTGGCAGCAGGTCGCCTTCGACCTGAGCGCCTACGCCGGGAAGTCGGTGGAGGTGTCCCTGAGCTACATCACCGACCCGAGCTCCGGCGGTCACGGTGTCCTCGCGGACGACACCTCCCTCGTCGTCGCCGGGGCGGCCACCGAGACGGAGGGCTTCGAGACCTCCCTCGGCCCCTGGCGTGTCGCCGGACCGCCCCCGGGCAGCCCGGCCGTGCTCAAGGACTGGGCGCGCTACGGAGAGTTGTTCAAGACGTACGGAGGGATCACCACCGGTGACACCGTGCTGCTGGGCTTCGGCCTGGAGCACGTCACCACGGCGGCCGACCGCGCGGCCCTCATCGGGAAGGCGCTCACCGCTCTGAAGAGCTGATCCGCGGCGGCTGCCTCGTCAACATCGAGGGTGTTCCGTACCCCTACTGGTGGGTACGGAACACCCTGCCGTGTATGGGGCATCTCAATGTCACTCCAGACGTCTCAGGGAGGTAGGGTTCTAGGCGGTCGGGGACATCCCATACAACTCGCCGGCACGTGAGCCGGCGTACCAACGAGGAGATCGGTTCGTGACGATCCGCGTAGGCATCAACGGCTTTGGCCGCATCGGTCGTAACTACTTCCGCGCGCTGCTGGAGCAGGGTGCTGACATCGAGATCGTGGCTGTCAACGACCTGGGTGACACCGCGACCACCGCTCACCTGCTCAAGTACGACACCATCCTGGGCCGCCTCAAGGCCGAGGTGTCGCACACCGCCGACACGATCACCGTCGACGGCCACACCATCAAGGTGCTCTCCGAGCGCAACCCCGCCGACATCCCGTGGGGCGAGCTCGGCGTCGACATCGTCATCGAGTCGACGGGCATCTTCACCAAGAAGGCCGACGCCGAGAAGCACATCGCCGGCGGCGCCAAGAAGGTCCTGATCTCGGCTCCGGCCAAGGACGAGGACATCACCATCGTGATGGGCGTCAACCAGGACAAGTACGACGCGTCGAAGCACAACATCATCTCCAACGCCTCCTGCACCACCAACTGTGTGGCGCCGATGGCCAAGGTGCTCGACGAGAACTTCGGCATCGTCAAGGGCCTGATGACGACGGTCCACGCGTACACGAACGACCAGCGCATCCTGGACTTCCCGCACTCGGACCTGCGCCGCGCCCGCGCCGCCGCCGAGAACATCATCCCGACCACGACCGGTGCCGCCAAGGCCACCGCCCTGGTCCTCCCGCAGCTCAAGGGCAAGCTCGACGGCATCGCGATGCGCGTCCCGGTCCCGACGGGCTCGGCCACCGACCTGGTCGTGACGCTGCAGCGCGAGGTCACCAAGGACGAGGTCAACGCCGCGTTCAAGAAGGCTTCCGAGGACGGCGACCTCAAGGGCTACCTGGCCTACACCGAGGACCCGATCGTCTCCTCGGACATCGTCGGCGACCCGGCCTCCTGCACCTTCGACTCCTCCCTGACCATGGTCCAGGAGGGCAACTCGGTGAAGATCCTCGGCTGGTACGACAACGAGTGGGGTTACTCCAACCGTCTCGTCGACCTCACGGTCTTCGTCGGCGGCCAGCTCTAAGTCCCGGAGCCAGGCACCTCGATGTGAGCACAGGGCTCGGGCAGCGCAAGGCCGCGCTGTCCGGGCCCTGTCTCGCGTACGGATCGATCAGCCCTCTCGGATCTCAAGAGCTTTCCTAGGAGTCCCTTCATGAAGACGATCGACGAACTCATCGCCGAAGGCGTGGACGGCAAGCGGGTCTTCGTCCGCGCCGACCTGAACGTGCCGCTGGCCGACGGCCTCATCACGGACGACGGCCGCATCCGCGCCGTCCTGCCCACCGTCAAGGCGCTGGCGGAAGCCGGTGCCAAGGTGATCGTCGCCTCCCACCTGGGCCGGCCCAAGGGCGCCCCGGACCCCGCCTTCTCCCTGCTGCAGCCCGCCGAGCGCCTCGCCGAACTCCTCGGCGCCCCGGTCGCGTTCGCCCAGGACACCGTGGGACCCGCCGCCCACGACGCCGTGAAGGGCCTGGAGCCCGGCCAGGTCGCGGTCATCGAGAACCTGCGCTTCAACGCGGGCGAGACGTCCAAGGACGACACCGAGCGCGGCGAGTTCGCCGACCAGCTCGCGGCCCTGGCCGATGTCTACGTGGGCGACGGTTTCGGCGCCGTGCACCGCAAGCACGCCTCCGTGTACGACCTCCCGGCCCGCCTGCCGCACTACGCCGGCTACCTCATCGCCACCGAGGTCGGTGTCCTGAAGAAGCTCACCGAGGACGTCAAGCGCCCCTACGTCGTCGCCCTCGGCGGCTCCAAGGTCTCCGACAAGCTCGCCGTCATCGACGAACTGCTCGGCAAGGCCGACCGGCTGCTCATCGGCGGCGGCATGGCCTTCACCTTCCTCAAGGCGAAGGGCTACGAGATCGGCGCCTCCCTCGTCCAGGACGACCAGCTGCCCGCCGTCAAGGAGTACGTCGAGCGCGCCGAGAAGAACGGCGTCGAACTGGTCGTCCCGGTCGACGTCGTGACCGCGTCGCAGTTCCCGGACCTGAAGACCAAGGCCCCGTCCCACCCCACCACCGTCGCCGCGGACGCCATCCCGGCCGACGGGATGGGCCTCGACATCGGTCCCGAGACCGGTGCCCTCTACGCCTCGAAGCTCGCCGACGCGGCCACCGTCTTCTGGAACGGTCCGATGGGCGTCTTCGAGCACCCCGACTACGCCGAGGGCACCAAGGCGGTCGCCCAGGCACTCCTCGACTCCCCGGCCTTCACGGTGGTCGGCGGTGGCGACTCCGCCGCGGCCGTCCGCACCCTGGGTTTCGACGAGACGGCATTCGGCCACATCTCGACCGGTGGCGGCGCCTCCCTCGAATACCTCGAGGGCAAGACGCTCCCCGGCCTCGCCGGACTGGAGGACTGACCTTTTATGAGCACGCGCACGCCGCTGATGGCGGGCAACTGGAAGATGAACCTCAACCACCTCGAGGCCATCGCGCACGTCCAGAAGCTCGCCTTCGCCCTGGCCGACAAGGACTACGACGCCTGTGAGGTCGCCGTCCTGCCGCCCTTCACCGACCTGCGCTCTGTGCAGACCCTGGTCGACGGCGACAAACTCAAGATCAAGTACGGCGCCCAGGACCTCTCGGCGCACGACTCCGGCGCCTTCACCGGCGAGATCTCGGGCCCCATGCTGGCCAAGCTGAAGTGCACCTACGTCGCGGTCGGTCACTCCGAGCGACGCCAGTACCACGCGGAGACCGACGAGATCGTCAACGCCAAGGTCAAGTCCGCGTTCAAGCACGGCCTGACCCCGATCCTCTGCGTCGGCGAGGAGCTGGCGGTCCGCGAGGCGGGGGACCACGTCTCCCACACGCTCGCGCAGGTCGACGGCGGTCTCAAGGACGTCCCGGCCGAGCAGGCCGAGTCGATCGTGATCGCGTACGAGCCGGTCTGGGCCATCGGAACCGGCAAGGTCTGCGGCGCCGGCGACGCCCAGGAGGTCTGCGCGGCGATCCGTAGCCGACTGGCCGCGCTGTACTCCCAGGAGCTGGCCGACAAGGTCCGCATCCAGTACGGCGGCTCGGTGAAGTCCGGCAACGTCGCCGAGATCATGGCGAGCCCCGACATCGACGGCGCGCTCGTCGGTGGGGCGTCCCTCGACGCCGACGAGTTCGTCAAGATCGTCCGTTTCCGCGACCAGTGAGTATGCGGTAGCGACGATCCGTCGTACCCTTGCGGGGGTCTGGTGAGTGTCACCGGACCCCCGTCGTCCATCCAGTTCCGAGGAAGTTGGTCCAGCCGTGGTTTTGGGGTTCTCGATCGCCCTGATCGTCTTCAGCCTGCTGCTGATGCTGCTGGTGCTGATGCACAAGGGGAAGGGCGGCGGCCTCTCCGACATGTTCGGTGGCGGCATGCAGTCGTCCGTCGGCGGCTCCTCGGTCGCCGAGCGCAACCTCGACCGCATCACTGTGGTGCTCGGTCTGCTGTGGTTCGCGTGCATTGTCGTGCTCGGCATCCTGATGAAGGTCAACAACTGATCAACGGCTGACATCGGTACGGCCGCACAAACGCACAGTACGCAAGCACGATCCACACGTAAGGCCCCATGTCCGGTACGCGCCCGCGGGCGCGGCCTATCATGGGGCTTGCGTCTAGGGGTGGGGTGTAACTCCAATCACTGGACGCGCGTTGGGCCTTACGTAGACTGAGGCGCTCGCAGCGAAGCGTCACGCCGACTCGCTTCGCGGCACCATCACGCAGGGAGTTACGACCGTGGCAAGTGGCAACGCGATCCGAGGAAGCCGGGTCGGGGCGGGGCCGATGGGCGAGGCCGAGCGTGGCGAGTCCGCGCCCCGGCTGCGCATCTCCTTCTGGTGCTCCAACGGGCACGAGACGGTGCCCAGCTTCGCCAGCGACGCGCAGGTTCCCGAGACCTGGGACTGTCCACGCTGCGGCTTTCCCGCCGGACAGGACCGGGACAATCCGCCGGACCCGCCGCGCACCGAGCCGTACAAGACGCACCTGGCGTACGTACGGGAGCGGCGCAGCGACGCGGACGGCGAGGCGATTCTCGCCGAGGCGCTCGCCAAACTGCGGGGCGAGATCTAGGAGTTGTGAACCGGCCGGACACCGAGGGGTGTCTGGCCGGAGCTGTTTCGCACGACGCCCGCGTACGGAATCGGCGTGCCCGCGACCGGGCGCCCTCCGGTCGTACGCGTCCGAACGCGTGCCCATGCCTCCGGTGGCGCCGGGGCGCTACGCCGACGCCGGCCACGCGAGGCGGGTCGCGAACAGGGTGTGGTCGGCGTGGTGCCGTCCGTGAGCGCACGGTGTGCGGGGGGCTCCTGATGGCCCTGAGGGGGCCGCGCGCCCGGTCCGGCGCCGGGCCGGGCGCCGACGTACTGCGGCCGACGGGTGTGGTTCACCTCGTGCGGCCGGCGGGTGTGGGTCCACCTCGCTGTCAGTGGTGACCTCTACGGTTGTCGAAGTGGCGGCGGTGGAGGCGGTGTTTTCACGCTGATGCAGCAACGCAGCCCCCAGGCCATGGTCGGCCGCAGCAGCGCCGCCTTCCGTACCGCCTCCACCCGCGGAGCCCCCGTCGCCGGCCTGCTCGGCGGCACGGTCGCCGCGGTGTACGGGCTGAACGGGCCCGCGCTGTCCGCGGCCGCGCTCTTCGCACTCGCCGTCGTTTCGCTGATACCCGCGCTCAAGCCGGACGTATTTGTTGTTGAGCCGGACGACGGCGTGACGACAGCTCACGTCAAGCCCTGATCAATTAGGTTGGGACCGGCAGCGGGGCGAGGTACGCAGCAGCACACGCAGGAAAGAAGGCGGAAGTCAGAGATGAACGCAGACACCCGTACCAGGCTTGACCGGACGCCCGAGTGGACCGCTCTGGTGGAGCACCGCGAGGAGTTCGCGGACACCCATCTGCGGGACCTGTTCGCGGCCGACCCCGGGCGCGGCTCCGGGTACACCCTCCGGGTAGGCGATCTGCACGTCGACTACTCCAAGCACCTGGTCACCGACGAGACACTGCGGCTGCTGCGTGAGCTGGCCGTGGCGACGGATGTGTTCGGGCTGCGGGACGCGATGTTCCGTGGTGAGAAGATCAATGTGACCGAGGGGCGTGCGGTTCTGCACACGGCGTTGCGTGCGCCGCGGGACGCGGTGGTCGAGGTGGACGGGCAGGACGTCGTCCCGGCGGTCCACGCGGTCCTCGACCGGATGGCCGCTTTCGCCGAGCGGGTGCGTTCGGGTGAGTGGACCGGTCATACCGGCAGGCGGATCAAGAACGTCGTGAACGTCGGGATCGGCGGCTCCGACCTCGGCCCGGCGATGGCCCACGACGCGCTGCGTTCCTTCACCGACCGCGGTCTGACGGTGCGGTTCGTGTCGAACGTGGACGGCGCCGACCTCCACGAGGCCGTCCGTGACCTCGATCCGGCCGAGACCCTGTTCATCATCGCGTCGAAGACGTTCACCACGATCGAGACGATCACCAACGCGACGTCGGCGCGGTCCTGGCTGCTGTCCGGGCTGAAGGCCGGTCCGGAGGCGGTGGCCCGGCATTTCGTGGCGCTGTCGACGAACGCGGGGAAGGTCGCCGACTTCGGCATCGACACGGACAACATGTTCGAGTTCTGGGACTGGGTCGGCGGACGCTACTCCTTCGACTCGGCGATCGGCCTGTCGCTGATGATCGCGATCGGCCCGGACCGGTTCCGGGAGATGCTGGCGGGCTTCCACCTCGTCGACGAGCACTTCCGCACCGCGCCGCCCGAGTCCAACGCGCCGTTGCTGCTGGGCCTGCTGGGCATCTGGTACGGCAACTTCCACGACGCGCAGTCCCACGCCGTGCTGCCCTACTCGCACTACCTCAGCCGCTTCACCGCCTACCTCCAGCAGCTCGACATGGAGTCCAACGGCAAGTCCGTCGACCGGCAGGGCGAGCCGGTGGACTGGCAGACCGGACCGGTGGTGTGGGGCACCCCCGGCACCAACGGACAGCACGCCTACTACCAGCTCATCCACCAGGGCACCAAGCTGATCCCGGCCGACTTCATCGGCTTCGCCAACCCCGTCGGTGAACTGGAGACGGGCCTGGCCGCCCAGCACGACCTGCTGATGGCGAACTTCTTCGCCCAGACCCAGGCACTGGCGTTCGGCAAGACACCCGACGAGGTCCGCGCCGAAGGCGTACCCGAAGACCTGGTCGCCCACAAGACGTTCCAGGGCAACCACCCCACCACCACGGTCCTCGCCCGCGAACTGACCCCCTCCGTCCTGGGCCAGCTCATCGCCCTCTACGAACACAAGGTCTTCGTCCAGGGCGCCGTCTGGAACATCGACTCCTTCGACCAATGGGGCGTCGAACTCGGCAAGGTCCTCGCCAAACGCGTCGAACCCGCCCTCACCGACGGCACCGACGTACCCGGCCTCGACCCCTCCACCAAGGCGCTGGTCGCCAAGTACCGGGAGCTGCGCGGCCGTCAGGGCCTGTGAGTACGGGGCGACGGGCGGTGGGGGCCGCCCGTCGTGGGGTGTTGCCCGGGTGCCGGCAGGCGGGGGCCCGGTCGCGCAGTTCCCCGCGCCCCCGCAAGGCACGGCCCGTACCCGGCGTGTACAGCGTGGCCGGAACCTGTCGGCGAAGGCCCGCTCATTCAGCCCGTCCGGCTGGGGGAGGGTAGGGGCGGCGAGTGCGTGAGACGCCTCGTTCGCCCCTACCCCGCCGTCACGCCGAAGCCGGCGGATAGAGCGAACGCGGCAACTGGGAAGCGGCCGCCGCGTCGAGCAGCCACAGCGTCCGCGAGCGCCCGTGGGCACCCGCCGCCGGAGCCTGTACCTCACCCGCGCCCGACAGGGCGATCGCCGCGGCCTGCGCCTTGTCCTCACCGGCCGCGAGCAGCCACACCTCGCGGGCCGAGCGGATCGCGGGCAGCGTGAGCGAGATCCGGGTCGGCGGGGGCTTCGGCGCGCCGTGCACACCCACCACCGTCCGCTCGGTCTCGCGCACCGCGGGCAGCTCGGGGAAGAGCGAGGCCACGTGCGTGTCCGGACCGACGCCCAGCATCAGGACGTCGAAGGCCGGGACCGAACCGTGGTTCTCCGGCCCCGCGTCCTTCGCGAGCTCGGCCGCGTACGCCTCGGCCGCCGCGTCCGCGTCCGCGCCGTGGGGGCCGTCGGACGCAGGCATCGGGTGCACCCGCGCCGGGTCCAGCGGCACCGAGTCCAGCAGTGCCGCACGGGCCTGGGTGTCATTGCGTTCCGGGTCGCCCGCGGGCAGGAACCGCTCGTCGCCCCACCACAGGTCGAGCCGGCCCCAGTCGATGGCGTCCCGGGCGGGCGCGGCCGCGAGCGCCGCGAGGAGCCCGTTGCCGTTGCGGCCGCCGGTGAGGACCACCGAGGCGTAGCCGCGCGAGGCCTGCGCGTCCACGACCTTGGTGATCAGCCGGGCGGCCGCGGCCTGAGCCATCAGCTCCTTGTCGCGGTGCACGACAAGCTGCGGAGTGATCACTTGGAGGCCGCCTTCTTGGCCGGGGCCGAGGCGCCGGTCCTGGCGGTGGCCTTCTTGGCGGGTGCCTTGGCCGGTGCCTTGTCGGCGGCCTCGGCCGCCGCCCCGGCCGGAGCCGGGGTGCGCTCCGGGGACTCGTCCG
Source organism: Streptomyces sp. NPDC057950 (assembly GCF_042887295.1). NCBI lineage: Bacteria > Bacillati > Actinomycetota > Actinomycetes > Kitasatosporales > Streptomycetaceae > Streptomyces > Streptomyces sp. NPDC057950. Next base: position 412,311 of record NZ_JBHVPP010000002.1, read on the forward strand.
ACGAGGTGTTCAGCCGCTCCACCCCGTACCGCAGCGCCGAGGCGTACGTGTCGTCCGGGTCGAGCCGGCGCAGCTCCTCCGCGATCAGCTCGGACGTGTCGCGGCGCTTGAGCGCCACGGCGCGGTCGGGCTGACCGTCGATGGACAGCGTGGCCAGGGAGCCATCGGCACGGTCCAGGACGATCGGGCCGCAGCTGGTCTCCATCCGGACGGCCGTGAGGCCGGGGCCGGACGACTGCGAACGCCTGACCGGGACCTTCAGCCGGTCCGCGAGCCACATGGCGAGCAGCTCGCAGCTCGGGTTGAACTCCTCGCCCTCCACCTCGACCGCGCTCACGTCGCAGACGACCTGGTCCAGGGCCGCGGCCAGCATCGAACGCCACGGTGTGATGCGGGTCCAGGAGAGGTCGGTGTCCCCGGGGGCGTAGGCGTCGGCGCGGGCGTTGAGCTCCCGTACCGGCGCCTCGGCCGCGTAGGTGTCCGTGACCCGGCGCTGGGCCAGCGCGCCCAGCGGGTCCTTCGCCGGGTCGAGCGGCGCGCTCACCGGCCACCAGACGACGACCGGCGCGTCCGGCAGCAGGAGCGGCAGGACGACCGAGTCGGCGTGGTCGACCACCTCGCCGTACAGCCGCAGCACGACGGTCTCGCCGGTGCCCGCCTCCGCGCCGAGCCGCACCTCGGCGTCGAGGCGCGACTTCGTGCGGTCACGGGGCGAGCGCGAGACACGCCTGATGACCACGAGGGTGCGCGAGGGGTGCTCGCGCGAGGCCTCGTTGGCCGCCTTCAGGGCGTCGTAGGCGTTCTCCTCGTCGGTGACGATGACGAGGGTCAGGACCATGCCCACCGCGGGGGTGCCGATGGCCCGGCGGCCCTGCACGAGCGCCTTGTTGATCTTGCTGGCAGTGGAGTCGGTGAGGTCTATCTTCATGGGCGACGCCAGCTCCGTCCGTCTCGTTCGAGCATTTCGTCCGCCTCGACGGGGCCCCAGGTGCCCGAGGGGTACTGCGCGGGCTTGCCGTGCTTGTCCCAGTACCGCTCGATCGGGTCGAGGATCTTCCAGGACAGCTCGACCTCCTCGGTGCGCGGGAAGAGGTTCGAGTCGCCGAGCAGCACGTCGAGGATCAGTCGCTCGTACGCCTCCGGGCTGGACTCGGTGAACGACTCGCCGTAGGCGAAGTCCATCGAGACGTCCCGGATCTCCATGGAGGTGCCGGGCACCTTGGAGCCGAAGCGGACCGTGACGCCCTCGTCGGGCTGGACGCGGAAGACGATCGCGTTCTGGCCCAGCTCCTCCGTCGCCGTGTGGTCGAAGGGGGAGTGCGGGGCGCGCTGGAAGACGACCGCGATCTCGGTGACCCGCCGGCCCAGGCGCTTGCCGGTCCGCAGGTAGAACGGGACGCCCGCCCAGCGGCGGTTGTCCACCTCCACCTTGATCGCGGCGAAGGTGTCGGTCTTCGACTTGGGGTCGATGCCGTCTTCCTGGAGATAGCCGACGGCCTTCTCGCCGCCCTGCCAGCCGGCCGCGTACTGCCCGCGGACGGTGTCGCGCCCCAGGTCCTTCGGGATCCGTACCGCGCCGAGCACCTTGGTCTTCTCGGCGGCGAGCGCGTCCGCGTCGAACGACGAGGGCTCCTCCATGGCCGTCAGGGCCATCAGCTGGAGCAGATGGTTCTGGATGACGTCACGGGCCGCGCCGATGCCGTCGTAGTAGCCCGCCCGGCCGCCGATGCCGATGTCCTCGGCCATGGTGATCTGCACATGGTCGACGAAGGACCGGTTCCAGATCGGCTCGAACATCGTGTTGGCGAAGCGGAGCGCCAGGATGTTCTGGACGGTCTCCTTGCCGAGGTAGTGGTCGATACGGAAGACCTGGTCCGAGGCGAAGACCTCGTGCACGATCGCGTTGAGGTCCTCGGCCGACTTCAGGTCGTGGCCGAAGGGCTTCTCGATGACCGCGCGCCGCCAGGAGCCGTTCGACTGGTCCGCCAGGTGGTGCTTCTTCAGCTGCTTGATGACCACCGGGAAGGCGGACGGCGGCACGGAGAGGTAGAAGGCGAAGTTGCCGCCCGTCCCCTGGGCCTTGTCCAGCTCCTCGATGGTGGCGCGCAACCGCTCGAACGCGTCGTCGTCGTCGAAGGTGCCCTGGACGAAGCGCATCCCCTGGATGAGCTGCTGCCAGACCTCCTCGCGGAACTCCGTACGGGCGTGTTCCTTGACCGCGTCGTGGACTTCCTGGGCGAAGTCCTCGTTCTTCCACTCGCGACGGGCGAAACCGACGAGCGAGAAGCCCGGCGGCAGCAGTCCGCGATTGGCGAGGTCGTACACGGCGGGCATCAGCTTTTTACGTGACAAATCGCCCGTGACGCCGAAGATGACCAGGCCCGACGGCCCCGCGATACGCGGGAGCCGTCGGTCTGCGGGGTCACGCAGCGGGTTGCTGCTTGACAAGGTTTCAGCCCTCCGAAGGGGCGAGGCGCTGGAGCTCCGCCTCTGTGGACTTGAGCAGGTCGTTCCAGGACGCCGCGAACTTCTCGACGCCCTCGTCCTCGAGGAGCTGGACCACGTCGTCGTACGAGATCCCGAGCTTCTCGACCGCGTCGAGTTCGGCGCGGGACTGCTCGTACGTACCGGCGATCGTGTTGCCGGTGATGCCGCCGTGGTCCTCGGTGGCCTGCAGGGTGGCCTCCGGCATGGTGTTCACCGTGTTCGGCGCCACCAGGTCGTCGACGTACAGGGTGTCCTTGTACGCCGGGTCCTTCACGCCCGTCGACGCCCACAGCGGGCGCTGCTTGTTCGCCTGCGCCTTGTCGAGGGCGGCCCAGCGCTCCGAGGAGAAGACCTCCTCGTACGCCTGGTAGGCGAGCCGGGCGTTGGCCAGGGCGGCCTTGCCGCGCGCGGCCTTCGCCTCGGAGGTACCCAGGGCGTCGAGCCGCTTGTCGATCTCGGTGTCCACCCGGGACACGAAGAAGGACGCCACCGAGTGGATCTTGGAGAGGTCCAGGCCCGCGGCCTTCGCCTTCTCCAGCCCCGCCAGGTAGGCGTCCATGACCTCGCGGTAACGCTCCAGCGAGAAGATCAGCGTGACGTTGACGCTGATGCCCTTGCCGATGACCTCGGTGATCGCGGGCAGGCCCGCCTTGGTCGCCGGGATCTTGATGAGCGTGTTCGGGCGGTCCACCAGCCAGGCCAGCTGCTTGGCCTCGGCGACGGTCGCGGTGGTGTTGTGCGCCAGGCGCGGGTCGACCTCGATGGAGACCCGGCCGTCCTGGCCCTGCGTCGCGTCGAAGACCGGGCGCAGGATGTCGGCGGCGTCACGGACGTCCGCCGTCGTGATCATGCGGATGGCCTCTTCGACCGTGACCTTGCGGGCGGCGAGCTCGGTGAGCTGCTGCTCGTAGCCGTCGCCGCTGCTGATCGCCTTCTGGAAGATCGACGGGTTGGTGGTGACGCCCACGACGTGCTGCTGGTCGATCAGTTCGGCGAGGTTGCCGGACGTGATCCGCTTGCGCGACAGGTCGTCCAGCCAGATCGCGACGCCTTCCTCGGAGAGGCGCTTGAGTGCGTCTGTCATGGAAAATGCATCTCCTACGTGTCGTTTGTCAGCGTCAGAGCTGGGCTGCGGCGATCGATTCCCGGGCGGCGTCGGCGACGTTCTCGGCAGTGAAGCCGTACTCGCGGAAGAGCACCTTGCCGTCGGCCGAAGCACCGAAGTGCTCCAGCGAAACAATGCGTCCCGCGTCCCCGACGAACCGGTGCCAGGTCAGACCGATTCCGGCCTCGACCGAGACCCGCGCGCGCACCGACGGCGGCAGCACACTCTCCCGGTAGGCCTGGTCCTGCTCGTCGAACCACTCCACGCACGGCATGGAGACGACCCGCGTCGGCACACCCGCGGCCTGGAGCTGCTCGCGCGCCTCCACGGCCACGTGCACCTCGGAACCGGTGGCGATGAGGATGACCTGGGGCTCGCCGCCCTCCGCCTCGAACAGGACGTAGCCGCCCTTGGCGGCGTCCTCGTTGCGGTCGTACGTCGGCACGCCCTGCCGGGTCAGGGTCAGTCCGTGCGGGGCGCCCTCGCCGAACACCTTGGTGTAGCGCTTGAGGATCTCGCGCCAGGCGATCGCCGTCTCGTTGGCGTCCGCGGGACGGACGACGTTGAGGCCGGGGATGGCGCGCAGCGAGGCGATGTGCTCGACCGGCTGGTGCGTCGGACCGTCCTCGCCGAGGCCGATCGAGTCGTGCGTCCAGACGTAGGTGACCGGCAGGTGCATCAGCGCGGACAGCCGCACCGAGTTGCGCATGTAGTCGGAGAACGTCAGGAAGGTGCCGCCGTAGACGCGGGTGTTGCCGTGCAGCGTGATGCCGTTCATCTCCGCGGCCATGGAGTGCTCGCGGATACCGAAGTGGATCGTTCGCCCGTACGGGTTCGCGCCCGGCAGCGGGTTGTCGGCCGGCAGGAACGAGGAGTTCTTGTCGATCGTCGTGTTGTTCGAGCCCGCGAGGTCGGCGGAGCCGCCCCACAGCTCGGGGATGACCGCGCCGAGCGCCTGGAGCACCTTGCCGGACGCGGCACGGGTCGCGAGGCTCTTGCCGGTCTCGAACGCCGGGAGCTTCTCCTCCCAGCCCTCGGGCAGCTCGCACGCGGCGATGCGGTCGAACTCGGCCGCACGCGCGGGCTGGGCGGTGCGCCACTCCTGGTAGCCCTTCTCCCACTCGGCCCGCTGCTCACGACCGCGGTCGAGCGCCTGACGGGTGTGGGCGAGGACCTCGTCGGCCACGGCGAAGGACTGCTCCGGGTCGAAGCCCAGCACCCGCTTGGTCGCCGCCACCTCGTCGTCGCCGAGCGCCGAGCCGTGCGCGGCCTCGGTGTTCTGCGCGTTCGGGGCGGGCCAGGCGATGATCGACCGCATCGCGATGAACGACGGCCTGTCGGTCACCAGCTTGGCGGCCTGGATCGCGTTGTAGATGGCGTGCGGGTCGAGGTCGCCGTCCGGCTTCGGGGCCACCCGCTGCACATGCCAGCCGTAGGCCTCGTACCGCTTGACGGTGTCCTCGGAGACCGCGGTCTCCGTGTCGCCCTCGATCGAGATGTGGTTGTCGTCCCACAGCAGGATCAGGTTGCCGAGCTCCTGGTGCCCGGCCATGGAGGACGCCTCCGCGGAGATGCCCTCCTGCAGGCAGCCGTCACCGGCGATGCAGTAGATGAAGTGGTCGAACGGGGACTCGCCCTGGGGCGTGTCCGGGTCGAACAGACCGCGCTCGTAGCGGGAGGCCATCGCGAAGCCCACCGCGTTGGCGACGCCCTGTCCCAGCGGACCCGTGGTGGTCTCCACGCCGGGCGTGTGTCCGTACTCGGGGTGGCCCGGAGTACGCGAGCCCCAGGTGCGGAAGGACTCCAGGTCGTCCAGCTCGAGGCCGAACCCGGCCAGGTAGAGCTGCGTGTAGAGGGTCAGGGACGAATGGCCCGCGGACAGCACGAAGCGGTCGCGTCCGGTCCAGTCGGGATCCGCCGGGTCGTGCCGCATCACCTTCTGGAAGAGGGTGTAGGCGGCAGGCGCCAGACTCATCGCCGTACCGGGATGGCCGTTGCCGACCTTCTGTACGGCATCGGCGGCCAGGACGCGGGCGGTGTCGACGGCCCGCTGGTCCAACTCGGTCCACTCGAGGTCTGTGGTGGTCGGCTTGGTGCTCACCCTGGGTCAGGGCTCCTCTCCACATGTCACGCATGTCGAATGCCGGTGCACTGGGCGCCCACCGGCCGTTGTCGAGCCTACCCCCGTAGGTACCTGCGTTTTTTCGAGTCATTCCAGACTGCCGGGACTCGGCGGAATCCGCCTCCCGACTGGTCCGTTCCGTCTTCGGCAACTGAATACGGAGCCGCTCGTAAGAGTGCTCAATCGAGCCCCCCGACGCCCGTTGTGCGGGCCCCGCCGAGGCGCTGGTCCGGGCGCCCCCAACACGACCCCACCCCCGCGAAGGCCGGGGTCTGGGCAACGTCTACAGTGGCGTGGTACGCGCGAGCCTTTACGGGGAGTTCATACCCGGGGGGCTTGCTGGGATGTCTCTGTCAGGGGTGTGCGTGACGGCCGTCGAATCCCGTCCAGCGGGGGTGCTCGGGACGAGCAGCAGCCCGAGCCACCGGCCGTTCGGGGCCCGTGTGAAGGCGTTCGTGGCACTCACGAAGCCACGAATCATCGAACTGCTCCTGATCACCACCGTTCCGGTGATGTTCCTGGCCCAGCAGGGTGTACCGGACCTCAAGCTGGTCCTGCTCACCTGTCTCGGCGGCTATCTGTCGGCGGGCGGCGCCAACGCGCTCAACATGTACATCGACCGTGACATCGACGCTCTGATGGAGCGGACCTCACAGCGTCCACTGGTCACCGGCATGGTCAGCCCCCGTGAGTGCCTGGCCTTCGGCATCGCGCTGGCGGTCGTCTCGACACTGCTGTTCGGTCTGGCCGTCAACTGGCTGTCCGCGTGGCTGTCACTCGGAGCGCTCCTCTTCTACGTCGTCGTCTACACGATGCTCCTCAAGCGCCGTACGTCCCAGAACATCGTCTGGGGCGGCATCGCGGGCTGCCTCCCGGTCCTCATCGGCTGGTCGTCCGTCACGAACTCCCTGTCGTGGGCGCCCGTCATCCTCTTCCTCGTCATGTTCTTCTGGACGCCGCCGCACTACTGGCCGCTGTCCATGAAGGTGAAGGACGACTACGCGCGCGTGGGCGTGCCCATGCTGCCGGTCGTCGCGTCCAACAAGGTGGTCGCCCGCCAGATCGTCATCTACAGCTGGGTGATGGTCGGGGTCTCGCTGCTCCTCACCCCGCTCGGCTACACGGGCTGGTTCTACACGGTGGTCGCGCTGGCGGCCGGCGGGTTCTGGCTGTGGGAGGCGCACGGCCTGCAGAACCGCGCCAAGGCCGAGGTGACGGGCGGGAAGCTCAAGGAGATGCGGCTGTTCCACTGGTCGATCACCTATGTGTCGATCCTCTTCGTGGCCGTCGCGGTGGACCCCTTCCTCCACTAGGGCGTGTCGCGGAAGTCCTGTCTTCCTGTCGACGGGCGGGGTGCGTGGCCAAGGCCACGCACCCCGCCCGTCGCCGTTCGATCTACCCGTCGGTAGCATCCTGGCCATGGCAGACACCGAGCAGACTGACGAGACCACCGGCACCGCCCGGGACACCGGCGCCGAGCGCAAGGCGGCCAGGCTCGCCCGGCAGATCCGCGCCTTCGCCGACGAGCACGGCGGGGCCGAGGGCCAGGTGGCGTACATCGGGGAGCGCGGCGCGCGCATCGTGCTCGTCGGCGGGGACGGCGCCTGGGGCGATCTGGTGGCGCCCGGCTACGCGATCGCCGAGGACGCCGTGAAGAAGGCCGGGATCACCGTTCACGAGGAGTTCGACGGGGAGTTCGCCGCGAAGGTGCGGACCGGGCCCTACGAGTGGAAGCGGATGGCGGGGATCCAGGTGGGCGGCCCGCGCAACGACTGACCCGTACGGGTGGCGCAGCGCGGGCGCGACATCACCCGATCGGCCGCAGCGGGGCCCGTGGGGTCCGCGTCCCGGCCGGCTCCCGGGCGCCGCAACGGACGGCCCACCGGCCACTGCCGCCGGTCCGCGCGGCCGGCGGTCGCCGAACCCCACGAACGGCCGAGCGACGCGCCTGGAACACGGGCGACCAACACCTGACGCCCGGCTCACCCGTTAGGACCTGAGAAAGAACGGTCCAGTCGCGCGGGGGAGTCCGGATGATCGAAACGCCGTCCCTGGTGGACCAGTACTGCCACGGAGTGCTGAGGACGGAGCTGGGCCTCGGCACCTTCGAGGCCCACCTCGCCAGAACCGAGGGGCCCCCGGCCCCCGGCACCACCCTCTTCGACACCCAGACCGGCTTCGCGGTACGCCGCTGGTGTCCGCCCCTGCTCGGCCTGGAACCGCACTGCCCGCCCGCCCGCTATCTCGCCCGGCGGCGCGAACTGGGCGTCCTCGAAGCGGGCCGCAGACTGCTGCGCGGCAGCGGTGTCACCACCTTTCTCGTCGACACCGGGCTGCCCGGCGACCTGACCGGGCCGGGCGAGATGGCCTCCACCGGTGCCGCCGACGCGCATGAGATCGTCCGCCTGGAGCTGCTGGCGGAACAGGTCGCCGACACCTCCGGCACCGTCGAGTCCTTCCTCGCCAATCTCGCCGAGTCGGTCCACGGGGCCGCCGCGAACGCCGTCGCCTTCACCTCCGTGGCGGGCGGACGGCACGGCCTGGCGCTCGCTCCCGAACCCCCCGGGCCGGGAGAGGTACGCGGCGCGGCGGGCAGGTGGCTCGCGGACCGCCGGGTCGGCGGGGCGCTCAGCGACCCCGTCCTGCTGCGCCATCTGCTGTGGATCGCGGTCGCCTCCGGACTGCCCCTCCAACTCCACGCGGGCCTCGGCGAACCAGGCATGCGGATCGACCGCACCGACCCCGTCCTGCTCACCGACTTCGCGCGCGCCACGGCCGGCCTCGGCACCGACCTCGTACTGCTGCACGGCTACCCGTACCACCGGCACGCGGCACACCTCGCCGGGGTCTTCCCGCACGTGTACGCCGACCTGGGCGCCGCGCTGGTGCGCACCGGAGCACGGGCCGCGGCCGTCCTCGCCGAGATCCTGGAACTCGCGCCCTTCGGCAAGCTCCTCTTCTCCAGCGGAGCACACGGCCTGCCCGAACTCCATGTGGTCGGCGCCCGTCTCTTCCGCGAGGCACTCACCCGGGTGCTCGGCACCTGGGTCGCGGAGGGTGCCTGGTCGCCCGCGGACGCGCAGCGGGTGGCGGGACTGATCGCCGCGGGGAACGCCCGCCGGGTGTACGGGGTGCAGTGAACGGCAGGGGGACTTCCGGCGCGTCGCCCGGTGGCTCCAGGCTGTCCGGGTGACCGACGACGCCACGGCACGTCTGCTCGACCGCTTCCTCGCCGGCCTGGGCGCCTTCACGCCCCTCGCGCGCCGGCCGCACCGCGGTCATTCCCCCCTCGCCACCATCGCCGGTGCCGAGCGGCCCTACGTCACCTGGGCCCACGACCGGCTGCCGAGACGCCCGGTCACCCCCGTGCCCCGCCGCCGCGAACTGCACGCCCTCGGACGGGTCCCGCACGCGGAGCGGCCAGGGAATCTGCCGGCGTACGGCGCAGGCGGTACGAGGGCTCCGTGCCCGCGCCGCCCACCCGGGAGTGGCCGGCGCGCGGGGCCGAGCTGACCAGGAGCCGTCCGGGGCCCCGCGATCGACGGCCCGGTGGCCGCGTACGAACCGCTCACCCGCGCGTGAGCGGTCGTTTCACGGCCCTCACACGCGCGTGAGCGCCGATTCCGCGGCCGGCCCCGGCAGGTCCGGCACGGCGGCGGGCCGCTCGCGCAGTGACAGCAGGACGCGCAGGACGCCGATCCACACCAGGCAGGAGCCGAACATGTGCAGGCCGACCAGAGCCTCGGGAAGGTCCGTGAAGTACTGGATGTAGCCGATGACCCCCTGGCCGAGCAGGATCAGGAACAGGTCGCGGGTCCGGTCCAGCGGGCCCTTGGGGGCGTCGACCGCCTTGAGGACGAACCACAGGGCGAAGGTCAGCGTGACCACGATCCACGCCAGCACGGCGTGCAGTTTGGCGACGTTCTCCCAGCTGACGTGCATACGGTCGACCTCGCTCGAGTCGCCCGCGTGCGGACCCGCGCCGGTGACGACCGTACCGACGGCGATCAGCACCACGGCCGCGACGACCAGACACCACACGAGCTGCTGCACCGCCTTGCCGACCAGCGGACGCGGCGCGGCGGAGCCCTCACGGGTGCGCTGCCACATCACCGCGGCGACGGTGATGAGCGCGGTCGAGAGCAGGAAGTGCGCGGCGACCGTGTAGGGGTTGAGGCCGACCAGGACGACGACGCCGCCGAGGATCGCGTTGCTCATGACGATCCAGAACTGCGCCCAGCCGAGCCGGGTGAGGTCGCGCCGCCACGGCTTCTCGGAGCGCGCGGCGATGATCGCCCAGCCGACCGCGGCGCACAGGACGTAGGTCAGCATGCGGTTGGTGAACTCGATGACCCCGTGGAAGCCCATCTCGCCGGTCGCGGTGAGCGAGTCGGCGGTGCACTTGGGCCAGGTCGGGCAGCCGAGCCCCGAACCGGTCAGCCGTACCGCGCCGCCGGTGACCACGATGACCACGGACATGACCAGCGCGGCGAGGGCCGCGCGGCGGACCGTCCGTGCGGTCGGGGTCCAGCGTTCGGCGATGAGGGCGAGCGGGTTGCGCGCGAGGGCTACGGCGTCGGCTCGGGTCACGTTTGGCACGCGCCCCATCGTAGGCGGCCGCTTGTGCACGCCTTCACGAGGGCCCCGGGCAGTCCCGCGCGGCGCGGCTCACCGGCCTTTTCGCGGGCCACGCGGAACCTCCCGCGCGGCCCGGCGCCCGGCCTGCCCGGCCGTCACTCCCAGCGGAAGAAGCGGGCCGCCGCCGCCAGCGCGACGACCGCCCAGACCGCCAGGATCCCCAGGTCGCCCCACGGCATGCCCGCTCCGTGCTGGAGCACGTCCCGCAGGCCGTCCGAGAGCGCCGAGATCGGCAGCAGGGCCAGCACGTCCTGGACGCCGGGGGGGAACTTGTCCAGTGGGACGAGGACCCCGCCGCCCACCAGCAGCAGCAGGAAGACCAGGTTCGCGGCGGCCAGCGTCGCCTCCGCCTTCAGCGTGCCGGCCATCAGCAGGCCCAGGCCCGAGAAGGCGGCCGTGCCGAGGATCAGCAGGAGCAGGACGGCCGCCGGGTTGCCGTGCGGCGACCAGCCCAGCGCGAAGGCGATCACCGTCAGCAGGACGACCTGGAGGACCTCCGTGACCAGCACGGACACCGTCTTCGCGGTCATCAGGCCCCAGCGGGGGAGCGGGGAGGCGGCGAGCCGCTTCAGCACGCCGTAGCGCCGCTCGAAGCCGGTGGCGATGGCCTGGCCGGTGAAGGCCGTCGACATCACCGCGAGCGCCAGGACGCCGGGGGTGAGGAAGTCGACCGCCGCGCCCTTGCCGGTGTCGACGATGTCCACCGAGCCGAACAGGACCAGCAGGAGCGCCGGGATGACGACCGTGAGCAGGAGCTGCTCGCCGTTGCGCAGCAGCATCCTCGTCTCGAGCGCGGCCTGCGCGCCGATCATGCGGGGCAGGGGGGCCGCCCCCGGGCTCGGGGTGTAGGTGCCGGCGGTGGTCACGAACGCAGCTCCTTGCCGGTCAGTTCCAGAAACACGTCTTCGAGGGTGTGCCGCTCGACGGAGATCCTCTCCGGCATCACCCCGTGCTGCGCGCACCAGGAGGTGACGGTGGCCAGCAGCTGCGGATCGACCTTCCCGCCCACCCGGTAGGCGCCGGGGGTCAGCTCGGCCGCCGTGCAGTCGGCCGGGAGGGCCTTCAGCAGGGAGCCGACGTCGAGGCCGGGGCGGCCGGTGAACCGCAGGGTGTTCTCGGCGCCGCCGCGGCACAGCTCCTCCGGGGAGCCCTGTGCGATGACCCGGCCGGCGTCGATGATCGCGACGTCGTCGGCGAGCTGCTCGGCCTCGTCCATGTGGTGCGTGGTGAGGATGACCGAGACCCCGTCGGTACGCAGGTCGCGGACCAGGTCCCAGGTGGCCCGGCGGGCCTGCGGGTCCAGGCCGGCGGTCGGCTCGTCGAGGAAGACCAGTTCCGGGCGGCCGACCACGGCCATCGCGAGCGCGAGGCGCTGCTGCTGGCCGCCGGACAGCCGTCGGTAGGCCGTACGGCCACAGCTGTCGAGGCCCAGGCGCGCTATGAGCGCGTCGACGTCGAGGGGGCGGGCGTGCAGTTTCGCCACGTGCCGGAGCATCTCCTCGGCCCGCGCGCCGGAGTAGACCCCTCCGGACTGGAGCATCACGCCGATACGGGTGTGCAGCTCACCGGACTGTCTCACCGGGTCGAGGCCCAGGACGCGCACCGTGCCGGAATCCGGCCTCCGGTACCCCTCGCAGGTCTCGACCGTGGTCGTCTTGCCCGCCCCGTTGGGACCGAGTACGGCGGTGATGCCCGCCCCGGCCACCAGGTCGAGGCCGTCCACCGCGGTCTTCGTGCCGTACCGCTTCACCAGGGCCTGGACCTGGACCACGGGCTCGCTTCGCATGAGGAGCAAGTCTAGGGACGTCTCCGGGGCCCGCGGGCGCCGGGGGCCGCATCGGGGCCCGGCGCACCGGGGCGGTGCAGCGCGAGCCAGCGCTCCGCGTACGCCACCGCGTCGGCGACCGGGAACAGGCGTACGTCGGCCGCGCCCACCCGGCCGCGTACGACGGGGCGGTCCCGCTCGAAGTCGGCACCCAGTTGGTCGAAGCGGTCGGAGTCGATCGCGACCTCCGTGACCACCTCCCACCGGGTGGCTCCCCGCGCCGTCCGCACCGGGCGCCCCACCTCGACGAGCGGCGCCGGTATGCGGTACTCGGCGAGATGGAAGCTGGTGCAGGTGTCGTAGCCCGTGCCGAGCAGGAGCACGCGGGCTCCGAGGGCCTCCAGCCTGGCCAGCGGGCTGCGCTCACCGAGCCGGCAGTCCGGGGCGTGGCCGTCGACGATCTCGGCCGCGCGCGGGCCGAGAGCCGCGAAGGAGGTCTGCGGGTGCGCGCTGCGCAGCGCGCCCGGCCAGGTGCGGACGGTCTCCGGGACCACGCCGAGCCCACGGGTGGGGGTGACGAGGGGGTCGTAGGCGGGCATCGTCGCCCGAATGGTCGACCACCACTCCTCGGGGACCGGCGGCCGGCTCCACAGGGCCGGGTCGGACAGCTCGCCGGACTGCGTGGGGACCACCAGAGTGCCGTCGGGGCCGAGCGCGTCGAGAAGGCCCTGGACCACCGCGACCGGGCCGCCGTTGACCCAGCCGAGGGACCGGAGCGAGGAGTGCACGAGGAGCGCTTCGCCGGGTCGGACGCCGAGTGCGCGAAGCTCCGCCGCGAGGGTGCCCCGAGTGACGAGTGGGCCGGTGGGAGGGGGTGTCGACATGCTTCGGGAGTCTCCCCGAGACCACGCCCCGGTGCCACCGAATTGATCGATCAAAGATCGTTTCCGCAGGTCAGCTTAGGCATGCCTAAGTGATGCACCGCACCGTCCGCCTCCTGGGACGCGGCTTGTCAGGCCCTGAGGAATTACGCAACAATGGCGTTGTGAAAAACGTTGGCGAGGCTCGGGAGACCCCCGCGGGGGCCCCGCAGGAGGAGCTCGCGACCGGTGAGCGGTCAACCCGCAACCGGGTCGCGCGGTCCATCCTGGACCACGGCCCGTCGACGGTGGCCGACCTCGCGGGGCGGCTGGGGCTGACCCAGGCCGCCGTGCGCCGCCACCTCGACGCGCTCGTCGCCGACGACGTCGTGGAAGCACGCGAGCAGCGGGTCTACGGCGCGCGCACGCGCGGCCGCCCCGCCAAGGTGTTCGCCCTGACCGACTGCGGCCGGGACGCCTTCGACCAGTCCTACGACAAGCTCGCCGCGGACGCCCTGCGATGGATCGCGGAGCGTGAGGGCGGGGACGAGGCGATCGTCGCCTTCGCCCGTGCCAGGATCGCCGCCCAGGCCGACGCGTACCGCGAGGTCATCGAGTCCGCGGCCCCCGAGGGCCGCACCGAAGCCCTGGCCAAGGCCCTGAGCGCGGACGGGTACGCTGCTACGGCGCGTAGCGCACCGGTCGGCGAGCAGCTCTGCCAGCACCACTGCCCGGTCGCGCATGTCGCCGAGCAGTTCCCGCAGCTGTGCGAGGCGGAGACCGAGTTCTTCTCCCAGCTGCTCGGCACACATGTCCAGCGGCTGGCCACCATCGCCCACGGCGACGGTGTGTGCACGACGTTCATCCCCAAGATTTCCAAGTCCGATCAGCGCGATCCCAACGCATCTGCAAGCACCGCCGGGAGGAACCCCGCATGACGCTCCCCATCGAGGAGACTGCCCACCCCGAGCTCGAGGGTCTGGGTACGTACGAATACGGTTGGGCCGACTCCGACGTGGCCGGTGCCTCTGCGAAGCGCGGCATCAACGAGGACGTCGTCCGCGACATCTCCGCGAAGAAGAACGAGCCGGAGTGGATGACCAAGCTCCGCCTCAAGGGCCTGCGCCTCTTCGAGAAGAAGCCCATGCCCAACTGGGGCTCGGACCTGTCGGGCATCGACTTCGACAACATCAAGTACTTCGTGCGCTCCACGGAGAAGCAGGCGGAGTCCTGGGAGGACCTGCCCGAGGACATCAAGAACACGTACGACAGGCTCGGCATCCCGGAGGCGGAGAAGCAGCGCCTCGTCGCGGGTGTCGCGGCCCAGTACGAGTCCGAGGTCGTCTACCACCAGATCCGTGAGGACCTGGAGGAGCAGGGCGTCATCTTCCTGGACACCGACACCGCTCTCAAGCAGCACCCGGAGCTCTTCAAGGAGTACTTCGGCACGGTCATCCCGGTCGGCGACAACAAGTTCGCGTCGCTGAACACCGCGGTGTGGTCCGGCGGCTCCTTCATCTACGTGCCGAAGGGTGTGCACGTCGAGATCCCGCTCCAGGCCTACTTCCGTATCAACACGGAGAACATGGGCCAGTTCGAGCGGACGCTGATCATCGTGGACGAGGACGCCTACGTCCACTACGTCGAGGGCTGTACGGCGCCGATCTACAAGTCGGACTCCCTGCACTCCGCGGTCGTCGAGATCATCGTGAAGAAGGGCGCCCGCTGCCGTTACACGACCATCCAGAACTGGTCGAACAACGTCTACAACCTGGTCACCAAGCGCGCCGTGGCGTACGAGGGCGCGACCATGGAGTGGATCGACGGCAACATCGGCTCCAAGGTCACCATGAAGTACCCGGCCGTCTACCTGATGGGCGAGCACGCCAAGGGCGAGACCCTGTCCATCGCCTTCGCGGGCGAGGGCCAGCACCAGGACGCCGGCTCCAAGATGGTCCACATGGCGCCGAACACCTCGTCGAACATCGTCTCCAAGTCGGTGGCGCGCGGCGGTGGCCGCACCTCGTACCGCGGTCTGGTCGAGATCGGTGAGGGTGCCCACGGCTCGAAGTCCAACGTGCTGTGCGACGCGCTGCTCGTCGACACGATCTCCCGCTCGGACACGTACCCCTACGTGGACGTCCGCGAGGACGACGTGTCCATGGGCCACGAGGCGACGGTCTCCAAGGTCTCCGAGGACCAGCTCTTCTACCTGATGAGCCGAGGGATGACCGAGTTCGAGGCGATGGCGATGATCGTGCGCGGCTTCGTCGAGCCGATCGCCAAGGAACTGCCGATGGAGTACGCCCTCGAACTCAACCGGCTGATCGAACTGCAGATGGAAGGCTCGGTCGGTTAACCGCCGCCTTCCGGAAACAGCTGGTGGCCCGCCCCTCCCGGCGGGCCCGAGGATCTCCACCGACGCAGGAAAGAGAGCAGACCGACAGCCATGGCCGAGGCTCAGAACTCCCCCACCCTCAACTCCGTTCGGGCGGGGGGACCCCCACCGCTGGGTTCCACCACCGCCGGGCAGATCGCGGTGGCCGCCGAGTCGACCGTCGCCACCCGCATGAGCGCGCCCCCGTCCTTCGACGTGGCGGACTTCCCGGTCCCCCACGGCCGCGAGGAGGAATGGCGCTTCACCCCGCTGGAGCGCCTGCGCGGGCTGCACGACGGCACCGCGGTCGCCACCGGTGACGGCGTGAACGTCGACGTCCAGGCGCCCGAGGGCGTCCTCGTGGAGACCGTCGGCCGCGACGACGCCCGGCTGGGCACGGCGGGCACCCCCGTCGACCGCGTCGCCGCCCAGGCGTACTCGGCGTTCGAGAAGGCCGGTGTCGTCACCGTCCCCAAGGAGACGGTGCTCACCGAGCCGATCCGCATCGCCGTGCACGGCGAGGGCGGGGTCGCCTACGGCCACCAGGTCGTCGAGCTCGGAGCCTTCGCCGAGGCCGTCGTCGTCATCGACCACACGGGCGACGCGGTGCTCGCCGCCAACGTCGACTTCGTGCTGGGCGACGGAGCCAAGCTCACCGTCGTCTCCGTCCAGGACTGGGACGACAGCGCCGTCCACGTGGGCCAGCACAACGCCCTCATCGGCCGGGACGCCACCTTCAAGTCGTTCGTGGTCACCTTCGGCGGCGACGTCGTACGCCTGCACCCGCGGGTCTCCTACGCCGGCACCGGCGGCGAGGCCGAGCTGTTCGGCCTGTACTTCACGGACGCCGGCCAGCACCAGGAGCACCGCCTCCTGGTGGACCACAACACCCCGCACTGCAAGTCCAACGTCATGTACAAGGGCGCGCTCCAGGGCGACGGTGCCCACGCGGTGTGGATCGGCGACGTCCTCATCGAGGCCAAGGCCGAGGGCACGGACACCTACGAGATGAACCGCAACCTGGTTCTGACCGACGGTGCCCGCGTCGACTCCGTGCCGAACCTGGAGATCGAGACGGGCGAGATCGTCGGCGCCGGTCACGCCTCCGCCACCGGCCGCTTCGACGACGAGCAGCTCTTCTACCTGATGGCCCGGGGGATCCCGGCCGACGAGGCCCGTCGGCTCGTGGTCCGCGGCTTCTTCGCCGGACTGGTCCAGCAGATCGGCGTCGACGACATCGAAGAGCGCCTTCTCGTGAAGATCGACGAGGAGCTGGAGGCGTCGCTCTGATGACCGCCTCGACGACGTTCGTACGCGCCTGTGGGCTGAGCGAGCTGGAGGAGGACACCCCGAAGCGGGTGGAACTCGACGGCACGCCGGTCTCGGTCGTGAAGACCGAGGGGGAGGTGTTCGCGATCAACGACGTCTGCTCGCACGCGAACGTCTCGCTCTCCGAGGGCGAGGTGGAGGACTGTCAGATCGAGTGCTGGCTGCACGGCTCCGCGTTCGACCTCCGCACCGGCAAACCGTCCGGCCTGCCCGCGACGCGCCCCGTCCCCGTTTACCCCGTAAAGATCGAAGGGGACGATGTGCTCGTCTCCCTCTCCCAGGAGTCCTGAGGAACCCATGGCTACGCTTGAAATCCACGACCTGCACGTCACCGTCGAGGCCGACAACGCCACGAAGGAGATCCTCAAGGGCGTCGACCTCACCGTCCGGCAGGGCGAGACGCACGCCATCATGGGCCCCAACGGCTCGGGCAAGTCGACCCTCGCCTACTCGCTCGCGGGCCACCCGAAGTACACGATCACCGGTGGCACCGTGACCCTCGACGGCGAGGACGTCCTGGAGATGTCCGTCGACGAGCGCGCCCGCGCGGGCCTGTTCCTGGCGATGCAGTACCCGGTCGAGATCCCCGGTGTCTCCGTCTCCAACTTCCTGCGCACCTCCGCCACCGCCGTCCGCGGCGAGGCCCCCAAGCTGCGTACGTGGGTGAAGGAGGTCAAGGAGACCATGGAGCGCCTCTCCATGGACCCCGCCTTCGCCGAGCGCAACGTGAACGAGGGCTTCTCCGGCGGTGAGAAGAAGCGCCACGAGATCCTTCAGCTGGAGCTTCTCAAGCCGAAGATCGCGATCCTCGACGAGACCGACTCCGGCCTGGACGTCGACGCCCTGCGCGTCGTCTCCGAGGGCGTGAACCGCGTCCGCGAGACCGGCGAGGTGGGCACCCTGCTCATCACGCACTACACGCGCATCCTGCGCTACATCAAGCCTGACTTCGTCCACGTCTTCTCCGCCGGTCGGATCGTCGAGTCCGGCGGTGCCGAGCTCGCCGACAAGCTGGAGAACGAGGGGTACGAGGCTTACACGAAGGGTGGCGTATCAGCGTGACGCAGCTGCCGGGCCTCCTCGACACCGAGGCGATCCGCAAGGACTTCCCCATCCTGGACCGACAGGTCCACGACGGCCGGAAGCTCGTGTACCTGGACAACGCGGCGACCTCGCAGAAGCCGCGCCAGGTGCTGGACGCCCTCAGTGGTTACTACGAGCAGTACAACGCCAACGTCCACCGCGGTGTGCATGTGCTCGCCGAGGAGGCCACGGCGCTGTACGAGGGCGCGCGCGACAAGGTCGCCGCGTTCATCAACGCGCCGAGCCGCGACGAGGTGATCTTCACCAAGAACGCCTCCGAGTCGCTCAACCTCGTGGCCAACATGCTCGGCTGGGCCGACGAGCCCTACCGGGTCGACCACGAGACCGAGATCGTCATCACGGAGATGGAGCACCACTCCAACATCGTTCCGTGGCAGCTGCTGGCGCAGCGCACGGGCGCGAAGCTGAAGTGGTTCGGCCTGACCGACGACGGCCGTCTCGACCTCTCGAACATCGACGAGATCATCACCGAGAAGACGAAGATCGTCTCCTTCGTGCTGGTGTCGAACATCCTGGGCACCGTGAACCCGGTCGAGGCGATAGTGCGCCGCGCCCAGGAGGTCGGCGCACTGGTCTGCATCGACGCCTCCCAGGCCGCTCCGCACATGCCGTTGGACGTACAGGCCCTCCAGGCCGACTTCGTGGCCTTCACCGGCCACAAGATGTGCGGTCCGACCGGCATCGGCGTCCTCTGGGGCCGCCAGGAACTGCTGGAGGACCTGCCCCCGTTCCTGGGCGGCGGCGAGATGATCGAGACGGTGTCGATGCACTCGTCGACGTACGCCCCGGCGCCCCACAAGTTCGAGGCGGGCACCCCGCCGATCGCCCAGGCGGTCGGTCTCGGCGCGGCGATCGACTACCTGAACGCGATCGGCATGGACAAGATCCTCGCCCACGAGCACGCGCTCACCGAGTACGCGGTGAAGCGGCTCACCGAGGTCCCCGACCTGCGGATCATCGGCCCGACCACGGCCGAGGACCGCGGCGCGGCGATCTCGTTCACGCTGGGTGACATCCACCCGCACGACGTGGGCCAGGTCCTGGACGAGCAGGGCATCGCGGTCCGGGTGGGACACCACTGCGCGCGGCCGGTCTGCCTGCGGTACGGAATTCCTGCGACCACGCGAGCGTCGTTCTACCTGTACTCCACGCCGGCCGAGATCGACGCTCTGGTCGACGGCCTGGAGCACGTCCGGAACTTCTTCGGCTGAGGGGCTGGCTGGGATCGTGAAGCTGGATTCGATGTACCAGGAAGTCATCCTGGACCACTACAAGCACCCGCACGGGCGGGGCTTGCGGGATGGCGATGCCGAGGTGCACCACGTCAACCCGACGTGCGGCGACGAGATCACGCTGCGCGTGAAGTACGACGGTGAGCAGATCACGGACATCTCGTACGAGGGGCAGGGCTGCTCCATCAGCCAGGCCTCGGCGTCCGTGCTCAACGATCTGCTCGTCGGCAAGGACGTGTCCGAGGCGCAGAAGATCCAGGAGACCTTCCTGGAGCTGATGCAGTCCAAGGGCCGGACCGAGCCGGACGAGGCGATGGAGGAGGTGCTGGAGGACGCGGTCGCGTTCGCCGGTGTCTCCAAGTACCCGGCCCGGGTCAAGTGCGCCCTCCTCAGCTGGATGGCGTGGAAGGACGCGACCGCCCAGGCTCTGGGCGAGAGCGCCGAGAGGAAGACGGCATGAGCGAGAACGAGACCTTGACGACGAAGCCGGCCTCGGAGGACGAACTCCGCGAGGCGCTGTACGACGTCGTCGACCCCGAGCTGGGCATCGACGTCGTCAACCTCGGCCTGATCTACGGCATCCACATCGACGACGCGAACATCGCGACGATCGACATGACCCTGACGTCCGCGGCCTGCCCGCTCACCGACGTCATCGAGGACCAGGCCAAGTCCGCCACGGACGGCATCGTCAACGAACTGCGCATCAACTGGGTCTGGATGCCGCCGTGGGGCCCGGACAAGATCACGGACGACGGGCGCGAGCAGCTTCGGGCACTCGGCTTCAACGTCTGACCGGTCGTCCGTCCGGGCCTTCGACCGGACGTCCTCCGCGGCGTCCGGTCGTACGCCCACCCCGGCGTCGTACGTGCGTGGCCCCCGGCACTTCGCCGGGGGCCACGCACGTTTCCGCTGTTCGCGCTCCGTCGCCGGTTACCCGGCCCCGATTCCGGGCTCAGGCCAGGCCGTCGACCACACGGAACGCCGAGTCCGCGCGGAAGACCCGGGAGTTGTCGTACGCCTCCAGACGGAGCCGGAAGTCGCGGTGCCGCAGATAGCGGCCTGGATAGTTCAGCGACTCCAGCATGACGGCGCCGCTGTACGCCGAGGTCCGGGGGCAGAAGGTGGCGTCCCGCTCGAAGAGGGCGGAACCGTCGTCGCGGTCGTCGCGCAGGACGAAGTCCCGATGGCGGAGGTAGCCGCCGTCGGCGGTGGCGAAGGAGTAGCAGGAGGCGTTCCCGAGCCCCGCCACCACCGTGAAGTCGGCGTCCCGCCTGATGTCGGCCGGACTGCGGGTGGTGACCTCGTCGAGACGGACGTAGCCGTGGCGCAAGTGCCAGTACCGGTCCGGGTAGTTGACGGACCGGACCGACTTCGGCGGGGGCGTGGACGAGGGCGAGGGCGTGGACGAGGGCCGGGGCGCGGGAGGCTTGCCGGAAGGGGCCGCTTGCGACGGTCCGGTGCTGTCGGGGGCGGCCTCGCTGCCGGAGCCCCGTTCCGCGGACGTGGCGGAGGCCGGGCCCGTCGGCGGGGAGCCGGAGGCCCGTGCGGAGGACGGGGTGGGCTCGCCGGCCCGGGTCGCCGCCCCGGTGGTGGTCGTGGTGAAGTCGCCGGTCAGCAGGGGCAGTTCCGTGTCGGAGACGGTCCGGTTCGCCCGGTCCCGTGACGCGACGTCAGTTCTGTTGTCCAGTACGGCGATCGCGGTGGTGACGAGAACCGCCACCGCGAGTCCTCCGGCCAGCCAGAGCCGCCGGGTTCCGGGCAGCCGTTCCCCGTCCGGGTCCGCACCGATCGGCCAGGGCGCCGGGGACCCGGTGAAGGAAGGCGGTTCCGCCGGGTGGCGGGCACCGTGAGGAGTGGGACGCCAGGCGGGTTCCTCCGGGGTGGGCGCGGGACGGTCGGGCCCACGCTCGGGGTCCGGCGATATCTCAGGCATGCGCGTTCCTCCAGCGTGGCCCGGGGCGCACGCGGATTCGTCCACTGATTTCCGTACAAGAGGGGCGCGAGCGCCCGGACCGGCGTCGGCCGTGAAGATCGGGTGTGCGGCTGGTGAAACAGTAGTGGAAACGGTGAGTTCTGAGCAGTCGTTTGCAGTGAGTGATCCCTTCCGATCTCCCGCGATCCCCAAGGCTCGGCGGCCCCCGGACACCGCCCATCGCGAGCGGCGTGAGCCGCCTGTGTACAGGTGTACGCATCGATGTGTACCCTCGTACACATGGGATACCTGCTGCTCGCCGGAGCCATCGTCTCCGAGGTGGCCGCCACGACCGCCATGAAGTACAGCGAGGGCTTCAGTAGACTGTGGCCGTCACTGGTGACCGCCCTCGGATACGTCGTCGCCTTCCTCCTGCTCGCGCAGTGCCTCAAGACCGTCCAGGTCGGCACGGCCTACGCGATCTGGGCCGGCGCCGGGACCGCCGTCATCGCCGCGATCGGCATGCTTTTCCTCGGGGAGGCGCTCACCGTCACCAAGGTGGCCGGGGTACTGCTGATCATCGGCGGGGTCGTGGTGCTGAACCTGGGCGGAGCCCACTGATGGCCCCGCGCCGCTACGATCCCGAGCGACGCCAGCGCATCATCGACGCGGCGATCAGGGTGGTGGGCGACAAGGGACTCGCTGGGCTGAGCCACCGCTCCGTCGCCGCCGAGGCCGATGTGCCGCTGGGCTCCACCACGTACCACTTCAAGACCCTCGACGAACTCATGGTCGCCGCCCTGCGCCAGACGAACGAGGGCTTCGCCGAGATGGTTGCCGCGCGTGGCGCGCTGGAGGACCCCCGCGTCGACCTCGCGGGCGAACTCGCCGGGCTCATGGGCGCATGGCTCGCCGGGGAGCGCACGGGAGTCGAGCTGGAGTACGAGCTGTACCTCGCCGCCCTGCGCCGCCCCGCGCTGCGCCCCGTCGCCGCCGCCTGGGTCCAGGGCCTCGTCGACCCCCTCGCCCGCCGCACCGACTCCGTCACGGCGCGGGCGCTCGTGGCCCTGCTGGACGGCATCTGCCTCCAGGTGCTGCTGACCGGGGGGACCTACGACGAGACGTACGCGCGGGAGGTGCTGGGACGGCTGATCGGCGGAGACGGGAGCGGAGCCGAGGGCTGAGGGGCTGAGCACGGGTGGGCGGCGGGGGCACCGGTTGGCCCGCGCGGCCCGGCCCGCGTTAGGTTTCACCCATGACCGACACGACTGCTACGCGCACCACCACCGGCGCCGTCGCCGCGGGCCTCGCCACCCTCACCGCCGACGGCACCGTCCTCGACACCTGGTTCCCCGCGCCCGAACTGTCCACAGAACCCGGGCCGGCCGGCACCGAGCGGCTGTCCGCCGAGCGTGCCGTCGAACTGCTCGGTGAAGGCGCCGCCAAAGCCATCGGGCCCGACGCCCGCCGGGGCGTCGAAGTGGTCGCGGTCCGCACGGTCATCACCTCGCTGGACGAGAAGCCGATCGACGCGCACGACGCGTACCTGCGGCTGCACCTGCTCTCGCACCGACTCGTACGGCCGCACGGCCAGAGCCTGGACGGCATCTTCGGCCACCTCGCCAATGTCGCCTGGACCTCGCTCGGCCCGGTCGCCGTCGACGACGTCGAGAAGGTACGGCTCAACGCCCGCGCCGAGGGACTGCACCTCCAGGTGACGTCCATCGACAAGTTCCCGCGCATGACGGACTACGTCGCGCCCAAGGGCGTCCGCATCGCCGACGCCGACCGCGTCCGGCTCGGCGCGCACCTCGCCGAGGGCACCACCGTGATGCACGAGGGCTTCGTGAACTTCAACGCGGGCACCCTCGGCACCTCGATGGTCGAGGGCCGCATCTCGGCCGGCGTCGTCGTCGGCGACGGCTCGGACATCGGCGGGGGCGCCTCCACCATGGGCACCCTGTCCGGCGGCGGCAACGTCCGCATCACCATCGGCGAGCGCTGCCTGGTCGGCGCCGAGGCCGGCGTCGGCATCGCCCTCGGCGACGAGTGCGTGGTCGAGGCGGGCCTGTACGTCACGGCGGGAACCCGCGTGACCATGCCCGACGGCCAGATCGTCAAGGCCCGTGAGCTCTCCGGCGCGTCCAACATCCTCTTCCGCCGCAACTCGGTCACCGGAACGGTCGAGGCCCGGCCGAACAACGCGGTGTGGGGCGGGCTGAACGAGATCCTGCACAGCCACAACTGATCATCTAAGGCCGTGACTTGCGGCCGGTCACCGAAGCACCACTCCGAATCGCCGCTGAACTCGCGGCAGTTGTGGACGCCGGTAGCCATCGAGCGCCCTTTCACGGCCCCCAGGGCGGCCGGGGAGGGCGCTCGTGCGTCGAGGGAGACATCGGCCTTGTGAGTTCGATCCAACTGGACCTTGGCCGGGCCCAACTGCGTGCAGAGGTGCCGCCTCCAGCCGCGCGATGCCGCAGCTGTCCGTGGTCGTTGACGTCAGCGTTGGATGTCACCCGAACAACTGTGGCATCGGGCGGATCTCAGGAGGTCGCCCGGCCAATCCGTCGAGTTCCACCGAACGTGCCGACTTGCACACCTCCACAGCGATCCGCAGGTCCGCCGGCTTCACACCGTCGCCCTAACCAGGTCAAAGGGCGAGTGTTGCTGTGCGAGTTCGACCGCTGCTCGGGACAGCCGTGGAACGTGTGGTCGCGCCGTCCGTGTTCTGTCATTTGAGAGTGCCGGAGCCCGCTGTTGTAGCCGAGCCGTCGGTGCGCACTCTGACCCTCCCCCAGAAGTGATCGATCCGGATCGGTCAGAAGGGAGGTTCGAGATCGCCGCGGCCATCGCTGTGCGGCCCCCGGTCCTCGGCCTCCTCCAGAAGAGGCTCCGGGCCGGGCGGATTGTGGCCCCATGCTTCGAGGGCCTTCCATGCGACGCGCCGGTCGGGGTCGTTCCTGCTGGTGTCCAGGATGCGGCGCGCGTGCACGGCGAGGTGAGCACGGTGCCCGGCGAGCGCGGGGTGTTCGGCGAGGAGGAGCGCGGCGATGACGGCGGCTTCACGCACATCCTCGTGGCTGTCATGCAGGAAAGGTGCGACGGCCCTGTAGAGCATCGGGCGCAGGTCCCGGAGGGCCGCCACGGTGGTGCAGTGGGTGAGGAAGCCGGGGAAGTACTCCTCGTTGCGGGCGACGAGCTCGTCGGAGGCGTCGTGAAGCGTGGAGGCCAGCCAGGCCAACAACGTCGCGCGGATGGGGACATCGCGATACGGCCGCCGCGTCATGGCCGCCGGGTGGGTGAGGATGCCGGCCACGTACATGACGGCGGGGGCGGTGGCTTCGTAAATGGTGTTCTGATGGCCGACCAGCTCACCCAGCTCCCACAAGGCGGTTACCTGGACCTTCGGATCAGGCTCCAAAAGCTGCGTCAGAACCTTGGGAAGGTCCTCACCGGACCCGAAAGCCGTCCGGAGCGAACCCCAGTCGGTCGTCGCCAGGACAACTTGGTAGGACGGCAAGTCAGGCTTGCAGGGCGCCCCGGCACGGGAACGACTGTGGGTCACGGGCCGACTCTAGACCAGGCCTCCGACACCATTTCCTTCCAGACCAGCCACTCGGTCTGCGGTCCTGCCACATGCCACTGCTGTAGCTCAGCCGTTTGGTCCTGCCGTGTGACGGCCCAACCAAGCAGCTGAGGCCCAGAGACCGCTCCAGCACAGCGACAGACTCCCCACCAACAGGAGACACGCGGGCAGGGGGCGTGATCAGTGTGTGTACCTTCTTCTTGCCCTGGGTCTTGTCGGGGATCTTGATGGGCTGGATCTTTGATGGTCAGGGGCGGTGGCCACGTGCGCCTGGTGGTCGTCGTCGGTCGTCCTTGGCCGCTGTCGGGCAACCTCGGACGGGCCAGATACGGCCCAGGGACGGCCGACCGGCTCATACCTCGCTCGTGCGGTACGGCTCAGGCAACGGCGACAACGGCACGTCGAGAACGTGTCCCAACAGAGCGCGTGCAACGGCATCGCGCTCGTAGTCCGGTTGGCCTGGTCTCATGGAAAGAATCACACGATCCCGGGTGACCACGGCAGCGCCCGTGAAGCTTGGGTCGGTGATCGAGGACTCATCGAGCGTGACGTCCAGCTCCGCGAGAAGATCGGACAGAGGAGTGTTGAGAAGGTGTTCAGGACTCAGCGCCAACTCCACCTTGCCGGTTGGCAGCTCTGACGTCCGTACTTGGTCGAAGTTCGTCACGGGCGCATCTCCTCAGCGGGCCTTTGATGGGTCGCCAGAGTGCCGCCACAGGGCCGGGGCTGGTGCACGCCACGCTGAACGGTCTCCCCGTCACGGTGAGGACCAAGACACCAGTGCGAGGATCGGGCCGAGCGCATCAGCTTGGGAAGCTCAGGGCAGCTAGGGCTTGCTCTGGGGCTGACCTGCTGCTGCGCGACGCGGATCGGCTCCCCGATGTTCCCCCGTGGTTCCCCGCACGATCTGGCACGTGTCTGGCACGATTCATTCGTCGTCGTACCGCTCCAAGACCAGCCCTACAGAGCCTTCTTCGAGCCCGTCGTTCTCCTCCGGATGGAGATGAGCACCGTCCGGTGTGCCGTCTTGGGCGAGCGTGAGGAGGTGGCCGGCCAGGGCCTTCAACCCGACAGCGTTGGCCTCGATGACGATCTCTCCTCCCAGGTTGCGGACCTCGATGCGTGCGCCTTCCTCCCACGTGAAGACTCTGGTGGTTCAGTCGGTCCCCACGCCGACGTGAGTGGTCATGGACGGAGCAGCGCTGGGTTCAGGGGACATACCCCAAGCATCGCGTACTCCGGGCCCACTGCAGCCGCGAGACATGGGTCATGGCTTCTTCGTCTCGAGACAACTTGACTGAGAGCGCTGCCTCGGGTTGACGTGCCTCTCACCTGCACTGACTGTCCACAGACGTTCGTGCTCGTCCGTTGGCGTTGTCATGCAGTTAGACACTCGCCCCGGATCAATGAGATGGAAAATGCAACGGTCGACCAGGGCAGTACGAGGCAGATGAGCTCTAGCTGGCAGGAGATCCACAGCGCTCGCACGGTCGATATCTCACACTCTGTGCATCGCCAAGCAGCATCCAACTTGCCTCAGTCAGGCGCCGTCCGTCACCGGCCACGAGGCCGCAGTTCTCGTTACCGTGGAAGACATCGCGGCTACCGCCAGCGCTGGCACGCACCAGTACCGCAGGCTCCCTGGAGCGGTCGACACCTTCGTCTACGTAACACTCCTGCATGTACTCCATCGCGTCACGCTGGTCAGACGCACTGGTGTACGGCAGCTCTCTTCCTCGCATGCTGATCCTCCGTCTGGGCCTAGGCTCCATCGCTTGGCCGTACATGCGTACCGCAAATGGTTCTCTCGGCAGCCTGGTTCAGCGAAACGTCGCGGCTATGCCCTTGGCTGTGCTTTACAGATCGGCGCATCCGCTTAGCAGGGCCGCCCGTCGGGTGATATCGCTGGTGGCTGCTGTTGCGGCGTTGCTGCTGACGACCTCGCCCTATGACCACCGCTTTAGGAGTTCGATTCCGGACCTCATGCGCTTCGGGTAACGCGCCCGTGGGGCTGCATCAGCTTTCGGGTCGTGGCCGCCACTGTGTGCTCCGGTCCGTCGTCGTTGATGTCAACCGGTGATGTCAGGCTTTGGGCCTCTACGCGCTGATGGGAAGTTCCCTGGCCCGCTGCCGTGCTCTGGCTCGGATCTCCTTGAGCTGAGCGTGGAAGGCATTGTGGCCGTTCTGGTCCAGGTTCAGCGGCAGGTCCAGTTGCGAGATGAGCTCCGACTCCAGCGTCCAGGGCTCGTCATGCTCTACCCAACAAACGCGAGCGTTGTCCGCCATCCACTGGCTGAGTTTCGCCTCGCCGGACTGGCCGAACGTCATCCGCTTGCCGCTGCCCACTCGTCGCAGCTCCAAGTCGAGCAGACAGCCGAGAGACTTCCGCAGCGTTGACCCTTCGGCGTTGCCCCGGAAGTGGTAGCGCACGCGGTCTCGAAGATTCTGCGTGCTGGTCCGGTTCGCCATGTACCGCGGTGCTATGCCGACATAGAGCATGCGTCCGGCAGCCAGCCCTGGGTGGGGTGCCTGCTCGAAGTACCACCCGTACACACCGGATGCCGCGGGCACGGGGTTCGACCGGCTCAGTACCTCCCGCGCCGTCCACAACCTACTGGGTGTCGTGAGAGCGGTAGCTGCCATGGAGCCTCCCCTGCGTCGGCTTGATCGCCGCAGGCTACCTGCTGGCGCTGACAGTGATCCGCTCCAACCACCAGCGGGCCTGGTCAGGTGGGAAGACGATGCTGTGATCAGGGAGCCCAGGTGCTTGGAAGGCGCTCTGTGGCTGCACCCCGTCCTCCTCTTGACCTGTGGCTCTCCTCAGTTGAGCGGCTGGTCAGTAGAACTTCGACACAGATTCGACACGCAGTGTCCTGGTGGCTCTGTACGGTGCCAACGACACACACGCTGAGTACAAGTGTTGGGGGCGGACATGACCGACTATCTGTCTGAGGTTGATCCGCGATGGGCTGAGCACTCAGGCGAAGAGGGGCACTACAGCGCCCCGGAATGGGGCCCAGCGGACTTGCAGCGCGCCGAGGCGTTCTTGGCTGAACTCGCACCGCAGGCCCGGCAGGTGCTCGAGTACCTGGCTCGCAACCCTGGCCGGAGGATCCACTGCACGGAGCTGGTGGACAAGGCCCTGGGCGGGCCGAACGAGAGCGATCCGGCGCGGCGCGTGGCAGGAGTGCTGTCCGGGATGAGTAAGGGACACAGCAACAGCGGGCGGAGGCTTCCGTTCTACTGGTGGGAGGCACCCGAGGGGAGCGCGGGGGCGACGTACGCAGTGCGCCCCTCGGTGGCAGCGGTTTTCCTGGCCGCTCAGCTCGGAGATGCGTGATCTGCACAGCCACAACTGATCATCGGCGGGCGTGACTTGCGGCCGGTCACCGAAGCACCACTCCGAATCGCCGGTGGAATCACGGCAGTTGTGGACGCCGGTAGCCATCGAGCGCCCTCCCCGGCCCCCAGGGCGGCCGGGGAGGGCGCTCGTGCGTAAGGGGATGGCGGCCCTGCGAGGCGGATGTGATCTGTGTGGGGGGGTCCCCAGGTCACCCGGGCTGTCGTGGCACCCAGGTGAAGGGCGCATCTTGACTGTGGCGGGCCGTTGTCGACCGTGGTTGACCGCACGATGTGGCACGGCTGTGGCACGTTCCGAACGACCGAGCGTCTGGAAGGAGCCTGTCGCACGCGTGCCGACCTGCTTGCCTTCCCGTGCCGGGCGTCTTTGCGACCGGCCTTCGACACGCCTTTGACCCGCATTCGGCACGCCCAAGGGAACGATGTGCGTCATGGAATGCGTCCAGACCGTAGGTGCGACCGCTGGACCTCCTCGCCCTATCCGACCAGGCGGCGGCGCCAGTCCAGGGGAGTGACGGTGATGGCCCGGTCAGGGTTCCGGTCCCACTCGGTGTCGAGGCCGGCCGCTTCGAGGGCGGCCACGACCTCGTCGCCGATGGCCGCGGTCGTCTCGGACGAGCCGTCGAGGCCACCGTAGAGAAGCATGAGTCCGTGCCCGGCCGCGGCGGAGTCCGTGCACTGGGTGTGGAAGTAGACGAAGCCGCGGGCGTCGGGTCTGCCTTCGCCGACGATCTCGGACTGACCGCAGGTACGACAGCAGGTGAAGTTCTCGCGGGCGGTGATGCCGGCCTCCTCGAGCGCAACGAACGCGCGGGTGAGCCGCTCAGGGTCCGTCTCGCCCTGCCATCCGGCCTGCTCCGCCACGCGTTGCAGCCACATCCGGTCTGCCAGCGCCTCCGCCTGCTCGCGCGAGACGGGCCGCCGCTCCTCGGTGACCAGATACTCCTCAGCCAGCTCGGCCAGTTCGGCGCGGGAAGCGTAGCCGCCGACCAGCACCTCCCATACGCGCGTCTCCAACTCCACGCGCTCGTCGTCGTCGAGGTCGAGAAGCGGCACCTCACGGGCGGGGCCCATGTCCAACAGGGACCAGGCCGGACCGGAGTCCCAGCCATCCTCCCGGCGAGCCCAGCCGGTGAGCGCCGCGATCAGGACCTCGGGACTGTCGACCGTCGCCTGGAAATGCCGGTCGGCGGCGCCGTCGCGGTGTTCCAGGGTGTAGTCGCCACCCGCCTCGTGCCAGACCTGGGCGAAGACATCCGGCAGGTCGGGTATCCGGAGGAGCACCAAGAACCGGTCGTCGTCACCGCCCATACGCCGGACCAGCCCGGCCAGTTCCCCGGCGGACACACGAACATGCCGCTCCCGGTTCTCCGTCTTCACCACGATCTCGAGCATGCGCAGACTCTGACACACCCCTCTGACAGCAGCCCCAAGGGATGCGCCACGCGACTGCACCGCCACAGCCGGACCAGCCCTGATCCCGGCAACTTGGCGGTAGGGTGGCGATCTTCGGGCGGCGGAAGCCGTACGGAGTCCTCGAAGGCCGGGCACCTCATGCATCCCGCCGACCATCCCGCACGCCGTCGCCTCAGCGCCGCTCTGGACAACCTGGCCGACACCTTCCGCGGTACGACCGTGCATCCGGACGAGTACAACTGCGACTGTCACTGGGGCAGTTCCGAGGAAGTCTCCCTCCTGAAGACGCCGGACGTGGAACTGGAGCCGGATCTCCTGCGCCGGACCTGGCAGGCCGTCGACTGGACCGATCACGCGGCCGTGTTGCGCCGCATACTGCCGCAGTTCGCCACCGTGTTGGTCGCCGGTCGCGCGAGAGCCCTGTCCGGGCTGCACGAGGCCGGGTACTGCTTCGCCCGCGGTCGCTGGCAGGAGTGGTCCGACGATCAGGCAGACGCGGTACGCGATTTCCTGCACGCCTGGTGGGTGCAGAGCCTTACCGACCCGGATGCGATCGTTCCTGCGCATGAAGTCTTCCTGGTGTGCGCCGAGGCATCGGGGACCGTCGGTCCCTGGCTCGCCGAGGCGGTGGCGGAATGGGAGTACGAACTCCTGGGGGACAGCCTGCCGTGGGGCGGGTGTTGGTACGAGCACGATGAGGAGGAGATGCGCGCCGAACTGGTCGGCTGGCTCCTCGAGCACGCCGCGGTGCGGCTCCGGGAGTCGGGCGCGTCGGCCGATCTGCGGCACCGGATACGGCTGCTCGGCCTCACCGAGGAGGACCGCTGGACGGATCCGCACTGGCCCGGCCACCGGTACTGATGTGGGTGGTCAGCGCGAACCCGGGCCGACTCGCTCACTCAAGGGGCCTTTTGGGACGCGTGCCTCGACTCGTTGCTCGTTCACCCGGAGGGCCTGGGCCTGTCGCCGTTCGCATGATCGGCCCGTCCCGTACGGTCGCCGCCGCCCCTGGACGTGCACGACGGGTGGGGAGATGGCTGAGACAGGCCGGGGAGCCCGGTCGGAAGGACGGGGAAGGCCGGCACGGGTCGGCCTCGGCCGCTCACTCACCCCGGTTCGCCGGGCGGGAACACCGGCTGATCCTCCACACCGCGTACGCGCGCTCGATCTCGCCCAGGTACTGCTCCAGGCGGAAGCGAACCCTGTCGACGAGCCCGCCATCGGGGCCCGGGTACATCAGGTCGGACCGGACGACCGTCTCTCCGCGGAGCCGGACCCGGACGGTCAGCCTGTCCGGGCCCGGTTCAGGCCGTTCCTGCGCTGCCACAGCCACCCTGCTCGGCGTCTCCGTCGGACAGAGCGGTCCGCCCGGCGGAGCAGTCGCCTCGGATCGAGGCCGGCCATTCTGCTGACGCTGCGCGCGACCACGTCGAGGCCGTCGACGAAGAGGTACGTGTGCACGGCAGCACACGACGGCGGCCCAGGACACGTACTGACGAAGAGCGTGCTCACCGCACCGTCGCCGGGTCCATAGGACAGGGTGGCCCCCAGCTCGCGGGGTGATCTGCGCGGCATCCGTGACTCCGCTACGCGGTCAGCGTCGCAGCGAACTCCTCCAATGCCGTGAAGTCCGGTGCGAGCAGGCCCCGTCGGGGGTCGACATGGTGCAGGAGCGCGGGGGCGGGATGGTGGGCGGTCACATACGTGTCGTCGGCCGGGGACTGTTCGTCGTCCACCCAGGCGAAGGGCCGGCCCGCCGCGTACGTCACGATGCGCTCCGTCTTCCAGTGCACGCCGTCCGGCCGTGTGGCGAACAGGGCGCCCGTGAAGTCTACGTACGGGAGCGCGGGCAGACCGATGACCGGGCCGATGTGGTGGTTGGCGGCGTCCATCCAGGTCGTCGCCCAGCACAGGTCGTAACCGAGGCCCAGGAGGGCGCGGCCGTGCTCGGGGTGGAGCCAGACGCGCAGGGGCCTGCCGGGGGTCAGCGTCACCCGGATCGTCGTGTACCCCTCGGGCCGGCGCTCCGGCTGGGCCGCGTACGGGTTCAGCGGGCCGTCGACGTCGAGGAACAGCAGTGGTCGGCTCACGGGGCCACGGTAAGGGACACCGGGTGGAGGAGGCCGCGTGTTTTCCCTCCGGCCGGCGGCATGGTGGCGGCCGGTCCCGCACGTCGTACGGGACAGGGGAGCGCGGCAAGGGCCGTCGGAGAAGACCCGCGGGAAGGACGAAGGCGACGATGGATGCCGAAGCACGGGAGATCTTCCGGGAGTTGGTGGCGAACCGGTCGTCCGTGCTGCTGAGGACGGCCGTCCTGCTCGGCGGCGGGGACCGCCACGCCGCCGAGGACCTGCTGCAGAACGCCCTGATCAAGGCCGCCGGGCGCTGGCACCGCATCGACGAACCCGAGGCGTACGTACGACAGGTCCTGTACCGGCAGCAGGTGAGCCGCTGGCGGCTGAAGGCCCCGGCGGGAGGTGAGCGTCGCCGAGCCGCCGGA
This sequence comes from Streptomyces sp. NPDC057950, assembly GCF_042887295.1. NCBI lineage: Bacteria > Bacillati > Actinomycetota > Actinomycetes > Kitasatosporales > Streptomycetaceae > Streptomyces > Streptomyces sp. NPDC057950. Next base: position 444,110 of record NZ_JBHVPP010000002.1, read on the forward strand.
GGGCGCGCGCCACGGCACGGACTCCTCGGCCGCGGCCGAGCTGCGCGTCGTGATGCGCGGTGCGCCGGCCCGGCTCACCGCACGCCGGCGCACCGTGCTCGTCCTGCGCTACTACGAGGACCTTGTCGCGACGACCTACGACGAGAACCCGGACCTGCGTGACAAGGCGCAGGGCCAGTCCGGGATCGACCGGGTGCCGCGCTTCGGCCGGTCGAGCCGGTCCGGGTTCCTCGTCGTCGACGTGGCGTCCGGCAAGGGGACTTGGAGCCGTGTCGCACCCGGCCGCTACACCGCCTCCCGCGAGGACTTCTCCTTCAGCCGCGACGGCGGACTGGTGTACTCACGGGTCGTCGTCGCGGGCGGCCGGGACGGCATGCGGCAGTTCTAAGACCTGGCGGGTGAGAAGGTGCCCGCACCGGCCAACGAGCGGTACCTCCGGGCGGGCGTCGGCGCGCAGCTGTCCCCGGACGGCGGCCTCGCCGCGCGCGCCCTGACGCGCGAGAAGCCCGACAAGTTCTATTCCGCGCTCCTCGATCCGCGCACCGGCGAACGGGTCACCCTGGTGCGTGGTGCGTGGTGCGTGGTGCGTGGTGCGTGGAGCGCGGTTGCTCGCCTGGGTCGAGGACAAGAGGGCTCATCGCCTGGGAGAGGCTCCCGGGCGGGACCCTGTACCGGCCCCGGCTCGTGCTGGTCACGATCGGCAGCGACAAGGTCGTACCACTGAGCGGTGGCCCCGGACCGGACAGCGGCCCGGCGCAGCAGCCGTGGGAGCCCGTCTTCGCCGAGCGCTGATCAGCCGGCCACCAGCTCTTCGTACACCGCCAGCAGTCCGTCGGCCACCTCAGGGCCGGCGGACCGCAGCGGCGCGCGGACCGGACCCGCGGGCAGGCCGAGCCGGCCGAGCAGGGCCTTCGCCGTGACCGCGCCGGGCAGACCGGCTGACATCATCGACTCGACCAGCGGGATCACCTGCCGCTGGCGGCGGGCCGCCTCGGCGGTGTCCCCGGAGTCGAAGGCGTCGAGGATCGCGCGGAAGACGCCCGGGGCGGCGTTCGCCACCGTGCTGATGTACCCGGCTCCGCCGATCGCCCGCAGCGCGAGCACGTACTCGTCGCACCCGGTGTAGTACGCCAACTCCGCCTGGGCCATCACCTTCTGGGTAGCGAGCAGGTCGTACGCGCAGTCCTTCACGGCCACGATCCGGGGGTGCCCGGCGAGCCGGATCAGGGTGTCGGGTTCGATGCGGGTGCCGGTGCGGCCGGGGATGTCGTAGAGTGCGAGCGGCAGTCCGGTGGCGTCGGCGACCTCGCGGAAGTGGGCCTCGACGGCGTCCTGCGGCGGCCTGCTGTAGTACGGGGTGACGACCAACAGGCCGTCCGCGCCCGCCTTTTCGGCCTCCCGGGCCAGCTCCACGGTGTGCCGTGTGTCGGCGGTGCCGACGCCGGCGAGGATCGACACGCGGTCGCCGACCGCCTCCCGCACGGCCCTCACGAGCGCGGACTTCTCGGCGTCAGTCGTGGTCGGGGACTCGCCCGTGGTGCCGGACAGGACCAGACCGTCGCAGCCTCCGCGGACCAGCCGGTCGGCGAGCAGCGCCGCCCCGTCGAGGTCGAGCGCGCCCGCTCCGGTGAAGGGCGTGACCATCGCGCAGAGCGCACGGCCGAAGGGAGGCGCGGGTGTTGCCGGGGCCGTGGTGCGAGGGGTGTGCGTCATGTGAGCAGTCTCGGCACCCGCATGGTGAAGCTCCACTTAATTCTTCTACGACATGGCCGGAAGGGCTGCTACGAGGTGCCTCTTTCGGGGGCTTGTCGGAGGCACTGGTGCCAACTCGGGCCCCCATGGGTCACCATGACGAGGACGGAAGTCGACGGCAGATCGCGGGAGGCGTCATGAGGCTGGGCAGGGCACTCGCCACCGGAGTCGCGGAGGAGCAGGTCCGCGCGGACGAAGAGGATCTCCGGCAGGCCGAGGGGATCGCGGAGGTCGCGGTGCCGGAGGCGGCCGCGCCCGAAGAGGTCCCGGTCGCCCGATGAGGCTGCGGCTCCCCGAGGAACGCCCGACGGAGCCGCCGACCGGATACAAGATCGCCCACCCGGTGCTGTCCCAGGACGGCACCCGGGCCGGGTTCACCGGCGTCTCGCTGGGCGGCGCGCTGCCGTACGGAGTGCTGGACGAGGCGCGCTGCGTCTACGGACTGCGGCACCGTGCGCCGCACCGCCGCTGCGACTGCGGCTTCCACTGCGTGCATGACCGCGCCACCGCCGAGGCGCTGCTGTGCACCACCGAGCACCGGGCGGCCGCCCTTCTGGAGGTCACCGTCCTCGGCGCGTACATCCGCTTCGAACGGGGTTTCCGCTACGCCCGCCAGCGGGTGCGCACCGCGACGGTCGGCCCCTGCGCGTGCGGCGCGGTGGCCGCCGCGTTCGCGGACGCCGGCTGGGGGCGGCCGGGCTGGCGCGGTCTGACGGCAGCCTGCGCGGGTTGCGTACGCGGCCGCAGATCCGTGTCGCTCGCCGGGTTCGCCCGGCTGGCGGGGGAGGGGCTGCGGGTCCGTGCCGGGAGCGGGATCGCGGTGGTGGATCCGGCCGCCGGGCTCGGGGTGTCCGAACTCGCAGCCGAGGCGGCCCTGTTGCAGGCCCGGCTCGACTGGTTCCAGACCCAGCTGGCGCGTCTCGGCGAGAGCGGGGAGCGGGGGTAGCGAAGCGGGACACCGGCGGCCACGCGCACCGTGCGCCCGCCGGTGCGCCGCCGTGGACTTCGCGTTCGCCCGCGCAGCCCTTCCCCTCCCGGCCGGGCGAACCCGCACCCGTCGTGCGCAGCACTTTCGTGTCCCGGGCCTCGCGCCCGCCGCGCGCAGCATGTCTTTGCCCTGGGCCTCGCGTAGGCCCGCGCAGCCCCCCCCGCGTTCCCGGCCTCCCGTACGCCCGCGCAGCCCCCCGCGTCCCCGGCCCCTCGCGTACGCCCGCGCGAGCCGCCCGCGTCCTCGGCCCTCGCCCGCGCCCGCGCAATCCGCCCGCGCCGCCGACCTCGCGGACATCCGCGCCGCCCCACATCGTCGTCCCCCTGCGCAGCCTTGCTCGGCCGTCCGCCTTGCTCGGCCGTCCGCCTTGCTCGGCCGTCCGCCTTGCTCGGCCGTCCGCCTTGCTCGGCCGTCCGCCTTGCTCGGCCGTCCGCCTTGCTCG
>NZ_JBHVPP010000002.1:447389-594703 GCF_042887295.1 Streptomyces sp. NPDC057950
CGGCCGTTCCGCCCTGCTCGGCCGTTCCGCCCTCCTCCTCCGCCCCGCCCTCCTCCGCCGCCCCGCGCGGGCCACATCCATCACCCGACCGACAACTCCACCCACCTGGACAAAAAAAGTGTTCGGTGAGACGGTGGGGGCATGTTGGATGTGACCGTCATCGAGGACGCAGAGGCCGCAGCCGTCTCGCTGGACCCGATACGGGCCCGGCTGCTGGCCGAACTGGCCGCCGGACCCGCGTCGGCCGCCATGCTGGCCGGAAAGGTCGGGCTGCCGCGGCAGAAGGTGAACTACCACCTGAAGACGCTGGAGCGGCACGGCCTGGTCGAGCTGGCGGGCGAGCGCCGCAAGGGCAACGTCACCGAGCGGCTGATGCGGGCGACCGCGGCGTCGTACGTCATCTCGCCGCTCGCGCTCGCCGCCGTGCAGCCCGATCCGGACCGCTTCCGCGACCAGCTCTCGGCCCGCTGGCTGCTCGCGCTCGGCGCCCGGCTGGTCCGGGACGTCGGCTCGCTGATCACCGGCGCGACCAAGGCCCGCAAGCGGCTCGCCACGTTCGCGCTCGACGGCGAGGTGACCTTCGCGACCGCCGCCGACCGTGCCGCGTTCATCGAGGAGCTGACACAGGGGGTCGGCGCGCTCATCCGCAAGTACCACGACGGGAACGCGGAGGGCGGACGGGATCACCGGATCGTCGTCGCCGTCCACCCCACGGTCAAACCGGAGTCCGTCACCGATCCCGCCGCGCCGCCCGGCGCCGCTCCCGTCACGGCCGCTTCCTCCGCGACCTCCTCCGCCATCGCCGCCACGGCCCCTGCCCCGATCCCGCCCGCCCAGGGCTGACCCCAGGAGAATCACCGCCATGTCCAAGGAATTCGAGATCGCCCGCGAGTTCGAGGTCGACGCCACCCCGGAGCAGATGTGGGACGCCATCACCACCGGCATCGGTGGCTGGCTGTGGCCGATGGAGTTCGAGCCGCGCCAGGGAGGCAGCGGACCCTTCGGTTCCACACTCACCAACTGGGACCCGCCGCACCGCCTGACCAGCCGGGTCGAGGACGTAGAGGGCATCTCCCAGCAGACCCTCAACCAGATCGACGAGACGATCGAGCCGCGCGACGACGGCCGCCGTTCCTGGATGCGCTATGTGCACAGCGGCATCTTCGTCGAGGACTGGGACAACCAGTACGACGGGGCGAGCCGGCACACGGACTTCTATCTGCACACCCTGCGGGAGTACGTGACGCACTTCGCGGGCCGGCCGGTCGCCTTCGCCACCTTCGACGGACCCGAGGCGTCGATGGCCTCCGACGCCTTCACCGCCGTGGGGCGGGCGCTCGGACTCGCCGACGACACCGAGGCCGGGGCGCGGGTGACGGCCCGCGGACCCGAGGGTCAACTCCTCGACGCCGTACTCGACTTCCGCAACCCCTACTTCATCGGCCTGCGCACCGAGGACCAGTTGCTGCGCTTCTTCGGACGCAACCACTGGGGTGCCCCCGTCGGCATCAGCGTCCACGACTTCGCTGCCGACGCCGACGCCAAGCGCGACGAGACGGCCTGGCGGGGCTGGCTGAACGGCGTGTTCGCCGCCTGAGCGTCCACAGGAAAGAGCCCGGCCCCCCGGACGACGGGGCCGGGCTCTTCCGCACACGGGGTTACGGCCTGAACCTCAGCACCTGCGGGTCGTGGTCGCTGATCTGGTCGGAGAACTCCGAGTTGATGTGCACGCTGTCGTAGTCGACGTCGCAGTCGCGGCGGATCGACGGGCTGACCAGGATCTGGTCGAGGACCTGCTGGTTGCCCTGGTAGTCGTACGTGTAACGCTCGCTCTTCGGCAACGACTTGATCGCCGACCAGAGCTCGCCGTGACCCTCCAGGATCTTCGCGGTGTCCGAGAACTCGAAGTCGTTCAGGTCGCCGAGCGCGATCACGTCGGCGTCCTTCTGGGCCTTCAGGATCTGGTTGACGAAGGTGTTCTCCGCGGTCGCCTGGAGGTGGCGCTGGGTCTCCGAACTGCGCACCGGAGGCTGGTACTGCGCGGTCAGACCCTGGTCGCCGCCCTTGGAGGCGAAGTGGTTGGCGATCACGAAGACCGTCCGGCCGCGGAAGACGAACTCGCCGGCGAGCGGCTTGCGGCTGGTCGTCCAGGCCGTGTTGCCCGGGTCGATCCGGCCCGGGGAGGCGGTCAGCCGCGCCTTGCCGTGCACCTGGGTGACGCCGACGGCGGTCGTCGAGTCGCCGCCCGCGCGGTCCGTGAAGGAGACCCGCTGCGGGTTGAACAGGAACACCTGACGGATGTTGCCGCCCGGCTCGCCGCCGTCCTGGTCGTTGACCGGATCGATGGAACGCCAGTCGTACTTCGGGCCGCCCGCCGCGACGATGGCGTCGATCAGCTTGTTCACCGTCTGGTCGGCGGCGACCGTGCCGTCGTCCGTCGCGCCGTTGTTGTCCTGGATCTCCTCCAGGGACACGATGTCGGGCGACTGCAGGTTGTTCACGATCGCGGCCGCGTGGGCGGCGAAGGTGCCGTCACCCGGGTCGAGGTTCTCCACGTTGTACGTCGCCACCGCCAGCTCGCCGCGCGACTGCCGGCGGGTCGTCTCGCGCTGCAGGCCGCCCTTGTCCAGGGTGCCCAGTCGGTTCGCGACGAGCGTGTAGCCGCCGAACTGGTTGAAGTCGAGCGGGCCCTCGGTGGGGCCGGCGAGCTCGTCACCGACGTTCGCGGCGGGGAAGCCGGCGGTCGGGCCCAGGGACTGGATCTGGAGGCGCCCGGTGTTCTGCGAGGTGTACGCGCCGTAGACGGTGCCACCGCGCCGGCTGGCGTGTTCGTGCGGCTTCACCGTGACCCACAGCTCGCTGTACGGGTCGGTCGCGGTGACCACACGGGTGTCGGAGACCTGGACGTTCATGCCCTCCAGGGACTCGTAGTAGTCCAGGGCGTACTTCTTCGGCTCCAGGGTGAGCGCGTTGACCGAGCCGCTCGCCGCCATGTCACCGGCGGGGCTGTAGGCGTCCGGCACGGAACGGCGGTTGATCACCGTGGCGGCGGGGACCGGGTTGCCGGACGACAGCACCGTGACCACGGCCTTGGTGATCTCCGTCACCGACTGGTTGCCGGTGGCGGCTCCGCCCGGCACGAACTCCGAGACGGTGCCCGAGACCGTGACCGAGTCGCCGGCCGCCACCTTCGGGGTGGAGCTGGTGAAGACGAAGACGCCCTCACTGGTGGCGGGGTCGGCGTCCGGGGTGGGGTCCTGGATCCAGAAGCCCTTGGACGAGCCGTAGGTCCGCACCCCCGTCACCACGCCCGCCACGTCCGTGACCTGTCGGCCCGCGTACGGGGACACCCGGGTGGTGCCCTGGATGTCGTGGATGCGGACGGTGTCCGCGTGGGCCGGTGCGGTGAGCACGACGGCGGAGACGGTGGAACAGACCGCGGCTACGGTCAGCGCGCCGATGCGCGCGGTTCTCTTGCTCGGCAAGGGAATCCCTCCGGGGACTTACATGAGCGCCGGGACGAGGGCGAAGCGGTGGGGGGAACACGACCCGCGTGCGGATCGGTGACGCGCGTAGAAAAATCGGCGAGCCCAACCCCCGTTGAACTTCTACGCGCGTCAATCTCGTGTGTGAGCGGGGGAGTTGTCAAGGTTTCGGTGGTGTCCAGCTCTTGGCAGGGACATGAACCGGGCGGCATGGGTGGAAATCCGTCTAGGCTGAGTCGGGCACGTGGATTTCCGGGGTGACGTCCGGGTGTGCGTGTCCGGGGCCGGGCTCCTGGCCCCGGCGGACTCCCCGCCCTGCCCCGCCTGTCCTCGCCGTCACGTCCACCCCTGTCCGTCATGCTTGTACCGGCCCTGTTCGTCGGGTCCTGTCCGGTCCCGTTCGTCGGGTCCAGATCGTTCGGAGGAGAACCCAGCCGATGTCAGACAGCCCCCCCTTGCCGCCGGTGCGGCTGACGTCCGAAGCGGAGCTGGCGCGGGACGCGCTCGCCACGCCGCTGCTCTCCCGCGCCGCGCGGCTGGCCCGCTGGGTCGGGCCGGACACGCGGGTCGGCGCGGGCGGTGAACTCGTCGAGGAGCAGCTCGCCGGGGCGGCCGACGCGCTCGGGCTGACCGGTGACGACGCCGCGGCCTTCGCCAGTGAGGCCTGGCGGATCGCCGTCGACACCGGACTCGTGGAGATCGTGGACGAGGACGAGGGCACCGTCGCCGCGGGCGCGGACCTCGCCCTGCTCACCTCCGGCGGGCCCCAGGACGTCCTGGGGGTGTGGCTCGTCGCCCTGGAGGCGGTGCTCGCCGACGCGAGCGTGCCCGACCTCGACGAGCTGGCCGGGGCGGTGGAGGACGGCGGGGAGCTCGACCTCTCCTCGCTGGACTGGGACCCCGAGGCCGAGGCCGAGTTCCTGGACGGCGTGCTCGCCAACCTGTACCTGCTGACCGTGAGCGAGGGCGGGGAGGGGCCGGTGCCGCTGCCCGCCCTCGCCGCGTCGATGATCGTGCCCGATGACATGGGAGACCCCAGCAACGACGTGCTGGAGCAGGTCTCGGACGCGATGATGCGGCTCGACGACCAGTTCCGGCTGCTGGAACCGGTCGGACTCGTCGACTTCCAGCCGGTCGACGAGGCGCTGATGACGGACACCGACGAGGAGCCGGCCGGCCCTCTCGACGAGACGGATGTCTCACGGTACGGGATGGTACAGCTGACCCCGCTCGGTCTGTACGGGCTGCGGGCCCGGCTGCTGGAGGCGGGGTTCTCCGTTCCAGCGGTGGGCGACCTGATGGACAAGGGCGCGGACGCGCTGCTGGACGGCACCGGCGTCTTCCCGCCGGCCGCGGCGCAGGCCGAGACCGAGCAGTGGCTCGCGCGACGTGAACCCCTCCCGGCCGCCCGGGAGTTGCTCGCCGCGGCACGCGGTGGTGACGCCGGCGCGCCGCTGCGGCGGCTGCGCTGTCAGCAGGCGCTCTCGCTCGTCGGCATGGAGGCCGAGCCCGCGCTGCGTGACGTCCTCGACGACGCCGAGCTGGGCGGCCTCGCCCGGGTCTGGCTCTCCGAGCACGGCGCCGTCGACGTGCCCCCGCCGTCCGAGGCGATGATCTTCTGGCTCACCATCGACACGGTCGCCGCGCAACTCGCGGCCGAGGGGAACTCCGCGGAGCTGCAGGGACTCGTGGAGGGCCTGGCGCAGCAGCACGGCGGCTTCTTCGCCGCGGCCTGGCGGGTCGACCACCCCGCCACCCCCGACGTCCTGGAGGCGATGGGGCGGCTGCACCCCGACAAGAAGGTCGCCAAGGAAGCCCGCAAGGCCGCGTTCAAGGCACGTTCGCAGCAAGGGGGCTGAGGGCGCCGGCCGGGATCCGCGCGCCGCGTCGGGGAGGGCGGCGCGCGAGGGGGGCGGCTGGGGGCGCTTTGGGCTCCTGTGGCCCAGTCCTTACGGATTCATGGAAGGGAGTCCGGTGAAGTCGCCGGGCGTTCAACTCCCGTTCAGGCCGGGGCGGGACGGTGTGCCCGCAACGCCGTCCGCGGCCCTCCGTAGCCTTCCATGGTCATCCTCACCGTCACAGGAGACACCCATGTCGCTCACCCGCAGGGACTTCGCCAGACGATCCGCGATCACCGGTGCCGGAGTGGCCCTGGCCGGCAGTGTGGGCGCCCTCGCCACCGCCCCGAACGCCCTCGCCTCCACCGACACCGAGAGCGTGGGGGAGGAGTCCCCGGACCGGCACGGCGGTGTGGGCTACGGACCGCTGGTCCCCGACCCCAAGGGCGTACTCGCGCTGCCGGCCGGGTTCTCCTACCGCGTCATCACCTACAGCGGCCGGACCAAGCTGGAATCCGGTGAGTTCACGCCGTCCAACCACGACGGCACGTCCACCTTCGACGGGCCGCGCGGCGCCACCCTCCTCGTCAACAACCACGAGCTCAAGGGCACCCGCGACAACTGGAAGCACCCCGTGCCGCTCACCGAGGGCCTGGTCTACGACCCGGCCGCGTCCGGCGGCTGCACCGTCGTCGAGGTTCGCCACGACAAGGTCGCGGAGTGGGTCGGCATCGCCGGCACCTCCACCAACTGCGCGGGCGGCAACACCCCTTGGGACACCTGGCTCACCTGCGAGGAGACCGAGGACAAGGCCGGCCAGAGCGGCATGACCAAGGACCACGGCTACGTCTTCGAGGTCGACCCCGCCGACCGCCGCCGCAACCGTAACCCCGAGCCGATCAAGGCGCTCGGCCGGTACGCCCACGAGGCCGTCGTCGTCGACGCCAAGCGCGGCCGCCTCTACCTCACCGAGGACGCGGCGACGCCCAACGGCCTGCTGTACCGGTGGACCCCGCCGCAGGGCTTCGAGCACGGCCACGGACAACTGCGCACCCTCGCCGACGACGCGGGCGCCCTGCAGGCCTTCAAGTGCTTCGACTCCGGCGGCCGTTTCGTCGACGACCTCTCCCGCGCCACGAAGATCGGCACCGTGTACGGCGTCGACTGGGTGGACGTCCCCGACCGTGACGCCAGGACGGTCTCCGTGCGCAAGCAGTTCGCGGCCGGTGAGGTCACCCGCGCCCGCAAGCTCGAAGGCATGTGGTGGGGCGACGGCGGCGTCTACATCGTCTCCTCGTACGCCCGCGAGGAGAGCCCCGTCCAGCACGACGGCCAGGTCTGGTTCTACGACCCCAAGCGCCGCACCCTGACCCTGAAGGTCCTGATCGGAGTGAACCCCGACCCGTCCGTGGACGGTGCCTTCGACGGCCCCGACAACATCACGGTCTCCCCGTACGGGGGTCTGGTCATCGCGGAGGACGGCGAAGGCGTCCAGCACCTGTTCGGCGCCACCGACAGCGGCCGTACGTACCCGATCGCCCGCAACGAGCTCAACATCGGCACCGAAGACGAGCCGGCCTACAGCGAGTTCACCGGCGTCACCTTCTCGCCCGACGGCCGGACGCTGTTCGCGAACATCCAGGAGCCCGGAATCATGCTCGCGATCACGGGTCCCTGGAAGCGTCAGAAGCGCGGCTGAACTCCGCGGAAGCGCGGCTGAACGCCGCGCTGTCGCCCGGCCATTAATTCGCTCGCCCGTCCCGCGGCACGCCTCCTAGAGTGATGCACGTCCAGGTGCGAAGGCAGGACCTACTTCCACTACTCATGGGGCGGCCGCGGGTTCGAATCCCGCCACCGGTACGACAGGCCGGTGTAGCTCAGGGGCCAGAGCACCTTGTCGGTTCCGTCGATCCTGAACTCTGGACACCACAACTTCATGCACCTCCCGGTGCGCGGGCCGCGGCTACTTCTCTGCAAAAGAATCCCATGCCGCCGCCGATTCTGATCTCGGGAGGCGCAGCTCATGGTGGGTGCCCGGTGCGCAGGCGACGGCTACTTCATGGGATCGGACGGTTGCGGGTTCGAGTCCCGCCGCCGGCTTCGGCCGGCGTAGCTCAATCGGTAGAGCATCTGACTGGTCCGTCGCCGCCCTCTGAACTCGGGCACCCTCCCTTTGCCGCGCCTCCCTCCGAAACACGACGTCACCGTCGTACCGAGAATTCGGGGGAATTCATCATGGCGCGATTCAACACAAAGGCCGCGAAGACACAGCCCACTTCGCGGGTCACCTCGACCGGCCGCGTCCTGCGGACACATCAGGGCGGCCGCGGACGCGAGCGCGACGCGCGCTCGGAGCTCTTTCTGCTCGCCGTCTCCCACTTCGTCTCGCAGCAGACCTTCTACGAGAGCGGCGCCGACCGCGACGACCGGTTCGCCACGCTGGTGCGCGAGCTCGCCGTCCACGACCCCTCGTGGACGGCCGCCCTGCTCGGCTGGCTGCGCGGCGACGGCAACCTGCGCTCCGCCTCGGTCATGGGCGCCGCCGAGTACGTGAAGGCCCGCCTCGACGCGGGCGCCACCGACGGCCCCGCCAACCGTCAGGTCGTCGCCTCCGTGCTGCGCCGCCCCGACGAGCCCGGCGAGCTGCTCGCCTACTGGACCTCCCGGTACGGCCGCAACGTGCCCAAGCCCGTCAAGCGCGGCATCGCCGACGCCGTACGACGTCTGTACAACGGCAAGTCGCTGCTGAAGTACGACACCGCGTCCAAGGGCTACCGCTTCGGCGACATCCTCAACCTGGTGCACGCGGCGCCCGACCCCGACAAGCCGTGGCAGGGCGAGCTGTTCCGGTACGCCCTGGACCGGCGCCACAACCCCGACACGGCGCTGCCGCCGGCCTCGAACCGCGTGCTCGTCGCGCACCGTGAGCTGATGGCGGTGCCCGTCGCCGAGCGGCGCGCGGTCGTGACGGCTCCGGACGGTGCCGAGCGGCTCGCGGCGGCGGGCCTCACCTGGGAGGCGCTGGCGGGCTGGCTGCAGGGTCCGATGGACAAGGCGGCCTGGGAGGCCGTGATCCCGTCCATGGGCACGATGGCGCTCGTACGGAACCTGCGCAACTTCGACGAGGCGGGTGTCGGCGACGACGTGGCGGCCCGGGTCGCGGCGCGGATCAGCGACCCGGCGGAGGTGGCACGTTCGCGCCAGTTCCCCTTCCGCTACCTGGCCGCCTACCAGCACGCGCCCTCGCTGCGCTGGTCGTACCCGCTGGAGCGGGCGCTCGGGCACTCGCTGGCCAACGTGCCGGCGCTGCCCGGACGCACGCTCGTGCTCGTCGACCGGTCCGGCTCGATGTTCTTCTCCCGGCTGTCGGACCGCTCGGAGCTCAACCGGGCCGACGCGGCGGCGGTCTTCGGCACGGCGCTCGCGCTGCGTGCCGCGGACGCGGACCTCGTCCAGTTCGGCACCAGCAGCGACCGGGTGCGGTACCGCGGCGGAGAGTCGGTGCTGAAGGTGCTGGAGCGCTTCGGCGACCTCGGTGGCACGAACACCAGCGAGGCGGTCCGGGCGCACTACCGGGGGCACGACCGGGTGCTCATCGTCACGGACGAGCAGGCCGCGTACAGCCACCACGGCGATCCGACCGAGCAGGTCCCGGCGCACGTACCGGTCTACACCTGGAACCTCGCCGGTTACCGGGCCGGTCACGGTCCGTCCGGCAAGGACAACCGGCACACGTTCGGGGGCCTGTCGGACACGGCGTTCCGGATGGTCTCCCTGCTCGAGTCCGGCAGGGAAGGGCTCTGGCCGTGGATGAGTGAATGAGTGCGGGGCCGCCGGGGAAGTCATCGGGCGACGCGGTGACTTCCCGGGTGCGGGTGCGGGTGCGGGTGCGGGCGGCGCGGGCGGCGCGGGCGCGGGCTGGGCCGGCCGGGGTGCGTGAGCGGGCGCGGTGGAGTGGAGAGGCGCTCGGCTTCATGTCCCTTTCCTCGCGCGAGCCGGGCTGCGACATCCTGGTCTCGATCGGCGGGGTGCAGTCCGACCACACCCGTCAGGTCGGGCCGGAGCCGGGCTGAAGTGCGTTCTCGTGCGGGAGAGCCGGGTCCAGTGGCCGGACTCCGTGGATGACAGGGTCGGGAACATCCTGATCAGCCGCCCGGTCGGCGCGGGCGTACGGCTGGTGCGGGCGGGGTTCGGGACCGTGCTTCGAGTGTGCCGGGTGGACATGGGATGCTCCCTGTCTGTGTCCCCGGTGCGTGGCGTGCGGGCAGCGCGGACTGCCCGCGAGGGTGCCCCCGGTTGGCAAGGAGTAACTGAATGGCGCAGGTCAAGCCGATGCGGGCGGATGCGCGGCGGAACTACGAGCGGCTGATCGAGGAGGCCGCCGTGGTGTTTGCCGAGCACGGGGAGGGGGCGTCCCTCGACGACATCGCCAAGCGGGCCGGGGTGGGCTCCGGGACCCTGTACCGGCACTTCCCCACCCGGCAGGCGCTCCTGGAGGCCGTCTACGTCGACAGCATCGAGGCGATCGCTGTCCGCGCGGACGAGATCGCCGCGGAACTCCCGCCCGGCGAGGCCCTGGTCGAGTGGCTCAACGAACTGAGCGGGATGATGATCCACGTCCGCTGTCTCAAGACGCTGCTCGGATCGGCCGTCTCGGACGGGAGCGGCGCGGTGACGACCGCGTGCGGGACGTCCGTGAAGGGTGCGGCCGAACGGCTGGTCGAGGCGGCTCAGCGGGAGGGCACGCTGCGGGCGGACGTGGAGCCGATCGAGGTGCTGCGGCTGGCGCACGGGGTTGCCACGGCGTCGGAGCTGGCGGACGGCCAGGGGAAGCACATCCGGCGGTATCTGTCGCTGCTGACGGAGGGGCTGCGGGCCTAGGGCCGGGTGGGGCACAGCGCCGGGGTGGGGCGGAGGGCCGGGGTGGGGGGGGCGGAGCGCCGGGTGGGGCGGAGCGCTGGGGGGTGGGTCGGGGCCGTGCCGGTGCATCGAGCCCGTCGCCGCTGGATCAGACGTTGCCCTGGAGGGGCTGTTTCCAGATCCGGGCGTAAGCGACGGGCTTGCGATGCACCGGCACGGCTCCTTCCGTGCGGGGCGGCCGCGGGGCGGTGGGTCCGTTGGTGCCCGTGGCCCCCGCGGACGGAAGGTCAGAGCGCCTGGGCCGCCGGCTTCACCATGCCGCGGACCGTGCGGGACTTCACGAAGTCGCCCATGGCCGTCATCTCCCATTCGCCGGAGAACTGCTTGATCAGCTTGGCCATCATCACGCCGGTCTGGGCCTCGGCGTTGGTGAGGTCGAAGCGGACCAGTTCCTCGCCGCTGGCCGCGTCGATCAGCCGGCAGTAGGCCTTGGCGACCTCGGTGAACTTCTGGCCCGAGAAGGAGTTGACCGTGAAGACCAGGCCGGTGACCTCCTGCGGCAGCCGGCCGAGGTCGACGACGATCACCTCGTCGTCACCGCCGCCCTCGCCCGTGAGGTTGTCGCCGGAGTGCTTGATCGCGCCGTTCACGATGGAGAGCTTGCCGAAGTAGCAGCTGTCGATGTGGTTGCGCTGCGGGCCGTAGGCGATGACCGAGGCGTCCAGGTCGATGTCCTTGCCGCGGTACGCCGGCTCCCAGCCGAGGCCCATCTTGACCTGGGAGAGCAGCGGGCGGCCGCCCTTGACCAGGGAGACGGTCTGGTTCTTCTGGAGGCTCACCCGGCCCTTGTCGAGGTTGATCTTTCCGGAGGGCGGGGCGGAGGGCGGGGTGGGGGGTGTGGGAGGAGCGGGGGGTGCGGGGGGAGCTGCCTGCGTGGACGGTGTCACGGGGGTGACGGGGGTGACGGGCACGGGGGTGACGGGGGTCTGCATCGGGGGAGCGGCGGGGGCCGGCTCCTCCACCGTGACGCCGAAGTCCGTGGCGATGCCCGCCAGGCCGTTCGCGTATCCCTGGCCGACCGCGCGGGCCTTCCAGGCGCCGTTGCGGAGGTAGACCTCGACGATCACCAGGGCCGTTTCGGTGCCGAGCTGGGGCGGGGTGAAACTGGCCAGTACGGCGTTGTCGTCGGCGTTGCGGATGGTGGCCGTGGGCTCGATGCCCTGGAAGGTCTGGCCGGCGGCGTCCGGGCTCGCGGTGACGACGATCTTCTCGATACCCGGGGGGACCGCGGTCGTGTCGACCGTGATCGCGTCCGGGGAGGTGCCGCCGCCCGAGCGGTACGTCACGCCGGGGCCGGTGGGCTGGTTGTAGAAGATGAAGTCGTCGTCGGAGCGCACCTTGCCGTCGGCGGTGAGCAGCAGGCCCGACACGTCGAGCCGCACCGGAGCGGCGACGTCCACCGTCACGCGGGTGACGGGGAGAGGGATGTTCGAGCCAGGGGTCATAGCTGTCATGACTGGGGTAACGACCGGGGGCGCTTTACCGTTCCCTTACCCAAGGGTGAGATGCCGGAGGTGGGTGGGGGCCGGTAGGGGGGGGCTTTTTCGCCCCTGCCGCCCCTGCCCGACCCGTCCCGTACCTGGGGGCTCCGCCCCCAGACCCCCGTATCGGCCTGAACGGCCTTGTCCCCAAACGCCGGACGGGCTGATGGTGGGGGATGGTGGGGGCCTGGGCTGCGGATTTTCAGCCCGTCCGGCGTTTGAGGACGAGCCCCTCGGGTGAACGGGGGTCCAGGGGGGGCGCAGCGCCCCTGGCGGGGTTTGGGGGCGGAGCCCCAGGTACGGGTCGGGTCGGGTCGGCGGGGGCGAGGAACCCCTACGGGACCACGACGATCTTGCGGCCCACGCCCGCCGCGAACTGTTCCAGCGCCTGGGGATAGTCCGCCAGTGGGATGCGGTCACTGATGAAGACGTCCGGATCGAGGACACCCCCGGCAAAGAGTTCCGCCGCACGTTCGAAGCTGTGCAGGACGGCCATGGAACCGGTGATGGTGATCTCCTGGTTGTAGATGCGGTAGGGGTCGATCGAGACCCGCGTCGCGTAGTCGGCGACACCGAACTGGAGGAAGGTGCCGGCCTTGGCGACCCGGTCCAGGCCGTCCTGGATCGCCGCCGCGTTCCCCGTGGCGTCGATCACCACGTCCCACCCCCGCGGCCGGTCCAGCTCGTCCGCGTTCGCCGCCGAGGCGGACGCCCCCAGCAGCCGGGCGGTGGCGAGCCGCTGGGCGTTCACGTCCACGACGTCCACGCACGCCGCCCCCGTCCGCTTCGCCAGCTCCAGCATCATCAGGCCCATCGTCCCGGAGCCGTAGATCAGGACATGGGCCCCCAGCCGGGAGTTCAGCACGTCGTAGCCGCGTACCGCGCAGGAGAGCGGTTCGACGAGTGCCGCGTCCTGGGTGCGGACGTGATCGGGGAGCTTGACGCAGTTGGCCACCGGGGCGGTCGCGTACTGCGCCGCGCCGCCCGCCGTCGTGACACCGATCGCGGCCCAGCGCTCGCAGAGGTTGTTGTGGCCCGTACGGCAGTACCGGCACTCGTGGCAGTAGAGCGACGGGTCCACCGCCACCCGGTCGCCGACCGAGACCTCCGTGACCTGGGTGCCCACGCCGACCACCGTGCCGGCGAACTCGTGGCCCGGCACGATCGGCAGCTTCGGCGCGAACTCGCCCTGGAGGATGTGCAGGTCCGTGCCGCACAGCCCGCACGCCGCGACCTCGACGACGACGTCGCGCGGGCCGGGCGTAGGGTCCGGGACCTCGGTGACGACGGCGCGGCCCACGGACTCGATGACGGCGGCCTTCATTTCACGGCTCCCAGTGACAGGCCCTGGACCAGTTTGTCCTGGGCGGCGAACCCCGCGGCGAGCACCGGCAGGGAGATGACCAGCGACGCGGCGCACACCTTGGCCAGGAAGAGGCCCTGGCTGGTGATGAAGCCGGTCAGGAAGACGGGGGCGGTCTCCGCGACCACGCCCGTCAGGACCCGGGCGAACAGCAGTTCGTTCCAGCTGAAGATGAAGCAGATGAGGGCCGTGGCGGCGATGCCCGGAAGGGCGATGGGGGCCACGACCCGCGCCAGGATCGTGGGCAGCCGCGCGCCGTCGATCTGCGCCGCCTCGATCACCGCGACCGGCACCTCGGCGAGGAACGACTGCATCATCCACACCGCGATCGGCAGGTTCATCGAGGTGTAGAGGATGACGAGGAGCCAGATGTTGTCGAGCATCCCGGCGTTCTTGGCGAACAGGTAGATGGGCAGCAGGCCCGCCACCACCGGCAGCATCTTCGTCGACAGGAAGAAGAACAGGACGTCCGTCCACTTCCTCACCGGCCGGACCGAGAGCGCGTACGCCGCGGGGAGGGCGAGGAGGAGGACGCAGAGGGTGGAGACCACGGACGCCACCAGCGAGTTGGCCAGCGCCGGCCAGGGGCTCGCGCCACCGCCCGAGCCGAAGAAGTCGCGGTAACCGTCGAGGGTGAGGGCGGCGCCGAAGGACGGCGGGTTGGTCGCCGCGTCCGCCTCCGAGTGGAACGACGTCAGCGCCATCCAGGCGATGGGCAGGAAGAACAGCACACCCAGTACCCAGGCCAGCAGGCCCAGGCCCGTTCCCCGGGCGCGCCGGGGACGTACGCGGATCGTGGTGGTGCTCATGCGCGGGACACCTCCTCGCGGAACAGGGACGAGACCACGCGCAGCGCGAAGGTCGCGATGATGATCGAACCGATGACGACCAGGACCCCGGCGGCCGAGGCCAGACCGTTCTCATGGGCCTGGTAGAAGCTCTGGTAGACGGTGTAGGGCAGGTTGGCGGTGCCGAGGCCGCCGGAGGTGATCGTGAAGACGGCGTCGAAGTTCTGCACGATGTAGATCGAGCCCAGCAGGGCGCCGAGTTCGAGGTAGCGGCGCAGGTGCGGGAGCGTGAGGTGGCGGAAGACCTGCCAGTCGCTCGCGCCGTCCACCCGGGCGGCCTCGATCTGCTGCTGGTCGCGGCTCTGCAGGCCGGCCAGCAGGATCAGCATCATGAAGGGCGTCCACTGCCAGACGAGGGAGGCCTCGACCGCCAGCAGGGGGGTGTTGGAGATCCAGTCCGGCTGGGGGCCGCCCACATAGTGCAGCAGCCCGTTGAGAAGGCCGTACTCGGGGTTGTAGAGCACATGCTTCCAGAGCAGGGCGGCGGCGACCGGGACCACCAGGAACGGCGCGATCAGGAGCGTGCGGACCACCCCCCGCCCCCGGAACCTGCGGTCCAGGAGCAGCGCGAGGGCGAGGCCGAGGACCAGGCTGACCAGGACCACGGCCGCCGTCAGGAGGATCGTCGTCCAGACCGAGTGGCGCAGGTCCGCATCGGTGAGCACGTCCGAGTAGTTGGACAGGCCGGTGAAGTGGCGGGCCTTCGGGTAGAGGGAGTTCCAGTCGAAGAAGGAGATCACCAGTGTGGCCACGAACGGGAGCTGGGTCACGGCGATCATGAAGATCAGGGCGGGGAGCAGCGGGGCGCGGGTGGCCCAGGCGCGCAGGCGGCCGGAGGGTGGCCGGGCGGCGCGGACGGGAGTGGTGGCCAGGGGGGCTGTCGTCGTGGCGGTCATCGTCCCTCGTACTCCTTGGAGATCTTCTCGGCGAGTTTCTGGGACTTCTTCAGGGCCGAGTCGACGGACTGGCGCCCGGCGATGGCCGCGCTGATCTCCTGAGAGACCTTGGTGCCGAGATCGGTGAACTCGGGGATGCCGACGAACTGGATGCCGGGCGCGGGGCGCGGCTGCACCCCGGGGTCGCGGGGGCGGGCGCCTTCGATGGCCGCGCGGGTCATCTCCTGGAAGGCCGAGGCCTCTTTGGTGTACGCGGCGTTGGTGTAGGTCGAGGCGCGTTTGCCGGCCGGCACGTTGGACCAGCCGATGGTGTCGCCGACCAGCTGCTCGTACTGCTTGCTCGAGGCCCAGGAGATGAACTTCCAGGCCTTGTCGGAGTTGTGGGAGGCCTTCTGCAGGCCCCAGGCCCAGGTGTAGAGCCAGCCGGACGACGCGGTCTTCTCCACGGGCGCCGGTACGTAGCCCATCTTGCCCTTGACAGGGGAGTCGGACGCCTCCAGGGAACCGGCCGCGGAGGTGGCGTCGTACCACATGGCGACCTTGCCCTGGGTGATGTTGTTCAGACACTCGGCGAAGCCGGACTGGGCGGCGCCGGACTCGCCGTGCTCGCGGACGAGGTCCACGTAGAACTTCGTCGCCTTCACGAACTCGGGGGAGTCGAGGTGCGCCTTCCAGTCCTTGTCGAACCAGGTGCCGCCGAAGGTGTTCACGACGGTCGTCAGCGGGGCCATCAGCTCGCCCCAGCCGGGCAGGCCGCGCAGGCAGATGCCCTTCATGCCGGACCGGGCGCCGTCGGCCTCGGCGGCCAGCTGTCCCACCTGGTCCCAGGTGGGATGCGGGGGCATGGTCAGGCCCTTCGCGGCGAACACGTCCTTGCGGTACATCAGGAAGGACGACTCGCCGTAGAAGGGCTGCCCGTAGAGCTTGCCGTCGTCGGCCGTCAGGGACTGCCGCATGGGCGCGAGGATGTCCTGCTCGTCGTAGCCGCTGTCCTGGCGGACGTAGGAGTCCATCTCGTGCAGCCAGCCGTTCCTGGCGTAGATCGGTATCTCGTAGTTGGACAGGGTGGCCACGTCGTACTGGCCCGCCTGGTTGGCGAAGTCCTGGCTGATCTTGTCGCGGACATCGTTCTCCGGCAGCACGGTGAAGTTCACCTTGATGCCGGTCTCCTTGGTGAAGTGGGCCTTGGTGAGTTTCTGCAGCTCCACCATCTGTGGGTTGTTGACCATCAGGACGTTGACGGAGTCGCCTCCGGAGCCCGCCCCGCCCGCTCCGGTCCAACACCCGGAGAGCAGCGGGGTGAGCAGCGTCCCTGCGGCGACCGCGGCGAACAGCGCGCGCGGCCTCCGTCGGCTCGGGGTTCGCATGGATCACTCCTGGACTTATAGGGAGATATGGGGCACTACCGGGTGTGGGGGCCCTGGGAGGGTGACTGAGGATTTTCAGACGCGTATGACCTGGGGTCCGTGCAGTGAGTAGCGGTGGGCCTCGGCCGTCGGCAGCAGGGTGCTCGTGACGATCGTCTCCAGGGCGGTGATCTCCGCGAAGCGGCAGAAGCTGACCGCCCCGAACTTGGTGTGCACCCCGGCGAAGACCGTGCGCCTGGAGGCCCTGATCGCCTGGGCCTTGACCTCGCTGACCGCCGGGTCGGGAGTGGTGAGGCCGTGTTCCCGGGAGATGCCGTTGGCGCCGATGTAGGCCAGGTCGATGACGAAGCCGGCGAGCATCTTCGTCGTCCAGTGGTCCACGGTGGCGAGGGTGCCGGGGCGAACCCGGCCGCCGAGCAGCAGGACGCTGGTGTTGTCCGCCTCGGCGAGCGCGCCCGCCGTGGCGAGGGAGGCGGTGACCACGGTCAGCGGCCGGTCGTGGGGCAGGGCCTCGGCGATGAGCTGTGGGGTGAAGCCCTCGTCGACGAAGACCGTCTCGGCGTCCCCGAGCAGTTCGGCCGCGGCGGCCGCGATCCGCCGTTTCTCGGGTACGTGGCTGGTGGCGCGGAAGGCGAGTGTCGTCTCGAATCCGGCGCTCTCGACGG
The DNA here is from genome assembly GCF_042887295.1 of Streptomyces sp. NPDC057950. NCBI lineage: Bacteria > Bacillati > Actinomycetota > Actinomycetes > Kitasatosporales > Streptomycetaceae > Streptomyces > Streptomyces sp. NPDC057950. Next base: position 464,253 of record NZ_JBHVPP010000002.1, read on the forward strand.
GATAGGCGCCGCCGTGGGTGCGGCGTACCAGACCGTGGTCCTCCAGGGCGCGCAGGTCGCGTCGTACGGTCTCCTTGGCGACGCCCAGTTCGGCGGCGAGCGCGGTGACGTCGACCGAACCCGTACGGCGGGCGGCTCGGACGATCTCCCGCTGACGTTCTTCCGCGCTCATGGCCGGCACCCGCTTCCCGCGTCCTGTCCTCGCTGCCCGTTCGGGCCCGGTCGGGCCTTGGAGGAAGTTCTACAGCGGGCGCGCGGCACTGACCAGGCCTGTTGCGCGCCCGATGATGCCCGGCTGTGCCCGTTCGGCGGCACGGGGGAGCGCGTCGGACCTGGGGCGGAGCCGGTGCGGGGGTGGGATCGGGCAGGGTTCGTGCCCGAACGCGGCAGCGGGCGGGCCCGTTCGGTGCCCGCCCGCCGTGTCGTGCCCGTGCGGGGCCGTCAGTACGGCCAGATCGGCGGGTGCGTGGTGAAGTGGCCGCCCAGGTGGGCGTGGTCCGGATTGTCCGGGTCGAGCTCGCCCTGCTCGGCGATGAGCTTCTCGGCGTACGGCTCGGAGTCGTCCTGCGGCTCGTAGCCCAGCGCCCGTGCCGTCGACAGGTCCCACCACAGGCGGGTGTTGGCGGACGAGCCGTAGACGACCGTGTGGCCCACGTTCTCGGCGGTGAGCGCCGCGTGGAAGAGGCGGGCGCCGTCCCCGGGGCTCATCCAGACGGAGAGCATGCGCACGCTTGTGGGCTCCGCGAAGCAGGAGCCGATGCGGACCGAGACCGTCTCCAGGCCGTGCTTGTCCCAGTAGAACTGGGCCAGATCCTCGCCGAAGGACTTCGACAGGCCGTAGAAGGTGTCCGGCCGGCGGGGGGTGTCGACGGGGATCAGGGAGTCCTGGCCGAACGGGGCGTCGCCCGGCGGGCGCGGGGTGAAGCCGACCGCGTGGTTGGAGGAGGCGAAGACGACACGCCGTACGCCTTCCTCGCGCGCCGCCTCGTACAGGTTGTGGGTCCCCTCGATGTTCGCCTTGAGGATCTTGTCGAAGGAGGCTTCCAGGGAGATGCCGGCGAGGTGGATGATCGCGTCGACACCGCGCACCGCCTCGCGCAGCGCGGCCCGGTCGGCCAGGTCCGCGGTGATCGCGTCCGGCTCGCCCTCGACCGGGAGCAGATCGAGCAGGCGCAGCCGGTGGCCGTGCTCCGGCAGCAGTCCGCGCATCAGGGTGCCGAGTCCGCCGGCGGCGCCGGTGAGCAGAACGGTGCGGGGAGCGGGCATGCGGTTCTCTCCTCAGGGCCGCACGGGCGACCGTATGCTTGTACGACATTCACATCCATGGACACGCTAGGGATCGCCCGCCCGTCGAGTCAAGTGTCGCGCGGAGGCGGTCAATCCGCTGCCGTGTTGCGGGTTTGCGCGCTTGACCGGCCCCGAGGTCGCGCTTTAGCGTGGTCGCGTTCAGAAATATGGACATGGATCAGAAACATGCACCCGCTGTTGTGTGCGTGAGCACCTGCCTCAGGGAGAGTCCGTGACGTCAGCCCCCCTTGCCGCTCGGCTCAGCATCCCCAGCGGGCCGCTGTTCTTCCCCGTCACGGCGTACGGCCCCGACGGCGCCCTCGCTCTCGACGTCTACCGCGAGCACGTACGGCGCGGCGTCGAAGCCGGGGCCGCCGCGGTCTTCGCCTGCTGCGGCACCGGCGAGTTCCACGCGCTCGCGCCCGAGGAGTTCCAGGAGTGCGTGCGGGCCGCCGTGGAGGAGACGGCGGGACGGGTGCCGGTCGTCGCGGGCGCGGGGTACGGGACCGCGCTCGCCGTACGGTTCGCGCGCCTCGCCGAGGAGGCCGGCGCCGACGGGCTGCTCGCGATGCCGCCGTACCTCGTGGTCGCGGGACAGGAGGGGCTGCTGCGCCACTACCGGGAACTGGCCGCCGCCACCTCGCTGGACATCGTGGTGTACCAGCGCGACAACGCCGTGTTCACACCCGAGACCGTGGTCGAACTGGCCCGCACCGAGGGGATCATCGGCTTCAAGGACGGGCTGGGCGACCTGGACCTGATGCAGCGGATCGTCAGCGCGGTGCGCACCGAGGCCCCCGGGGACTTCCTCTACTTCAACGGGCTGCCCACCGCCGAACTGACGGGGCTCGCGTACCGCGGCATCGGCATCACGCTGTACTCGTCCGCGGTGTTCTGCTTCGCGCCCGAGATCGCGCTGGCCTTCCACGCCGCGCTGAACGCCGGGGCGGACGACATGGTGAACCGCCTGCTGGACGGGTTCTACCGGCCGTTCGTCGATCTGCGGGCGCAGGGGCGTGGCTACGCCGTGTCGCTGGTCAAGGCGGGGGTGCGGCTGCGCGGCCTGGACGTGGGGGAGGTACGGCCGCCGCTGCACGAGCCGGCCGAGGACCACGTGAAGCGGCTCGCCGAGCTGGTCGAGCGCGGGTACGCGCTGCTGGAGCTGGCCGAGGGGGAGAGCCTGTGAAGGCGTCGGCCTTCGTCTATCCGTGGGACGTCGTCGGGGACCCGGAGGCGGCCGGGCGGATCGCCGCGCTCGGGGTGCGGCAGGCGACGCTCGCCTCCGCGTACCACTCGACCCGTGCGCTGACCCCTCGTCACCCCCGGCACCGCATCGTGACGGCGGCGCACGCGGCCGTCCTGTACCCGGTGGACGGCGCGCGCTGGGCCGGACGCGCGCTGCGGCCCCACGAGGCCGGGGACTGGGCGCCCGGGGACGCGTACGGGACGGCCGCCGCCGCGCTCGCCGAGGCCGGGCTCGACGTCCACACCTGGGTGGTCCTCGCGCACAACTCCCGCCTGGGGGCCGAGCATCCGGACACGTCCGTCGTCAACGCGTACGGCGACCGGTACGGGTGGGCGCCGTGCGTCGCGCAGGCCGGCACCCGGGAGTACCTCGTCGACCTCGCGGTGGAGGCGGCGGTGCGGCCCGGGGCGCGGGGCACCGAGCTGGAGTCGCTCGGGTGGTACGGGATGGCGCATCTGCACGCGCACGACAAGATCGGCGGGGTGGGACTCGGCGACGCCGGGCAGTACCTGATGTCCCTGTGCTTCTGCCCGGCGTGCCGGGACGGGTACGCGGGGCACGGGCTCGACGCCGGGGAGGCGGCGGCCACCGTCCGGGAGGCCCTGGAACCCGTGTGGCGCGGGGCCGTGCCGTCGGACGGGGGCTGGCCGGCGATCGAGAAGCTGCTCGGGAGCGAGGTGGCGGGCGCCACGCGCGCGTGGCGCGACGGGGTGGCCCGCTCGCTCCAGGAGACCACGGTCGCGGCGGTACGGGCGGCCGCGCCCGACGGGTTCCAGGTGCTGCTGCACGCCGATCCCTTCTCGTTCCACTGCGGGGCGAACGCCGGGGTCGATCCCGCGCACATCCTCTCCGTGGCGGACGGCGTGGTGGTGCCGTGCACCGGCGGCACGGAACTGCTGGCACCGTTCGCGCGGCAGGGACGGGACACGGCGGTACTGGCCGCCAACTTCACGGTCGTGTCGGGCATGGGAGGCAGTCCGGGCACCCTCGCGGACGACGCGGCGCGGGCGGCTTCGCTCGGAGCGGGGGAGCTGCGGCTGTATCACGCGGGATTGGCCTCGGACGGGGACCTGGACGCGGTGAGGGCGGTACTGACGGCCGGGTCCTGAGGTGGTCCTCCGAGCGCGGCCGGATGGGGGCCGGTCGCGCGGTTCCTCGCCCCCCTCGGGTAGGTGGCCCGGCCCGGCGTATTCGGCGCGGGTCGGGATCTTCGGCCCGTCCGGCGTTCGAGGAAGAGGCCGTTCAGGCCGATGCGGGGGTTCGGGGGCGCGGCCCCCGAGGCGACGGCAGGCTCAGTGCCGGGTCAGCAGGGACCGGAGCGTCAGCAGTCGGGCGAGCGCCAGCACCGGGAGCAGGAGGCGATGGTCGAACAGCTCGACCGCCCCCGCACCGACCGCCAGCCCGAGCGCGTTCGGCGCGAACATCAGGGTGTTCGCGGTGGCGGCGGCACGCCCGAGCAGCCGCCCCGGCGTCTCGCGCTGCACGGCGGTGTACGCGGCGATCAGCACACACGGGAGCCCGGCCCCGATCGCGGCACTGCACACCAGGGCCACCCCGTCGGACGCCACCGCACGCGACCCGGCCGCGACCGCCGTCAGAGCGATCCCGTACGCGGCGAAACGGCGCTCACCCCACCGCCGCAACAGCGGGCCCGAGGCCAGGCCGGTCAGAACCGAACCGGCGCCCTGGGCGGCGTAGAGGAGACCGGCGTACGCGGGGGAGTGGCCCAGTCCCTCGACGACGGCGTAGAGCATGGCGCCGTTGAGGCCCGCGAAGAGCATCGTCGTACCGCCGGCCAGGACCAGCGGCCGGAGCTCCGGGTGCCCCAGGAGGTACCGCGCGCCCGTGGCCGTCCGGGACCGCCGGCCCTCGGCGTCCGGGGCGGGCGGCGCTTCCCGGACCCGCAGCAGCGCGCACACCCCGGCCGCCAGCGCGAACGTCACCGCGTCGAGAAGCGCGACCCGCGCGCCGCCGTACGCCGCGTACAGGGCAGCCCCGGCCGGCGGCGCCAGCAGCTTCATGCCCTCGTTGGCCGTCATGCGCAGCCCGTTGAAGTCCCCGAGGAGGCTCCGGTCGACCGCCGCCGCCATCAGCGCGGACTCGGCGGCGTCGTGGACCACGCCCGCCGCGCCGTAGACCAGGAGCACCGCGAACAGGATCCACAGCTGGCCCGGGGCGTCCACGACGAGGAGGGCGGGCAGCAGCACCGCCAGCGCCAGATTCGTGCCGATCAGCAGGGGCCGGCGACGGATGCGGTCCGCGAGCGTGCCCAGGAGAGGGCCGACGAGTGTGGGGGCCCAGAGCGCGAACACGCACAGGGCCGCCAGACCGTTCGAGCCCGTCAGGTCCTTGACCCAGATGCCCGACACCAGCCACATCGCCGACGAGCCGAAGCCGGAGACCACCACCGCGGTCAGATAGAGGCCCGCGTCGCGGTCCCGCAGCACACGCGTCACTGTCCATGTCATGGCAGGTGATCGTGGTCCTAAGGGGGGCCGGCGGAGATCGGGCAAGTGCCCTGAACCGGCGTGTTCCTCCACCCCTCGCTTCTTCGCACCGCACGCCTTCAACGGCGGCCCGCACCCCGCACCCCGCGCACTCGCCCCCGGGCGCCGCGCCGATGAGTTCTCGGTGCGACGCCCGTCTACCCCACGAGCGGACTCTGTGCGAATTCGGAACCGAGGAGCAGCCGATGACCGACCCGACTCTCGACCTGGGGCCGCAGGCCCTGATCGTCGCGCGACTCGTGGCGGGGGTGACGGAGCGGCAGCTCGACGACGTCACCCCCTGCCCGGCCTACGCGGTGCACCACATGCTCGGGCACATCGGCGGACTGGCCGTCGCCTTCTGCGACGCCGGACGCAAGAACCTGGGCGCCAGGACCGACACCAGCCCGGACACGGCCGTGCCGGACATCGCCCCCGACTGGCGCGAGAGCCTGCCGAAGGCACTCGACGAACTCGTGGAGGTCTGGCGCGACCCGGCCGCCTGGGAGGGGGAGACCCGAGCGGGCGGGGTGACCCTGCCGGGCGCCGTCGCCGGTGCGGTGGTCGCCGACGAACTGGTCGTGCACGGTTGGGACCTGGCCCGCGCCACCGGCCAGGAGTACGAGCCCGACCCGGCCGCGCTGCACGCGTCGTACGGCTTCCTCGCCGCGGCCGCCCAGGACCCCGGCCGGGGCGGAGGCGTGTTCGGCCCCGTGGTGCCGGTGCCGGACGACGCGCCGTTGCTGGACCTTCTGATCGCCCTCAGCGGCCGCGACCCCGGCTGGAAGTCCTAGGCCGTGTTGCGAAGTCCCGCCTGCCTCGCGACTCCGGGCGGACGGCGGGACTTTCGCAACACGCCCTGTCCCACCCGGAGTTCCCGGGCCCCGTCCGAAGCCCCGCCCAGGGCTTCGGACGGGGCCTTCCGCGATTCGCCCCCTTTCTTTTCTTTCTTCGGTCCGAAGCGTTGACGAAACACGAGCGCGCTCCTACGTTCATCGCGTCGTACTTCGTACGTCATATATGAGACGCGATACGTGAGATCCGATACGTGAGATCCGAGAGGCGCGCATGACCTCTGTGCCCATACCGATACCGTCCCGCACGCAGTTCGTGCTGGAGGGCATCAAACACCGCATCCTCACCGGGCAGCTGACGCCCGGTCAGGCCCTGGTCGAGAGCGAGCTCGCCGCGCAGTTCGGGGTGTCAAAGACGCCCGTGCGCGAGGCGCTCAAGACCCTGGCCGGTACCGGACTCGTCGTGATGAACCAGTACAAGGGCGTCACGGTGCGCATGGTGGACGCGGACATGGCGCGTGAGGTGTACGACGTCCGGCTGCTGCTGGAGCCGGAAGCGCTGCGCCGGTCCGTCCTGCGCGGAGCCACGCTCGCCGCCGCACGGGACGCGCTGACCCGCGCCGACGAAGCCACCGACACCGCCGAACGCTCCCTGGCCAACCGGGAGTTCCACCGCGCCCTGTACGTGTCCTGCGGCAACCCCCTGCTGGGCCGCATGCTCGACGAGGTCCGCGACCAGGCCGCCCTGGTCTCCGCGGTCGCCTGGGCGGCCGACCCGTCCTGGGAGCGCGAGGCCGGCGAACACCGGGAGATCCTGCGCCTGGCCCTCGACGACGACGCGGACGGCGCGGCCCGCGCGCTGCACGCCCACATCGAGTCGTTCGTGCGACGGGCCTTCCCCCCGGCCCGGCAGGAGGACGGACGGGAATGACAGCGACGTACGAGGCCCAACGGGCGGCGCTCGCCGAGGTCGTGGCGATCCCCGTGACCCCCTTCGCGCAGGACGGGACGGTCGACCGCGACACCCACCGGTCCCTGCTGCGCCGGCTGCTCGACGGCGGGGTCCGCACCCTCACACCCAACGGCAACACCGGCGAGTTCTACGCCCTGACCCCCGAAGAGCGGCAGCTCGTCACGGAGTTGACCATCGACGAGGCGGGTGACCGGGCTGCCGTCCTGGTCGGGGTCGGGCACGACGTACCGACCGCCGTCGCCTCCGCCCGGCACGCCCGCACGCTCGGGGCGGCGATGGTGATGGTCCATCAGCCCGTCCACCCGTACGTCTCGGAGGGCGGCTGGCTCGACTACCACCGGGCCGTCGCCGAGTCCGTGCCGGAGCTGGGCGTCGTGCCCTACATCCGCAACCCCCGGCTCCCGGGCGCCAGGCTCGCCGAACTCGCCGACGCCTGCCCGAACGTGATCGGCGTCAAGTACGCCGTCCCGGACGCCGCCCGCTTCGCCGCCTTCGCCCGTGACGCGGGACTCGAACGGTTCGTGTGGGTGGCGGGGCTCGCCGAGCCCTACGCGCCCTCCTACTTCTCGGCGGGTGCCACCGGGTTCACCTCCGGCCTGGTGAACGTCGCCCCGTCGCTCTCGCTCAACATGATCGAGGCGCTCCGCTCCGGCGACTACCCGGCCGCCATGAAGGTCTGGGAGCAGATCCGCCGCTTCGAGGAACTGCGCGCCGCCGACGCCTCCGCCAACAACGTGACCGTGGTCAAGGAGGCGCTCGCCTCGCTCGGTCTGTGCCAGCGCGAGGTCCGCCCGCCGAGCAGGGAGCTGTCCGAGTCCGAGCGGTCGGAAGTCGCCGCCATCGCCGCGGGATGGCCGCTGTGAGCACGGGGCGGGAGAGGAGGCGCCCGGAGGACCTCAGGAGCCACCAGTGGTACGGCACCGACGGACTGCGCTCCTTCAGCCACCGGGCCAGGACCCGCCAGCTCGGCTATCTGCCCGAGGAGCACCTCGGCAAGCCGGTCATCGCGATCCTGAACACCTGGTCCGACATCAACCCGTGCCACGTCCACCTCCGGGACCGGGCGCAGGCCGTGAAGCGGGGCGTGTGGCAGGCCGGGGGCTTCCCACTGGAGTTCCCGGTGTCCACCCTCAGCGAGACCTTCCAGAAGCCGACCCCGATGCTCTACCGCAACCTGCTCGCCCTGGAGACGGAGGAGCTGCTGCGCTCCTACCCGGTGGACGGCGCGGTGCTGATGGGCGGCTGCGACAAGTCCACCCCCGCCCTGCTGATGGGTGCGGCCTCCGTGGACCTGCCGGCCGTCTTCGTGCCCGCCGGGCCGATGCTGCCCGGTCACTGGCGCGACGAGGTCCTCGGCTCCGGCACCGACATGTGGAAGTACTGGGACGACAGGCGCGCCGGACTCATCGGAGACTGCGAGATGACCGAACTGGAGAGCGGCCTCGCGCGGTCCCCCGGCCACTGCATGACCATGGGGACGGCGTCCACGCTCACCGCCGCCGCCGAGGCGCTCGGGGTGACGGTCCCGGGCGCGTCCAGCATCCCGGCCGTGGACTCCGGTCACGACCGGATGGCGGCCGCCGCGGGCCTGCGGATCGTCGACCTCGTGCACCGGGACCGGAAGCTGTCCGACATCCTCACCGAGGAGGCCTTCACGGACGCCGTGACGACGGTCCTCGGGCTCGGCGGCTCCACCAACGCCGTCATCCACCTGATCGCCATGGCCGGACGCGCGGGCGTCACCCTCACGCTCGACGACTTCGACCGGATCGCGCGGACCGTGCCGGTGCTCGCCAACGTAAGGCCCGGCGGCCGGACGTACCTGATGGAGGACTTCCACTTCGCCGGCGGTCTGCCCGGGTTCCTGTCACGGATCACGGACCTGCTGCACCTGGACCGGCCGACGGTGTCGTACGACACCCTGCGCGAGCAACTGGCCACCGCCCGGGTGCACGACGACGACGTCATCCGCCCCCGGGACAACCCCGTCGCCGCCGAGGGAGGTGTCGCCGTCCTGCGCGGCAACCTCTGCCCCGACGGCGCGGTCATCAAGCACATCGCCGCCGAGCCGCGGCTGCTCAAGCACACCGGGCCGGCGGTCGTCTTCGACGACTACCGGACGATGCAGCGGACCATCGACGACCCGTCCCTCGGCATCACGGCGGACAGTGTGCTGGTGTTGCGCGGCTCCGGGCCCAAGGGCGGTCCCGGCATGCCCGAGTACGGCATGCTGCCCATCCCCGACCACCTGTTGAAGCAGGGCGTACGGGACATGGTCCGGATCTCCGACGCCCGGATGAGCGGTACGAGTTACGGCGCCTGCGTCCTGCACGTGGCGCCCGAGTCGCACGTCGGCGGCCCGCTCGCCCTGGTCCGGACCGGCGACACGATCATCCTGGACGTCGAGGCGCGATCGCTCCGGCTCGACGTGGACGACGAGGAGCTGGCTCGGCGCAAGGCGCTGTGGACGGCACCGCCCGAGCGGTACGAGCGCGGCTACGGGGCGCTCTACAACGAGCAGATCACCCAGGCCGACACCGGCTGCGACTTCGCGTTCCTGGCCCGGCCGGGCAAAGTGCCGGATCCCTACGCCGGGTGAGGGCGGTCCGCGAGGACCGCGCCCCCGGCCGACCACCCGGACGGCACCTCCGAAGCGCGCAGACCCATGCGCGCGTAGCAAGCGCTTCCTGTCCCGTCGGAACCGACGCCGGAACCGACGCCGGAACCGACACCGGACCCCGCCGGAACCGACACCGGCAGCAAGCGTTCCACGGCACCCGCAAGAACGGAGAACAGTCATGGCCCAAGCCGCAGCCGTGGCGAAACAGCCCGCGCCGCTCCGGCGGCGCCGCGGCTCGGCGACGCCCCGCAGGCTCCCGTATCTGCTGATCGCCCCCGCGGGACTGCTGATGCTGGGCTTCATCGCCTACCCGGTCATCAGCGTCTTCTACTACAGCCTGCAGAACTACAACCCCACCAAGCCGTGGCGCAACGGGTTCGCGGGCTTCGACAACTTCGTGCACGCCTTCACCGCCGACCCCCAGTTCTGGGACACGCTGACCTTCAGCGCCCAGTGGGTCGTCGTCGAGGTCGGTCTGCAACTGCTGTTCGGCCTTGCGCTGGCACTGATCGTCAACCAGACCTTCGTGGGCCGCGCGGTCGGCCGGGCGCTGGTCTTCTCGCCGTGGGCCGTCTCCGGGGTGCTGACCTCCGCGATCTGGGTACTGCTCTACAACTCCCAGACCGGCATCACCCGTTACCTCGCGGACGCGGGCATCGGCCAGTACGGCACCAGCTGGCTGTCGGACACCGCCACCGTCTTCCCGGCGGCCGTCGTCGCCGACCTGTGGCGCGGTGTGCCCTTCTTCGCGATCCTCATCCTGGCCGACCTCCAGTCAGTCTCCAAGGACCTGTACGAGGCCGCCGAGGTGGACGGCGCGAGCCGCTTCCGGCAGTTCCTGCACATCACCCTGCCGCACTTGAAGGACGCCATCATCCTGTCCACCCTGCTGCGCGCCGTCTGGGAGTTCAACAACGTCGACCTGCTCTACACCCTGACCGGCGGTGGGCCCGCGGGCGAGACGACCACCCTTCCCCTCTACATCGCCAACACCAGTGTCGACGCTCACAACTTCGGCTACGCGTCCGCCCTCACCACGGTCGCGTTCGTGATTCTGCTCTTCTGCTCGATCGTCTATCTGCGGCTGAGCAAGTTCGGAGGCGGGGACAAGTGATCACCGAGGACGTCACCGTCGGCGCCCCCGCGGCACCGGCCCCCGCCGCCGAGGAACCCCGGCAGCGTCCGGGCGCGAGGCGCCGTGCCTGGGACGAGGTCCCGCGGTGGCACATCTACCTCCCGCTCGGCGTCTACCTGCTCTTCACCCTGATCCCCTTCTACTGGATCCTGCTCTTCGCGCTCCGCCCGGCAGGCTCCACCTCACTGGTGCCGTGGCCCATGACCTTCGAGCACTTCGACAAGGTGTGGACCGAGCGCAGTTTCGGGACCTACTTCCAGAACAGCGTGCTCATCGCCGTCGCCACGCTCGTCATGACGACCGTGGTCGCCCTGGCCGGCGGATACGCCCTGGCCCGCTTCGACTTCAGGATCAAACGCGGGTTCATGCTGGCTCTGCTGTGTTCCCAGTTCGTCCCGGGGGCACTGCTGCTGGTACCGCTGTTCCAGATCTTCGCCAAGCTCCAGATGATCAACTCGCTGGGCAGCGTCGTCATCGCCGAGACGGTGTTCCAGCTGCCGCTGTCGATGATCCTCATCAGCGGGTTCATCAGGAACGTGCCGTACTCACTGGAAGAGGCCGCCTGGGTCGACGGCTGCGGCCGCCTCACCTCCTTCCGGATCGTCGTGCTCCCGCTGCTGCGCCCGGGGTTGATCGCGGTCGGCTCCTTCGCCTTCGTGCACGCCTGGAACCACTTCCTGTTCGCCCTGATGTTCCTCAGCGACCAGAGCAAGCAGACGATCCCGGTCGGCCTCAACACCCTGATGAGCGCCGACAGCGTCGACCTGGGGGCGCTCGCCGCGGGCGGCATCATCGCCGCCGTCCCCGTTGTCATCGTGTTCGCCTTCATCCAGAAGTGGCTGATCACCGGCTTCAGCGCGGGGGCGGTGAAGGGATGAGCGGAAGGAACACGCCGGGCGGGGAACTCCCGCTGCCGGTCGTCCTCGCGGGGGCGCGCGGCCACGGCCGCTGGCACCTGGGCAACATCCGCAGGCTCCAGGACAAGGGCCTCGTACGGCTGGCCGGCATCTGCGAGCCGAACCCGCTCACGCCGGCCGAACTCAAGGCGGCGTTCGGGGACTTCGCGGACTCCGGGGGCCGGTCTCCCGAGCAGGCCGCCGACTTCGGGGCCCTGCTCGACTCCACCGCCGCCGCGATCGCGGTGATCTGCACGCCCATCCCGACCCACACCGACCTGGCGCTCGTCGCCGCCGCCAGGGGCGTGCACCTCCTGCTGGAGAAGCCCCCCGCGCCCTCGTACGCCGAGTTCCGCCGGATGGCCGACGGCGTCGCGGCGGCCGGGGTCGCCTGCCAGATCGGCTTCCAGTCGCTCGGCTCGCACGCGCTGCCGGCGATCCGGGAGATGATCGCGGCGGGTGTGCTCGGCACGGTCACCGGGATCGGCGCGGCGGGTGCCTGGGCGCGCGACGAGGCCTACTACCGCAGGGCGGCATGGGCGGGCAAGCGCCGCCTGAACGGCGTGGACGTGATCGACGGGGCCCTCACCAACCCCCTCGCGCACGCCGTCGTCACCGCCCTCGCCCTGCACGGGGCCACCCGTGCCGAGGACGTCGCCGCGATCGAGACCGAGCTGCTGCGCGCCAACGACATCGAGTCCGACGACACCTCCTGCGTACGTGTCACCACCCCCTGGGGCAGGGTCGCCGTCGCCGCCACGCTCTGCGCCGAGCGGCCCGGCGAGCCGTACGTCCTGGTGCACGGCAGCGGCGGCCGGATCACCTTCTGGTACAAGCTCGACCGCGTACTGGTACAGCGGACGGGACACGGCCCGGAGGAGATCGAGTACGGGCGTACGGACCTGTTGGAGAACCTGGTCGCCCATCTGACCGACGGCGACGAGCTGCTGGTCGCACCGGATTCGACGGGCGCCTTCATGAAGGTCGTCGAGGCGATCCGCCGGGCCCCCGACCCGGTCGCGCTGCCCGCGGGGGCCTGGGAGACGGTCGCCGCGGAGAACCGCCGGATCGTGCGCGGCATCGACGGACTCGTCGCGACGGCGGCCGACACCCTCGCCCTGTACTCCGAACTGGGCGCCTCCTGGGCGCCCCCGAACGAGGTGAGCTCCGGATGAACACCGCGCCCCACCACGAGTCGCCGGTCCTGCGCGTCGCGGGCCGTCCGGTCGGCCGGTACCACACCCGCCCCGAGCTGTCCCCCCGGCTCTCCCCTCGTCCGTACCTCCACCCGGTGACCACCCTGGCCGGCACGGCGGTCACCGAGTCCAGCCCCGCCGACCACCTCCACCACCTCGGCGTCGGTGTCGCCGTTCCCGACGTCGAGGGGCACAACTTCTGGGGCGGGCGCACCTATGTACGCGACCAGGGGCCCACCGAGCTCGCCAACCACGGCACCCAGCGGCACGCCGGCTTCCGGCTGAGCGACCCTGACGGCTTCGTGGAGGAACTGCGCTGGTTGGCCGCGGGCGGCGAACTGCTGCGTGAGCACCGGACCGTCGCCGCGACCCGGCTCACCGACTCCGCCTGGGCGCTGGACTTCACCTTCTCGCTGACGAACACGACCGCGAAGCCCCTCTCCATCGGCAGCCCGGCCACCAACGGGCGGCCCGGCGCGGCCTACGGCGGTTTCTTCTGGCGGGCCCGCAAGGAGTCCAGGGCGCCGCGCGTGTTCACCGCCGAAACCGAGGGCGTGGAGGCGGTGCACGGCACCCGCGCCGACTGGCTGGCGCTCGCGGGCGCCAGCTGGACCCTGGTCTTCGCCGGGGCCACCGAACGGACCCGCCGCGACCCGTGGTTCGTGCGCACCGCCGAGTACCCGGGCGTCGGTTCCTGCCTCGCGCACACCGAGCGGCTGCCCGTCGGGGCGGGGGACACCGTCGTACGGCGGGTCGTGACCGTCGTCGCGGACGGCGCCCTCGGCCGGGGCGAGGCCGCCGCGCTCGTCCGCACGGCGGTGAGCCCCTGATGGGCCTTCCCTCCTCCGACCTCGGCGACGGCACCTACCGCAACCCCGTTCTCGACGCCGACTGGTCCGACCCCGATCTGCTCCGTGTCGGGGACGACTTCTACCTCACCGCCTCCAGCTTCGGCCGGGTGCCGGGCCTGCCGCTGCTGCACTCCCGCGACCTGGTCAACTGGACGCTCGTCGGCCACGCGCTGCAACGCCTCGAACCGGTGCGGGAGTTCAGCGTGCCCCGGCACGACTGCGGGGTGTGGGCGCCGTCGCTGCGGCATCACGACGACCGGTTCTGGATCTTCTGGGGTGACCCCGACCACGGCGTCTTCCAGGTCAACGCCCCCGAGATCCGCGGCCCCTGGACCCGGCCGCACCTCGTCAAGGAGGGGAAGGGGCTGATCGACGCCTGCCCGCTGTGGGACGAGGAGACCGGAGAGGCCTACCTCGTGCACGCCTGGGCCAGATCCCGTTCGGGCGTGAAGAACCGGCTCACAGGGCACCGGATGCGCCCCGACGGCACCGGACTGCTCGACGAGGGCGAGGTGATCATCGACGCGGACCGGATCCCCGGCTGGTTCACCCTCGAAGGGCCCAAGGCCTACCGGCACGACGGCTGGTTCTGGATCTTCGCGCCCGCCGGGGGAGTGGAGACCGGCTGGCAGGGCGCCTTCCGCTCGCGCGGCTTCTTCGGCCCGTACGAGGAGCGGGTGGTGCTGGAGCAGGGGAAGACCGCGGTCAACGGCCCGCACCAGGGCGGCTGGGTGCGCACGCCGGCCGGCGAGGACTGGTTCGCGCACTTCCAGCACCGCGGCCCGTACGGGCGGGTCGTGCACCTTCAGCCGATGCGCTGGGACGGACCGGACGGTTGGCCCGTGCTCGGTGACGAGGGCGCCCCCGTCACCGTGCACCCGAAGCCCGATCTGCCGCGACAGCCGCCCTCGGCACCCGCCACCGACGACGACTTCCCGGGCGGCCGGTTCGGGCGGCAGTGGCAGTGGACCGCCAACCCGCAGGCGGGGTGGGCGACCCAGCACTCCTCCGACGGGCTGCGGCTGACCTGCGTACGGACGGCGGACGCGGACGATCTGCGCAGGCTGCCGCACGTCCTGACCCAGCGGCTGCCCGGGATCGCCGCCACCGCCGAGGTCGAGCTGCGGCTCGACAGCGAGGAACCCGGCGCGCGGGCGGGACTCGCCGTGCTCGGGGACGCGTTCAGCTGGATCGGGCTCCAGCGTCACCCCGACGGGTCGGTGCGGCTCGTGCACCGGTTCGCCGAGTCCGTCGTGGCCGGGGTGCCTGCCAGGACTTCGGGGCCGTGGGCGAGGGAGCGCGACGCCGCCGCCTCCCGGGAGGCACCCGAGGGCCGGGCCCGGCTGTGGATCGAGACCGGCGCGGGGGCGCGCTGCCGTTTCTCGTACGACGTGGGCGCCGGCCGGGTGTCCTCCGGCCAGGTCTTCGCCGCCACCCCCTGGCGCTGGGTCGGCGCCCTGCTCGGGCTCTTCGCGCTCGCCCCCCTCGGCGCGGGACACGCCGGAGCGGCCTCGTTCACGCGGTTCCGCATCACCGCGACCCCCTGAGGGTCATCCACCGCCATCCGTCTGCCCGTTGGGAGCCGCAGTGCCGCATCTTCCGAGCAAGCGCTTTCCGTTACCGCGTACCGGACATCCGGAGCCGGTGCCGCCCGCACCGGCGGACCATGACCGATCAGACCCCGCAACCCTGCTGGAACCAGAAGAAGAGAGCCGACCAATGAAGATCAGCATCCACAGAACCAGGCGCTCCGCGCTGGCCGTCGTCCTGGGTTCCGTGCTCGCGCTCACCGCCACCGCCTGCGGCGACAACGGCAGCGGGGCGGCGGGGGACAAGGGCGACGAGGGCTCGGGCAAGGGCGAGATCACCTTCTGGGACAACAACGGCGGTGTCCGCACCGACATCTGGAAGCAGATCATCGCGGACTTCGAGAAGAAGTACCCGGACATCAAGGTCAACTACGTGGGCATTCCCGCGGCGAGCGCCCAGTCGAAGTACGACACCGCCATCCAGGGCGGCGGTCTGCCCGACGTCGGCGGTGTGGGTACCGCGATGCTCGCCGAGGTCGCCGTCCAGGGCGCGCTGGAGCCACTGGACAGCCGCCTGGACAAGAGCCCGCTGAAGGGCAGGCTGAGCCAGAACCTGCTCGACGTCAGCCGGGCCGCGGGCGGCGCGGGCAAGCTCTACCAGGTGCCGACCTCCGCGAACAACGGCACGCTGTGGTACCGCACGGACCTCTTCAAGTCGGCCGGCCTGGAAGCGCCGACCACCTGGGCGAAGTTCTACGAAGCCGCCGACAAGCTCACCGACAAGGGCGGGAACCGGTTCGGTTTCACCATCCGAGGCGGCGAGGGGGCCATCGCGCCGGCCCTGGACGCGGTGTACGGCCAGACGGGCCTCACCTCGTTCTGGAAGGGCGACGAAACCACCGTCAACGACCCGAGGAACGTGGCGGCCCTGGAGAAGTACATCGCCCTGTACAAGAAGGACACCCCGTCCGCCGACGTCAACAACGACTTCGCCAAGATGGTCGCCCAGTGGGACAGCGGCAGCATCGGCATGCTGAGCCACAATCTCGGCTCCTACCAGGACCACCTGAAGGCGCTGGGCGCGGGGAAGTTCAGGGGCATCCCGAACCCCACCCAGGACGACGGCACGCGGGTGCAGGTGTCCAACCCGGTCGACGGGCTGAGCCTGTTCAAGTCCGGCAAGAACAAGTCGGCGGCCTGGAAGTTCATCGAGTTCGCGGTCTCGGCCGCGGAGAACTCCAAGTTCAACGAGTCCGCGGGCCAGGTCCCGGCGAACACCGACGCCGCGAAGGACGCCTGGATCCAGCGGGCCGAGCCGACCAAGCTGGCCGCGGAGGCACTCAACGGCGCCGACACCAAGATCGTGCAGCTGCCGTACTACCTGCCCGACTGGAACACCATCTCCAAGGCCGACAACGAGCCCAACTTCCAGAAGCTGCTGCTCGGGAAGATGAGCGCGAAGGACTTCCTGGACACGCTGGCCGACCAGCTCGACAAGGCGCAGGCGGACTGGAAGGCGAATCACTAGTCCGGCCGGTCCGGCGCGCCGATCGCTCCCCCGGTTCGCGCGCAGGTCCGTTCGGCCGGTCCGCCACGCCGGGCGGCCGGTGCGAGGCCGGTCCGGGGGCGCGGGACTGCCCCGCACGGGTTGTCCCGAGGCCCCGGGCCGGTCACGGCGGGTCCGCGCGGACTCCCCGTACGACCCTTCAGCTCCTCCCACCGGAAAGTGAGAGCCGCACCATGATCAATAAGTGTCATGTACGTGTCATTATTGCGCTGGCCGGATGCACCGCCCTCGTCCTGGCCGCCACCGGCACCCCCGCCCAGGCGCGGCCCCGCGACCCGGGCCGCCAGACCCTCCCCGCCGGCGACGGCTGGGGTTCCGCCACCACCGGTACGACCGGAGGCGCCGCCGCCGACGCCGCGCACGTCTACACCGTCGGCACCTGGGCCGAGTTCAAGGCCGCGCTGAACGACGGCTCCACCGCTCCGAGGATCATCAGGGTGAAGGGCGTGATCGACGCCGCCGCCGAGGGCTGCGAGTCCTTCGCCGTGCCGGGCTACGACTTCGACGCCTATCTGAGGAAGTACGCGCCGGAGAACTGGGGGTACGGCACCAACCTGGACGCCGAAGCCGACGACAGCCCCGAAGGCCTGCGCCGCGCCTCCGCCGCCCGCCAGGACGCCGCCGTCAAGGCGGACATCCCCGCCGACACCACTCTCGTGGGCATCGGCAGGAACGCGGGCTTCAGGGGAGCCGCCCTCCAGATCAAGGCCGTGGACAACGTCATCGTCCGCAACCTCACCTTCGAGAGCCCGCTGGACTGTTTCCCGCAGTGGGACCCGACCGACACGGCCGTCGGCAGCTGGAACTCCGAGTACGACAGCGCGGTCGTCCATGGGTCCACCCACGTCTGGCTGGACCACAACACCTTCACCGACGGGGACCACCCCGACAGCTCGCTTCCCGCGTACTTCGGCCGGATCTACGAGCAGCACGACGGTGAGCTGGACATCGTCAGGGGCGCGGACTACGTGACCGCGTCCTGGAACGTGTTCACCGACCACGACAAGACGATCCTGGTCGGCAACAGCGACAGCGCCTCCACGGCCGCGGTCGACCGGGGCCACCTCAAGGTGACCTTCCACCACAACCTGTTCTCGAACCTGGTCGAGCGCGCGCCGCGGGTCCGCTTCGGCCAGGTGGACTCGTACAACAACCACTTCGTCGCGGGCGACGGCTTCTCCTACAGCTACGGCATCGGCATGGAGTCCCGGCTCGTCGCCGAGCACAACGCGTTCACCCTCCCCGGCGGGATCAGCGCGGCGACCGTCCTGAAGAAGTGGAAGGAGGCGCCGCTCACCGCCAGGGACAACTACGTCAACGGGGTGGCGACGGATCTGATCGCCGTGCACAACGCGGAGTTCCCGGCCGAGACGCTGCGGTCCGGCGCCGGATGGACACCGGCCCTGCGGACCCATGTCGATCCGCCGAGGGCGGTACCGGGAATCGTGGACCATCGCGCGGGCGCCGGCAAGGTCTGCTGAGCGTGGCCGAAGTCCCGTTCGGCAGAAGGACGTTCGCCGCCGCGGGCATCGGAGCCGTACTGGCTCCGGCGCTCGCGGCCCCCGCCCGCGCGGCGATCCGGTCACCGTTCGGACGCTACGGCTCGCCCTCCGCCCGCCTCGGCGCGCGCACTCCGCACGTGCACCCCGGGGGCCGCGGCGACCACACCACCGTCCAGGCCGCCGTGGACGCGGCGGGCGGGAGTGGACACGCGCTGGTCCTCGCCCCGGGCACCTACCGCGAGACCGTCGCCGTCGGCGCCGACCGTACGGAGGTGACCTGGATCGGCGCCTCCGGGGACCCGCGGGAGGTCGTCGTGGTGTACGACAACGCGGCCGGCACACCGAAGCCCGGCGGCGGCACCTACGGCACGACCGGGTCGGCCACCACGACCGTGCAGGCCGACGGCTTCACCGCGCGCCTGAACCGTACGGACCTGGCCGGGGCCCCGTACGGCTTCGTCTTCGCCCGCTCCACCGCGTGCGCCGACCCGCGCGGCCACCTGGTCACCCATGGCCGGGTCAGCGGCGAGGCCCCGGACCTGGAGCGGTGATCGGCGTCCCGCCCGATCGGCCCCGACTGAGCTCCGTGGAGCCCGAGTCGGCGACCCGGGAGGTGTTCCTCGGGGACTGGTGCCCGCAACGGTCCGTCCCTCCCCACGTCAATGAGCGCCACCAGGACCGGGCCGTGACACCAGCGGACGAAATGCCGCCAAGGCGTCCGCGCAGTCGGACGCGGCCGGATCCCCCGTGGGCAGGGTGAGGGACAGTGCTTCGGCCGCGCCCAGAACCGCCGACGCGAGTTCGCCCGGCGTCGTGCGGGCGATGACGCCGTCCTCGGAGGCGACGGAGACTCCGTCCCTGGTGCGCCGGAAGACGAGAGCGAACGAGGTGTCGACACCGGTGAAAGTGACCGTTCTGCCATGGCCACGGAGTAGCGTGCCGAGGCTGTCCAGCAGCTGCGTCACGGAGAGGTGGATCATCATGCCCTGGTCGGGAGTACGGCCCGCCGAGTCGGCCGTACCGAGATCCCCGGTGACGGACATGTCACCCAGGTCGAACCCACTGGGGTCACCCTGGCCGGGCCGGACGGTGAAGTGCACAGTGATCACGGGACGTAGCTCTTTCCTACCGGGAAGAAGGTGATGATGCGGTTCCCGTGGATGAGGGAGGAGGCGCTCGTGTGCACCGGCCCCCGTACGTCGTCGACGGCGTCGGCGAAGGTACGCCAGGCGGTCGCCGCGGCCCGCAGCGAACCGGAGTCGGCGTCCGGCCACCACAGTCCCAGCTTCAGCAGGATCTTCTTGGCCTCGTCCTCAACGCTCACCGGCACCGTCGCTCTGCCGGTCCTTGTCCGTGACCTTCACCTCGGTGAACATCCCGGCGATCAACTGGTCGTTGTCCACGTGTCCGTCGGCCAGGTCGTCCATGGCTTCGTGGATGCTCACCAGGCCGAGTACGAGCGTGCCCGCGGCGCTCTCGATCCTCTTCTGCAGGGGTGAGTAGGAGTCACCGCACTCGGAGCCCTGCTTGTCGTCGCCCCAGGGCTTGCCCAGGCCGTCCAGGGTGGTGACGAGAGTGGTGAGCGCTTTGCCGAGGTTCTTCGCCCCTTCCTGGAAGTCGGGCGCCGCCCGCTTCAGATCGGCGGTGCGGATGTGCAGGACCATGCCGTCGCCGTTGCCCTCACCCATGCGGATCTCCCCGTCCGACGCAGCGTTCGCATGTGCGTTCCGACCCTAGGAGAACCGCTTCAAGGGAAGGTCAAGGACATGTCACTGGCGGGCAATGCGTCGACGGAAGCGCTCCCTGTGGGTGAGATATCGATCGGATAAAGACTCTCGCGTGTCGTGGGTGATGCGCGTAGACAGTCGGTGACCTGGTGCGGAACGGCCGGTTAATCAACTCACCCAGATCCGGAGAACCCATGCGGAAGTCCCTCAGAGCGGCGGCCGTCGGTGCCGCCTGTGCCATCGCCGGTGCCGCCCTCTACGGCACCGGTGTCGCCAACGCCGGGCAGTCGACGGCGAACTCGACCCACGAGCCCTACAACATCGGGGTGTTGGTCAAGGACATCGACACCTACTACGGCACCACACTCGACGGCAACGGCGTCTACCAGGCATCCGGCACCAGTCAGTACGCCAAGGACCTCGCGCGCCTGGAGTCGGACGCCGAGCGCCACATCGACAAGGCGGCGCACAAGGCGAGGCACCGGGGCGAGAAGCCGGCGGTCGTCTTCGACATCGACGACACGCTGCTGCTCTCCCTGGACTACGAGAAGAAGACCAACTACACGTACAACTCCGCCACGTGGGCGTCGTACGTGGCCCAGGCCGACCGTCCGGCCGTCTTCGGCACCCCCGAGCTCGTCGCGTACGCCAAGTCCAAGGGCGTCGAGGTCTTCTACAACTCGGGCCTGAAGGAGTCGCAGCGCGTCGACGCGGTCACGAACCTCAGGAAGGTCGGCGCCGACGTCAACCTCGACGCCGCCCACATGTTCCTCAAGGACGCCGCCAACCCGCCCGCGTACCTGAGCTCCTGCGCCACGGCCGCCGCCTGGAACTGCACCACCGTGCAGTACAAGGCCGGTACCCGTAAGCACATCGAGTCCCTCGGGTACGACATCGTCGCCAACTTCGGCGACCAGTACTCGGACCTCGACGGCGGCTACGCGGACAAGACCTACAAGCTGCCGAACCCGACGTACTTCGTCAGCTGACGCGCTCCCGTCCTCCTTGTGGGACAAGGCGAACGCCCCCGCCGGTCGTCACCGGCGGGGGCGCTCCTCTGACTGGCTCCGAGGGGGGCTCAGGCCAGCAGATCCACGGGGCCGGACGACGCACCGGGTTCGGCGGGGCCGAGCCCGTGGAGCCGTCGACCGGTGTCCTTCCTCCACGCACCGGAGAGGACGGAGAAAACGAGCGGGCGGTTGTCCCGCGGCGCGAATCCGTGCTGCGGAGCCACCCCCGGCCGCCTGGCACGGGGCCGTCGGTCCGTGGCGCGCGCCCGCGGCGGGAGGCCCGGCCGCGTATACGGTCCCCGTCCGCCGTCCACGGGGAATCGGTGTCGCCGTGTGACGCGATGCGTGGCCGTGGAGGCGTTCGGACAGGGCCTCGAACGGCGTGCGGCGGGGCGACCGGATTCCGTAACACAGGGAAAACCTGAACGCGGTTCAACGTGGGAACAATCCAGCCAGCATCCGCACACCCGACACGCAGGTTACGAGGAGTATCGCCATGTCCGAATCGCAGAAGGCGGCAGAGCGGCCAAGTCCCGTGCCACCGGCGGCGAACAGCGTCGACCGGTTTTTCAAGATCTCCGAACGGGGTTCCACGTTCGGGCGGGAGATACGCGGCGGTTTCGCCACGTTCTTCACGATGGCCTACATCCTTGTCCTGAATCCGATCATTCTCGGCAGCGTCAAGGACAAGTTCGGCCACCACCTCGACAGTGGCCAACTCGTCACGGCCACCGCCCTGGTGGCCGCGGTGATGACCGTCATCATGGGGGTGGGCGGCAACCTGCCGCTCGCGATCGCGGCGGGCCTCGGTCTGAACGCCGTCGTCGCCTTCCAGATAGCCCCGCTGATGAGCTGGCCCGACGCCATGGGCCTGGTGGTCATCGAAGGCGTGATCATCTGCGTACTGGTCCTCACCGGACTGCGCGAAGCGGTCATGAACGCCATCCCGCAACAGCTCAAGCACGCCATCGGCGTCGGTATCGGGCTGTTCATCGCCTTCATCGGCTTCGTGGACGCCGGTTTCGTCAGCCGTATCCCGGACGTCGCGAACACCACCGTACCCGTGCAGTTGGGCGCGACGGGCTCGCTGACCGGCTGGCCCGTCCTGGTCTTCTGCCTCGGTGTGCTGCTCACCATCGGACTGATGGCGCGCAAGGTGAAGGGCGCCATCCTGATCAGCATCGTGACGATGACGGTGCTCGCCGTG
Source organism: Streptomyces sp. NPDC057950 (assembly GCF_042887295.1). Lineage (NCBI taxonomy): Bacteria > Bacillati > Actinomycetota > Actinomycetes > Kitasatosporales > Streptomycetaceae > Streptomyces > Streptomyces sp. NPDC057950. Next base: position 486,279 of record NZ_JBHVPP010000002.1, read on the forward strand.
ATCATCGACTCGGCCGCCGACATCAAGAGCTGGGGCCTGACCACGCCGAAGATCCCCTCCGACGTGGTGGACGCCCCGGACTTCGGCCTGGTCGGTCACTTCAGCCTGTTCGGCGGCTTCGGCGAGACCGGCACTCTGACGGTCGTCCTGCTGATCTTCACCCTCATCCTGTCGGACTTCTTCGACGCCATGGGCACGATCGTCGGCGTCAGCGCCGAGGCCGGGCTGCTCGACGAGGAGGGCAAGGTGCCCGGCATCGGCCGGGTGCTGTTCATCGACGGTGCCGCGGCGGTCGCGGGCGGCGCGGCCTCCGCCTCGTCCAGCACCGCGTACATCGAGTCCGCGGCAGGGGTCGGCGAGGGCTCGCGGACCGGCTTCTCGAACCTGATCACCGGCGGCATGTTCGCTCTCGCCCTGTTCCTGACCCCGCTGCTCACCATCGTCCCGCTCCAGGCGGCGGCCCCCGCCCTCGTCGCGGTCGGCTTCCTGATGATGACGCAGGTCAAGCACATCGAATGGGACGACTACGAGATCGCGATCCCCGCGTTCCTCACCATCGCCGCGATGCCTTTCTCCTACTCGATCACCAACGGCATCGGTGCGGGTTTCGTCGCCTACGTCGTGATCAAGGCGGTGCTCGGCAAGCTCCGTGAGGTCCACTGGCTGCTGTGGGCCGTGTCGGCGCTCTTCCTCGTGTACTTCGCGATCGATCCGGTGAGGCAGTTGTTCGGCGTCAAGTGACGGCAGGCGAGAAGGGCCGCCCCGGGTATGCGGGGCGGCCCCGCGCCGTGCGAGGCGCCTCAGCCCTTCAGGGCCGCCCGCATCATCGCCCTGGCCACCGGGGCCGCCAGGCCGTTGCCGCTGACCTCGGAGCGCGCCGCGTCCGACTGCTCGACCATGACCGCGACGGCGACCTCCTTGCCGTTCGAGTCGGACGTCGCGTAGGACGTGAACCAGGCGTAGGGCGTCTTGCTGTTGTTCTCGCCGTGCTGGGCCGTTCCCGTCTTGCCGCCCACCGTCGCGCCGGGGATCAGGGCGTTCGTGCCCGTGCCGTCCTTGACGACCGTGCGCATCGCGGACCGGAGCTGTCCGGCGGTCGACGGACTGACGATCTCCTTGGTCTCCGTATGGTCGTCGTAGTTCGTCACCACCTTGCCGCCGGCGTCACTGGTCCGCGCCACCATGTGCGGCGAGACCAGCTTGCCCCCGTTGGCAAGAGCCGCCGACACCATGGCCATCTGGAGCGGGGTCGCGGTGACGTCGTACTGGCCGATGCCCGTCAGCGCCGTGGACGACTTGTCCATGCCCGAGGGATAGACACTCGGGTACGCCCGTACCGGCACGTCCTGCGAGGTGTCGTTGAAGCCGAACTTCTCGGCCATCGCCCTCAGCTTGTCCTGGCCGAGGTCGACGGCCATCTTCGCGAAGACGTTGTTGCAGGAGTACTGCAGCGCGACACGGATCGGGGCGTTCGCACAGGGCGCGGAGGCGTTCTCGTTCTTCAGGACGGTCGTCGTGTTCGGCAGCGTGTACGGGTTCGGGCTGGCCGTCCGCGTGTCCACGTCCGGGTACAGCCCGTCCTCCAGCGCGGCCGCGGCGACGACCAGCTTGAACGTCGACCCCGGGGGCAGCGGCTGGCGCAGCGCCCGGTTGGTCATCGGCTTGTCCGCGTCCTTCGTCAGCCTCTTCCAGGCGGCGGAGTCGCCGCCGCTCAGCAGCGAGGGGTCGTACGACGGGGTGGAGACGGCGGCGAGGATCCTGCCGGTCCTGGGGTCGATGGCGACGGCCCCGCCCTTCTTGTCGCCGAGCGCCTCGTACGCCGCCTTCTGCACGGCCGGGTCGATCGTCGTGACCACGTCACCCGGATCGGAGCGCTTGCCGGTGACCGTGTCGAGAGGGTTCTTGAGCTGGTTGTCCGTGCCGTCCAGCAGGTTCTGGTAGATGCCCTCCAGCTGGGTCGCCCCGAACACCTGCGAGCTGTAGCCCGTGACGGCCGCGTACAGGCTGCCGTCGGTGTACGTGCGCTTGTACTTGAGGTCGCTGCCCTTCGTCTGCGCGGAGCCGGTGATCGCGTCGCCGGCCACGATGATGTTCCCGAGCGGGTTCGCGTACTGCTCGATCGCGTTGCGCCGGTTGTTCTTGTCGTCCGCGAGTGCCCTGCCGTCGTAGAACTGCACCCACGTCGCCCTGATCAACAGGGAGAGCACGAGCAGCAGAGTGAAGACGGCGGCACGCCTGATCGTCTTGTTCATCCCGCACAGAAGGACGAGCGGACGCGGGTGGATCGTTCCCTTCCGCCCGCACTTCTCATGCGCCGTTCATGAGATCCGGGTCAGCGCGCCAGGGTGAGAACGACCTCGTCCGTCTCCTCGCCGCGCGCGTGCGCGTACCCCCGGGCCTGTGCGGTGACCTGGAACCCGCACTTCTCCAGGACCCGCCGCGACCCGGGGTTGTCGGCCGCCGCCCGCGCGTACAGCGGGCGCTCGGGCACCTCCGCCAGCAGGCCCCGCAGCGCGGCCGTCGCGATGCCCCGGCCCCAGTAGGCCCGGTCGATCCAGTACGTGACCTCGCGCTCGCCGGGCTCCCCGTACACCGCGGCGCTGCCCACGACGTCGCCGTCCGCGAGGACCGTGCGCGTCAGTGTGCCGGGCGAGGCGCGGACACGCCTCCAGTGGGCGTCGAACGCGTCCCGGTCGGCAGGGTCCCTCGGGGTGAACGCGGCCATCCGCAGGGACTCGGGGTCGTTCAGCTGCCGGTAGAAGACCGGCAGGTCGCTGTCGTGGACCGGGCGGAGCGCGATCTCCATGGTTCAGAGCCTCCGGGTGGCGAGCGTCAGCCGGTCGCGGGCGTCGAACAGAGCGTCCTTCACCATCTGCTCGTGCGCGGGGGTGAGCCGGGCGACCGGCACCGAGCAGCTGATCGCGTCACGGGCCGGGGTGCGGTACGGGATCGCGACGCCGAAGCAGCGCAGCCCCAGCGTGTTCTCCTCGCGGTCCACGGCGAAGCCCTGCTCCCGCACCTGGCGCAGCTCCTCGATGAGCTTCTCCCGGTCGGTGATCGTGTGCTCGGTGAGGGCGGGGAGCGTCTCCGGGAGCATCTTGCGGACCTGCTCGTCGGTGTGGGTGGCGAGCAGCGCCTTGCCCAGTGAGGTCGAGTGCGCCGGGAGGCGGCGGCCCACCCGGGTGAAGGGGCGCAGATAGTGCTGGGACTGGCGGGTGGCCAGATAGACGACGTTCGTGCCGTCCAGGCGTGCCAGGTGGATGGTCTCGGTGGTGTCGTCCGACAGCCGGTCCAGGGTGGGCCGGGCCGCGGCCACCACCTCGTCACCGTCGATGTACGAGGTGCCGACCAGCAGGGCGCGTACTCCGATGCCGTACCGCGTGCCCGTCGCGTCCGTCTCCACCCAGCCGAGCTCCACGAGGGTGCGCAGCAGCATGTAGAGGCTGGACTTCGGATAGCCGACGGCCTCCTGGACCGCGGCCAGGGAGTGCATTCCGGGCCGGCCCGCGAAGTACTCGAGCAATTCCACGGTCCGTACCGCGGACTTGACCTGCGCTCCGCCGCCTGTCTCGCCTGCCGACATCGCCCTTGACCCCCTCGTTGGACGGGAAATAGTCTCCGCATCATATTCACCATCAGAGACAGCGTTCAGTATATCGAACGCCGCTGGTCGGTGACACAAGAACCGCGGCATCACATCTGGAGGGACCCCCGGTGGCAGCAGCACCAGTCTGGAGTGTCGACCCCCGTACCGGGAAGCAGCGCGAGCAGGTTGCGGTGGAGGCCACAGCCCAGGAGGTCGACGAGACCGTCCGCGCCGCGCACGCCGCCCGGGGAGCCCTCGTGGACCGCACCGCGCGCGCGGCCTTCCTGCGTACCGCCGCGGACCTGCTCGAAGGGGCCAAGGACCACCTCGTCGAGGCCGCCGACGCGGAGACCGCGCTCGGCCCGGTCCGGCTCACCGGCGAACTCACCCGCACCTGCTACCAGTTGCGGGCCTTCGCGGACATCGTCGACGAGGGCGCGTTCCTCGACGTCGTGATCAACCACCCCGACGACACGGCGACCCCGCCGATCCCGGACCTGCGCCGCTACAAGGTGCCGCTGGGCGTCGTCGCCGTCTACTCGGCCTCGAACTTCCCCTTCGCCTTCTCGGTCGCCGGCGGCGACACCGCGAGCGCGCTGGCGGCCGGCTGCCCGGTGGTGGTCAAGGCGCACCCCGACCACCCGGCGCTCTCCGAGCTGGTCGCGGCCGTCCTGCGCCGGGCGGCCGGCCGGCACGGCATCCCGCCGGGCGTCGTCGGCCTGGTGCACGGCTTCGAGGCGGGCGTCGAACTCGTCAGGCACCCGCTGGTCACGGCGGCCGGTTTCACCGGGTCCGTCCGTGGCGGCCGGGCGCTCTTCGACGCGGCGGCCGCGCGCCCCGTGCCGATCCCGTTCCACGGCGAACTCGGCTCCCTGAACCCCGTCGTCGTCACCGAGGCCGCGGCGGCCGAGCGCGCCGAGGCGATCGGCGCCGGGCTCGCGGGCTCGATGACGCTGGGCGTCGGCCAGTTCTGTGTGAAGCCGGGCCTGGTGCTGGCCCCGGCGAGCGCGGCCGGCGACCGTCTGGTCAAGTCGCTCACGGACGCCGTCAGCGACACCGACGCCGGTGTCCTCCTCGACCACCGCATGCGCGACAACTTCGTCGCCGGGGTCGCCGAGCGCGCCGGACTCCCCGGCGTGGAGGCCCCGGTGACGCCCGGCGCGGGCGGTGAACACACGGTGAGCCCCGGCTTCCTGACCGTGCCCGCGCAGAGGCTCGCGACCGCCGGTGAGCACGACCTGCTCCTGGAGGAGTGCTTCGGCCCGCTCACGGTGATCGTCCGCTACGAGGACGAGTCCGAGGCCGGCGCGGTCCTCGCCCGTCTGGCCGGCAACCTCACCGCCACCGTGCAGCTCTCCGCCGAGGAGGCAGCCGGCGAGGGGCGCGGCGCCGAGATCCTCGCCGAGCTGACGCCGCTCGCGGGGCGGGTCGTGGTCAACGGCTGGCCGACGGGCGTCGCCGTCGCCCCGGCCCAGCACCACGGTGGCCCGTATCCCGCGACGACGTCCACGTCGACCTCCGTCGGCGGTACGGCGATCGAGCGGTGGCTGCGGCCGGTGGCCTATCAGGGTGCTCCCGAGGCGCTGTTGCCGGCCGAACTGCGGGACGACAACCCGTTGGACCTGCCGCGCCGGTTCAACGGGCGGCTGGAGCGCTGAGAGCTCGGCGGGAGGCGTCCTCGGGCCCGCGGCCGTCGGCGGGCCGCGGGCCCGGCCCCGGCCGGTCGCGCGGCCGCCCGCGCCCTGCGTGAGCGGGCCGCGGCGGACCTGGGAGACTTGGAAGATGGACCTGGAACTTCCCGAACTTCCCTTCTCCCTGCGCACGTACGGCCCGGACGGACACTGGTCCTACGAGGACGGGGTGCTCGCGGGCTGGGCCGGCGGTCGCCAGGACCGTTTCGTGCCGCCCACCGGCGAGGCCCTGGACCCCGCCTCGGACGCGCCCCGGCTGCTCGGCGCCCCCGAGGGGGACTTCCAGCTGATCGCCCGGGTCACGGTCGGCTTCGGTGCCTCCTTCGACGCGGGCGTGCTCTACGTCCACGTGGGGGAGCGGGCCTGGGCGAAGCTGTGCCTGGAGTACTCCCCGGACGTGCCCACCGTCTGCACGGTGGTCACCCGAGGTCATTCCGACGACGCCAACTCCTTCACCGTGGAGGGGAGTTCCGTCTGGCTGCGGATCAGCAGGACCGGCCGCGCCTTCGCCTTCCACGCCTCCCGCAACGGAACGAACTGGACCTTCATCCGGCTCTTCACGCTGGGCGACGAGAAGGAGACGTCCGACGCGCTGGTCGGCTTCATGACGCAGTCCCCGATGGGGGAGGGCTGCGTGGTCACGTACGACGGCATCGAGTTCCGCCCGCACTGGCCCCAGGACCTGAGGGACGGCAGCTGACCGCAGCCGGTTCGGCCGGACCGGAACCGGAACTCCCGACGCCACGTCCTTCGGTACGTGATCAGAACGCACCGCACCGTCGGTTCCCTCGTGATCAGGACCGCGCTGGCGGGCGAGGCCGCCGCCATCGCCGACCTGCATGTCCGCGCCCGCGCCACCTACTACCCGGACGGCCTGCCCGAGGACGGACTCGACTGGCCGGCGCTCTGGCGCGGCGCCATCGAGCGCCCGGACACCCATGTGCTGTGCGCGGTGCGCGACGGGCGACTCGTGGGCATCGCCTCCTTCCGCGGCGACGAGGGCGCGCCCGCCGACTCCGTGAAGCTCTTCCAGTTCCACGTCGCCCCCGACCGCTGGCGCGACGGCATCGGCACCTCCCTGCACGCGGCCTGCGTCGAGGAGTGGCAGGCCGACGGGAAGCGGACGGCCACGCTCGACGTGCACGTCGACAACGAACGCGCGCAGGCCTTCTACGCCCGCCAGGGCTGGGTGCCGGACCCGGAGAACCCGCCGGCCGAGGGTGATCACCACCTCTTCCTGCGGTACACCGTCCCCGGGGAATGAACGGGGAATGAACCCGGCCGCCTGAACGTTTCCGCCCGAGGACCCGTGGAGGGTGCCGCCGTATCCCCGTACCCGTACGACCTGGAGAGAGCCGAGACATGCGCGTCGAGATCTGGAGCGACATCGCCTGCCCCTGGTGCTACGTGGGAAAGGCGCGCTTCGAGAAGGCGCTCGACGCCTTCCCGCACCGCGACGAGATCGAAGTGGTGCACCGTTCCTTCGAGCTCGACCCGGGCCGCGCCAAGGGTGACATCCAGCCCGTCCTCGCGATGCTCACCAAGAAGTACGGCATGAGCGAGGCGCAGGCGCAGGCCGGCGAGGAGAACCTGGGCACGCAGGCCGCCGCCGAGGGCCTCGCCTACCGCACCAGGGACCGCGACCACGGCAACACCTTCGACATGCACCGCCTCCTGCACTTCGCCAAGGAGCAGGGCCGCCAGGACGAGCTGATCGGGCTGCTTTACCGGGCGAACTTCGCCGAGGAGCGGACCGTCTTCGGCGACGACGAGCGGCTCGTGGAGCTGGCCGTCGCGGCCGGACTCGACGCGGACGCGGCCCGCACGGTCCTCGCCGACCCGAAGGCGTACGCCGACGACGTGCGCGCCGACGAGCGCGAGGCGGCCGAGCTGGGCGCGAACGGCGTGCCGTTCTTCGTCCTGGACCGCAAGTACGGAGTCTCCGGCGCCCAGCCCGCCGAGGTGTTCACCCAGGCGCTGACCCAGGCATGGGGAGAGCGCCCGCCGCTGCGGCTGATCCAGCAGGACTCCGGCGACGCGGAGGTCTGCGGCCCGGACGGATGCGCCGTGCCCCAGCACTGAAAGTCCCTGGTCGGGGCGCTTGTATAAGCGTTCCTCAGGGGAACCGGGTAGAAGTCCGCAATGGACGGGGGGTGCCCGGGGCCGCAGAGTGGGTCCCATGGAGACCTTCGAGAGCCTCGTACGCGCCGAGTTCGCCCCGAAGAACACCTATCTGAACTCCGCGAGCACCGGACTGCTGCCGGCCCGCGCGGTGGACGCGATGCGCACCGCGGTCGCGTCCGTCGCCGCCGGACGGCCCGCGGACATGTTCGCGGACGTCGAGGCCGCCCGCGCCTCGTTCGCCCGGCTGGTCCAGGTCCCGGCGACCCGGGTGGCGGCCGGGGCGTCGGTCGCCGTCTACAGCGGACTGATCGCGGCCGCGCTGCCGCCCGGCGCGGAAGTGCTCACCGCCGAGGCCGACTTCAGCTCGGTGGTGAACCCCTTCCACGTCCGCGGCGACCTCAAGGTGCGCGCCGTACCGCTGGAGCGGCTCGCCGAATCCGTACGCCCCGGCACCGCACTCGTCGCGGTCAGCGCCGCGCAGTCCGCGGACGGCCGGGTCGCCGACCTGCCCGCGATCTGCGAGGCCGCGCGGACACATGGCGCGCGGACGTACGTCGACGCGTCGCAGGCCGCGGGCTGGCTGCCGCTGACGGCGGACGCCTACGACTACGTCTCCTCCGTCGCCTTCAAGTGGCTCGTCTGCCCCCGGGGCGTGGCCTTCCTGGTCGTCCCGGAGGACTTCGGCGGGCTCACCCCGCTGTTCGCGGGCTGGGTCGCCGGGCAGGCGCCCTGGGACAGCTGCTACGGCCCGGTCGGGGAACTCGCCCACTCGGCGCGGCGGTTCGACGAGAGCCCCAGCCTCTTCTCGTACGCGGGCGCCCGGCACTCGCTGGAACTCGTCGAGGAGCTGGGCGTGGAACGCGTACACACCCACGACCTCGGCCTCGCCGACCGATTCCGCGCCGGGCTGCGGGAACTGGGCCACGAGCCGGTGCCCGCGCCGGACTCGCCGATCGTCTCCGTCCTTGGACTGGGCCGGCTGCAGCCGGAGTTGAGCGAGGCCGGAGTCGAGGTGTCCGACCGGGCGGGCAACCTTCGGGCCGCCTTCCACCTGTACAACACACCCGCCGACGTCGACCGGCTGCTGGACGCTCTGCGTCCCTGAGACCCGGCGGCCTTCGGCACACGGGAGCGACGCCCCGGGCCGCCACGGCCGGTGGCCCGGGGCGTCGCTCCCGGTGGTCCGGGGCCGGTCCGTGGTCAGCGCACGGGGGTGAAGTCGCGGGCCCCGATGAACTCGGGCCTGCGCACCGGCGCCGCGAAGGGCTCCACCGCCGCGTTCTCCACGCTGTTGAACACGATGAAGACGTTGCTGCGCGGGAACGGGGTGATGTTGTCGCCCGAGCCGTGCATGCAGTTGCAGTCGAACCAGGTCGCCGAACCGGCCCGGCCCGTACAGAGCTTGATGCCGTGCCGGGTGGCGAAGCCGGTGAGCGCCTCGTCGGAGGGCGTACCCGCGTCCTGCATCTGCAGCGACTGCTTGTAGTTGTCCTCCGGGGTGGAACCCGCACAGCCTAGGAACGTCCGGTGCGACCCCGGCATGATCATGAGGCCGCCGTTGGTGTCGTAGTTCTCGGTCAGCGCGATCGACACGGACACCGTCCGCATGTTCGGCAGCCCGTCCTCGGCGTGCCACGTCTCGAAGTCCGAGTGCCAGTAGAACCCGCTGGCCCCGAAACCCGGCTTGACGTTGATCCGCGACTGGTGGACGTAGACGTCCGAGCCGAGGATCTGCCGGGCCCGCCCGACCACGCGTTCGTCGCGGACGAGACGGGCGAAGATCTCGCTGATCCGGTGCACCTCGAAGACGGACCGGATCTCGAGCGACTTCGGCTCGACGATCGAGCGCTCGTCGGCCCGGATCGCGGGATCGGTGACGATCCGCTCCAACTCCTGCCGGTACACCGCGACCTCGTCCTCGCTGAGGAGCTCCTCCACGGGGAGGAAGCCGTCGCGCTCGTACGTGTGCAGTTCGGAGCCGGTGATCGGGCCGGGTTCGCCCGGCGCGCTCCAGACGACCGGGTCCTGGCGGGGTACGGACACCTCGGTGGCGCCGCGGCTGGGGTAGAGATCGGTGAGGGTGGTCATCGGCGTGTCACACCTCCTCGGTGAGCAGCGGGTAGACGCCGTTCTCGTCGTGGTCCTCGCGCCCGGTGACGGGCGGGTTGAAGACACAGATGCAGCGGAAGTCCTCCTTGATCCGCATCGTGTGCCTCTCGTGCCCGTCGAGCAGGTACGTGGTGCCGGGTGTGATCGTGTACGTGAACCCGGTCTCGTCGTCGGTGAGTTCGGCCTCGCCCTCGACGCACACGACGGCCTCGATGTGGTTCGCGTACCACATCGACGTCTCCGTGCCCGCGTACAGGATCGTCTCGTGCACGGAGAAGCCGACCTTCTCCTCGGCGAGGACGACGCGCTTGCTCTCCCAGGTGCCCGAGGCCGACTTCACGTGCCGGTCGGTACCTTCGATGTCCTTGAACGAACGGACTATCACGATGTTGCGATGCCTCTCTCTCGTGGCTCGGGTGCGGGGTTCGGGGTGGGTCTCAGAGGGTCTCGCGCACGGCGCGGGCGAGGGTGCGCAGGCCTTCGTCGAGTTCGTCGGGGGTGATGGTGAGCGCCGGGAGGAGCTTCACGACCTCGCCCTCCGGTCCGGATGTCTCGATGAGCAGCCCGAGTTCGAAGGCGCGCCGCGCGACGCGTCCCGCACGCTCCTTCTCGTGGAACTCCAGCCCCCAGACGAGCCCGCGCCCCCGGTACTCCCGGACGTCGGCGAGGTTCTCCTCGGTGATGGAGATCAGGCCCTGCTCGATCTGCTCGCCGCGGGTGCGGGTCTGCTTCTCCATGACGGAGCCGTCCGACCAGTACGTCTCCAGGGTCGCGGCGGCGGTGACGAACGCGGGGTTGTTGCCGCGGAAGGTGCCGTTGTGCTCGCCGGGCTCCCAGACGTCCAGTTCGGGCTTGAACAGGCACAGCGACATGGGCAGTCCGTAGCCGCTGATGGACTTGGAGACGGTCACGATGTCGGGCACGATCCCGGCCTCCTCGAAGGAGAAGAACGCTCCCGTCCGCCCGCAGCCCATCTGGATGTCGTCGACGATCAGCAGCATGTCCCGCCGCCGGCACAGGTCGGCGAGGGCGCGCAGCCACTCGGGCCGGGCGACGTTGATGCCGCCCTCACCCTGGACGGTCTCGACGATGACCGCGGCGGGCCGGTTGAGACCGGACCCCTGGTCCTCCAGCAGGCGTTCGAACCAGAGGAAGTCCGGCACCTGGCCGTCGAAGTAGTTGTCGAACGGCATCGGGGTGCCGTGCACGAGCGGGACTCCGGCGCCGGCTCGCTTGAAGGCGTTGCCGGTGACGGCCAGCGACCCGAGCGACATCCCGTGGAAGGCGTTGGTGAAGGACACGATCGCCTCGCGCCCCTTCACCTTCCGCGCCAGCTTCAGCGCGGACTCCACGGCGTTGGTGCCGGTGGGGCCCGGGAACATCACCTTGTACGGCAGATCACGCGGCCGCAGCACGATGTTCTGGAAGGTCTCCAGGAACGCCCGTTTGGCGGTCGTCGACATGTCGAGACCGTGGGTGACGCCGTCGCGTTCCAGGTAGTCGATCAGGGCGCGTTTGAGGACCGGGTTGTTGTGCCCGTAGTTGAGGGATCCGGCGCCGGCGAAGAAGTCGAGGTACGCGTGTCCGTCCTCGTCGTACATCCGGCTGCCCTGCGCCCGGTCGAAGACGGTGGGCCAGCTGCGGCAGTAGCTGCGCACCTCCGACTCCAGGGTCTCGAAGACGCTCAGGTCGGGCTGGGTGATGGTCACGGCGGAATCGCTCCTCGGTGCGTGGGGGGTCAGAGGGAGAGGGGGCCGATGCGGTACAGGACTTCGGGGTCGTGGGGCCCGTCCGGGCCGTTCGGGAAGTTCCCCGACCCGAACAGCACCTCGCGCTCGACCCGCGCGCCGTGTCGGGCGGCGAACGAGGTGAAGAGGCGTTCGGAGGCGATGTTGCCGGGGGTGATGGTGGTCTCGACCCCGCCGACCGTCCGCTCCCGGGCGACCCGCGCGGTCAGTCCGTCGAGCAGGGCCGCGGCGAGTCCGCGTCCGCGGTGCGAGGCGTCGACGGCGACCTGCCAGACGAGCAGGGTGTCCGGGCGCTCGGGCCGGACGTACCCGGTGACGAATCCGACGGGCAGCCCGTCCGGGTCCGCCGTGTCGCGTGCGACCACCGAGGTGCCGGCGAAGTCACGGCACCACAGCAGATAGCTGTACGAGGAGTTCAGGTCGAGGGTTCCGGAGTCCTTGGCGATGCGCCAGAGGGCGGCCCCGTCGGCCACCTCCGGACGGTCGATCCGAAGGCCCTCTGGCATTTCCAGGAATTCCGCTGGCAGGTCTGTCTGTGCGGCGGTCATGCGGATTGAATTTACCGATGGAAATTCGAAAATGCATCGTCGAAGGAGGTTACATGCGAAGGGATCCTGTGTTATCCCGCTCCTGTGAGCATCCGCTTGACGGCTACCGAAAGGTTCATATCTGTCCGTATATGAGGGGAGGAAACGGACGGCCTGTGGAGTGTGTCACAGCGACGTAATGGCCATGAGATCTGCCCGGATCGTGTCGATCGGCGTTCGCGAAAACTTTGCGTTTAGCGGCAGGGAGAGCGGGCAGAAGGGTAATGGGAAACTGCGCTGAATTAATATCCGAATTAGCGGAGTGAATGCGTGTTGTGCCGAGTCTGTGGATGTGTCGCCGGATCTCGCGCACGAATGGGGCGGCGCGCCGGCGGATGCCGGTGCGCGCCGCCCGAGGGGTGCTCCCCTTCTCACAGGCCGCGGGCGTCGATGTCGCCGTAGGCGGTGGTCGCCCGGATGTGCAGGGCGGCTCCGGCGCCGTCGTTGTTCTTCAGCGCGTTGTGGATCCGGCCGTGGTCGGTGCCGGCGTCCAGGGACGCGGAGACCCCGTGGGCGGCGCCGACCGAGATGTCGCCGTGCCCGGTGCGCAGCATGACCGTGCCGCGTACGGCCTCCGTGACGTGGAGGTCGCCCTTCTGCGTGCTGATCTCCGCGGGGCCGTCCAGGCGGCCGACGGTGATGTCGCCGGCGAGGACGGTGAGGCGGGTGCTCGCGGCCTCGTCGAGCCGGACCGTGGCCTGCCCGCCCTCGAAGGCGACGTCGCCGAGCCGTCCGACGCCCCGGAGCTCGGCGTCGGCCGCCTTCGCGTCGACGCGGGATCCGGCGGGCAGCCGGACCGTCACCTCGACGGATCCGGAGGCACCGAGGAGCCGGTTCCTCGCCGCCGCGGTCCCTATCCGCAGGACGCCGTCGCCGTAGGTGACCTCGGTCTGCTCGGCCGCCTTCACGTCCCGGCCCCTGGCCGCGTCCGCGGGCAGGATCTCGACCGTGGTGTCGGCCCGGTCGGCGGCGATGAACCGGACGCGTCCCGCGGGGATGTCGAGGACGGCCGAGACGGGGGCGGGGGTGTCGAACTTCTGCATCGCGCTCTCCTTCATCCGTGGCGCGGGCTTCCGGCGCCCGCTGTTTCTGATGATGGAAACGCTACGTTGCCTTCACTGACTCGGCAATACTCTTGTTGCGTAAACTGGCGAACAGTGCAGGTGGAGGTCGATATTTTGTTGCAATGACCTTGATTCTAATGCAACAGCCGGCTTTCTGATCGTTGCAATGAATCAGAGATGAACGCTATGCTGGTGGCACCACGGACGACGAAGGAGACCGCGATGCCGGGAGGCAGACTCACCCAGCAGGAACGCCAGCAGGTCGCGCTGGGGCTGGCCGACGGCCTCGCCTACGCGGAGATCGCCAGACGTCTCGACCGTCCGACCTCGACCATCACCCGGGAGGTCATGCGCAACGGCGGCCCCGCCGCCTACCGCGCCGACCTCGCCCACCGCGCCACCGAACGCCGCGCCCACCGCCGCAGGCAGACCGCGCCCCAGGGGGCGGAGGCGCCCCCGCAGCCCCATGGCCGGGACGCCGAGGCGGTGCGTGAGTACGAGGAGACGTTCACCGCCGTCATCATGGCGTCGGGCATGTCCAGGATGATGTCCCGGGTGCTGGCCTGCCTCTGCATCAGCGACGCGGGCAGCCTCACCGCGTCCGAGCTCGTCCAGCGCCTCCAGGTCAGCCCGGCGTCCGTCTCCAAGGCGATCGCGTTCCTCGAGAGCCAGGGCCTCGTCCGCCGGGAGCGCGACGAACGCCGTCGCGAGCGCTACATCGTCGACGACGACATCTGGTACCAGTCGATGATGGCCAGCGCCCGGTCCACCGCCCAGCTCGTCGAGACCACCCGGGAAGGCGTCCGCGTCCTGGGTCCGGGCACTCCGGCCGCCACCCGCCTCGAGAACATCGCGCGCTTCCTCGACTTCGTCTCCGAGAGCATCGCCCGCGCCGCCGAGCAGGCCCGCGACATCCTCCACGCGAAACCCGGACCGGCCTCCGGACAGCCGGCCCGTCCCGCGTCCGGGGGCGAGGCCGCCGAGGCGGCACGGACGTCCGGCGGCGAGCCCTCGGGGAGTGACGGAGGCGTCCCCTCGGAGAGTGACGGCGGCGAGACCCCGGAGAGCGACGGAGAAGGGTAGGCGCACCTGAGTCGGGGGCCGGGGGCCGCGAGTCGGGAGCCGGGGGCCGCGAGTCGGGAGTCGGGAGCCGGGGGCCGCGAGTCGGGAGCCGGGAGCCGGGAGCCGGGGGCCGCGAGTCGGGAGTCGGGAGCCGGGAGTCGGGAGCCGGGGGCCGGGAGTCGGGAGTCGGGAGTCGGGCGGAGGTGCCGCGGCCTCGCCCCCGGCCTACCCCCACACCTCCGTCACCGCGCGCCGGGCCCCCTCCAGGTCCACCGGGTGTCCGGCCTCGGCCAGGGCGGCGCCGAGGGCGGCGAGGCAGGAGTGCACGACGCCCCGCGTCGCGTCGGGGCCGTAGTGGTTGACGCGGATCATCTCCTTCGCCAGCGCACCCCCGCCCGCGACCAGCGGCAGCACCGGATCCGCCGCAAGCGCCCTGCCGACGAGCACCGATGCGTCGGCCCCGGCCGGCACCCGCAGGGTCGTCGCGACCGGCGCCGCGTCCTGCGCCCGGTACACATACGGCTCCAGCCCGCCGCCGAGAGCCACCGCCCCCGCCCGGGTCGCCGCCGCGGCCGAGGCGTGCCGGGCCATCACCGCGTCGAGCCCCTCGCCGTCGATCCGCTCGACACACGCCTCCAGCGCCAGCATCTCCAACTGCCCGGGCGCGTGCAGCAACGCCTTGCGCCCGCCGTCGACCCACCGCTCCTTCCAGTCCAGCAAGGACAGGTAGGACCGCCGGGGCGCCCCGGGGTTGGCCGCCATCCGCGCCCACGCCCGCTCGCTCACGGACACGGCGGACACACCGGCCGGCCCGCCCATCGCCTTCTGCGCCCCGATCACGCACAGGTCGACTCCCCACGCGTCCGGCAGCACCGGCTCCGCGCCGATCGACGCGACGGCGTCCAGGTAGAACAGCGCGCCGTGCTCGCGCACCACCTCGCCGATCTCCGCGACGGGGTTCGTGTTGCCGGTCGCGGCCTCCGCGTGCACCAGCGAGACGAAGTCGATCGACGGATGCTCGGCGAGGGCGTCGCGCACCTGCGCGGCCGTCACCGCGGTGTGGAACGGCACCGCGAGATCGATGACTGTGGCCCCGCAGTCCCGCAGCCAGTCCCCGAAGGTCTGACCGTACGGCCCGGTGATCACGTTGAGCGCGGTGGTGCCGGGGCCCGCGGTACCGCGGATCGCGCCCTCCAGCGGCAGCAGCGCCTCGCCCTGGGTGATCACGACGTCCTGTTCGGTGGAGAGCAGTCGCGCCACACGGTCCTCGATCGACGCGAAGTGCGCGGCGCTCAGCGGGGCGAGGTCCAGAAAGGGGTGGGTCACGGCGTTGCTCTCTTCGCTCACGGGTTTGAATGCGCAGCTGAGAGCGTATCCGGCACCCCCGGACGGCCGGAGCACGGGCGCCGGCGCCGGTGGCACAGGTGTGCGCCGGGCGCGGCGGGGCAGGCTGGGGGCGGTGCCCCGGCGACTTCGCGGCGGCCGTCGCACGAGCGGCCGGAGCCGAGGAAGGCACGGTCGGTCATGCCTCGGGACTCCTCGGCAGGCGTGACTTCTGAGGCCGAACGGTGCAAGGACCATCGGATTGGTTTGAGTGAGTCAAACTTTTCCTTATAATCGGAATCCTCAGTTCCCCCCACAGGAGGTCTCCGTGAACTCGGTCCCCGGACGCCGGACGCGCATGCTGGCCGCCACCACCGCGACGGCCGGGCTGCTGCTCGTGGCCGGGTGCTCCTCGGGCGGCGGAGGGGGCAAGACCACCGCCCACGGGGTTCCCCTGGTGAAGGCGGGGCAGCTCACGACGTGCACCCACCTCCCGTACCCGCCCTTCCAGTCGGAGATCGACGGCAAGGTGCAGGGCTTCGACGTCTCGCTGATCGACCTGGTCGCCAAGAACCTCGGCGTGAAGCAGGCCATCGTGGACACGCCCTTCGAGAACTTCAAGACGGGCGCGTTCCTCAACTCCGACCAGTGCGACCTCGCCGCGGCCGGCATGACGATCACCCCGGAGCGCAAGAAGAACGTCGACTTCTCGGACCCGTACTTCGAAGCCACCCAGGCCGTCCTGGTCGACAAGAAGAGCGGCATCGACTCCCTCGCGGGTGTGAAGGCCAAGGGGAAGAAGCTCGGCGCCCAGGCGCAGACCACCGGTGAGGACTACGCGCGCAAGCGGGGCTTCGACCCGGTCTCCTTCGAGTCCTCCGACGCGGTGCTCAACGGCCTGCGCACCGGCCAGGTCCAGGCCGTCATCATCGACTACCCGGTCGTCCAGGGCTGGCTGAAGGACAAGGCCAACGCCGGCGCCTTCAAGGTGGTGGACAACCTCAACACCGGTGAGCAGTACGGCTTCACGGCGAAGAAGGGCAACACCAAGCTCGTCGACGCCATCAACACGGCGATCAAGGACGCCAAGGCGGACGGCACGTACAAGAAGCTGTACGAGAAGTGGATCGGCCCGTACGACGAGAGCGCCGCCACGGCCTCCCCGTCCGCCTCATGAGGGACGGCGACGCACAGGTACAGCCCCGCAGGTCCGGTCTGAGCCGGCGGCGGAAGCGCACGCTCTCGCGCGGCGCCCAGTACGTCGTCTTCGTCGCGGCCGTGATCGCCTTCGCCGCGACGGCCGACTGGGGACGTCTGAAGAACCAGTTCGCGCAGTGGGACCTGGTCCGGCAGATGTTCCCGGACGTCATCACGCTGGCGCTGAAGAACACCGTGCTCTACACGATGTCCGGATTCGTCGTCGGTCTCGTGCTCGGCATGGTCATCGCCCTGATGCGGCTGTCCTCGGTGGGCCCCTACCGCTGGGTCGCCGGCATCTACATCGAGATCTTCCGGGGCCTGCCCGCCCTGCTGATCTTCGTCTTCGTGGGTGTCGCGGTGCCGCTGGCCTTCCCCGGCACACAGATCCCCGGCGGGACGTACGGCAAGGTGGCGCTCGCCCTCGGCCTGGTCTCGGCCGCGTACATGGCCGAGACGATCCGCGCGGGCATCCAGGCGGTCCCCAAGGGGCAGATGGAGGCGGCCCGTTCGCTGGGCTTCTCGCACGCGCGGGCCATGGTCTCGATCGTCGTCCCGCAGGCGTTCCGCATCGTGATCCCGCCGCTCACCAACGAACTGGTGCTCCTCTTCAAGGACTCCTCGCTGGTGCTCTTCCTCGGGGTCACGCTGGAGGAACGCGAACTCACCAAGTTCGGACGCGACCTGGCCAGCCAGACCGCCAACTCCACGCCGATCCTGGTCGCGGGCCTGTGCTATCTGCTGGTCACGATCCCGCTCGGATTCGTCGTACGCCGTCTTGAGGCGAAGGCCGGGGAGGCCACCAAGTGAGCAGGCCCGAGATCCAAGTGAAGGACCTGCACAAGTCCTTCGGTGACAACGAGGTGCTGCGCGGCATCGACCTGGAGATCGGTTCGGGCGAGGTCGTCTGCGTCATCGGGCCGTCCGGCTCCGGCAAGTCCACACTGCTGCGCTGCGTGAACCTCCTGGAGGAACCCACCAGGGGCCAGGTCCTCGTCGGCGGCACGGAGGTCACGGACCCCGATGTCGACATCGACGCCGTGCGGCGCCGTATCGGCATGGTCTTCCAGCAGTTCAACCTCTTCCCGCACCTGTCGGTGACCGAGAACCTCACGCTGCCGCAGCGCCGGGTGCTCGGGCGGGACAAGGACCGGGCGGCGGAGGTGGCCGCCGAGAACCTCAGGCGGGTGGGCCTGTCGGAGAAGGCCGACGCCTACCCCGCCTCGCTCTCCGGCGGTCAGCAGCAGCGGGTGGCGATCGCCCGCGCGCTCGCCATGGGCCCCGAGGTGATGCTCTTCGACGAGCCCACCTCGGCCCTGGACCCCGAACTCGTCGGCGACGTGCTCGCGGTGATGCGCGGGCTCGCGAACGAGGGCATGACGATGATGGTCGTCACCCACGAGATGTCGTTCGCGCGCGAGGTCGCCGACCGGGTCGTCTTCATGGACGGCGGGGTGATCGTCGAGGACGGCACCCCCGAGCAGGTCATCGGCAACCCGGGCAACGAGCGCACCCGCCACTTCCTCTCCCGGCTGCTGGACCCCGCGATGGCGGACGTGGAGGAGGAGACCCCCGACCGGGCGGACCGGGTGAACCGCGAGGGCCGGGGCCCGAACTAGGGTGCAGTCCATGAGCGATGGCGCGGTGCTGCACGTGAAGGGGCGGGTGCTCGTCGGGCCCGACGAGGTCCGGGACGAACTCTGGGTCGTCGGCGGGAGGATCTCCTACGAGCGCCCCGTCGGCGCCCGTGACGTCCGCGGTGTCGAGGGCTGGGTGCTGCCCGGCCTCGTCGACGCGCACTGCCACGTCGGACTCGACCAGCACGGGCCCGTGCCCGACGAGGTCTCGGAGAAGCAGGCGCTGACCGACCGGGACGCGGGCACCCTGCTCGTCCGGGACGCGGGCTCGCCCTCCGACACCCGCTGGATCGACGACCGCGCCGACCTCCCGAAGATCATTCGCGCGGGCCGCCACATCGCCCGTACCCGCCGCTACATCCGCAACTACGCGCACGAGATCGAGCCGGAGGACCTGGTCGCGTACGTCGCGCGGGAGGCCGGGCGCGGCGACGGGTGGGTGAAACTGGTCGGCGACTGGATCGACCGCGGCACGGGCGACCTGGGCGCCTGCTGGCCCCGGGACGCCGTCGAGGCCGCGATCGCCGAGGCGCACCGGCTGGGCGCCCGGGTCACCGCGCACTGCTTCGCCGAGGACTCCCTGCGCGACCTGGTCGAGGCCGGTATCGACTGCGTCGAGCACGCGACCGGGCTGACCGAGGACACCATCCCGCTGTTCGCCTCGCGCGGGGTCGCGATCGTCCCCACACTCGTGAACATCGCCACCTTCCCGCGGCTCGCCGACGGGGGAGACGCCAAGTTCCCCCGCTGGTCCGCGCACATGCGCCGGCTGTACGAACGGCGGTACGACACCGTGCGTGCCGCGTACGACGCGGGAATCCCGGTCTACGTCGGTACGGACGCGGGCGGCACGCTGCCGCACGGGCTGGTCGCGGCCGAGGTCGCCGAGCTGGTGACCGCGGGCATCCCGCGGGTCGAGGCGCTCTCCGCGACGGCCTGGGGCGCCCGGCGGTGGCTCGGCAGGCCGGGGCTCGACGAGGGGGCGCCGGCGGACCTGGTGGTGTACGAGGGCGATCCGCGCGCGGACGTCAGGGTGCTGGGCGCTCCGCGTCTGGTGGTGCTGAACGGGCGGCCCGTCGGGTAGCGGGCGGTGACCTGGGTGTTCGCAGCGGCGCACTCGGTGGTGGGGCGCCGGGCGAGTCCCGGGCCGTCGGATTCGAATGGATTCACGGATACGCCACGTTGGAGTGAAGTCACCTCAGGTTGCTGACCGTTCACTCTTAGTACGTAATTCTTTCCGGGTCCCAAGCTTTCTCTCCTGGGGGTCCCACCCTTGAACACCCACTACTTCCGCATGCCCGCACGCCGGTTCACCGCCACCGCGGCGGCCACCGTCCTCGCCGCCGGTCCGGTGGTGCTGGCCGGTGCGGGCTCCGCGCACGCCACCGGCGCGCAGGGCCGGGCGAGCGCCGTGGTTCTGCGCACCGGGCTCGACGTGTCCCTGGTCAACAAGACGCTGAACGTCCCGCTCGCCGTCTCCCTCAACGAGGTGCAGGCGCCGCGGAGCGCCGAACGCACCGCGCTGACAGCCCGGCTGGACGGTGTCGCCGGCGGCCGGCCCTTCAGTGTGCTGCGCGCGGACGCCGCCACCGCGAAGGCGACGGTGTCGCCGACGACGGCCGAGGCGTCCACCAACCTCGCGCACGCCAGGGTCCATGTCCCCGGACTTCCGTTGCTCTCCCTGGTCGAGATCTCCCAGGTCACCTCCACGGCGACCTGCGAGGCGGGCCGTAAGCCGGTCGCCTCGACGAACGTGCTGGGCGCGGTGACGGTCCTCGGCAGGAAGGTCACCGTCACGGCGGGCGGTCCGACGGAGGTGAAGGTGCCGGGGGTCGGTGAGGTGCGTATCGACTTCTCCGAGGCGCAGACCTCGTCGCGTACGGCGGCCGCGTCCGCGCTCGTGCTCAAGGTGTCCATCAACCCGTTGAAGCTGAACGTGGCCGAGGTGGAGGGGACCCTGACCCTCGCGGGCGTCTCGTGCGAGGCGCCGGCCGCGCCGGTGCGGGAGAGCGGCGGTGCCGCGCCCGTGTCCGAGGTGACGCCGCAGGGGGCGGCGCAGGCGCCCGCGCCGTCGAAGGCGGAGGCGGGGCTGGCCGAGACCGGGGGGTCGTCGGCGACGCCCTATGCCGTCGGGGCCGGGGTGGTGCTGCTGGCCGCCGGTGCGGGAGCGATCGCCCTGGGCCGACGCCGCACGCGTCCCTGACGGCGGGGTCCTCGACGGGTGCGGGTGAGCGGGGGCTGGTCGCGCAGTTCCCCGCGCCCCTCGGGTGCGTGGTCGCGTCCGGTGTCTCGCGCGCGGGCCGGGGATCTCCAGCCCGTCCGGCGTTCGAGGACGGGCCCTTCGGGCGACCGGGGGTCCGGGGGCGGAGCCCCTGGGTACGGGATGGGACGGGTAGGGGCGGCGGGGGCGAGAGGAACCCCCTGCCGCACCCCCCGTCTCAGCTCCCCGCCGCCGCCATCGCCCGGTCCAGCGCCTGCAGGAACCCGTTGACGGTGGTCCGGTCACGAACGGCGAGGCGCAGCCATTTCTCCCCGAGCCCCGGGAACGTGTCCCCGCGCCGCACCGCGAACCCCAGCCCGCGCAGCCGGTCCCGTACCGCCGCCGCCCGGGGCAGCCGCACCAGGACGAACGGCCCGTCCGCGGGCTCCACGACCCGCAGTCCGTCGGGTTCGAACTCCCGCAGACCCGCGACCAGATGGGCCCGGTCCGCGGCGACCCGGCGGGCGGCGTGCCCCGCCTCCGCGAGCGCCCGGGGCGACACGCATGCCTCGGCCGCGGCGAGCGCGGGCGTGGAGACCGGCCACAGCGGCTGCGCCCGCGACAGCTCCGCGATCGTCCCGGGATCGGCGAGGACGTAGCCGATCCGCAGCCCGGCCAGCCCCCACGTCTTCGTGAGGCTGCGCAGCACGACGAGGCCGGGCACGTCCGTCCGCCCGGCCAGCGCGTCGCGTTCCCCCGGCACCGCGTCCATGAACGCCTCGTCGACGACCAACGTCCGTCCGGGCCGGGCGAGTTCCACGAGCAACGCGGAGGGGTGCAGCACCGACGTCGGGTTGGTCGGGTTCCCGACCACGACGAGGTCGGCGTCCTCGGGCACCGCCCCCGGATCGAGCCGGAAACCGTCCTCCTCGCGCAGCAGCACACGGCCGACGGCGTGCCCCGCGTCCCGCAGCGCAGCCTCCGGTTCGGTGAACTGCGGGTGCACCACCACGGGCTGACGGATCTTCAGGCCGCGCGCGATCAGCACGAAAGCCTCGGCGGCGCCCGCGGTCAGCAGCACCCGCTCCACCGGCAGCCCGTGCCGCGCCGCCACCGCGGCCCGCGCGGTCCGCCCGTCCGGATACGCGGCGAGCCCGCCCAGCGAGGCGGCGATCCGCTCCCGCAGCCATACCGGAGGCGTGTCCGCGCGGACGTTCACCGCGAGGTCGGTGAGCGCCGGACCGCCGTCCCGCACCTCGACGTCGCCGTGGTGCCGCAGATCGTGTCCGTCCGCCCCGGTGGTGTCCCCGTCGCGCCCCGGGTTCCCGGCGTCGTCAGTGCGCATGGGAGGAGGAGTGCGCGGGACCACCGTGGTGGTGCCCGTGGTGACCGTCGTGGTGGTGGCCGTCGTCGTCCGGATGGAAGTGCGGCTGCTGGGGGAGCCCCACCTTGTCCTCGAAGCCGGGCAGCGCGATGCGGTAGACACAGGAGTCGCAGTTCATCCGCAGATCCCCCCGTACGGCCTCCCGGTACCGCTCCATGACCAGGTCGAGCAGCTCCGGCTCCGGACCGATGACGTCGGCCGAACGCACCTCGACGTCGGGGTGCGCCGCCGCCCAGCCCTCGGTCTGCTGCCGCACCCGCTCCGGCAGGATGCCCGTGAAGAGGAAGTAGGGCAGGACGACGATCCGGCGGGCGCCCAGGCGCACACAGCGGTCCAGGCCAGACGGCACGTCCGGCGCGGCCAGCGACACGAACGCCGTCTCCACCCCGGCGTACCCGCGCCCCTCCCACAGCAGCCGCGCGGCCTTGTGCACCTCGGCGTTGGCGTCCGGGTCGGTGGAGCCACGCCCGACGAGCAGCACGGTGACGTCGGCCCGGTCCGCGGGGGTGCGGACGGTGCCGCCGAGAACCTCGTCGAGCCGCCGCTCCAGGACCGCGAGCAGCGACGGATGCGGGCCCAGCGGACGCCCGTACGTGTAGGAGATCCCGGGGTGGCGCTCCTTCTCGCGGGCGAGCGCGGCCGGGATGTCGCCCTTGGCGTGCCCGGCGGACACCAGCATCAGCGGGACGGCGGCGAACCGCCGCACGCCCTGGTCCACCAGCTCGCCCACCGCTTCGGCGAGCGGGGGCGGCGACAGTTCGATGAAGCCTCCGGCGACGGGCAGTTCGGGGTGGCGGCTTCCCAACTCCCGTACGAAGGAGCGGAATGCCTCGGCTCCGGCCGCGTCCCGGGTGCCGTGTCCGGCGATGAGCAGGGCGGGGGGCGGGGTGGTCACGGTTTCTCCTTCGGTACGGGGTGGTACAGCAGGGCGTTGAGCGCGGCGGCGGCGACCGCCGAACCGCCCTTCTCGGACACGTTGCTGACAGCGGGCAGCCCGCTCTCGCGCAGCGCGGCCTTGGACTCGGCCGCGCCGACGAAGCCGACGGGCAGACCGATGACGAGCGCCGGATCGGCGTGCAGGGTGAGGAGTTCCTCCAGTGCGGTCGGCGCGCAGCCGATCACCCAGAGCGCGCCGGGCCCCACTTCCTCGTACGCGAGCCGGATCGCGTGGGCCGAACGGGTCAGCCCCGGGCCGGACTCGGCGTCCTTGAGGCGGCAGACGGTGGCGCGACGGGTGATGCCCGCCGCGACCATCTCCACGTCCACCACGACCGGTGCCCCGGCGTGCAGCGCGGCGTGTGCCGTGGCCAGGGTGTTCTCGTCGGTGACGAGGTCGCTCGCGTAGTCGAGGTCCGCCGCGGAGTGGACGACCCGCTCCACGACGGCACGTGTCAGCGGCGGGAAGTGCGAGGTGTCCAGGCGGGCGCGCAGCCGCCGGAAGGACTCCCGCTCGATGGGGTGGACGACCCGGGGCTCCGGGAAGACCTGGCTCACTCGGCTCACTTGGGCTCCTCCTGCCAGCGGTAGCCGCGGGGCGTCACCATGCGCCCGGCGATCTCGCGGGTCGCCGTGTTGCCCACGGTCACGACGGTCATCATGTCCACCGTCGCGGGATCGAGTCCCGCGAGAGTGGTGAGGCGGCTGCTCTCGTCGGGGCGCGAGGCGTTGCGGACGACGCCCACCGGCGTCGTCGGCTCCCGGTGCCCGGAGAGGATCGCGAGCGCCTTCGGGAGCTGCCAGTCACGGCCCCGGCTGCGGGGGTTGTAGAACGTCACGACGATATCGGCCTCGGCCGCCGCCCGTACCCGCCGCTCGATGACCTCCCAGGGGGTGTGGAGGTCGGAGAGGCTGATCGAGACGTGGTCGTGCCCGAGGGGCGCGCCGAGGATCGCGCCCGCCGCGAGCGCGGCGGTCACCCCGGGCACCCCGACCACGTCGATGTCGTCGGACGCCTCGGCCAGTGCGGGGGAGGCCATCGCGTACACACCCGCGTCCCCGCTGCCGATCAGCGCGACGGCCTGTCCGCGCCGGGCCTCGGACACCGCCGTGCGCGCCCGTTCCTCCTCGGCGCCGAGCCCCGACTCCAGGATCCGGGTGCCGGGCCGCAGCAGATCGCGGATCTGGTCGACGTACTGGTCGAGCCCGACGAGCACCGAGGCCCGCCGCAGCTCCTGCCTGGCCCGGGGGGTGAGCAGGTCACGGGCGCCGGGGCCGAGCCCGACCACCGCCAGCCGGCCGCGCGCCGGGCGGCGTACGACCGCACAGGTGGCCATCGCGGGCTGTCCGTCCGCCCGCGCCGACTTCCGCTTGGGGACCAGGAGTTCACCGCCGCGCAGCAGGGCCGCGGCCTCCGCCACGGACGGGGTGCCCAGGGCGGCGAGCGGCGCGCCGGAGGGGTTCGGCACGTCGACCGCCGCCAACTCCCCGGCGGTGTACGTGATCAGGGGCACCCCGAGCCGCTCGGCGGCCCCGACGACGCCGGGCTCCCCGGCCTTGGCGTCGACGGTGGCCAGCTCGGCGACGGACCGCGCGGACAGCCCGGCGTCGCGCAGAGCGTCCTCGACGAGTCCGAGCACCTCGTCCACGGGGGCGCCCTTCGAGGCGCCGACGCCGACGACGAGGGAGGGCGGGCGGAGGACCACCAGGCGCTCGGCGGGGGCGACGACCCGGTCGGTGACCCGGACCGTGTACGCGCCCTGCGCCCCGAGCGGCAGCGCGGGCAGCGGCCAGGGCGACTCGGCGTCCAGGGCGACGGGTTCGCCGTCCAGCAGGGCCCGGGTCACCCCGGCGACGTCCCCCTCCACGGGGAGGCCCAGCGTGTCCAGTCCCGGCACCCCCACCGCGTCCGTGGCCGTCGTCACCACCGGCTCGGCGCCGAGCAACTCGGCCACCTCGCCCGCCAGTTCGTTCGCCCCGCCGCCGTGCCCCCCGACGAGGGACACGGCGAACCGACCGGCCTCGTCGACGCACACGACACCGGGATCGGTGGTCTTGTCGCCCAGCAGCGGCGCGACCAGCCGCACCACCGCGCCCGTGGCGAGGAAGCACACCAGCTGGTCGCACTCCGCGAAGGCGCGCCGCACGGCGTCCCCGACGGAGGCGGTGTCCCCGCCGGCCCCGCCGGACCCGTCGTACACGCGGGTACGGGCCGGCCAGGCGGCGGCCAGCCGGTCGCGGGCAGCCGCGCCCGCCGCCGTGGCGGAAATCAGGCCGATCACTGGGAGACTCCTTCGGTAGGGGCCGGAGGCCGGACGCCCCACAGCAGGAAGACGGGATTGGTGGCAGCGAGCCGGGTGACGTTGCCCGGCAGCGGCGCGAGCCGGGACGACTGCAGCAGCACGCCGTCGCAGGCGAACCCCGCGGCCTCGAGCGCGTCCCGGGCCGCCGGGACCCGGTCCAGCGCGGCCATGGCGACGACGACGGCCCGCCGGGCGCGCCGCGCGCAGACCGCCACGATGGCGGGCAGCTCCCGTCCGCCACCGCCGATGAAGACGGCGTCCGGATCCTCCAGATCGGACAGCACGGTGGGCGCCGCCCCGTGCACGACCCGTACGTCGACCCCGTGCGCCCCGGCATTGGCCCGGATCCGGTCACAGCCGTCCCGCGTCTTCTCGATCGCGGTGACGGCGGCACCGAACCGCGCGCACTCGACGGCGACGGACCCGGAGCCCGCCCCGACGTCCCAGACCAGTTCCCCGAGGCGTGGCCCGATCCGGGCCAGCGCGAGTGCCCGTACCTCGAACTTGCTGATCATCGAGTCGCGGTGCGCGAACTCGCTCTCGTCCAGGGCCCACCGGTCGGGACCGGCGGCCGGCCCGGCCACCGTCCGCACGGGAGCCAGGACACGCGACTCGTCCAGGCACAGGACGACGCTGACCGCCGTACCCCAGTCGCGGGCCGCGGCCTCGGCGGGCGTGACCCGCTCCACGCGTTCGTGCGCGGGGTCGCCGAGGGCGCTCGCCACCACGAGGACGCGCGCGCCGGAGCGATGGGTGAGCGCGGCACCGAGTTCGGCGGGACCGGAACCGGGCCCGGTCAGCACGGCCACCTTCGGATGGGACCTGCAGACGTGCGCGGCCGTGCGCAGGTCACGCCCGTGGGCGCTCACCACCACCGCGTCGTCCCAGGGCAGCCCGAGCCGCGCGAAGGCGGTCGCGACGGACGAGACACCGGGCCGGACGTCCAGCCGCTCCGGCCCGAACCGCTCGGCCAGCGCCCGTACGATCCCGAAGAACCCGGGGTCGCCGGAGGCGAGCACGACGACCCGGCCGCCCTCCGCGTCTTCCGCGTCTTCCGCGCCTTCCTTCCGGTTCTCCTCCGCCTTCGCCAGGTACCGCTCGACGGTGTCGAGGGCGGGGGCGAGCGGGCCGAGGACGACCTGTTCGGCGCCCGCCGACAGCCGCGCGGCGGCCAGATGGCGCCGGGCCCCGACGACCAGTCCGGCCCGCGCCACGGCGGCCTCGGCGTCCGGTGGCAGCGGCGCCCCCGTCCCCGTACCGACGACGGTGATCACGACGTACTGCCGCGCCGCGCCGCACGCAGCTCCGCGCGGGCCCGCGGGTCGGCCTTGCGGAAGCCGTGGAAGTGACCGGGGTGGTAGAGGTGCGAACGGGTGCCGCTCGCGTCGAGCGCCGGACCGACGAGGAACAGCGTGTGCTTCCAGAGCTTGTGCTCCTTGACCGTCTCCTCCAGCGTCCCGATCGTGCACCGGACGATCAGCTCCTCCGGCCAGGTCGCCTGGTACGCGACCACGACCGGCGTCGAGGTCGGATAGCCGCCCTCCAACAGCTCCCGTACCAGCTGGCCGCTGCGGGCCGCCGACAGGAACAGCGCCATGGTCGTCCCGTGCCGGGCGAACTCCCGCACCTCCTCCCCGGGCGGCATCGGCGTCTTGCCGCCGCCGAGCCGGGTGAGGATCACGGACTGCGCGACCTCGGGAATCGTCAGCTCGCGCCGGGCGAGCGCGGCCACCGCGGAGAAGGAGGAGACACCGGGCACGATCTCGGTCTCCACGTCCAGGTCCGCGCACCGGTCGAGCTGCTCCTGCGTGCCGCCCCACAGGGACGGGTCGCCGGAGTGGATACGGGCCACCCTCAGGCCCTCGCGGGCGGCGCGCTCGTACACGGCCACGACGTCCTCCAGGGACATCGTCGCCGAGTCCAGGATCTCCGCACCCTCGCGCGCGTGTTTGAGTACCTCGGCCTGCACCAGGCTGGCCGCCCAGATCACGACGTCGGCCTCGGCGATCGCGCGCGCGGCGCGGAACGTCAGCAGGTCGGCGGCGCCGGGCCCGGCCCCGACGAAGGTCACCTTGCCGGTGGGGGCATCGGCCATGGGAATCGGTCCTCTCCTACGGAAACTCGGGTGCTGCGAAAAGATTTCGGTAGCCGGATCGGTGGCTACCCGCCCGTTGGACATGCGAGACCGGGGCCTGATCGGATAGCAAGGGCCTATGGCGGTCCTCGTCGCGCTCGGCGCGTTCCTGATGACGCTGGCCGGCGGCTGGACGGCACAGCGGGTGACCGACCGCCGTCATCTGGTGCTCGGCCTGGCCGGCGGGCTGATGCTGGGCGTGGTCGGCCTGGACCTGCTGCCGGAGGCCCTGCGCACGGCGGGCGACGTGGTCTTCGGCGTACCGGCCGCGCTGCTGCTGTTCGTCGCCGGGTTCCTCGTCGCCCATCTGGTGGAACGGCTGCTGGCCGCCCGGCAGGCCGCGCACGGCGGCGAGGAGTGCGCCGGCCGGGCGCCGGAGGTGGGCCTGACGGCCGCCGCCGCGATGGTCGGCCACAGCGCCATGGACGGCGTCGCGATCGGCGCCGCCTTCCAGGTGGGCGGCGGCATGGGCCTGGCGGTCGCCCTCGCGGTGGTCGCGCACGACTTCGCGGACGGCTTCAACACCTACACGATCACGAGCCTGTACGGGAACGCGCGCCGCAAGGCGATCACGATGCTGTTCGCCGACGCGGCGGCCCCCGTCGTCGGCGCCGCCTCCACGCTCTTCTTCACCATCCCGGTGGACCTGCTCGGCGGCTATCTCGGCTTCTTCGGCGGCGTCCTGCTGTACCTCGCCGCCGCCGAGATCCTGCCCGAGGCGCACCACGAGCACCCGGCCCGCTCGACCCTGCTGTTCACGGTCGCAGGCGCGGCCTTCATCTGGCTGGTGGTGGGCCTCGCCGGAACCGGATGATCTCTCGTCGCTCACAGTTTCCCGCCGCGTCCGCCGTCCCGCCGGGCGGGCGCGATGAGCGTGGAGAGGTACGGCAGCGGCTCGCCGCCCAGGTCGGCGGCGGGCCGGATGGACTCGCCCTCCAGACCGAGCGCCGAACCCCACACCGCGTCGTCGATCCGCCCGGTCTCCCGCAACGCGCGGGCCACCTCGTGCGCCTGCCGTCCGAACTTGTACGCGACGACCGTGCCGGGCCCGCTCAGGGCGTCCTTGAGCACGGCGGCCCCGGCCGTCACCGGTACCAGGGTGAGCGGCTCGGTCCCCTCCGTGAGCACGGCCCCCGAGCGGGCGGCGAGGTCCTGCATGGCGGTGATGCCGGGCACGGTCTCGATCTCCGTCCCCGGGACGAGCGCGCCGATGGTGTGCGCGAGATAGGTGAAGGTCGAGTACACGTTGGGGTCGCCGATGGTCGCGAAGGCGACGGTCGTGTGCCGCTCCAGCAGCTCCGCGACCCGCGCGCCCGCGGCGTCCCAGGCGGCATCCCGGCGCGCCCGGTCGGTCCGCTCGTTGAGCGCGAACACGATCCGCAGGACCTTCTCCGCGGCCACGTAGTGCAGGACGGTCGCCTCGGCGCGCCCGCGTTCCCCGGTGTCCATGACGGGCACCACGACCACCTCGGCGGCACGCAGCGCGTTGACGCCCTTGACGGTCACCAGCTCCGGGTCTCCGGGGCCTACGCCGACTCCGATCAGCTTGCCGCTCATGACGTCAGGCACCTCTCCACGAACCGACGGGCGACACCGGGTACGGACGCCCAGTGCGTGTGCAGATAACTCGCGTGCACACCTTGTTGTACGAAACCCTCGACGCGCGGACGCGGGGCGCGCACCCCCCAGGCGGGAGCCGCGCCGGCGCCGGGCTCCACGACCGTCCGGTGGAACTCGTGCCCGCGCATCCGGGTACCGGCCGCGGCGAGCACGCTGTCGGACACGGCCACGGCGTCCCGGTAGCCCAGGGTGAGCCGCTCGTCCATCCGGGCCGTGACGTCGAGCACCCCGCACATCGGCTGTCCGTCGAGCTCGCGCGAGAGATACAGCAGACCGGCGCACTCGGCGGCGACGGGCGCGCCGCCGGACGCCAGCCCGGCCACGGCCTTGCGCAACGGCTCGTTGGCGGACAACTCGGGCGCGTACACCTCGGGGAAGCCCCCGCCGATCACCAACCCGCCCGTTCCCTCCGGCAGTTGCTCGTCACGAAGCGGATCGAAGGTGACCACGTCGGCCCCGGCGGCGGTGAGCAGCTCGGCGTGCTCGGTATAGGAGAAGGTGAAAGCGGGGCCACCGGCGAGGGCGACGACCCTCGGCCCCCTCGGGGCGGGGGAAAGGGACGGCGGGGGCGACGAGACGACCGCCTCGGTGGCGTTCCAAGCCGCATCGGTCAACTCACCCGCACCACGCGCCAACGCGAACAACGCGTCCAGATCGCACCCCTGCCGCACCTGCTCGGCCATGGCCCGCACGGCGTCCACGGCGTCCGCGCGCCGCTCGGCGACGGGCACCAGTCCCAGGTGCCGGGACGGTGTGTCCACCTGCGGAGCGCGCCGCAGCACTCCGAGCACCGGCACCCCGGACGCGTCCAGCGCCTCCCGCAGCATCTCCTCGTGCCGGTCGGACCCCACCTTGTTGAGGATCACCCCCGCGACCCGCACCCCGGGATCCCAGGAGGCGAACCCGTGCACCAGCGCGGCCACGGACCGTGACTGCGACGAGGCGTCGACCACCAGCACCACCGGCGCCCGCAGCAGCTTCGCCACCTGCGCCGTGGACGCCAGGTCGCCCTGCCCGGCCGCTCCGTCGTACAGGCCCATCACACCCTCGACGACGGCGAGATCGCATCCCCGCGCCCCGTGCGCGAACAGCGGCGCGATCAACTCCGTACCGCACAGGTACGCGTCGAGGTTCCGCCCCGCACGTCCGGTCGCGAGCGCGTGGTACCCGGGGTCGATGTAGTCGGGCCCCACCTTGTGCGGGGACACGGCGAGCCCCCGCGCGGTGAAGGCCGCCATCAGCCCGGCGGCGACGGTGGTCTTGCCGCTGCCCGAGGAGGGCGCGGCGATGACCAGCCGGGGGACGGACGTCACCACTCGATGCCCCTCTGGCCCTTCTGGCCGGCGTCCATCGGATGCTTGACCTTCGACATGTCGGTGACGAGATCGGCGGCTTCGACCAGCTTCTCGGGGGCGTTGCGTCCGGTGATCACCACATGCTGGGTACCGGGCCGGTCCCGCAGCACCGAGACCACCTCGTCCACGTCCACCCACCCCCAGTGCATGGGGTACGCGAACTCGTCGAGGACGTACAGCCGGTACGTCTCGGCCGCGAGGTCCCGCTTGACCTGCTCCCAGCCCTCCCGGGCCTTCTCCTCGTTGGTCGAGTTGTCGCCCTGGAGGCCGCGCTGCACCCAGGACCAGCCCTCGCCCATCTTGTGCCAGTCGACGGACCCGCCCTCACCGCTGGCGCCCAGCACCCGCAGCGCGTTCTCCTCGCCGACCTTCCACTTCGCCGACTTGACGAACTGGAACACCCCGATGGGCCACCCCTGGTTCCAGGCGCGCAGCGCGAGCCCGAAAGCGGCGGTGGACTTCCCCTTGCCCACGCCCGTGTGCACCACGAGCAGCGGCCGGTTGCGCCGCTGACGCGTCGTCAGTCCGTCGTCCGGTACGACACTCGGCTGCCCCTGCGGCATTACGCGGCCCTCCTCGAAGTTCCCTGCACATCGCGCACGAGCCCGGCGATGGAATCCGCGCGCAGCTCGTCCAGCGTCACCGCCGTCCCGCCCAGTTCGTCCGCGAGCCGCCCCGCGAGCCCGAGCCGCACCGGCCCCGCCTCGCAGTCCACGACCACGGAGGCCACTTGGCCGGCCGCGAACAGCCGTGCCGCGCGCCCCGCGAGCGCGACCGGCTCGGGCCCGCCCGTGGCGCGTCCGTCGGTCACCACGACGACCAGCGGCCGGCGTGCCGCGTCCCGCAGCCGCTCGACCCGCAGCACCTCGTGCGCGCGCAGCAGCCCGGCCGCGAGCGGCGTCCGCCCGCCCGTGGGCAGCGACTCCAGCCGCGCCGCGGCCGCGTCCACCGAGGAGGTGGGCGGCAGCGCGACCTCGGCGGCGGAGCCGCGGAAGGTCACCAGACCGACCTTGTCCCGCCGCTGGTAGGCGTCGAGCAGCAGGGACAGCACCGCACCCTTCACGGCACCCATCCGCTGCCGCGCCGCCATCGATCCGGAGGCGTCCACCACGAACAGCACGAGATTGCCCTCGCGCCCCTCACGGGTGGCCTGGCGAAGATCGTCCCGTCGTACGACCAGACCGGGACCCGAGCGTCCCCGCGCCCGCTGGTGCGGCGCCGCCGCCTGTACGGTCGCCGCCAGGTGCAGCTTGGTGAGCGTGCCCCGGGGGCGCCGCGAGCCCGTCGTCCGGCCGTGCTCGGTCCGCGCCCGGGAACGCCGGCCGGCCGCGCCCTCGCCGAGACCGGGCACGCTCAGCACCTTCGTCCGGAAGGGTTCGGCGGCCCGCACCGGGGACTGCTCGCCGGCGCCCTGCCCGGCCGGCGCCTTTCCGTCCTGCGAGGGCTCGCCCTGTGCCGGGACGTCACCTGAGGGGGCGTCGCCCTCCGGCCCGTCCTGCGGCGGCCGCCCGCCCCCACCGGGACCGTCGGGGTCGGGGTCGGGGTCGGGATCCGTGTCGGGGTCGGGCCGCGGATCGTCGTCGGAACCGCCGAACTCCTCCAGCGTCTCGTCGAGTTTGTCCTCGTCGAGACCCGGAGCGTCGAAGGGGTTGCGCCGACGCCGGTGCGGCAGCGCGAGCAGCGCCGCCTGCCGTACGTCCTCGGGCAGCACCTCGGTGCGCCCCGCCCAGGCGGCCAGCGCGGTCGCGGTCCGGGCCATCACGATGTCGGCCCGCATCCCGTCCACCTCGAACGCGGCACAGGTCGCCGCGATCTGCCGCAGTGCCGGGTCCCCGAGGCGCACCGACGGCAACAGCCGCCGCGCCGCCGCGATCCGCGCCCGTACCGCGGACTCCTCGTCGGCCCACCGCGCCGCGAAACCGTCCGGATCGTCGTCGTAGGCGAGCCTGCGCCGGACGACCTCGACCCGCTGGTCGGGCTCCCGGGAGGCCGCGACCTCGACGGTCAGCCCGAACCGGTCGAGCAACTGCGGCCGCAGCTCGCCCTCTTCGGGGTTCATGGTCCCGACCAGCAGGAAGCGGGCCGCGTGCCGGACCGAGACGCCCTCCCGCTCGACGTACGAGGCACCCATCGCCGCCGCGTCCAGCAGCAGGTCGACCAGGTGGTCGTGGAGGAGGTTGACCTCGTCCACGTACAGGATCCCGCGGTGCGCGTCGGCCAGCAGGCCGGGCTCGAAGGCCTTCACGCCCTCCGCGAGCGCCCGCTCGATGTCGAGCGCGCCGACGAGCCGGTCCTCGGAGGCGCCGACGGGCAACTCGACCGTACGGGCCGGCCGCGACAGGTACGGGCCGCCGTCGTGCGGCCCGTCCGGGCACGCGGGGTCCGGCGCGTCCGGATCGCACGAGAAGCGGCACCCGGAGACGACGTCCACCTCCGGCATCAGCACGGACAGCGCGCGCACGGCGGTGGACTTGGCGGTGCCCTTCTCCCCGCGGACCAGCACACCGCCCACCGCGGGTGAGACGGCGTTCAGCAGCAGCGCGAGCCGCAGGTCGTCCTGGCCGACCACGGCCGTGAACGGGAACGGGGTACTCACTGGTCGTCGCCCTCCAAGTCGCCTTCGAGCTCCAGATAGGTGGCGCGCAGCCGCTCCAGGGTGTCCGCGTCCGGCTCGGCCCACAGCCCCCGGTCGGCGGCCTCCAGGAGCCGTTCGGTGATGCCGCGCAGCGCCCACGGGTTGGACTTCTTCATGAAGTCCTGGTTCTCCGCGTCGAAGACGTACTCCGCGCTGAGCTTCTCGTACATCCAGTCGTCCACGACCCCGGCGGTGGCGTCGTAGCCGAAGAGGTAGTCGACGGTCGCCGCCATCTCGAAGGCGCCCTTGTAGCCGTGCCGGCGCATCGCCGCCATCCAGCGCGGGTTGACCACCCGGGCGCGGAAGACACGGTGCGTCTCCTCCCCGAGGGTGCGGGTCTTCACCTGGTCGGGCACGGCCGAGTCACCGACGTACGCCTCCGGGCTCGCGCCCGTCAGATGGCGCACCATGGCCACCATGCCGCCGTGGTACTGGAAGTAGTCGTCCGCGTCGACGAGGTCGTGCTCGCGGGTGTCGACGTTCTTGGCCGCCACCGCGATGCGCCGGAACGCGGTCTCCATGTCACCGCGCGCCGCCCGGCCGTCCAGCCCGCGCCCGTAGGCGTAGCCGCCCCACACCGCGTACACCTCGGCGAGGTCCGCGTCGGAGCGCCAGTTGCGGGCGTCGATCAGCGGCAGCAGGCCGGCCCCGTAGGCACCCGGCTTGGAGCCGAAGATGCGCGAGGTGGCGCGCCGCCGGTCGCCGTGTTCGGCGGTGTCCTCGTCGGCGTGCGCGCGGATGTGGTTGAGGTCGGCCGGCTCGTCCAGCTCCGCCACCGCCCGCACCGCGTCGTCGATGAGACCGACCACGTGCGGGAACGCGTCCCGGAAGAAGCCGGAGATGCGCACCGTGACGTCGATGCGGGGGCGGCCCAGTTCCTCGGGGGGGACGATCTCGAAACCGGTCACCCGGCGCGAGGCGTCGTCCCAGACCGGACGGCAGCCCAGCAGCGCCAGGATCTCCGCGATGTCGTCGCCCTGGGTGCGCATCGCGGACGTGCCCCAGACCGTCAGACCGACGGACTTCGGGTACTCGCCGGTGTCCTGCAGATATCGCTGCACCAGCGAGTCGGCGAGCGACTGCCCGACCTCCCAACTCAGCCTGGAGGGAATCGCCTTGGGGTCGACCGAGTAGAAGTTGCGGCCGGTCGGCAGGACGTTCACCAGACCGCGGGTCGGCGAGCCCGACGGACCGGCCGGGACGTAACCGCCGTCCAGGGCCCGCAGGATGTGGGTGATCTCGTCCGTCGTCCGGGCCAGCCGCGGCACGACCTCGCGGCAGGCGAACTCCAGCACCGCGACGGCGTCAGGGAGTTCGGTGCCCAGCACCTCGCGCAACAGAGCGGGCACGGCCGCGCCGTCCCAGCCGCGTTCCTCCATGCCCTCGGCCGCGCGGCGGCACAGCTGCTCCAGCAGGTCGATCGCGTCGGCGCCCGTCCGCGCCGGTCCCCCGACGAGGTCCGTCAGTTCCACCGGCACCTTCACCGGCGCGCCGGGCTCGCTCAGCAGGTCCTTCTCGGACAGCCCGAAGTGCGCGGCGAGAGCGGCCCGCAGACCCGGCAGCGCGTTCGCGGCGCCACCCCACACCTGGGAGGCCCGCAGCACCGCCAGGACCAGGTTGACGCGCGGTTCGGCCTCCGGGCCACCGCCCAGGACGTGCAGGCCGTCCCTGATCTGCACGTCCTTGATCTCGCAGAGATAGCCGTCGATGTGCATCACGAACGCGTCGAAGTCGCCGTCGTCCGGCTGGTCGTCGACGTGCAGGTCGTGATGGAGCTCGGCCGCCTTGACGAGCGTCCAGATCTGCGCGCGGACCGCCGGGGCCTTCGTCGGGTCCAGGTCGGAGACGAGGGCGTACTCGTCGAGGAGCTGCTCCAGCTTGGCGAGGTCGCCGTAGGTGTCGGCGCGCGCCATCGGCGGCACCAGGTGGTCGACGACGGTGGCGTGCCCGCGCCGCTTGGCCTGGGTGCCCTCGCCCGGGTCGTTGACGATGAAGGGGTAGACGAGCGGGAGTTCACCGAGCACGGCGTCGGGCGCGCAGCCACTGCTGAGCCCCAGTCCCTTGCCGGGCAGCCACTCCATCGTGCCGTGCTTGCCCATGTGCACGACGGCGTCCGCGCCGAAACTGTTCTCCAGCCAGCGGTAGGCCGCCATGTAGTGGTGCGACGGCGGCATGTCCGGGTCGTGGTAGATCGCGATCGGGTTCTCGCCGAAGCCGCGGGGCGGCTGGATCATCACGACGACGTTCCCGAACCGCAGGGACGCCAGGACGATGTCGTCGCCGTCCACGTACAGGTTGCCCGGCGGTTCGCCCCACGCCTCCAGCATGCCGTCCCGCAGCCCGGGGTCGAGCCGGTCGAACCACGCCCGGTAGTCGGCGAGCGGTACCCGCGCCGGTGCGGTGGCCAGTTGTTCCTCGGTGAGCCACTCGACGTCGTGGCCGCCGGCGGCGATGAGACGGTGGATCAACTCGTCGCCGTTGTCCGGGTATTCGGTGAGGGAGTACCCGGCGTCCCGCAGCGCGTCCAGCACCCGTACGGCGGACGCGGGCGTGTCCAGGCCCACCGCGTTGCCGACCCGGGAGTGCTTGGTCGGGTACGCGGTGAAGACGAGCGCGAGCTTCTTCTCCGCGTTCGGCTTGTGCTTCAACCGGGCGTGCCGTACCGCGATTCCGGCGACGCGCGCGGCCCGTTCGGGATCGGCCACGTACACCGGGACGTCGTCGGGGCCCTGCTCCTTGAAGGAGAACGGCACGGTGATGAGCCGCCCGTCGAACTCCGGGATGGCGACCTGCATCGCCGCGTCCATGGGGGAGAGGGCGGCGTCCGACTCGTCCCAGGCCCGCTTGGACGAGGTCAGACAGAGCCCCTGCAGCACGGGGACGTCGAGGTCGGCGAGGGCGCCGATGTCCCAGGCCTCGTCGTCGCCGCCCGCGGACGCCTCCGAGGCGTGCGTGCCACCCGCCGCGAGCACGGTGGCGACCAGCGCGTCGGTCCTGCCGAGGATGTCGTACAGCCCGCTGTCGGCGCCGCGCAGCGAACCGCAGTACACCGCGAGGGCGTTGGCGCCGCGCGCCTCGACCGCGTCGCACAGCGTGTCGACGAAGGCCGTGTTGCCGGCCAGCTGGTGGGCGCGGTAGAAGAGCACACCGACGGTCGGACGGCCCTCGACGAAGGCACGCTCGCCGTGGACGCCGAACTCGGGCATCTTGCGCGGCTCCTCGAAGCCCTCGCCGGTGAGCAGCACGGTGTCGGAGAGGAACCGGGCCAGTTCGGTGAGGTTCCCGGGGCCGCCCTCGACCAGATAGCGCAGCGCCTCGGCCACCACACCGGCCGGCACCGACGAATCGGCCATCAGCTCGGCGTCGGGGACGCTCTCGCCGCCGAGCAGCACGGTGGGGACACCGGACGCCTTCAGGAAGGCCAGGCCGTCCTCCCAGGCCCGCTTGCCGCCGAGGAGCCGTACGACGGCGAGGTCGGCGCCCTCGACGAGCGCGGGGAGTTCGTCCGTGACGTCCACCCGGGTCGGGTTGCCGATCCGGTAGGCGGCGCCGGAGGCACGGGCCGCCAGCAGATCGGTGTCGGCGGTCGACAACAACAACACTGTGCTCATGCGGGCGCTCCCGGTGGAATGAAAGGCAGTCCTTGCGGCGCGCCGGACTCGATGAGCCGCCACAGCGCGTCCGTGTCCGCGTGTTCCTCGATCAGATCGCCGAGCCGGTCCAGCTGCTCCTCGCGCAGCGCCCCGAACGACGTGTCGGCGGCCGGTACGAAGCGGCGGCCCGCGGCGGCCGCCACCTCGCGCAGGAAGGCACGCCGGAAGCCGTCCGACTCCAGCGAGCCGTGCCAGTGGGTACCCCAGACGGCACCCACCCGGCACCCGTCCAGGAAGGGCTCGCCACCGGTCACCTCGGCGACGCCGTGATGGATCTCGTACCCCTCGACGTGTTCCCCGAGTGCCTCGCCGGCCGGGCGGGTGAGGGTCTTCTCGTGAGCGAACCGCACCCGGACGGGGAGGAGTCCGAGCCCGTCGACATGCCCGGCCCGTGACTCGACCTCGTCCTCGATGTGGTCCCCGAGGAGCTGGAAGCCGCCGCAGATCCCCAGCACCGGGCGGCCCTCGGCGGCCCGCCGGGCGAGCGCGTCCGCGAGGCCCCGCTCGCGCAGCCACGCCAGCGCCCTCACGGTGCCCCGGGTCCCCGGCACGACGACCAGGTCCGCGTCGGCCAGTTCCGCGGCCCGGTCCACGAACCGCACGACGACGCCGGGTTCGGCGGCCAGCGCGTCCACGTCCGTGAAGTTGGACATCAGCGGGACCGCGCAGACCGCGACGCGCAGGACGTCCTCGTCGACGGGCCCGGCGACCGCCGACTCCCGCACGGCACCGCGCAGCGACACGCGCAGGCCGTCCTCCTCGTCGATCCCGAGGCCGTGCCGGAAGGGCAGGACCCCGTACGTACGGCGTCCGGTGAGGTCCTTCAGCATGTCGAGTCCGGGCTCCAGCAGGGACACGTCGCCGCGGAACTTGTTGACCAGGAACCCGGCGACGAACTGCTGGTCCTCGCGGGACAGGAGCGCGACCGTCCCGAAGAACGAGGCGAACACGCCGCCGCGGTCGATGTCGCCGACGACGAGCACGGGCAGCCGCGCGTTGCGCGCGATCCCCATGTTCACGATGTCGGTCCGCCGCAGATTGATCTCGGCAGGACTGCCGGCCCCCTCACAGATCACCGCGTCATACGTGCCCCGCAACTCGGCGAGGCAGTCCAGCACGGTGCCCAGGAGCTGTCGCTGCCTACCGCCGTGGTAGCCGCGGGCCGTCATCTCGCCCACCGGCCTGCCCATGAGCACGACCTGACTGCTCCGGTCGCTGCCCGGCTTGAGCAGCACGGGGTTCATGAGCGCGGTCGGTTCCACCCGGGCGGCCTGCGCCTGCATGGCCTGGGCGCGCCCGATCTCGGCGCCCTCGCGGGTCACGAAGGAGTTCAGGGACATGTTCTGCGCCTTGAAGGGCGCGACCTTGACGCCCTGCCGCACCAGCCACCGGCAGATCCCGGCGGTCACGACGCTCTTGCCGGCGTCGGAGGTGGTTCCGGCGACGAGGAGACCGCCGCTCATGTCGTACGCCCCTTCGTGAGTGGTCCGTTGGCGAGCAGCCGCCCGGCCAGCAGCCGTCCCGCGGCACTCACGCCGAGGGCGAGCCAGCCGACGCGCCGCGACAGCCGCACGGCCCGTTCGATGTCGCCGACGCGCACGGCGCGCCCGCCGTCGTTGAGGACGGGCCGGTGCTCGATCCGGCCGGCGTACGAGAGGGTCCCGCCGAGCCGTACCCCGAGTGATCCGGCGAACGAGGCTTCCACGGGACCGGCGTTGGGGCTCGGATGCCGGCGGGCGTCGGTGCGCCAGGCGCGCACGGCCCCGCGCGGGTCGTCGCCGGCGACGGCGGCGAGCGCCGCGGTCAGCCGTGCTCCCGGCCAGCCCGCGACGTCGTCGAGGCGCGCGGAGGCCCAGCCGTAGCGCAGGTACCTGGCGGATCTGTGTCCGACCATCGCATCGAGCGTGTTCACGGCGCGGAACGCGACCAGTCCGGGCACACCGCCGACGGCTCCCCACACCAGGGCGCCCACCACGGCGTCGGAGGTGTTCTCGGCGACGGACTCCACGACGGCGCGCGCGATGCCGTCGCGGTCCAGTGCCAGGGGGTCGCGCCCGCACAGGTGCGGCAGCCGCGCTCGGGCGGCCTCGACGTCATCGGCGCCGAGCGCGGCACCGATCGCCCGCGCCTCGCGCCCGAGGGAGGTGCCCCCGACGACGGCCCACGTGGCGGCGGCGGTCAGGGCGACGGAGGCGGTACGGGAACGGCGTACGCCACGGCTCGCCA
Organism: Streptomyces sp. NPDC057950; assembly: GCF_042887295.1. NCBI lineage: Bacteria > Bacillati > Actinomycetota > Actinomycetes > Kitasatosporales > Streptomycetaceae > Streptomyces > Streptomyces sp. NPDC057950. Next base: position 524,853 of record NZ_JBHVPP010000002.1, read on the forward strand.
GCGCGGCGAGCACACCGGCGCCGCCGACGCAGACGGTGGTGTGCAGCGCTCCCCAGCCGCGGTGGTCGCGCCACAGCATCCGCTCCACGGCGCCCGCGGTCCGCCCGAACGCGGCGACCGGATGGCCCCGGCGGGGATCGCCGAGCAGCAGGTCGCCGAGGAGGCCGGTGGCGGCGCCGTACGCGAAGACGCGATCGGCACGCACGGGGTCAGCCCGCCGTGGGGTGAAGTGGAACCCTCGTACTCATCAAGACCCGCAACGGGCAGCCGCGCATGGCGATATGTCCTCACTCAGGGTGTCCGCGCCCTGGTTCGACGAGACCGGCGGTGAGAGTTCCTGGCTCCCGGGGAGTTCCTTCCCCGGTCACAGTGGCGGGACCGCGCCGGATTCACACCGGCTTCCTCTTCTGTCGCCGTACTTGGCTCCGGCAGTCCACCACGGGTTGCAGGACCCGTCAACTTGCCGTTGACCTGCGGGGGGAGAGTGTGCGAAGGCCCACATGGCGAGGGGCGGGGGAGGACGTGTGCGGGGGGTGCGGCACGGCATGCGCGTGGGGTGCGGGACGGCGATCCGTCCCGCACCCCACGTGAAGTGCTGCCCGTTTCAGGCTGTTTGCCGGGGCGCGGTCACTTGCCGACGATGAGATAGATCCCGTAGGCGACCGCCGCCGCGCACGCGGCGAAGCAGACGTACGCGCCGGTGACCGCGAGAGCGGCCGAACCGCCCTGGGCGGACGCGGACTCGCGCTTGGTGAGGCCGACGATGCCGAGGGTGAAGAGGCCGACGAGGGCCACGGTGACCACGAGGCTGACTCCGAAGACGGAGCCGAGGGCTGCCCAGTCGATGTTCATGCTGTTCTGTCCTTACACCGTGGCCGGGCGGGTGGGCTCCGCGTCCGGGGACGGGATGGTGGTCTTCAGATCGCCGGACAGGTCTCCGGTGACGGGGCCCGCGGGCGGCGGGGTGACCGCGGCCATCGCGGTGGTGACGACGCCGGCCGGCTCGGCGGCGTCGTTGACGTTGTCGATGGTGACCGGCTGGCGGCGGGACAGCGTCCAGATGGCGCCGGCGCCGGCGACCAGCAGCGCGCCGGTGAGGACGATGCCCCAGGTGCCCTGCTTGGTCAGGAACTCGGCGGCGGCACCGGCCAGTCCGGCGGCCGGCAGGGTCAGGCCCCAGGCGACGAACATCCGGGTCGCGGTCGACCAGCGGACGACACCGCCCTTGCGGCCGAGGCCCGAGCCCATCACGGCACCGGAGCAGACCTGGGTGGTGGAGAGGGAGAAGCCGATGTGCGAGGAGGCCAGGATGGCCGTCGCGGCGCTGGTCTGGGCGGCGAAGCCCTGCTGCGGGGCCAGGTCGGTCAGGCCCTTGCCCATCGTGCGGATGATGCGCCAGCCGCCCAGGTAGGTGCCGAGCGCGATGGCGGTACCGGCCGAGACGATGACCCAGGTGGGAGGGTTCGAGCCGGGGGCGATCACACCACCGGTGACCAGGGCGAGGGTGATGATGCCCATCGTCTTCTGGGCGTCGTTCGTGCCGTGCGCCAGCGAGACCAGACCGGCCGAGGCGATCTGGCCCGCGCGGTAGCCCTTGGCGGTCGCCTTCTGGCCGGCGCGGTCGCTGATCCGGTACGTCAGCCGGGTGGCCAGCATCGCGGCGAGTCCGGCCACGATGGGCGCGGCGACCGCGGGGAGCAGCACCTTGGTGACGACGGTCGAGCCGTTCACCGACGACCAGCCGGCCGACATGACCGCGGCGCCGATCAGACCGCCGAACAGTGCGTGGGAGGAACTGGAGGGCAGACCCAGGAGCCAGGTCAGCAGATTCCAGAGGATGGCGCCGACGAGCGCCGCGAAGATCACTTCGGTACGTATGCCCTCTTCGTTGATGAGTCCGCCGGAGATCGTCTTGGCGACCTCCACCGAGAGGAACGCACCGACGAGATTCAGCACGGCGGACATGGCCACCGCCGTCTTGGGCTTCAGAGCGCCGGTCGAGATGGTCGTCGCCATCGCGTTGGCAGTGTCGTGGAAACCGTTCGTGAAATCGAACACGAGAGCGGTGACGATCACGATTCCGAGGAGGAGCGTGATGTGTTCCATTTACCCAGGCTTCTGTTTGACGTCAGTGGCACGTGGACCGTAGGCAACCTGAGTGAACGGAAGATGAACTGAGGCAGGCTTAGGGGTGTATCGAACCATGGATCGCCCCTCCGTTTGTGCCGGTGTGGATACCGGAGGGGGGACCCAGGGTTCGAACGAAGGCGGAATATCGGGCTCCGCTAACCCTTCGCGAGCCTCTTCAGCCGGGCGCTGGATCCGTTGAAGAGATCCTGGTCACCCGGCAGGGTCCCCTTGTTGTCGTACTGCCAGAACGTCCAGGTCGACCAGCCGCCCGGCAGTGCGCCGATGTCCGCGGTGTCGTAGCGGGCCAGCCAGAGGGGGTGGTCCGCGGCGAAGGCGTGGCTGTCCCCGGTGCAGGTGTTCCACCAGTGGGCGGTCGTGTAGATCACCGGGCGGCGGCCCGTCTCCCGTTCGAGCTCGTCGCTGAAGTCCTGGATCCAGCTCACGAGCCCGGCCTTGGTCATGCCGTAACACTTGTGCTTGCTGTACGGGTTGTACTCGATGTCGAGCGCGGGCGGCAGCGTCCGGCCGTCGGCCTGCCAGGCGCCCCCGTTGCGCACGAAGTACTCGGCCTGGGTGGCACCGGACGACTTGTCCGGCACCGCGAAGTGGTAGGCGCCGCGGAGGATCCCCGCGTCGTAGGCCCCGTTGTACTGCTGGTCGAAATAGGGGTTGCGGTACGTGTGGGACTCGGTGGCCTTCACATAGACGAACCGGGCGCCCTTCGCCCTCGCCCGCTGCCAGTCGACGTACTTCTGGTGCGAGGAGACGTCGTGCCCCCTGGGTACACCGGCCGCGGTGGCCGGCGCGCCTGCGAGCCCGGTCGCGGTGGCGGCGAGCGCAGCCAAGGCGGCGCTCGCCGCGAGGGCGCGGGCGAGGGTGCGGGCGTGGCGACGGAACGGCTGGTGACCACGGGCCATGCTTCCCCCCGGAATGGCGTCGTGCACGGCAAATCCCCCAGAGGTTAGTGGAAGATCATTCAATACATGCCGATCACCGGCCAATAGCTTTAAAGAGGTGATCTGTCCGCATATGCACCCTTACGGACGTACGCCTTCCGCCCCGAAGTGCCCTCGCCGCCGCCCGGTTGGCGTCCGTCCTGGCAGGATCGCGGGCATGGCGGAGCAGCGGCGGGACGCGCGGGTCGGACGGGACGCGGGGGAGGGCGCGGACGGTGCGCGGGCGCGGGAGGTGGCGGACGCGTGGGGCGAACTCGTCGCGACGGCCCGTCGGACGGTGGCCGACGGGCTGGTCGTCGGAACCTCGGGCAACGTCTCCGTGCGGGTCGGCGACACGGTCCTGGTCACGCCGACCGGAGTGCCCTACGACCGGCTCACGCCCGACGACGCCGTCGGGGTCGGCCTCGACGGCCGGCAGACCCTCGGCGTCCTTCGTCCCACCAGCGAACTGCCGATGCATCTGGCGGTCTACCGCGCCACCGACGCGCGCGCCGTCGTCCACACCCACGCCGCGCACGCGACGGCGGTGTCCACGCTCGTGACCGAGCTTCCCCTGATCCACTACATGGCGGGCGCCCTCGGCGGACCCGCCCGAGTTGCCCCTTATGCGCCTTATGGAAGCCCCGAGTTGGCCGAGAGCATGCTTCGGGCGCTGACCCGGCGCACGGCCTGCCTCCTCCAGAACCACGGCACCGTCGCGTACGGAGACTCCCTGGACCAGGCGTACGACCGCACCGCCCAGCTGGAGTGGATGTCCCGCGTGTGGCTCCTGGCGTCGTCCGTGCCGGGACTGTCGCCCGCGCTGCTGTCGCGGGAACAGCTGGGGGAGGCGCAGGAGCGGCTGCGGGGGTACGGCCAGCCCGGCCCGGACGCGGACGGCGTGCCGGTCGCGTAACGGGCGCCACGGCGTCGTGTCGCTTCACCGCGGGACCGCGCGCCCGCTTCGTCCCGGGGCCGTGTCGCTTCGCCGCCGCCCCGGGACCCCCGTCGCCGTTCCCGGACGAGGAGCCGTCGGTCGCGCTCCCGCTGGCCGACAACGGGATGCGCCGTGAGACTGAACCCGTGCGTACTGCCAAAGCGACGGCCGCGGCCGTCACCGTAGCCCTGGCCGCGAGCGCGGCCTCCGTGGCGGTGGGACGGTTCGCCAGCGACGCCGCGCTCAAGACGTCGCCCGGCCGGCCCCTGCCCACCGAGCCCCGGCTCACCGTGCACGCAACGGCCCCGGGCCGGATCACGCTCACCCGTGCCCTGGCCTCCCGGCGACCGGGAACGTACGGACTGGCCGGCGACGGCTCGCACGCGGTCGTCGGCCCGGTCCTGGAGAACGCGCCCCACACCGCCGACACGGTCGTACGCCGCCTCGAACACGTCACCCACGGCACCCTGCGGCCCGGCGACCGGGTCTGGCTCACCCCGAACCTGTACGTCGGCAACCCGAGCACCGCGCTCGGCCTCGACCACGCCGACGTGGACGTGCCCGGCGAGCTGGGCCCGCTGCCCGCCTGGTTCGTGCCCGGTGTCCGCGACACCTGGGTGATCACCGTCCACGGCCTGGGCGCCACCCGGGAACTCCCGATGAACGTGATGCGGTTCCTGCACCGCAGCCGGCTCCCCGTCCTCGACCTCGCCTACCGGGGAGACGTCGGCGCGCCCCGCCCCCCGGACGGCCTCGGTCACCTCGGCGAGACCGAGTGGCGCGACCTGGACGCCGCGCTGCGCTACGCGGTCCGCTACGGCGCCGCGCAGGTCGTCCTCTACGGCTGGTCCACCGGCGCCACCATGGCCCTGCGCACCGCCGCCCACTCCGCCCTGCGGGACCGGATCGCCGGGCTGGTCCTGGACTCCCCCGTCCTCGACTGGGAAGCCACGCTGCGCGCCCTCGCCACCGCCCGCCACACCCCGAGGGCCCTGCTGCCGCTCGCGGTCCGGGCCGCCCAGGGCCGCACCGGACTGCACGGCGACCGCTCCTGGCAGGCCGCCGATCCCGACCGGCTCACGGTGCCGACGCTGGTGGTGCACGGCCCGGACGACGTCCTCGCCCCCTGGGGACCCTCGCGCCGACTCGCCCGCCGCCGCCCGGACCTGGTGACCCTGCACACGGTCGCGCAGGCCCCGCACGGCGCCCTGTGGAACGCCGACCCCACGGAGTACGAAGAGGTCCTGCGCCGCTTCCTGACCCCCCTGATGTAGGGGCCCTGCCCGCCGCACGGGAACCGGCGACGGCCGCCCCGGCACACGGCACCACTTCTTCCGCGCGGCGTCCGGGAGCCCCGTGCCGACCCTCCCGCGCGGCGCCGCGAGCGCTGTGCGGACCCTCCCGCGCGGCGCCGCGAGCGCTGTGCCGACCCTCCCGCGCGGCGTCCGGGAGCCCCGTGCCGACCCTCCCGCACGGCGCCGCGAGCCCCGTGCCGACCCTCCCGCGCGGCGCCCCGGCGAAGGCACCGGCAGGCTTCCGGTTGGGATCGGACCAAGTCGCACGGGGCCGCGAGCACACGTGTCGAGCCCCCGCAAAACCCCGTGCATTGGCCACCCCTGTCGCCTGCTGTGACATTCCGTTTGGGTTTTCGGACCGCCAACCGGAAGACTGCACCTGTGACGTCCCGTAACCCGCGCGACTCCAGGCTCCGACTCGTCCGCCCGCGGCCCCTGGCTGCCGCCCCCCGAGCGGTGACCCAGCGCAGCTCGCGCCGACCCGCACCCCGCCCCCCCGAGGGCACCCCGCCGCCGGCGGAACTCGCCCGCATGGCGCGCGCCGGCCTCGCCGACGCGGCCCGCGTCGCCCGCTGGGCCGACTCCATGCTCGGTCCGGGGCGCGACGGCGCGACCCCCGACGACAAGGGCACCCTCTCCGAAGCGACCGCCGAACGGGCCGCCGAGGAATTGGGCCTGACCCCGGTTCAGGTCCGCGCGGACTGGGACACCGCACGCCTCGCGGGCCTGGTCGAGGTGCACGGCGACATCGCCCGCCCAGGCTGGCGGCTGCGCGCCTGGAACCGCGACGACAGCGCCGTCCTGCGCGGCTGGGTCGCCCTCTTCGACGCCTGGTCGCTCGCCCATCCGGAGCCCGCGGACCGTGAGGCGTCCGCCGTCGCCGAGGTCGTCTCCGCGATGCCCCAGGTGCTCTCCTTCCTCCAGCTCTCCGCCGGGCCCGTCCCCGTGGAGCAGCTCCTCGACCTCCTCGAACAGCGGGTCACGGAGCTGCGCACCGAGCGCTGCGAGATCCCCTACGGCCCCCAGCCGGAGCCCGCTCCGGAGACTGCCGCGCCCTCGGACACGGACGCCCCGCTCGCCCCTCTCCTCGACTGGGCCCTGCACGCCCTCGCCGCCGTGGGAGCGCTCACCTGCGCCGACGGACAGGCCACCCTCACCCCGCTGGGCAGCTGGGCGGTCTGGGTCAAGCTGGAGCAGATCTGCGTCGCGGCGCAGAGCCCCGCGGGGAACATCGAGCAGCCCGCCGCGGACATGCTCCGCGGCTGTGCCCAACTGCGCCCGAACGCGGCCCGCGCCGAGTACCGCGCGTGGCTCGCCGCCCGCCCCGTCGGCAGCGCCGTCACCGAACTCCTGGCGGCCGCCCGCGGCGAGGACGCCCTCACCCGCGGTCTCGCCTTCGAGGCGCTGCGGGTGGTCGGCGCCCCGGCCGAGCCCGATGTGCGCTCCGTGGCCGAGGAGAGCTGGCTGCGCCCCTACGCCCTGCTGTGGCTCGCCGAGCACGACGGCCACGACCCGGAGGACGCCCACGAGGTGCTCACCCGCGAGGAGTCCACCTGGCTGTGGGTCGACACCGCCGCGGCGGTCGCCGACCACGGCGAGGCACCGCTCCTCGTGCGCCACCTGGAGTCCGCCGTGCAGCCGACCGTGCCCGCGCTCCTCGACGAGGTGCGCGCCGTCGGGCACCCCCGCACCGTCCAGGTCCTGGTCGCGCTCGCGGCCGCGCACCCCGACCCGGCGCTCGCCAAGGCCGTCCGCCGGGCCGCCTTCCAGGTGCACACCGGAGGGAGCTGAGCGGCGCCCTGGGGTGCGCCGCGAAAGCCCCGCCCGCCTCGCTCCGGGCGGACGACGGGACCTTTCGCTACCCGCCCTGGGCGCCCGTCTCCGGCGCGTACGTGCCGAAGCTCCAGATGTTGCCCTCGGCGTCGCGGGCCAGGTAGTCCCGCGAGCCGTACTCCTGGTCGGTCGGGGGCATCAGGATCTCCGCGCCGTGGTCCAGGGCGCGCCGGTGGTGTGCGTCGACGTCGTCCACGACCACGTACACCCCGGTGGGGCCGGCGTCCTTCATCGCGGTGTCGAAGACGCCGCCGCGGCCCTTGGAACCGAGCATGACCGCTCCGGTGCCCTGGACCAGCTCGGCGTGCATCACCGTGCCGTCCTCGCTCTCGTACACCGACAGCTCCGTGAAGCCGAAGGCCTCCGTGAGCTGCCTGATCGCCGCCTTCGCGTCCGCGTACAGCAGTGTCGGGTAGATGCTCGGACGTCCGCCGTCCATGCCCGCCATACCGACCACTCCTTCTCGTCCCGCCGCCGGAATGTGACCTGCCCCACAGTCTCGCACCGGCCACTGACAACGCCCCGGACGGCGGGACCGGGCCGTCAGCGGAAGGTGTTGCACTGCGCCATGTCGCCGGTGCGGTAGCCCTGGTAGAACCACTGCTGCCGCTGCGCGGCCGAGCCGTGCGTCCAGGTCTCCGGCGTCACCCGCCCCTGGAACCTCTGCTGGATCCGGTCGTCGCCGACGGCCGCCGCCGCGTCCAGCCCGTCGCGGATGTCGGCCGCGGTGAGACTGCTGAGCAGCGGCCTGCCCGTCGACGGGTCCTTCGTCGTCGTCGCGTGGTGCGCCCACACCCCGGCGTAGCAGTCGGCCTGGAGCTCCAGCTTCACCGAGTTGCTGGTCGCACCCGAGACACCGTCCTGGGCCCGGCCCAGCGTCCCCATCAGGTCCTGCACATGGTGCCCGTACTCGTGCGCCACCACGTAGGCCTGTGCGAACGGACCGCCGCTGGAGCCGAACTTGGTGCGCAGGTCGTCGAAGAAGCCCAGGTCCACGTAGACCTTGCGGTCGGCGGGGCAGTAGAAGGGCCCGACGGCCGAGGTCGCGGTGCCGCAGGCGGTGGCCACCCGGTTGCTGAAGAAGACGGTCGGCGAGCGTGTGTACACACCGTCGCGCCGCGCGAACTCCTGTGCCCAGAAGTCCTGCACGCTGTTGACCACCGCGACGACGCGGCAGTCCTCCTTGGCGTTCGCGTCGCGCCCCGTCCGGCACGTCTCCTTGATCTGGTCGAGCGAGGAGGAGGTCGCCGCGGGCTGGTCGTTGCCGGAGGAGAGCCCGAGCTGGTCGGGTCCCACTCCGAAGAACAGCCCGAGCAGCAGCGCGACCAGGCCGGCGATACCGCCGCCGACGGTCGCCCGGCCACCGGGGATCCGGCTGCCGCGCGCATCCTGCACCTCGGAGGTGTCCAGGTCGGCGTCGTCGTCGAACTGCATGGGCGCACCATCCTCCGCGTCCGGCCGCGTACGTCGCTCCGTGCCGCCATCCTCGTACGGCGTCGGCTCCCCGGCTCCGGGCGGAGGGCCGAACGGGGGACCTCCGCGCGGCCGGGCGCCGTGTCCCCGTGAAGCCACGCCGGGACATGCCTACGCTCTGCGCCGGAGCCCGGGCAGGGGCGAAGGAGGGGGCAGGGGTGTCCACTGCGCCGGTCGAGGCGACACGGTCCGCGCGGACCGCCGGGCCCGTACGGACCACGGAGTCGGTACGGACCGCGGAGCCTGTAGGGACCAAAGAGTCTGCACAGACCACGGAGCCTGTAGGGACCACGGAGTCGGTACGGACCACGGAGCCTGTACCGACCGACGGGTCGGCTCGGTCCGAAGGGTCGACTCGGACCTTCCGGGCCCCAGACTGCCGAACGCTCCCCGCGCCGCCTCCCCCCGCGGTCCGCCGCCGTACGGCTCGCGCCCTGCTCCTCGTCGCCGTCGCGCTGCTGCTCGCCGTCGCCCACCAGGCACGTCCCGCCCCCTACGGGGACCGGCTCGTGCTCCACGCGCGCGTAGGCCACACACAGGGCACGCCGCCGTCGTCGAGGCCCCCGCTGCGGACGACCGCCGCCGCCGTCGAGGCCTACGACGCGGCGACCGGCCGCGCCCGCTGGACGTACGCGCGCGAGGGCCGCCGCCCGCTGGCGGTGCTGCCCGCGCGCGGGCACGCGATCGCGCTCTGGGACGACGGGCTGGTCACCGACACGACGCGTCGCGACGGGAGCGCCGTCCGCTGGCACCGGGCACTGCCCGAGGCCGCCCGATGGCTCGCGGACCACGGGGCGACCGGCGTGCTGCGGCTCCTGGGCGACGGCATGCTCGCCGTGATCACCCCCGAACGTGTCGCCGCCTACCGCGTGGCCGACGGCGACCTGCGCTGGATCCTGCCCGCCCGGCCCGGCTGCCGCTTCGTGCCCGCACGTGCCGTTCGTCACGGCGCGGTGCTCCTGATCGCCCGTCCCTGCCCCGCCGAGGACCGCTGGACGGCAGGGCTCGTCGCGGTGGACGACCTGGGCGTCGTCGCCCCGCACCGCGCCCCGCTGGGCAACGGACGGCGGGGCGAGAGTCACAGCGCCGGACACCCGCGCCCAGGAAAAGTGGTTGCACCGCCCCGTTAGACTTGGCCCATGGCCATTCTCCTCGCGCATTAGACGGCGGGAACGTCCTCAGCCGCCCACCCCGCCAACGACCCTGCCCAGGAGTCTGTCCGTGATCTCCGCCTCCGGTATCGAGCTGCGCGCCGGCGCCCGCATTCTCATCGAGTCCGCCACCTTCCGCATCACCAAGGGCGACCGCATCGGCCTGGTCGGCCGCAACGGCGCGGGCAAGACGACGCTCACCAAGGTCCTCGCGGGCGAGGGCCAGCCCGCCGCGGGCAACGTCGCCCGCTCCGGCGAGGTCGGCTACCTGCCGCAGGACCCCCGCACCGGCGACCTCGACGTGCTCGCCCGCGACCGCGTCCTGTCGGCCCGCGGCCTGGACGTCCTGATCCGCAAGATGCGTGAGAACGAACAGCGGATCGCCAACGGCTCGGGAGCCACCCGCGACAAGGCCATGCGGCAGTACGAGCGCCAGGAGACGGAGTTCCTCACCAAGGGCGGATACTCCGCCGAGGCCGAGGCCGCCACCATCGCCGCCGCCCTCAACCTGCCCGACCGTGTGCTCGGCCAGCCCCTGCACACGCTCTCCGGCGGCCAGCGGCGCCGTATCGAACTGGCCCGGATCCTGTTCTCCGACGCCGACACGCTGCTGCTCGACGAGCCCACCAACCACCTCGACGCCGACTCGATCGTCTGGCTGCGCGACTACCTGAAGACGTACCGCGGCGGGTTCATCGTGATCTCCCACGACGTAGACCTCGTCGAGACGGTCGTCAACAAGGTCTTCTACCTGGACGCCAACCGCGCCCAGATCGACGTCTACAACATGGGCTGGAAGCTCTACCAGCAGCAGCGCGAGGCTGACGAGAAGCGCCGCAAGCGCGAGCGGCAGAACGCCGAGAAGAAGGCCGCGGCGCTGAACGCGCAGGCCGACAAGATGCGCGCGAAGGCCACCAAGACCGTCGCCGCCCAGAACATGGCCAAGCGCGCCGACCGGCTGCTCGCCGGCCTGGACGCCGTCCGTGTCTCCGACAAGGTCGCCAAGCTGCGCTTCCCGGAGCCCGCTCCCTGTGGCAAGACCCCGCTCATGGCCGAGGGCCTGTCGAAGTCGTACGGCTCCCTGGAGATCTTCACCGACGTCGACCTGGCCATCGACAAGGGCTCCCGCGTCGTCATCCTCGGCCTGAACGGCGCGGGCAAGACGACCCTCCTGCGCCTCCTCGGCGGCGTCGAGACCCCCGACACCGGCGGGGTCGTCGAGGGACACGGACTCAAGCTCGGCTACTACGCGCAGGAGCACGAGACCCTCGACCCGGAGCGCACGGTGCTGGAGAACATGCGCTCCGCGGCCCCGGACCTCGACCTGGTCGAGGTCCGCAAGACGCTCGGTTCGTTCCTGTTCTCCGGCGACGACGTCGACAAGCCCGCCGGGGTCCTCTCCGGCGGCGAGAAGACCCGTCTCGCGCTCGCGACCCTGGTGGTCTCCTCGGCGAACGTCCTCCTCCTCGACGAGCCGACGAACAACCTCGACCCGGCCAGCCGCGAGGAGATCCTCGGCGCGCTGCGCACGTACAAGGGCGCCGTCGTCCTCGTCACCCACGACGAGGGTGCCGTCGAGGCGCTCCAGCCGGAGCGGATCATCCTGCTGCCGGACGGTGTCGAGGACCTGTGGGGCGCCGACTACGCGGACCTCGTCGCCCTCGCCTGAGTCCCCGTAAGGCCCCCGGGGACCTGATGGGCAGCCCCGGGACCGCCGTCAGCACGACGTGATCGAATGACTGATCCACTGCGTATGGATCATTCGGCCGATCCGTGATCCATCATCTGTGTGAGATCTCCTCGTACCGAGGTGTGTCGTACATCGATTTCCCGGCCGAGTCCCTTGTTCTCAAGGGCTCGGCCGTTGTGCGTCGCTGACCTGGCACTTTGCCGAAGAACCCGTTCGGCCGCACGAAGGGACCGGGGTGGAACCCTTGATTCCACTCGTGGGGACGGGCTCCTGTCGTCAAAACCTTGTCCCACGGACCTTGCCGAATGGCTGGCCATGAAGCCCTTGAGGGGTGATCATGAGAAGTCCAGAGCGCACTTCCCATGAGGAGGCACGGGTGGCCGAGACTCTGAAGAAGGGCAGCCGGGTAACCGGCGCCGCGCGCGACAAGCTCGCGGCAGACCTGAAGAAGAAGTACGACTCCGGTGCGAGCATTCGAGCGCTGGCCGAAGAGACCGGCCGCTCGTATGGCTTCGTGCACCGGATGCTCAGCGAGTCGGGCGTCACGCTCCGTGGGCGTGGCGGAGCGACGAGGGGCAAGAAGGCCGCCTCGGCCTGAGGCCGGGCGTCCCCATCGGCTTCGGTGGTGGCCACCCGGTCGGTCGGGTGATCGACCGGGTGGTTACTGTGCAGTCACTTAGGTGTGTCCCCGTGTACGGGTGCGCGCCCGATCCGACCGCACCCATCGGAGGCAGCCCATGGCTTCGCTCGACAAGGACCTCGACCCCGTACTCGACAAGGACGGCGTACGGCTCACCGTCGACGACGCGATCGCCACGGTGACGCTGACCAACGCGGCCAAGCGCAACGCCCAGAGTCCCGCTCTGTGGCGGGCGTTGACGGAGGCCGGACGGTCACTGCCGGGCACCGTCCGGGTGGTCGTCCTGCGTGCCGAGGGCAAGTCGTTCTCGGCCGGGCTCGACCGGCAGGCGTTCACGCCCGAGGGCTTCGACGGCGAACCGTCGTTCATCGAGCTCGCGCGCGGCACGGACGCCGACCTCGACGCGACCATCGCCGAGTACCAGGAGGCGTTCACCTGGTGGCGGCGCAGCGACGTCGTGTCCATCGCCGCCGTGCAGGGGCACGCCATCGGAGCCGGGTTCCAGCTCGCCCTCGCCTGTGACCTGCGCGTCGTCGCCGACGACGTGCAGTTCGCCATGCGCGAGACCAGCCTCGGGCTCGTGCCCGACCTCACCGGGACGCACCCGCTGGTCGGTCTGGTGGGTTACGCCCGCGCGCTCGAGATCTGCGCGACGGGTCGCTTCGTGGCGGCCGAGGAGGCCGAGCGCACCGGTCTCGCCAACCTCGCGGTCGCGGCCGGACAGCTCGACGACGCGGTGCGCGATCTCGCCGCGGCCCTGCTCGCCGCGCCGCGCGACGCCGTCATCGAGACCAAGGCGCTGTTGCGGGGGGCGAGGGAGCGCACGTACGAGGAGCAGCGCCGCGCCGAGCGCGCGGCCCAGGCCCGGCGACTGCGGGACCTCGCCGGCGTGGGGGACTGAGACCGTCCTCCGGCGCCGGGATACGGGGGACGCGCGCGGTCCTCGCGTGCCCGCCCGCCCACACACGTGCCGCTAACGCACGGCGGTCACCAGTACGGCCACCGACGGGACGTCCGGCAGTGCCTCGGCGACGCGGGCCCTGACCGCCCGAGCCACGTCGGCCGTCCGTTCGGCGGCCGATACCGCCAGTTCGACCCGCACATGGCGGCGCGGCAGGGCCGGGTCCGTACCCCGGACGTCGGTGAAGTGGACCGGACGGCCCAGCGCGCCGGTCAGACGGTCCACCCCCGGGACGGACAGGACGGCAGCCACCACGCGCGCCTCCTCGGCCGCAGCGGAGTCGTCGACCGGACCCGACTCGCCGACCGGACGTGATCCTCCTGCCCGAGCCGTCTCGTCGACCGGACGTGATCCTCCGGCCCGAGCCGTCTCGTCGACCGGGCCCGTCCCGTCGACCGGAGCCGATCCGTTGCGCGGGCCCGGCCCACCAGCAGCCGGACCCGGTCCGTCGGCCGGACCCGGTCCGTCGGCCGGACCCGGTCCGTCGGCCGGGCCCGGTCCGTCGGCCGGACCCGGGGTGCCCCGGTCCGCGGCGGTGGGCGGCGTGTCCGTGTCCAGCAGCTCCGTGACGCGCAGGTCCACCTCCGTCACCATGAGCCCCAGACGTTCCGTCGCCGCCGTGGCCAGGGCCGAGCGCAACCGGGCCGCCGCCGTCGGGAGCGGTTCACCGCCCGGCGCCGAAGGGTCCGCCGAGGCGGCGAGATCCCCGGTGACGCGGAGCGGACCGGGCGGCAGCGCGCCCGGCGGAGGCGGTACGGCGGGCTCGTACGTCCGCTCCGGGTCCGTGAGGGAGATCCGCAGCGCGCCGAGCGCCACCCCGGGGACGGCGGCCGCCGCGCGCCGAAGCACCGTGCCGGCCGCCTCCTCGGTGATCCACGCGCCGTCGCTGGAGTGGCCGAGGGGGAGGAACCGCCCCAGTCCGAGCCGCTGTCTTACCGCCCGCGTCCATCGGTCCGACGTCATTCCTCCAGCCTGCCGCATCCCTGGCGCGCAATCGCGGGGGCGCACTTAGTGTGGGCGCAGGAGGACGACCGAAAGGGACGTGCGGCGATGACCGACATGACGGAGCGGAACCGGACGGAGAACCCCGAGGGCGAGACGCCCCAGACCCGTAAGCCCACCCGGCGCGGTGGCGGTGATCCCGCCACCCGGGGCCGGACCACGATCGCCGACGGCGTCGTGGAGAAGATCGCCGGACTCGCGGCCAGGGACGTGCTCGGCGTGCACGCGATGGGCAGTGGGCTGAGCCGTACCTTCGGGGCGGTGCGCGACCGGGTGCCGGGCGGCTCGAAGTCCGTCGCCAGAGGCGTCAAGGCGGAGGTCGGCGAGGTGCAGACCGCGCTCGACCTGGAGATCGTCGTCGAGTACGGGGTGTCGATCGCGGACGTGGCCCGCGCGGTCCGGGAGAACGTGATCACGGCCGTCGAGCGCATGACGGGTCTCGAGGTCGTCGAGGTCAACATCGCCGTGAGTGACGTGAAGCTTCCCGATGAAGAGGACGAGGAGCCGGAGTCGCGGCTCCAGTGACCGGACCGGCGACCGAACTGCTGAGGAGCGCACATGAGCTTGGCCGTGATCGGCATGATCGCCGGAATGGCGCTGGGCTTCGCCGGATACTTCGGGGGATTCGGGGCCTTCCTGCTCGTGGCCGCCCTGGGAGCCGTCGGCTTCGTCGTCGGACGGTTCCTCGAGGGGGACCTGGACCTCGGTGCCCTCTTCCGCCCGCGTGACGACCGGCGGCGGTGACACCCGTGACCGGCGCGCCCGGTGACACCCGGCGGCCTTCGGCGGTCGTCGTGGCCGCCGAGCGCGGCGCGACCCGGATCGCCGACCGCGTCGTGGCCAAGACCGCCGCACAGGCGGCCCGCGAGGTCCTCGGGCCGCTGCCCCCGGACGCCGCGCCGCCGCACGCGACGGTCCTCGTGCGGCACGACACCGCCCGCGTCCACGTCCACCTCGAACTCGCCTACCCCACCGACATCGGCGCCCGTTGCAAAGCGGTGCGTTGTCATGTCGAGGAGCGGGTAAGCGCGTTGACGGGGATGGAAGTGCCGGAGGTGACCGTCCAGGTGGAACGACTGCACCTGGTACCGGTACCCGGCGTGGCACAGGGGAGGACGCAATGAGCGAGCCTCAGGGCTCCGACAGCACGACCCGACGCTTGCCCGTGATGGAGAAGCGGCCCGAGGACGAGTTCGACCGGTCCGCGTCGGCGGACGCCCACGATCCCGCGGGCACCGCCGGCGAGGAGGACGGCGCCCAGGGACGGTTCTGGTCGACGCGCCGCGTCCCCGCGGGGATCGTCGCGGTGCTCCTCCTGATGGGCGCGGGCGCCTTCCTGTACGACGTCACGGCGGTCCGTGCGCACCGGCCCGCGTTGCACTGGCGCAGGTCTCTCGCCCGGCAACTGGCCGAACGCCCCCTCGACGACACGTGGGTGCTCGTCGGCGCCGGGATCGCCGCGGCCCTCGGGCTCTGGCTGATCGTCCTCGCGGTGACCCCGGGACTGCGGGGTGTCCTGCCGATGCGGCGCACCCACCACGACGTACGGGCCGGGCTGCACCGGGACGCCGCCGCCATGGCCCTGCGCGACCGGGCCATGGAGGTCGCCGGGGTGCAGTCGGCCAGGGTCCGTACCGGGCGGCGCACGGTGGACGTCCACGCGGTCTCGCATTTCCGTGAACTCGACGACGTACGTGCCGACCTGGACGCCACACTCGCCGACGGCATCAGGGGGCTGGGGCTCTCCCGGCCCCCGGCGCTCTCGGTGCACGTGAGGCGTCCCGGACGGAAGGGGTGAGTACGGTGCTCAGGATCGTCAACCGGGTGCTGCTGGGAGTCGTCGGGCTCGCCCTGGTCGTCCTCGGCGGCTCCGTGCTCGCCATCGGACTGGGTGCGCGGCCGCCCTCGTGGTGGATCCACGAAGGGCCGCACGACGTGCTGTTGAGCGACACCGGACGGACCCGCTGGCGGGACCAGGGCTGGTGGTGGCCGGCCGTCATCGCCGGGCTCGCGGTGCTCGTCCTGCTCGCCCTGTGGTGGCTGGCGGCCGTGCTGCGCCGGCGCCGGCTGGCCGAGGTACTGGTCGACGTCGGTGACGGCGAGGGCGCGCTGCTGCGCGGCCGGGCCCTGGAGGGCGTACTCGCCGAGGACGCCGGGCGTCTGGACGGTGTCACGCACGCCCAGGCGCAGTTGACCGGGAGGCGGGGCGCTCCGGGCGCACGGGTTCAGCTCCTGCTGGAACCGCATGTGGACCCCGGACACACGCTGCATCTGCTCACGACGGAGGCGCTCGCGCACGCGCGTGACTCGGCGGGCCTCGCCGCGCTGCCCGCGGAGGTGCGCCTCCGCGCGGTCAAGCACCGTGCGGAACGCGTGAGCTGAGCCGGACGGCGGCGGACCGGGGCTTCCCCCGGCCCGCCTGCCGCCGAAGGGGGATGGGCAGGCCCTCGCCGACCGCCCGGCCGCGGGAGCGGAGGGGAATCGCCGGGTGCGGCGGAGATCACCAGCACGCGTACCGCTGGAGCCCCGGGCCGCGCCGCCGGAACCGGTTTCGGCCGAGGCTCGTATCGCTGGAGCCCCGGGCCGTGCCGCCGGAGCCGGTTTCGGCCGAGGCTCGTATCGCTGGGGACCCGGGCCGTGCCGCCGGAACCGGTTTCGGCCGATGCCCGTACCGCTCGAGACCCGATGTCGCCGGCGCCCGTGCCGCAGGCCGGAACCGGTACCGCCTGCACACCTGTGCCCGCGGTACCGGCGACCGCTGCCGCCAGGGCGTGTCGCGAAGGTCCCGCCTGCCTCGCGACGCCTGGCACGCTCCCCCACTGCCTCAAGGGCGTGGGAGGTGCCCCCACTCGCCGCACCGGGCGAAAACCCGGGTACGTCCCGTACGCGGGCTTCCGCCCGGCACCGAGAGCACGCACCGGACGCCGCGAGGCCCGCCCTCCGGGCGGACGACGGGATTTTCGCAACACGCCCTAGAACCCGTGCCGCATACCGCCGTCCACCGGCAGCATGATCCCCGTCAGATAGGACGCCGCGGGGGAGAGCAGGAACGCCGCGGTGCGGCCGAACTCCTCCGGGGCGCCGTACCGGCGCAGCGGGATGCGGGCCTCGTTGGCCGCCCGGGTGGCCTCCGGGTCGGCGGAGAGACCGTCGAGCTCGCGGACGCGGTCCGTGTCGATACGGGCCGGGAGCAGACCGACCACGCGGATCCCCCGCGGGCCCAGCTCGTCGGCGAGGGACTTGGCGAAGCCGGCGAGCCCCGGGCGCAGACCGTTGGAGATGGTCAGGCCCGGGATCGGCTCGTGCACCGAACCCGACAGGACGAAGCCGACGACACCGCCGTCACCCAGCTCGGCGACGGCAGCGCGGGCCAGCCGGACCGCGCCCAGGAAGACGGACTCGTACGCGGCCGTCCACTGCTCGTCCGTGGTGTCCGCGACGAACCCGGGCGGCGGCCCGCCGACGCTTATGAGGATGCCGTCGAACCCGCCGAAGTGCTCGCGCGCCGCCGCGATCAGCCGGGCCGGGGTCCGCGGGTCGGCGTTGTCGGCGGCCACCCCCACCGCGTTCGGGCCGAGCGCGGACGCGGCGTCGGCGGCGCCCTTCTCGTCGCGCCCCGAGACGATCACCTTCGCGCCGTCGGCGGTGAGCTCGCGCGCGGCGGCGTTGCCCAGACCACGGGTGGCTCCCGTGACGACGTACACACGGTCCTTCAGTCCAAGATCCATGGCACCCATCCTCCCTCACCCCGTCATACCGTCCGTTCGGCCCCTCCCATCGTCTCGGGGCTCTCGCCCCCGAACAGGTTGAACGCGGTGCCCACCAGGCCGAGATGGCTGAAGGCCTGCGGGAAGTTGCCGAGCTGGCGGCGCCCCACGGGGTCGTACTCCTCGGCGAGCAGCCCCACGTCGTTGGCGAGCCCGATCAGCCGCTCGAACAGGTCGCGGGCCTCCTGCGTACGGCCCGTCATCTGCAGCGCGTCGGCGAGCCAGAACGAACAGACGAGGAAGGCGCCCTCGCCGCCCGGCAGGCCGTCGACGTCCGTGCCCTCCTCGCTGTAGCGGCGCAGCAGGAAGTTGTCGCGTTCGAGTTCCGCGCGGACCGCGTCGATGGTGCCGACGACCCTCGGATCGTCCGGCGGCAGGAAACCGGCGCGCGGGATGAGCAGCAGCGACGCGTCCAGCTCACGCGAACCGTAGGACTGCGTGAAGGTGTTCCGCTCGGCGTCGAACCCGCGCTCGCACACCTCCTTGTGCACCTCGTCGCGCATCTCGCGCCAGCCCTCCAGGTCGCCGGTGAGCCCCGGTTCCGCCTCCAGGGTGCGCACGGCGCGGTCGGCGGCCACCCACGCCATCACCTTCGAGTACACGAAGTGCCGACGGGGACCGCGCACTTCCCAGATCCCCTCGTCGGGCTGCCGCCAGGCGGTCCGCAGGAAGTCCATCAGCGCGCACTGCAGCCGCCACATGTGCGGCTTGGACGGCAGGCCGGAACGCCGGGCCAGTTCGAGCGAGTCGATGACCTCGCCGTACACGTCCAGCTGCAGCTGCTTCACCGCCTCGTTGCCGATCCGGACCGGGTACGAACCGGCGAAGCCGCGCAGCCAGGGCAGCTCGAACTCGGGCAGCCGGCGCTCACCGGAGAGCCCGTACATGATCTGCAGGTCGGCCGGGTCGCCCGCGACCGCGCGCAGCAGCCAGTCGCGCCAGGCCTCGGCCTCCTCGTGGTACCCGGCCGCGAGGAGCGCGCCCAGCGTGAGCGTGGAGTCGCGCAGCCAGCAGTAGCGGTAGTCCCAGTTGCGGACGCCGCCCAGCTCCTCCGGGAGCGAGGTGGTGGGGGCCGCCACGATGCCGCCCGTCGGCGCGTAGGTGAGGGCCTTGAGGGTGATCAGCGAACGGACCACGATGTCCCGGTGGGGGCCCTCGTAGCGGCAGCGCGCCGCCCACGCCTGCCAGTCGGCGACGCTGCACCGCAGCGCCTCGAACGGGTCGATCAACGGTGGGCGCGCCCAGTGCGAGGGATGCCAGGTCAGTACGAAGGCGACCTTCTCGCCCGCCTCCACGGTGAACTCCGAGAGCGTGCGGAAGTCCTTGCCCCAGGTCCGTACCTCGGGCTCGCTGCGCAGCCACACCGAGTCCGGGCCCGCCACCGCCACCCGGTGACCGTCCGACTTGCGCATCCACGGCACGACCGAGCCGTAGTCGAAGCGCAGCCGCAGGGTGCTCTGCACCGTGACGCGGCCGCTGATGCCTTCCACGATGCGGATGAGATCGGGCGCCTTGTCGCGTTGTGGCATGAAGTCGGTCACCCGGACCGTGCCGTCGTCCGTCTCCCATTCCGAGTCGAGCACCAGGGAGTCCGGCCGGTACGCGCGCCGGGTGCAGGGGCCCGCCCCCTTGGGCGCGATCCGCCAGTGGCCGTTGTTGTCGTCGCCGAGCATCGCGGCGAAACAGGCGGCCGAGTCGAACCGTGGCACGCATAGCCAGTCGATCGACCCGTCCCGGCCCACCAGTGCGGCCGTCTGTTCGTCCCCGATGAGCGCGTAGTCCTCGATACGTGGGTGCACGTGGGGCGGGTTCCCGGCAGGGGCCGGGGCCAATCGGGTCGGGGGCCGACCGGGTGAAGCGAGGGTACGTTCGAGGGCGGACCGCGCAGGGCTCCGGGCGGGGAGGATCGCCTCCGCGGGCGGTGGGCCGCGCGGACCGGGGCGGTTCCCGCGCGGTCCGCGGGGCGGGACAGGTCCCGCGGGGTCTACACGGCGGCCGGGGCCGGTTCCGGGGCGGTGTGCGTGGTGGCGGCCGTCGCGCGGTCACGACGCTCGCGGCGGACCAGGACCACCCAGCCCACGGGAACGCCCGCGGAGAAGAGCCACCACTGGATCGCGTACGCCATGTGCGGGCCGATGTCGTTGTGCTCGGGGTCGGGGAGCAGTTCGGGCGAGTCGCCCCTGGGCGCGGGCGCGGTCTGCTCGATGTAGCCGCCCAGGACCTGCTTGCCGAGGTTCTTCGCCTGCTGCCCGCTGCTGATCAGCATGACCTGGCGGTCGGGCAGCCCCGCGACGTTCTTGATACCGCTGGCGCCGGTCGTCTCGTCCGGCATCAGCCGCCCGGTGACGGTGACCTCGCCCTTCGCGGGCGCCGGGATCCTCGGGAAGGCGGTCTGCACGCCGTTCGCCGGGATCCAGCCCCGGTTGACCATCAGCACCCGGCCGTCGGCCAGGTCGAAGGGGGTCAGGACGTGGAAGCCGACCTCGCCGTCCGCGTTGGTGCGGCGCCGTACGACGACCTCGTGCGCGGTGTCGTAGGTCCCCTTGGCGGTCACCCGGCGGTACAGGTCGTCGTGCGGGACGCGCTGCCCCGGCGCGGTGAGCGACTCGGCCGGCACCGGCTTCGCCGACAGCGAGGCGGAGATCACCGCGTTCAGCGCGACCTTGTGCTCATGCCGGTGCAGCTGCCAGAAGCCCAGCTTGATCATCGTCGGGATGAGGGCGAGGGCCACCAGGGTGAGAATCACCCACTGCCGGGACAACAGGAAGCGGTACACCCCATTGACGGTACTCGGCACGATTCGGCCCTCGACGGGAGGGTCCCGCCGAGGGCCGCGCCCCGGCTCACACTTTGTCGACGATCCCCACCCTCCCCTCGGCGCGGGCGCAGTGGGCTCCGCAGAACCAGTGGCCCTCGACCTCGACTCCCTGGCCGATGATCTGGACACGACAGTGCTCGCAGATCGGGGCCATCCGGTGGATCGCGCAGGAGAAGCAGTCGAAGACGTGCACCGCGCCCTGCGCGTGCACCTCGAACGTCATTCCGTAGTCATTGCCGCATACTTCGCATCTCGCCATGCGCCACAGGGTGCGGGGCGGACGCGGAACCGGCGAGCGGGTGCCGGGCGAGTCGCGCGCCAATCACCCGTACGTCGGTCAGTCACCCGTATGCCGGTCGGTCACCCAGGTGTCCGCCGGTCACCCGTACGCCGGTCACCCGTGTGCCCGTCGGTCACCCGTACGCCGGTAGGTCACCCGTACGCCGGTAGGTGTCCGGCGCACCGGTCACCCGAGGGCGTGCCGGCCGTGCCCGGTCACTTCCCCGGTGCCGGTTCCACGTCCCGCAGCAACTGGCCGAACGCCGCCTCGTCGATCACCGGCGTGCCGAACTGCCGGGCCTTGAGCACCTTGGACGTGCTGGAGTCCGGATCGTTCGTGACCAGCAGGCTGGTCAGCCGGGACAGGCTCGTCGCCACATGCAGCCCCGCCTCGACGGCACGGTCCTCCAGCAGTTCGCGGTCGACGGACGTGTCCCCGGAGAACGCCACCCGCATGCCCTGCTTGAGTGGTTCACCCGGTTCGTAACGTCCTGGGTTGGGATAGGGGCATGCGGGGCGTTTGCGTGAAGGGCGCCAACTCCCCGACGGATAGCCGCCCCCGGACCCGTGACCGCCTCCGGAGGACCCGCCCTCGTACCCCCCGGACTGCCGCCCGATGCGGGGCGCCGCCGGGCTCTGCGACCACTCCTTGAGCGGCCGGCACTCCAGCAGCGGCAGCCGGATCCCCTCGCGCGCGGCCGCCCGCAGGCTCGGCCGGAACGCCTCGGCCAGCACCCGCGCGTCGTCCAGCGCGTGGTGCGCGCGCTGCTGCACGACGCCGAAGTGCGCGGCCAGCGACTCGAGCTTGTGGTTGGGCAGCGGAAGGCCCAGCTCCTTGGAGAGCGCGATGGTGCACAGCCGCTGACGCACCGGCGCCTCGCGCTCGGCGCGCGCGTACTCCCGCGCGATCATCGACCAGTCGAAGACGGCGTTGTGCGCGACGAGGACGCGGCCGTCGAGCCGGGCGGCGAACTCCTCCGCGATGTCCTGGAAGAGCGGGGCGCCTTCGAGCACGTCGCTCGTCAGACCGTGGATCCACACCGGGCCCGGGTCCCGCTCCGGGTTCACCGTCGTGTACCAGTGGTCCTCGACCTCGCCGCGCGCGTCCAGCCGGTAGACGGCGGCCGAGATGATCCGGTCGTCCCGGGCCAGGCCGGTGGTCTCCACGTCGACGACCGCGTACCCGTGCGGATACGCGGCCGGCCAGGAGGCTGGGGACGCTGCGGTCGTCAGGTCTTCGAGCATGGTCATTGAGGATACGGGCCACGACCGACAGCCCTGTCCCCGGACTCCGCGCGCCCGCCGGGGCCGGGCCGCTCCCTATGGCGTCAACAACCCGGCCACCAGCGCCTTGACGGACGCAGTGAACAGCCGCTCGGTGTCGACCGGTCCGGCCAGCGCCCGCGCGAGCGCCGGGTCGCGCTCGGCGGTGCGCGCCCCCCACAGCTCCTCCTCGCCGGGACGCTGCGCCGGAGCGCGCTCGCGGTTGCGCTCGACCAGGACGTGCCCGACGACCTGGAACTGCACGGCCCGGACGACCCGGGCGGCGCGCGCGCCCCGCAGCCCCGCCGCGTGCACCTCGCGCACCAGAGCCCGCTGCGCGGGCAGGAACATCCGTTCCGTCAGGCCACGTTCGTGCACCATCGCGATGAGGTGCGGATGCTCCCGCAGCTGCCGGCGCAGGACGCGGGCCACCGACACGACACGCGCCGCCGGGGTGCGCCCGGTGGGCCGGATCTCGCCGAGGTCGGCGACGGTCCGCTCGACCAGTGCGTCGAGCAGGGACTCGCGGTTGCCGACGTGCCAGTAGATCGAGGTGACCGCCGTGCCCAGCTCGGCCGCGAGCCTGCGCATCGTCAGCGCGTCCGGGCCGTGCCGCCTCACCAGGGTCCCGGCGGCGTCGAGGACCGCCTCGCGGCTGACTCCCGGTCTCGTCATGATGCCCCCAAGTCCGTTTCGTGCACGCGTATTTACCCTTCGCGAGGTCTGCTGTAACTGTGTTACAGCTGACGGTCCATCAGGGAAGGGCGGTACGACATGGCACGAGTGAGGTACGGCGCGCGCAGCGAGGCGGAGATCGCCGCCGCGCGTACCGCGAGCGCCAGGCTCCCCGACATCTGGTCCACCGGTGTGGTGGCCGTCTGGGAGAGCGATCCGGACGCGGTCGCGGCGGTCCTGCCGCCCCCGCTCAAACCCACCGCGCGACCCTTGGTACGGGTGAACATCAGCAAGGTCGACCTGCCCGGCTACCCGCTGGGTGCCGGCTCGTTCGCCGTCGCCGCGGCGCACGACGGGGTCGAGGGCTGGTATCCGCTCGTGATGCCCATGACCCACGAACGCGCCCTGACCGGCGGCCGGGAGGTCTTCGGTGAGCCCAAGAAGCTCGGCGAGGTGACCGTCGAGCGGGACGGTCTCGTGGTGCGGGCCGCGCTCGCCCGGCACGGCATCGCGTTCGTCGAGGTGCGCGGCGCGGTCAGCGGGGACCTGCCGCTGCCCGAGCCCGCCCGGAAGACCGACTTCTACTTCAAGTTCCTTCCCGGGGTGGACGGTGCGGGCTTCGACGCCGACCCCGTCCTGGTGCACTGCGTGCGCGAGGAGAGGGTGCGCAGGCTGGAGCGCGTCACCGGGGACGTCGTCCTGCGCGAGTCGATGTACGACCCGGTGGCCGACCTCCCCGTCCGCGGACTCGTCGGGATCACCTTCGGCGAGAAGACCACGGACCAGCGCGGCAGGGTCGTCGAGCGCGTCGACCCGTCGGCCCTGCTGCCCTACGTCCACCAGCGCTACGACGATCCGCGGCAGCTCCTCGACGGTCCGCCCGAGGGGAGCGTCTGATGCGCCTGCGGGCGGGACACGTCACCGTCGTCACCGGCGCCGCGAGCGGCATCGGACTGGCCATGGCGCGGCGGTTCGCGGCCGACGGTCTGAAGGTGGTCCTCGCGGACGTCGAGGAGGGGGCCCTGGAGAAGGCGGCGAGCGGGCTGCGCCAGGGCGGGGCCGACGTGCACGCGCGCGTGGTCGACGTCGGGGAGCGCGCGGAAGTCGTCGCACTCGCCGAGGACGTCTACGGGAGGTACGGCGCCGTACACGTCCTGTGCAACAACGCCGGGGTCGGCTCCGGCGCCGAGGGCCGTATGTGGGAGCACGACCCGAACGACTGGAAGTGGGCCTTCGCCGTCAACGTCTGGGGTGTCTTCCACGGCATCCAGGCGTTCGTGCCGAGGATGATCGCCGGCGGAGAGCCGGGTCACGTCGTCAACACCTCGTCCGGCGACGGCGGGATCGCCCCGCTGCCCACGGCCTCCGTCTACGCCGTCACCAAGGCCGCCGTCGTGACGATGACCGAGTCCCTCTACGCGCATCTGAAGGCGGAGCACGCGCGCGTGGGGGCGTCCGTGCTCTTCCCCGGGCCGCACATGCTCCGCACCGGGCTGTGGGAGTCGCACCGCAACCGGCCGTCGCGGTACGCGAAGCAGCGGCCGCGCAGGACCCCGTACCGCGGGCTCGACAAGTGGGAGGCCGCGATGCGGCAGGCGGGGCGGGAGGTGCGGTTCACGCCGGTCGAGGAGGTCGCCGACCTGGTGGCGGAGGGCATCGGCGCGGACCGCTTCTGGCTGCTGCCGGAGAGCGAGCACAGTGACCGCCAGATCCGGGCACGCGCGCGGTCGATGCTCGACCGCGCGGACCCCTCGTACCTCGAACACTTCATCCTGGACTGAGGAGGCGGCCGATGACCGACCTGGATCCCTACCTGATCATCTCCTCCGACTGCCATGCCGGACTCCCCACCGAGGAGTACCGGCCCTACCTCGACTCCCGTTTCCACCGGGACTTCGACGAGTTCCTCGCGGGCCGGGACCGGCGCCGTGAGGAGATGACACGGCTCGGCGTCCGCAACGAGGCGTTCGCGGACAAGTGGTTCCGGGACAACGAGGAGGGTCTGCGCGGCGGGTGGGACACCGGGCAGCGCCTGAAGGAGCTGGACGGCGACGGGGTGGCCGGGGAGGTGGTCTTCCCGGACGCCGACGCCGTGGACAGCCGGACGGCCGCCCCCTTCGGCGTGGGCCTCGGCCTCTCCGGCGACCAGGACCCGGCGCTGGGCATGGCGGGCGCGCGGGCCCACAACCGATGGCTCGCGGAGTTCGTGGGCGAGAACCCCGAACGGCACCGGGGGGTCGCGCTGCTGCCCGTCACGGCGGAGACCGATCTGGTCGTCGCGGAGGTGTACCGCGCCAAGGAGTCGGGGCTCGGCGCCCTGATGATCCCCGCCATGTGGGTCGACAAGGAGCCCTACCACGACCGCCGTTACGACCCCGTGTGGGCGGCGGCCGCCGAGTGCGGGCTCCCGGTGGTCACCCATTCCGGGGCGGCGCCGCGCCACGAGTACGGCGACCACCTCGGCATCTACGTGAGCGAGGTGACGTGGTGGCCGGCGCGTCCGCTGTGGTTCCTGCTCTGGTCGGGAGTCCTCGAGCGGCACCCGGTCCTCAGGTTCGGCGTCGCGGAGTCGGGCTGCTGGTGGCTGCCGAACCTCCTCTGGTTCATGGACCGCCTCTACCTCGGCGCGCACGGCGGCAAGAAGCTGTCGCCCTTCGCCGAGCTGAAGCGGCCCCCGCACGAGTACCTGGACCGCCAGGTGTTCGTCTGCGCCACCAACACCAAGCGGCGCGAACTCGCCCAGCGCTACGAGATCGGCGTCGACAACATCCTGTGGGGCAGCGACTTCCCGCATCCCGAGGGCACCTGGCCCGACACGCGCGCGTGGCTGTCGAGGACGTTCCACGACATCCCGGTGGCGGAGACCCGCCGCATGCTCGGTCTGGCGGCCGCCGAGGTCTTCGGCTTCGACACCGGGAAACTGGCCCCGCTCGCCCGGCGCATCGGCCCGACCCCGGCCGACCTCGGCCAGTCCGAGGACCAGGCGGCCGTGACGGCGTCCTGGGCACGCTCGCGCGAGGTGGGCCGCCACTGGCTCACGGACCACGACTTCCCCGTACTGGGGGCCACACCATGACCCCGTCGACCCCGTCGACCCCGTCGACCCCGTCGACCCCGTCGACCCCGTCGACCCCGTCGACCCCGTCGACCCCGTCGACCCCGTCGACCCCTGGCACCCCCGCGGCGCCCCCCGACGGCGACCGGTACACGGTGATCTCGGCCGACTGCCACGCGGGCGCCGATCTCCTCGACTACAGGCCCTACTTGGCGAAGGAGCACCACGACGAGTTCGACGCGTGGGCGGCCACGTACGTCAACCCGTACCAGGACCTGCTCGCCGACACGGCGGACAGGAACTGGAACTCCGAGCGGCGCCTCGCGGAACTGGAGCGGGACGGGATCGTCGCCGAGGTCGTCTTCCCGAACACCATCCCGCCCTTCTTCCCGTCGGCGTCCCTGACGGCACCGGCGCCGACGGGACAGGAGTTCGCACGGCGGTGGGCCGGGCTGCGCGCCCACAACCGCTGGCTGGCGGACTTCTGCGCGGCCGCGCCCGGCCGCCGGGCGGGCGTGTTCCAGATCCTCCTGAACGACGTCGACGAGGCCGTGCGGGAGATCCGCTGGGCGGTCGGCGCGGGCCTCGGCGGCGGTCTCCTGCTGCCCGGCACGCCCCCGGGGTCGGGCCTGCCCGAGCTGTACTCGACGGCGTACGACCCGATCTGGGCGGTCTGCGCCGAGCTGGGCGTGCCCGTGAACCACCACGCGGGTTCCGCGTCCCCGCCGTTGGGCGACGAGCCCGCCGCACGTGCGGTCTTCATGGTGGAGACGACGTGGTTCTCGCACCGGGCGCTGTGGCACCTGGTGTTCGGCGGCGCGTTCCGCAGGCATCCCGGACTGAGACTGGTGCTGACCGAGCAGGGTTCGGGCTGGATCCCCGGGGTGCTCGACATGCTGGACTACTACCACGGGCGACTGGTCGCCGCCGGGACGAGGGCGTCCACCGCGGAGGCCAAGTTCGGCGCCGGGCTCGGGGCCTCGATGGGCGAGCGGCCCTCCCGGGTCTGGCGCGAGAACTGCTGGGTCGGCGCGAGCTTCATGCGCCCGCACGAGGTGCCGCTGCGCGACCGCATCGGCCTCGACAAGATCATGTGGGGCAGCGACTACCCGCACGACGAGGGCACCCACCCCTACTCCCGCGAAGGGCTGCGGATCGCCTACGCCGGGCTGCCGCGGGAGGAGGTCGCCGCCATGGTCGGCGGCAACGCGGCCCGGGTGTACGGCTTCGACCTGGAGCGTCTCGCCCCGCTCGCGGCCGAGGCGGGACCGACGGTGGCGGAACTCGCCGAACCGCTCGGCGAACCGCCCGCCGACGCGACGAGCCCGGCGTTCGCGAAGGGAGGGTCGGTGCGCGTGTGGTGACGCACCGGGTGCGATCCTCGCCGTGTGACCGAAGCGACGCACGACGAGGCCCACAAAGGAACCCTCGGATCGCGGCTGAACTGGCTGCGGGCCGGGGTCCTGGGCGCCAACGACGGGATCGTCTCCACCGCGGGTCTCGTCGTCGGGGTCGCGGGCGCCACGGACGACCGCGGCGCACTGCTGACGGCGGGCCTCGCGGGCCTGCTGGCCGGCTCGATGTCCATGGCGGCGGGGGAGTACGTCTCGGTCTCCACCCAGCTGGACTCCGAGAAGGCCGCGCTGGCGACGGAACGACGCGAACTCAGTGAGCAGCCCGAGGCCGAACTCGAGGAGCTGACCGAACTCCTGGAGCAGCGCGGCCTGTCGCGGGAGGTGGCCCGGGAAGCGGCACAGCAGCTCACCGAACGGGACGCGCTCAGGGCCCACGCGCGCGTGGAGCTCGGCATCGACCCCGACGATCTCACCAACCCGTGGCACGCCGCCTGGGCGAGTTTCGTGTCCTTCACGGTGGGCGCCCTGCTGCCGTTGCTGGCGATCGTCCTCCCGCCGGCCGGCTGGCGCCTGCCCGTCACCGTGGTCTCCGTCCTCGCCTCCCTTTTCGTCACCGGCTGGGTGAGCGCCCGCCTGGGTGCGGCGGACCCCCGCCACGCGGTCCTGCGGAACGTGGCGGGCGGGGCGCTGGCGATGGGGGTGACGTACCTGGCGGGGGTGCTGCTGGGAGCGGCCGGGACATGAGGTGCCGCGGCGGTGGACGACCCGTGAAGGTGCCCCGCGG
Source organism: Streptomyces sp. NPDC057950 (assembly GCF_042887295.1). Classification (NCBI taxonomy): domain Bacteria; kingdom Bacillati; phylum Actinomycetota; class Actinomycetes; order Kitasatosporales; family Streptomycetaceae; genus Streptomyces; species Streptomyces sp. NPDC057950. The sequence goes on from NZ_JBHVPP010000002.1 coordinate 552,896, forward strand.
GTCCCGCCCACATCCGCCGGCGCCGGCCCCCCATTGGCGGAGATCACCAAGAAGCAAGCGCGTACCGCCGGTAATACTTGTCGGTAACAACGTCTAGCCGCGGCCGGTCCGCCGTCCTACGGTGCATCCATGCCGAACCTGCCCGATGTCGTGCTGTGGTCGATACCCGCCTTCGTGCTGCTCACCGTGATCGAGATCGTGAGTGTCAGGATCCATCCGGACGAGGAGGACGAGGGGTACGAGGCGAAGGACGCCGCCACCAGCGTCGGCATGGGCCTCGGCAGTCTCGTCTTCGACTTCCTCTGGAAGATCCCGATCGTCGCGCTCTACACCGCGATCTACGAACTGACACCGCTGCGGGTTCCGGTGCTGTGGTGGACCGTCCCGCTGATGCTGCTGGGACAGGACTTCCTCTACTACTGGTCGCACCGCGGACACCACGTCATCCGCATCCTGTGGGCCTGCCACGTCGTCCACCACTCCAGCCGGAAGTTCAACCTCACGACCGCGCTGCGCCAGCCCTGGACCACCTGGACCGTGTGGCCCTTCTACGTGCCGCTGATCGCCCTCGGCGTGCACCCGGCGGCGCTCGCCTTCTGCTCGTCCGCGAACCTCGTCTACCAGTTCTGGATCCACACCGAGCGGATCGACCGGATGCCCCGCTGGTTCGAGTTCGTCTTCAACACGCCGTCGCACCACCGGGTGCACCACGCCTCCCAGGGCGGCTACCTGGACCGCAACTTCGGCGGGATCCTCATCGTGTGGGACCGGCTCTTCGGGTCCTTCGTCCCGGAGACCGAGCGGCCCGTCTACGGGCTCACCAAGAACATCGCCACATACAACCCGCTGCGCGTCGCCACCCATGAGTACGCCGCCATCGCCCGGGACCTGAGGGCGGCGGCGAGCTGGCGCGAGCGGGCGGGACGGGTCTTCGGCGGCCCCGGCTGGCAGCCGGCCCCGGCCCGCGCCGAGCGCGCGCCGGTCACGGAGTCCGCCGCGTGAGCACACGGCACGCGCGCGTGCTGCTCGTCTCCTTCGGCGTGGCGGCCCTCGTGGACCTCGTCTCGCTGGCCGCCGGGTTCACACCGGGGCACCTCGTCGCCAAGCCCCTCCTGATGCCGCTGCTCGCCGCCCACACGGTCGCCCGCGGCGGACCGCGCCTCCTGGTCGCCGCGCTGCTCTGCGGCTGGGGCGGCGACCTCCTGCTGCTGTCCGACGCCGACCCGGCCTTCCTGGTGGGGATGGCCTCCTTCGCGGCCGGACACGTCTGCTATCTCGTCCTCTTCCGACGAACCGCCGCGCTCCGCCCGGCCACCCGCGCGCGGGGCGCACTGCTCACCGGCTACGTCCTCGCCCTGAGCGCCACGGTCGTCCTGCTCTGGCCCGGCCTGCCCGCGGGTCTGCGGATCCCCGTGGCCGGCTACAGCCTGCTGCTGACCGCGATGGCGTACGGCGCCACCGGACTCGGACGCCTCGCGGCCGCCGGCGGGGCGCTGTTCATGCTCTCGGACACGCTCATCGCCACCGGGGTCGCCGACTGGCCGCAGCTCCCGAGACCGGACTTCTGGATCATGTCGACCTATGCCGCCGCCCAGTTCTTGCTGGTCAGCGGAGTCCTGAGCACCCTCGGCGCGCGGCCCGCGCCGAGGGCGGCGTACGGTGAGATGCGCTCAACCACCCCCTGAGCGCATCTCACCCCAGCCGATCAGCCGAGAAGGATCCTCGTCATGCGCGCCACCACCATCCACGCCCCGTACGACATGCGTGTGGAGGACGTGCCCGAGCCCGTGGTGCAGTTGCCGACCGACGCGGTCGTCCGGGTGCTGCGGTCCTGCATCTGCGGAAGCGACCTGTGGGCCTACCGGGGTGAGGCGGCGCGCAAGGCGGGGCAGCGGATCGGGCACGAGTTCCTCGGCATCGTCGAGGACGCCGGATCCGACGTGACGGGGGTGCGGCGCGGGGACCTCGTGGTCGCACCGTTCATGTGGTCCGACGGCGTCTGCGACTACTGCCGCGAGGGGCTCACCACCTCGTGCGAGCACGGCGGCTTCTGGGGGGCGGTGGGTTACGACGGCGGGCAGGGCGAGGCCGTGCGGGTCCCCTTCGCCGACGGCACCCTCGTCCAGCTGCCCAAGGAGGCGGCCTCGGACGACCGTCTGCTGTCGGCCCTGCTGACGCTGTCCGACGTCATGGGCACCGGCCACCACGCGGCCCTCGGCGCGGGGGCCCGCAAGGGCGCCACCGTCGCGGTCGTCGGGGACGGCGCCGTGGGCCTGTGCGCCGTCCTGGCCGCCAAGCGGCTCGGCGCCGAGCGGATCATCGCACTCGGACGCCATGAGGTGCGTACGGACATCGCGCGCCGTTTCGGCGCCACGGACGTCGTCGCCGAGCGCGGCGAGGCGGCCGTCGAGGCCGTGCGCGAGCTGACCCGGGGACAGGGCGCGCACGCCGTCGTGGAGGCGGTCGGCACCGAGCAGTCCATGCGGACGGCCGTGAACATCACCCGCGACGGCGGCGCCATCGGCTTCGTCGGGGTGCCGCACGGCAGTGGCACGGGCCTGGACCTGGGCGTCATGTTCGACCGGAACATCGCGCTGCGCGGCGGTGTCGCACCGGTGCGCGCGTACATCCCGGAGCTGCTGCCCGACGTCCTCGACGGCACCATCGACCCGTCGCCCGTCTTCGACCGGACCGTCGACCTGGAGGGCGTGCCCGAGGGCTACAAGGCGATGGACGAGCGCACCGCCCTCAAGGTGCTCGTCACCAACGGCTGCTGACGGTCCGAAGACCGACGGCGGCCTGGCGGCCGGTGAAGCTCCGAAGGCCGACGACGCCCCGGCGGCTCCCGGCGGCTCCCGGCGGTCCGAGGTCTGCCGACCCCTGGCCGTCCCGCGCCCTGCCGACGCCCCTGGCGGCGGGAGCCGGACACGCGGCGGACGGCGATCCGCCGTCCGCCCGCCGCCGTCCGGTGACGGTCCGTCCGGTGACCGGCCGACCGTCCTCCGTCCGGTGACCGGCCGACCGACCGCCGCCCGCCGTTGACCGCCCGCCAGCCGTCAGCCGCCGCCCGCCAGCCGCCAGCCGCCAGCCGCTAGCCGTCAGCCGCCGTCCGCCGTCCGCCAGCCGCCGACCGTCCGCCAGCCGCCGTCCGCCGACTAGCTGACTAGCCGACTGGCCGACCGTCCGCCGTCCGTAAAGCGTCGGCTGTCCGCCGTCCGTCCGACCGTTCATGACCATCTGATGGGCAGCGGCAGCGCCGTCAGCAGCCCCGACGCCGCGACGACCAGGGCCAGTGCCGCGACCTCCCCGCGCGCGGGGACACCGGCGCCGAACCGGTCCGCGGACCGGCGCAGCCGCAGCCGCAGCCGCGCGAGCAGGGCCAGCACGGCGACGGCCGTCACCAGGAGCAGCTTGGCCAGCAGGGCGCGCCCGTACGACGTCGACGTCAGCTGGTCCAGGACCGTGCCGGACGGCATCCGGCGCAGCGTGCTTCCCGCGCCCGTCGCGGTGATCACCGCGAACAGGACGGCGGCCACGCGCGCGTAGCGGCCGAGCAGCGCCGCACCGGCCTCGGCGGCGCCCCACGCGCGCAGCGTCCGCAGGACGTGCGGCAGGCCGCCCGCCCACAGGGCCGCGCAGGTCACGTGGACGAGGGTCAGACCGGATCCGATCAGCGGCTGGTGCTCGGCCGGCGGATGGGCGCGCAGCGCCTCCGCGACCGCGACCGCTGTCAGCGGCCAGACCTGGGCGGCCGGCCGTCGCGAGAGGGCGCACAGCCCCGCCACGGCGAACGCGTTGACCTCCAGGAGCGCGAGCTTTCCGTCCCGGGTCCGGTAGAGGCCGCCGACGTCCACGTCGGAGAGGTGGTGCGGCAGCAGATTGCCGGTGGCCACCACCGAGGCGAGCCCCAGCGCGGCGACGAAGCCCGCGGCGGCGGCGTACGGTGCCCAGCTGCGCGGCGCCACCCGCGAAGGCGCACCCGGTACACGGCGGGCCAGCCGGGCCGCGAACAGTTCGCCCGTGGGGACGCACAGCGCCGCGAACAGGACCGTACGCAGCAGGGCGATGCCGCCTGTTCCGGGGGCGGCGGCCTCGCCGGTGCCGTCCAGCGCGGGGCGCGGGCCGAACAGCGGGATCAGGGCGGCCAGGGCCACCAGGACGAGGAGGGCGACGGCCGGTCCGGCCGCCGGGCGCCGCGCCGGACCATTTGTGCCCGCCGCCTCGGCCGCCGGTCGTGTCGAGGTCACCCCGAGATCTTCGCCAGTCGGCGCAGATCCGGGCAAGTGCGGGGAAAGAAGCGGTGGTTCGGCATTCCGCCCGCAGGTACCTGTCCGGCCGGGCCCTCGCTCACGCCCGCCGGGCGCACCGGGTGCTCGGCGCGGCCCGGTGGCTCAGGCCCACCGGGCCGCGTCCGTCCCCCAACGTCCCGGTGGCCGCGCCCAGTCGGCCGGCCCGCCGGTGAAGGAGACGGGTGTCCTGGCGTACTTGAGCCGGCCCAGGTCACTGTCGGTCTCGGCGAGCCAGGGTTCCGGGTCGTACGAGGCATCCCAGCGCTCCTCGTCCGGACGCTCCTGGTCCGGACGCTCCTGGTCCGGACGCTCCTCGTCCGGACGCCCGAGACCGTCGACCAGCCACGCGGCCGTCCGGGCGAGCGCCAGCCGGACGAGCCGCGTCCCGCCCTCCCGGGACCGCTCGGTGAGCGACCGGAGCACCGCGGCGGCCAGCAGATACCCCGTGCCGTGGTCGAGGGCCTGCGCGGGCAGCGCACCCGGCCGCTCGGCGGACCCCTCGATCGCCGCGATCCCGGTGGCGACCTGCACCAGGCTGTCGAAGCCCCGCCGCCCGGACCACGGCCCGTACCGGCCCCACGCCGACAACTGCGCGACCACCAGGCCGGGCCGCCGCACGGCCAGTGCCTCCGGCGTGAGCGCGAAGCGGTCGAGGGCGCCGGGCCGGTACCCGGTGACCACGACGTCGGCCCCGGCGAGCAGGTCCTCGAAGGTACGGCGGTCCGCGCGCACGCCCAGGTCGAGCCGGGTGGAACGTTTCCCGAAGCCGGTGTCGGCGTGCGCGTCGGGGTCCTCGGGCAGCCATGGCGTGTCCACGCGCAGGACGTCGGCGCCCAGCAGGGCGAGGGTGCGGGTGGCGACCGGGCCGGCGATGACCCGGGTGAGGTCCAGCACCCGCACGCCGGCCGCGGGCCGCAGCGGATCACCGGAGAGCCGCCCCGGTGCGCTCGGCGCCGACCGCTCCGCCCCGGCGACGGACTCCCGGCTCAGCAGGGGGTGGCGCGCGACGGCCGCCCCCTGTTCGTGCGCCGCCCACTGCGCGGGCGTACGCAGGGCGACGGCCAGACCCCCGGCCGCGTACACGGTGGCCTCCACCTCCGCGGCGGATCGCTCGCCGAGGCAGGCGGCGACCGTCTCCACGGACGCGTCCGCGTCCAGCCTCAGCGACTCGAGCAGCCGCGCCCGGTGGTGGGGGTAGTTGGCGTGCGTGCGCACCCAGCCGTCGGCGGTCCGCCAGAACCGGGACAGCGGCGCGAAGTTCACGGGGGCTCGTCCGTCGACGAGCAGATGCCGTTCGCTGACGAACGCGGTGGCGACGGCCGCGTCGTCGACCAGCACCCCGGGAACGTTCCCTCCGGTGCGGACGGCGGTCAGCTCGGCGCCCGCGAGCGCGCACGCGCCCACGCACGCCCGCGCCAACTCCCGTACGGGCAGACGGGCGTCGAGCGCTCCCGGCCGGACGACCGTCGACAGTCGGGACAGCAGCGCCGGGTCTCCGCCCAGCGCCGCCCACACGGACTCCGTACCAGCAGCCGATCGCGTCATGCGGACACTGTGCCAGGTGGGTTCCGGGTGCCCGGAACCCACCGCCGCAGAGTCCGGAGCGGACCCTTTCGCCGCCGCTTGCGCCCCGGTGCCACGGCCGTCCTCGGTGAACGGCCATGGCACCGGCGGCGCGGGTGAGGCGCCGTCACCACACGGGTGTCACCGACGCGTCGCCCGCGCCGGAGGCCTCGGGTCCCGGGCTACCTGACCGCTCGCAGCGCGTTGACGATCCCGGCTCCGTAGAACCCGTTCAGGTGCTTGTTGCCGACGCAGGTGGCGTCGACTACGCCGTCGCCGTTCCCGTCGTACGGGCCGGCCGGGCAACCGGGGTTGTCCGCCTCGGCCTTCAGGAGCCTCTGGAGCGTGGCCGGGCCGGCCCAGGGGTACTTGGACTTCAGCAGCGCCGCCACGCCCGCGACGTGCGGTGTCGCCATCGAGGTGCCCTGCAGCCAGCCGTACTGGTTGTTCGGCAGCGTGGACAGGATGCGGCCGTTCTTCGACGGAGTGTCCGGGATCTGGAACCGGTCACCGCCGGGCGCCGCGACGTCGATGACGCCCTTGCCGTAGCTGGAGAAGTACGACTTGGCTCCGGTGACACCGGTCGAGCTCACCGTGACGACGCCCGGCAGCTGGGTCGGCACGTCGAAGCACTTGTGCGGGTCGACGGTGCGGGGGACGGGCGTCGAGTCGTCGGGGCTGGACGCGTCGGAGAGCGCGTCCGCGTCGAGGTCGTCGTTGGAGTTGCCCGCCGCGGCGACGTTGAGCGTGCCCTTCCGCTGGGCGTACAGCTGGGCCCGGTCGACCGCGTCGACGATCGCCCGCTGGTCGGGGTCGTCCATGCAGTTGTAGAGCCACGGGTCCACGTAGTAGCTGTTGTTGGTGATCTCCACGCCGTGGTCGGCGGCGAACACGAAGGCGCACACGACGCTCTCCGGGTAGAACAGCTGGGTGGAGTCCGGCTCGGCCACCGTGATGCCCGAGACCTTCACACCCGGTGCCACGCCCGCGACACCGACGCCGTTGCGGGCGGCGGCGATCTCACCCGCGACATGCGTGCCGTGGTAGTGGTCGGCGTCCACCGGGCGCCAGGCGCCGTACGTGGTGTCCGGCTTGCCGCCCACACAGTTCGCGGACTGGGAGGCGGAGAAGTTCGGGGCGATGTCGGGGTGGGTGTCGTCGACACCCACGTCGATCACGGCCACCGTCACCTTCTTGCTGCCCGGGTCCTTCTTCGCGGCCCTGTCGGCGCCTATCGCGCGCAGGTCCCACTGGTCGGCCTCCAGGGGCTCCTGGCCCGGCGCGGCGCTCCGGGAGACCTTGGCCGCCTCCGCGGCCGACAGCACCTTCGCCGCGCCCTCGTCCGTGGTCCCCGCGGCCGCCAGCGGCGCCGTCCGTGTCGCACCGGCCGACTGCACCCCGCGCACGGCGCGGATCCGGCTGCCGAAGTCCGGGTCGGCGGAGTGGACGACGATCACGCCGATCTGCTCGTAGGCGATGACGACACTGCCGCCGGCCGCGGCGATCGCCTTCTTCACCGACGCGATCGTGTGGTGGTCCGTCCTGGTGTTGACCACGTACGCCAGGGCGGGGCCGTCCGCCCGGGTGGCGGTGGACGCGGTGAGTGGTGCGGCCGACGCGGCGCCCGGCAGGAAGCCGAGCGAGGCGGTGAGCGACAGGACGACCGGTACCGCGAGGGCGAGCCGGCGTCTGGATCGCAGATGAGCCATGGGATCTCCACATCATCCGGAACGAAAGCCGCCCGAACACACGGGGCGCTCGGGCAGGTACATGACGAGTGGTGCAGGCCGAAGCTATCCCCCGTCCGAGCTGGCCAGCAACGATTTCCGGAGATGACTTCCGAAACACCTGGGAGCCGACTTCCGAAAGAACCCCGGGGAGTTGAACCGGTCCGCGCGCGGCGCCGTGACCTTGAACGGGAGCGCGAGCCCGCTCGGGCCCCCGGCGGATCACACCCGACGCACACCGTCACCACCCGGTCAACGTGATCCGTGCCACTGTGAGGTTCGTACAACGTCCGTGCCCGACCCGACCCGGTCCGCGAGCCCCAACTCGCCCCGCCCACCGTCACATCCGCACCCGCAACGCGAGGAGACTCCGTGGCTACCGACGCACCGCCCCCCTCGAAGGCCGATCCAGGACTGCCCTCGACCGAGGAGTTCGCGGAGGTGCAGCAGAGCGCCGAGTTCGCCGAACTGCGCCGCTCGCACCGCTCCTTCGCCTTCCCCCTGACCGTCGGCTTCATCGCCTGGTACCTGCTGTACGTCCTGCTCTCGAACTACGCGGGCGACTTCATGGGCACCAAGGTGGCCGGCAACGTCAATGTCGCCCTGGTCCTCGGACTCGCCCAGTTCCTCACCACGTTCCTCATCGCCTGGTGGTACTCGCGGCACGCCGCCGCGCAGCTCGACCCCAAGGCCGAGGCGATCAAGTCCCGGATGGAGGGCGGCGCATGAGCCCCGTACCGACCCTGATCGCAGCCGGTGAAGCAAGTCAGCACCGGCCGCTGATCATCACCCTGTTCTCGGTGTTCGTCGCCGCGACCCTCGTCATCACCGTCTGGGCGGGCCGCCAGACCAAGGACGCCGCCGACTTCTACGCGGGCGGCCGCCAGTTCACCGGATTCCAGAACGGACTGGCCGTCTCCGGCGACTACATGTCCGCGGCCTCGTTCCTCGGCATCGCCGGCGCCATCGCCCTCTTCGGCTACGACGGCTTCCTGTACTCCATCGGCTTCCTCGTCGCCTGGCTGGTGGCCCTGCTCCTGGTCGCCGAACCGCTGCGCAACTCCGGCCGCTACACCATGGGCGACGTCCTGGCGTACCGCATGCGCCAGCGCCCGGTACGCACCGCCGCCGGCACCTCAACGATCGTCGTGTCGATCTTCTACCTGCTGGCCCAGATGGCCGGCGCGGGCGTCCTGGTCTCGCTGCTCCTCGGCATCACCAGCGACGGCGGCAAGGTCGCCATCGTCGCCCTCGTCGGCGTCCTGATGATCGTGTACGTGACCATCGGCGGCATGAAGGGCACCACCTGGGTGCAGATGGTCAAGGCCGTCCTGCTGATCATCGGCGCGCTGCTGCTCACCTTCCTGGTCCTGCTGAAGTTCAACTTCAACATCTCCGACCTGCTCGGCAAGGCGGCCGACAACAGCGGCAAGGGCGCGCCCTTCCTGGAGCCCGGCCTGAAGTACGGCGCCACCTCCACGACCAAGCTGGACTTCCTCTCCCTCGGCATGGCCCTGGTCCTGGGCACCGCCGGACTTCCGCACATCCTGATCCGCTTCTACACCGTGCCCACGGCGAAGACCGCGCGGAAGTCCGTGAACTGGGCGATCGGCCTCATCGGCGCCTTCTACCTGATGACCCTCGCCCTCGGCTTCGGCGCCGCCGCGCTGATCAAACCCGACGAGATCATCGCCTCCAACAAGGCGGGCAACACGGCCGCGCCCCTGCTGGCCCTGCACCTGGGAGGCGTCGACTCCGACTGGGGCGCCATCCTGCTGGCCTCCATTTCCGCCGTCGCCTTCGCCACGATCCTCGCGGTCGTCGCGGGCCTGACGCTGGCCTCCTCCTCGTCGTTCGCGCACGACATCTACGCGAACGTCATCAAGAAGGGGAAGGCCGACGAGAAGGACGAGATCAGGGCGGCCCGGTACGCGACGGTCGGCATCGGCGCCGTGTCCATCCTCCTGGGCGCCCTCGCCCGTGACCTCAACGTCGCCGGCCTGGTCGCCCTCGCCTTCGCCGTCGCCGCGTCCGCCAACCTGCCGACGATCCTCTTCAGCCTCTTCTGGAAGCGGTTCACCACCCCGGGCGCCCTCTGGTCGATCTACGGCGGTCTGGTCACGGCGGTCGGCCTGGTGCTGTTCTCGCCCGTCGTCTCCGGCAAACCCACCTCGATGTTCCCGGACGTCGACTTCCACTGGTTCCCGCTGGAGAACCCCGGCATCATCTCGATCCCGGTCGGCTTCCTGCTGGGCTGGCTGGGCACCCTGCTGTCCAAGGAGGAGCCCGACGCCGGCAAGTACGCCGAGCTGGAGGTCCGCTCCCTGACGGGCACCGGAGCGCACTGACGCCCCTCGCCGACGGCCGCGTCGTAGATCCCTACGACGCGGCCGCGCCGTACCTCGTGGGATCCGGCCACGCTGGATGTCCGCCCTGTCACGTAGGCTCGAACGTGCCGGGCAAGGATGATCCGCATCGAGGGAGGGGGCCGACATGCTCATCGACACCTACGGCCGAGTAGCCACCGACCTGCGCGTCTCCCTGACGGACAAGTGCAATCTGAGGTGCACCTACTGCATGCCCGAAGAGGGCCTGCAATGGCTGTCCAAGCCCGATCTGCTCACGGACGACGAGATCGTCCGTCTCATCGGGATCGCCGTCACCCGTCTCGGTGTCACCGAGGTCCGCTTCACCGGCGGTGAGCCCCTGCTGCGCCCCGGCCTGGTGGGCATCGTGGAGCGGGCCGCCGCGCTCACGCCCCGCCCGCGGATGTCCCTGACCACCAACGGCATCGGCCTCGAGCGCACCGCCGCCGCCCTGAAGGCGGCGGGACTGGACCGGGTGAACGTGTCACTGGACACGCTGCGCCCGGAGGTCTTCAAGACCCTCACCCGCCGGGACCGTCACCACGACGTCGTCGCGGGCCTAGAAGCCGCCCATAACGCGGGTCTGACCCCGGTCAAGGTCAACACGGTCCTGATGCCGGGCCTGAACGAAGACGAGGCCCCGGACCTGCTCGCCTGGGCCGTCGCGCACGACTACGAGCTGCGTTTCATCGAGCAGATGCCCCTGGACGCCCAGCACGGCTGGAAGCGCGAGGGCATGGTCACCGCGGGCGACATCCTCGACTCGCTGCGTACGCGCTTCACGCTCACCGAGGAGGGCGACGGCGAGCGCGGGTCCGCTCCGGCCGAGCGTTGGCTCGTCGACGGCGGCCCGCACCGCGTCGGCGTGATCGCCTCCGTCACCCGCCCGTTCTGCGCGGCCTGCGACCGTACGCGTCTCACCGCCGACGGCCAGATACGCACGTGTCTGTTCGCGACCGAGGAGACCGATCTGCGCGCCGCGCTGCGCTCGGAGGCTCCCGACGAGGAGATCGCGCGCGTCTGGCGCCTGGCGATGTGGGGCAAGAAGGCGGGCTCCGGTCTGGACGATCCGTCGTTCCTGCAGCCGGCGCGCCCGATGTCCGCGATCGGCGGCTGAGGCGATCCCGCCGGGGGGCCAGGGCGCGAGCTCAGGCGCCGGGGGCCACCCAGTCCGCCAGCGGGACCACGTCCTTCAGGAACCCTCGCACGCCGAGGAACTGGGACAGGTGTTCGCGGTGCTCGTCGCACGCCAGCCAGGTCTTGCGGCGCTCCGGTGCGTGCAGCTTCGGGTTGTTCCAGGCGAGCACCCACACCGCGTCGGCGCGGCACGCCTTGGCGGAGCACTGCGGGGTGGCGGGAGCGGGCGACGGGTCGAAGAGCGGGAGGTTCACGACTCAACCCTAGGCGGCTGCCGGAGCTGTTCCGAACGCCCCCCGAACGAACCTCGTACGGCCCCGTGGACGGCCATGAACCGGTCTTCGATCGATCTTCGACCGGGACCCTCGCGCAGTCTCTCGCGCAGCGTCCGAACGGGCCCCGAACCGCTCTCCCCGTTCGTCGAACCGACCCTGATCCGGCCCCGGAAACGGCTCCCAAAAGGCGACGCCGAGCAGCCACGGGGGGAGCTGCCCGGCGTCGGTCTGTCGCTCCGACGGGGGATGCGGAGCGCGTACGAAGTATGTCACGGGTAACCCGCTGCCCGGCACCTGAACAACATGATTGATCTGAGCTTTTCTTGAGCTTGGCGCGCGGCCGGATTCCGTTTTCGGCGGATCGTCCGGCGGATCGTCCGTGGTCAGGCGAGGGGCGACTCGGAGTCCTGCGCGCCCGCGCGGGTGGCCCCCGGTCCCGTCCCGGCGTCGGCGCCCACGTCCTCAGGGACCGGCTTCGCGAAGGCGTCCGGCCGCGGCGGGGAGATCATCGCGGGGCCGGGAAGAGTGACGAAGGTGGAGGGCAGCGACGGCGCGTTCTCGCGGCCGGCGTTGGCGATCACCACGGCGACATAGGGGAGCAGGATCCCGAGCACCAGCGCCACGATCGCGACGTGCCGTTCGACGTTCCAGAGGGTGGCGGCGAGGATCACGGAGAGCGTGCGCACGGACATCGAGATGATGTAACGGCGCTGTCTGCCGCGGACGTCCTCGTCGAGCCCCTGCCTGGCCCCGGTGATCCGGAAGACCTGACCGCCGCTCTGCTTCCGCAGCATGTGCCACCACCTGCCTGTGTCGGACTCTCCCCGGCCCGTACCCGCGCGGACCCGGTCAGGGACGCGGGCCCGAACAGGTTCCACGTTACGCCGCGCCTGCGTCGCCTTCGAGACCGGGGCGGGTCCGGTCCGAGGGGACCTGATGCGCCGTCCCGCGTATGGCCGAGCCCGACATGCGCCGTACGACGGCCGGACCGAGACTGGCCGTACTGCTCACGCGGAGCCGTACTAGGAGGCATACATGGGCTGGTTGTGGGCGATCATCGTGGGCTTCGTGCTCGGCCTGCTGGCCAAGGCGATCCTTCCGGGCAAACAGCACAGCCCGCTCTGGCTGACCACCATCTTCGGCATCATCGGCGCGATCGTCGGCAACGCCATCGCGGGCTGGCTCGGCATCGCCGAGACCAGGGGCATCGACTGGGGCCGGCACGCGCTGCAACTGGTGGCCGCCATCGTCATCGTCTTCCTGGGCGACATGGTCTACATGTCGTTGCGCGGCAACAGACAGCGGGCCTGAGCGTACGGCGGCATGACGGCCTGACGGTACGAATACGAAGGAGGGGGCGGCCCATGACAGGGCCGCCCCCTCAGCCGTGCGTGCGCACGCGCGCTCAGGCGCCCGTGACCTCCACCGCGGCCAGGCTCTTCTTGCCGCGGCGCAGTACCAGCCAGCGCCCGTGCAGCAGGTCCTCCTGGGCGGGGACCGCGTCCTCGGCGGTGACCTTCGTGTTGTTCACGTAGGCACCGCCCTCCTTGACCGTACGGCGCGCCGCGGACTTGCTGGCGACCAGGCCGACCTCCGCGAAGAGGTCCACCGCGGGGCCGAGCTCGGCGACCTGGATGTGCGGCACCTCGGAGAGGGCCGCTGCCAGCGTCTTCGCGTCGAGCTCCGCCAGCTCGCCCTGGCCGAACAGGGCCCTGGACGCGGCGATCACGGCGGCCGTCTGGGCGGCGCCGTGCACCAGCGTGGTCAGCTCCTCGGCGAGCGCGCGCTGTGCCGCGCGGGCCTGCGGACGCTCCTCGGTCTGCCGCTCCAGGTCCTCGATCTCCTCGTGGGACCGGAAGCTGAAGATGCGCAGGAACTTGGAGACGTCCCGGTCGTCCGCGTTCAGCCAGAACTGGTAGAACGCGTACGGCGTGGTCATCTCGGGATCCAGCCAGACCGTGCCGGACTCCGTCTTGCCGAACTTGGTGCCGTCCGCCTTGGTGATCAGCGGAGTGCCGAGCGCGTGCACCACGGCCTCCGGCTCGACCCGGTGGATCAGGTCCGTGCCCGAGGTGAGATTGCCCCACTGGTCGCTGCCGCCGGTCTGCAGTGTGCAGCCGAACCTCCGGTACAGCTCCAGGAAGTCCATGCCCTGCAGGATCTGGTAGCTGAACTCCGTGTAGCTGATGCCCGCGTCGGAGTTGAGCCGCCGCGAGACGGCCTCCTTGGCGATCATCTTGTTGACCCGGAAGTGCTTGCCCATGTCGCGCAGGAACTCGATGGCCGACATGCCCTGGGTCCAGTCCAGGTTGTTGACCATCACCGCGGCGTTCGGGCCCTCGAAGTCCAGCAGCGGGGCGATCTGCGCGCGCAGCCGCTGCACCCACTCGGCGACGACCTCGGGCGAGTTCAGCGTGCGCTCGGAGTTCGGCTTCGGGTCACCGATCAGACCGGTGGCACCGCCCACCAGGCCCAGTGGGCGGTGGCCCGCCCGCTGGATCCGGCGCATCGTGAGGATCTGCACGAGGTTGCCGAGATGCAGGCTGGGCGCGGTCGGGTCGAAGCCGCAATAGAACGTGACGGGACCGTCCGCGAACGCCTTGCGCAATGCGTCCTCGTCCGTGGAGAGGGCGATCAGCCCCCGCCACTTCAGTTCGTCGACGATGTCCGTCACGGTTCTCGTATCTCCTTGAGTGGTCTCGTGAATCAGGTACGAGGTTATACGCCCTGGCTGACAGAGCTCATGTTGAAGTCGGGCACGCGCAGCGCGGGCATCGCGGCACGGGTGAACCAGTCGCTCCATTCGCGAGGCAGGGTCTTCTCCGTACGCCCGGCCTCCGTAGCGCGCCCCAGCAGGTCCACCGGCGACTCGTTGAACCGGAAGTTGTTGACCTCGCCGACGACCTGGCCGTTCTCCACGAGGTAGACGCCGTCCCGGGTCAGGCCGGTCAGCAGGAGCGTCGCCGGGTCGACCTCGCGGATGTACCAGAGGCAGGTCAGCAGCAGACCCCGCTCGGTGGCGGCGACCATCTCCTCCAGGGAGCGGTCCTCGCCGCCGTCGAGGATCAGGTTCCCGATCGTCGGCGCGACGGGCAGCCCGGTCAGGCCGGCGCTGTGCCGGGTGGTGGAGAGACGGGCGAGCGTGCCCTGGCTCACCCAGTCCGTCGCGGACAGCGGGAGCCCGTTGTCGAAGACGGACGCGTCGTCGCCGGAGGAGTGCGTGAGCACGAAGGGCGCCGACTCCAGCCCCGGCTCGTTCGGGTCGCTGCGCAGCGTCAGCGGCAGCTCGGTGAGCCTCTCACCGACGCGGGTGCCGCCGCCGGGCTTGCTGAAGACCGTCCGGCCCTCGGCCGCGTCCCGGGCCGCCGCCGACCACATCTGGTAGATCAGCAGGTCCGCGACGGCGGTCGGCGGCAGCAGTGTCTCGTAGCGCCCCGCCGGCAGGTCGACGCGTCGCTCGGCCCAGCCCAGCCGGACGGCCAGCTCGGCGTCGAGCGCCGCCGGATCGACGTCCTTGAAGTCACGGGTGGAACGCCCCGCCCACGCGGAGCGCGTACGGTCCGGCGACTTGGCGTTGAGCTCCAGTGTCCCGTTGGGCTGGTCGTGCCGCAGACGCAGACCCGTCGACGTGCCGAGATAGCTGGAGACCAGTTCGTGGTTGGCGAAGCCGTACAGCTCACGGCCGCCCGCCCGCGCGCGGGCGAACGACTCGCCGAGCGCGGGGGCGAAGTCCGCGAAGACGGTGGAGGAGGTCTCGGCGGGCGCGTCCGTGAAGTCCGGGGACTCCGGTACCCCGGTGACCAGCGGCTGGGCGTCCTCGGCGGGGCCCGCGCCGCGTGCCGCCGCCTCCGCGGCCCGCACCAGCGGCTCCAGCTCGTCCGAGGTCACCGCCGCGCGCGAGACGACCCCGGACGCCGTGCCCTCACGGCCGTCGACGGTCGCGACGACGGTGAGCGTGCGCCCGCGCGTCACCCCGTTCGTGGTCAGCGCGTTGCCCGCCCAGCGCAGGTTCGCGGTCGAGTGCTCGTCGGCGATCACCACGCAGCCGTCGGCGCGGGAGAGTTCGAGGGCGCGCTCGACGACCTCGTGCGGCTTGTTCGGCTTGTTGGTGCGCTCGCTCATCGGCCGGCCTCCTGCGTCGTGTTCAGAATGTTGACGCCCTTGAAGAGGGCGGACGGGCAGCCGTGCGAGACCGCCGCGACCTGGCCCGGCTGGGCCTTGCCGCAGTTGAAGGCACCGCCCAGGACGTACGTCTGCGGACCGCCCACCGCGGCCATGGACCCCCAGAAGTCCGTCGTCGTCGCCTGGTACGCGACATCGCGCAGCTGACCGGTGATCCGGCCGTTCTCGATCTTGAAGAACCGCTGTCCGGTGAACTGGAAGTTGTAGCGCTGCATGTCGATCGACCAGGACCGGTCACCGACGACGTAGATGCCGCGGTCCACACCCCCGATCAGGTCCTCGGTGGAGAGCCCCGCGGGGTCCGGCCGCAGGGACACGTTGGCCATCCGCTGCACCGGCACGTGCCCGGGGGAGTCGGCGTAGGCGCATCCGTTCGAACGCTCGAAGCCGGTCAGCCGGGCGATACGGCGGTCGAGCTGGTACCCGACGAGCGTGCCGTCCTTCACCAGGTCCCAGGACTGGCCCTCGACGCCCTCGTCGTCGTACCCGATGGTCGCGAGGCCGTGTTCGGCGGTGCGGTCACCGGTGACGTTCATCCGCTCGGAGCCGTACCTCAACTTGCCGAGCTGGTCGAAGGTGGCGAAGGAGGTGCCCGCGTACGCCGCCTCGTAGCCCAGCGCGCGGTCCAGCTCGGTGGCGTGGCCGATGGACTCGTGGATGGTCAGCCACAGGTTGGAGGGGTCGACCACGAGGTCGTACAGCCCGGACCGGACGCTCGGTGCCCGCATTTTTTCGGCGAGCAGCTCGGGCATCCGCTCCAGCTCGGAGTCCCAGTCCCAGCCGGTGCCCGTCAGGTACTCCCAGCCGCGCCCGGCCGGAGGCGCGATGGTGCGCATCGAGTCGAACTCGCCGCTCGACTCGTCGACGGCGACGGCGGTCAGCTGCGGGTGCAGCCGGACGCGCTGCTGCGTGGTGACGGTCCCCGCGGTGTCGGCGTAGAACTTGTTCTCGTGCACGGTCAGCAGCGAGGCGTCGACGTGGTTGACGCCGTCGGCCGCCAGCAGCCGGGCACTCCAGTCCGAGAGCAGCCCGGCCTTCTCCTCGGCGGGCACGGAGAAGGGGTCGATGTCGTACGACGAGACCCAGGTCTTCTCGGCGTGCACCGGTTCGCCGGCCAGCTCCACCCGCTCGTCGGAACCCGCCGCCTTGATCACCTGGGCCGACAGCTTCGCCATCGCGACGGCCTGCGAGGCGACCTTCGCGGCCGCGTCCATCGTCAGATCCACGCCCGACGCGAACCCCCAGGTCCCGCCGTGCACCACCCGCACCGCGTACCCCAGGTCGGTGGTGTCCGAGGATCCGGCGGGTTTGGCGTCGCGCAGCCGCCAGGACGCGCTGCGCACCCGTTCGAACCGGAAGTCCGCGTGCTCGGCGCCCAGGGCACGGGCGCGCGCCAGCGCGGCGTCGGCGAGGGCGCGCAACGGCAGTGCCGTGAAGGCTTCGTCGATGGAATGAGGCACGGAGGTCTCCCTGCTGTCGTGGCCTGTCGGGTCCGATCATGTCGCGCGGGCGGGTCCGGCGGCCACGGCTTTGCCTCGGCCGAGGCCGGATCTTTCCGTCGGCGGAAGGCGGCTTTCTGTAGGGATCCGACAGCGAGCCCCCCGCGCCACTGTCGGGGACCGATTCTCCGGGAGACGGACCGGACCGATAGGTTTTCGGGGAAGGCGCCTGTCCTGCAGGGGTTTCAGACTGCTATCGAAAGGGTGATCCGTTGAGCCGCTCGGTTCTCGTCACCGGAGGCAACCGGGGCATCGGCCTCGCCATCGCCCGCGCGTTCGCCGATGCCGGCGACAAAGTCGCGATCACATACCGCTCGGGTGAGCCGCCGGCCGCCCTCACCGCCCTGGGCTGCCTCGCCGTCAAGTGCGACATCACCGACACCGAGCAGGTGGAGCAGGCCTACAAGGAGATCGAGGCCGAGCACGGTCCCGTCGAGATCCTGGTCGCCAACGCCGGTGTCACCAAGGACCAGCTCCTGATGCGCATGTCCGAGGAGGACTTCACCTCCGTCCTCGACACGAACCTCACCGGCACCTTCCGGGTCGTCAAGCGCGCCAACCGCGGCATGCTCCGGGCCAAGAAGGGGCGCGTCGTCCTCATCTCCTCGGTCGTGGGGCTGCTGGGCTCCGCGGGACAGTCGAACTACGCCGCCTCCAAGGCCGCCCTCGTCGGCTTCGCGCGGTCGCTCGCGCGGGAGCTCGGCTCGCGGAACATCACCTTCAACGTCGTCGCGCCCGGTTTCGTCGACACCGACATGACCAAGGTGCTCACCGACGAGCAGCGTGCGGGCATCGTCGCCCAGGTGCCGCTCGGCCGGTACGCGCAGCCCGAGGAGATCGCCGCCGCGGTGCGGTTCCTCGCCTCGGACGACGCCTCGTACATCACTGGAGCCGTCATTCCGGTTGACGGCGGACTGGGAATGGGTCACTGATCACCATGAGTGGAATCCTCGAGGGCAAGCGCGTCCTGATCACCGGTGTGCTGATGGAGTCCTCCATCGCGTTCCACACCGCCAAGCTGGCCCAGGAGCAGGGCGCCGAGATCATCCTGACCGCGTTCCCGCGGCCCACGCTGACCGAGCGCATCGCGAAGAAGCTCCCCAAGCCGACCAAGGTCATCGAGCTCGACGTCACCAACGACGAGCACCTCGGGCGGCTGGCCGACATCGTCGGCGAGGAGCTGGGCAGCCTGGACGGCGTCGTGCACTCCATCGGCTTCGCGCCGCAGGACGCCCTCGGCGGCAACTTCCTCAACACGCCGTTCGAGTCGGTGGCCACCGCCATGCACGTCTCGGCGTTCTCCCTGAAGTCGCTGACCATGGCCTGCCTGCCGCTGATGCAGAACGGCGGCTCGGTCGTCGGCCTCACCTTCGACGCGCAGTACGCCTGGCCGCAGTACGACTGGATGGGCCCGGCCAAGGCCGCGCTGGAGGCCACCAGCCGCTACATGGCGCGCGACCTGGGCAAGCAGAACATCCGCTGCAACCTCATCTCGGCGGGCCCCATCGGATCCATGGCCGCCAAGTCCATCCCGGGCTTCAGCGACCTGGCCGCCGTGTGGGACGACCGCTCCCCGCTGGAGTGGGACCTGAAGGACCCGGAGCCGGCCGGCAAGGGCGTCGTCGCCCTGCTGAGCGACTGGTTCCCGAAGACCACCGGCGAGATCATCCACGTCGACGGCGGTCTGCACGCGATCGGCGCGTAGGCGCTCGCACAGGCGTTCCCGTACGGAGCGGGCCGCCTCGTGGCTCGAACGGAGGCGGCCGTCCTGTGCGGAAGTGACCCCTCCCGTCCGGAGGCGACCCTCCCGTCCCTCGTACGAGGAGCACCGCCCCGTACGGCCTTGACGCCCCGCTCCCCGCCTCGCGCGGGGAGCGGGGCGTCGCCCGTTCGGCCCAGTCGGCCGGGCGGCACGGGTACCCCGGCACGCACGATTGGAGTACGTACCGCCCCGTAGCCGTACGGCCGAGGAGGTTCCCCTTGTGCGCCTGTCCCGCCGTTTTGCCCCGGTGTTCGCCGCCGTCACGCTGATGGTCGCGCTGCCGTACGACGCGATGCCCAACGCGCGCGGACGCCACGAGAGCACCGCCGTGCCCCAGCCGTTCGGCGCGGCGTGCCGCACCACGGTCGCCGGCTCCCACGCGGTCGCGTACTGCCACAACCCCTATCCGGGGACGGACCTGGTCAGTCTGCACATCGAGTGCGACCGCTGGTGGGACATCGACACCGACAGCGCCCCGGTCGAGGCGGGACCCGCGATGACGGTGCGGATGGAGGGCCGGTGCTGGAAGGAGATCCGCTCGGTGTGGGTCAGCCACCGGAAGCGGGACGCCTGAGCCACGGGCGGCACTGGAACGGATAGCCCGCGGCCTCCGTGGCCGCCGCCTCCGTGTCACCCCCGCGGATCGCGTCGACGAGCCGCGCGTGGTCCATGTACGTCTCCGGCGTCAGCTCCTCGCCGACGTCGTCGCGCAGCCAGTCGCGCAGCACCTCGCCCAGGTCCGCGTACATCGCCGTCATGACGTCGTTGTGGGACGCGGCCACCACCGCCAGATGGAAGGTCGCGTCGGCGGTCACGAATGCCTCCGTGTCGCCCGACTCCCAGGCGTCCTCGCGCCGGAGCAGCAGCGCGTCGAGCTGCTTGAGATCGCGCTCGGTGCGCCGTTCGGCGGCCAGCTTCGCGGCGCTCGACTCCAGGGTGGAACGCAGCTCGGCGATGTGCCGGGGATCGGCGTCGGCGAAGCGGCGGTGCATCACGCCCGCGAGTTCGCTGGTCGCGACGACGTAGGTGCCCGAACCCTGGCGGATGTCGAGCAGGCCGTTGTGGGCGAGCGCCCGGACGGCCTCCCGGACCGTGTTGCGGGCGACGCCCAGCTGTTCGACGAGCTCCGGTTCGGTCGGGATGCGGGAGCCGACCGGCCACTCGCCGGAGGTGATCTGGTTCCGCAGCTCGGCGATGACCTGCTCGGACAGCGCCGAACGGCGGGGGTGGCTCAGCGGCATGGCGGTCCTTCGTACGGGCCCGGGTGCGGTCGTTCGCGCGGGGCCGGAGGTTCCGGAGATTAACGCAGTGAGATTGGACAGCCAATCATCCCATGATTCTATGATGGCGCCATGGCCATCGAGGAAACCCGGACCACCACGTCCCCACCGATACGCGGCCGCGCGGATCTGGAGCCCAGGAGCGGGGCGGCGTCCCCGCAAGCTCCCCCGCGCGCGTGGGCGACGCGGCTGGTGATCGTGGGCATCGTCCTCGCGGCCCTCAACCTGCGTCCGGCCATCACCAGCTTCGGTGCCCTCCTCGAAGAGGTGCGCGACGGGCTCGGCATGAGCGGCAGCGTCGCCGGACTGCTCACCTCCGTGCCACCGCTCTGCTTCGCCCTCTTCGGCGTCATGGCGCCGCGGCTCGCCCGCCGCTTCGGGCCCGGCGTGGTCGTATGCGCCGGGATGGTCGCCATCACGGCGGGGCTCGCGATCCGCCCGTACACCGGGAGCGCGGCCGGCTTCCTGGCCGCCAGTGCCCTCGCGCTCATGGGCATCGCCGTCAGCAACGTGCTCATGCCGGTGATCGTCAAGCGCTGGTTCCCGGACCGGGTCGGCTCCATGACCGGCCTCTACTCGATGGCGCTCGCCCTGGGCACCTCGGCCGCGGCCGCCCTGACCGTGCCCATGACCGACGCCCTGGGCGGCAGTTGGCGCTCGGGGCTCGCCGTGTGGGCGGGGCTCGCCGGGGTCGCCGTACTGCCGTGGATCGCGCTCGTCCGCACCCGGGGCGCCGCGTCCCCGGGCGGCGCCCGCCCGCCCGCCGCGGACACCGCCCCGCCCGAGCCCGAGGGGCTGCGCATCACCCGCAGCCGGACCGCCTGGGCCCTCGCCGTCTTCTTCGGTCTCCAGGCCACCGCCGCCTACATCACGATGGGCTGGATGCCGCAGATCTTCCGCGACGCGGGCGTCTCCGCGGGCACCGCGGGACTGCTCCTCGCCGTCACGATGGTGATGGGCGTGCCACTGGCCTTCGTCATCCCGCGCCTGGCCACCCGGCTGCCCCGCCAGGGGCCCATCGTGGTCGCGCTCGGTGCCTGCGGACTCGCCGGATACGCGGGTCTGTACGCCGCCCCGGCCGGCGGCGCCTGGGCCTGGGCCCTGCTGCTCGGCGTCTCCAACTGCGCCTTCCCGCTCGCCCTCACCATGGTCGGCATGCGCGCCCGGACCGGGGTGGGTGTCGCCCAGCTCTCGGCCTTCGCGCAGAGCACCGGCTATCTGCTCTCGATCCCCGGCCCCCTCCTCGTCGGCGTGCTCTACCAGCACAGCGGCGGCTGGGGCCTGCCGATCGCGCTCATGGCCGCGCTGATGGTCCCGCAGATCGCGGTGGGCGTCCTGGCGGGCCGCGACCGCACGGTCGAGGACGAGGCCACCCCCGTACCTCGGCCCTGAGGACACGGGCCCGGGGGCCGGGCGACACGCGGCGGGACGGCCGACCCCACCCGCCGGAGACCGGGCGAAGGGTGCGAGACTGGGCGTATGCCAGTGCTCGATCCGAACCCTCAGAACGGCCAGAAGAAGATGCTGCTCGTCTTCGGCATGTTCCTCGCCATCACCGTGATCATCGCCGTCATCGCGACCATCGCGTCCCCGTGACCCCACCCGCGACCCCCGGGACGGCGATGGTGGGGCTAGCCCCCGTGTCCCCTAGGGGGTGAGTGTCAGGGTCAAGTGGGTGGATCACCGGATGGGTTGGCGTACCCGGATTCCGTAACTTCGAGATGTGGCCGCGAGGACGCGGAACACGGACCACGCGAAGACCCACGGAGGCGGCATGTCGGCCCGTACGCACACCCGGCCCCACCCGGTGACCCCGGGCCGCGTCGAGATCCGTCTGCCCTGGTGGGCCGTCGCCCTGCCGGCCCTCGCCTTCGCCACCCTGCTGCTCCTGCTGCTGAACCCGGCGGACGCGCATGCCGCGGCCGGCGACCCCGCGCTCACCCACCTCTTCGAGCGCCTCCAGCAGACCGTGCAGCACCAGGCATCCTGAGCCGCCTTCACGCACGGTGCCGCACCCCTCGCGCACCGTGCCGAACGGCACGTGTCCCGTGGTGAAGGAGCCCGTCAACTCCTTGAGCCACATGGCGTGTTTCGTGCGAAGCTGGGACTCATGAGCGTCGCAGAACCCCGCAGGATTGTCCTCTTCCGGCATGCGAAAGCCGACTGGCCGGAGGTGTCCGACCATGAGCGGCCGCTCGCTGACCGGGGCCGTACGGACGCCGCCGTCGCCGGACGCAGGCTGGCCGACACCGGCATCCCCTTCGATCTGGCCCTCTGCTCCACCGCGGCCCGGACCCGTGAAACCTGGAAGCTCGCCGTCCATGAGTTCCCGCACCGGCCGAAAACGGTCTATGAGGAGCGGCTCTACGAGGCATCGCCGGGCGAGCTGATCGCCGTGCTCAACGAAACCCCGGACGATGCCCAGGACGTGCTCCTGATCGGGCACAATCCCGGCATCCAGGGCCTCGCCGAGGTACTGGCCGGCCGGGCCGACGGCGAGGCCCGTGCCCGGATGACCGAGCGCGGCTTCCCCACCGCGGCCTTCGCCGTGCTGTCCTTCGACGGTTCCTGGAAATCGCTGGAGCCCGGCGTGACCACGCTGACCGACTACTGGGCACCGACCGAGTGACCCACCCGTGCGGACGACGCGGGGGCCCGGCACCGTCCTGACGGCGCCGGGCCCCCGTCGTACCGGCCAGGGTCCCGGGCGTGCGTGCGTCCGGCGGGCGTCAGGAACGCGCGGTCAGTGGTCGTCCAGATGCATGTCCGCCGCCTCGACCTCTTCGCGGGTGACCCCCAGCAGATACAGCACGGTGTCCAGGAAGGGGAAGTTCACCGCGGTGTGCGCGGCCTCCCGTACGACGGGCTTGGCGTTGAACGCGACACCCAGACCCGCCGCGTTGAGCATGTCGAGGTCGTTGGCGCCGTCGCCGATCGCCACGGTCTGGACGAGCGGCACCCCCGCCTCCGCCGCGAACCGGCGCAGCAGCCGTGCCTTGCCCGCGCGGTCCACGATCTCCCCGGTGACCCGGCCGGTCAGTTTCCCGTCGGCGATCTCCAGCGTGTTGGCCTGCGCGAAGTCGAGCCCGAGCCGCTCCTTCAGGTCGTCCGTGACCTGGGTGAACCCGCCCGACACGACACCGACTTGGAAGCCGAGGCGCTTCAGCGTACGGATCAGGGTGCGCGCTCCGGGCGTCAGCCGTACCTCCTCGCGCACCTTGTTCACCACCGAGGCGTCCAGCCCCTTCAGCAACGCCACGCGCGCGTGCAGCGACTCCTCGAAGTCCATTTCCCCGCGCATCGCGGCGGCCGTCACCTCGGCGACCTCGGCCTCGCACCCGGCGTGCGCGGCGAAGAGCTCGATCACCTCGTCCTGGATCAGCGTCGAGTCCACGTCCATGACGACCAGCCGCTGGGCCCGCCGGTGCAGCCCCGACGCGACCACGGCGATGTCCACCCCGAGTGCCGCGGCCTCCGTCACCAGCGCGGTGCGCAGCGCCTCGGTCTCCGCACCGGACACGGCGAACTCCACCGCCGTCACCGGGTACTTGGCGAGCCGGAAGATACGGTCGATGTTCCCGCCGGTCTTGGTGATCCGCGCGGCGATCGAGGCCGTCGACTCGGCGGTGAGCGGATGACCGAGCACGGTGACGTGCGAACGCCCCATGCCACGCGGCCGGTTGTCGCCGAGGCCGGAGATGATCTCCGCCTGCATCTTCATCGAGTCCGCCCAACTGTGCACGGTGGCCCGCAGGTCGCCCTCCAGACCGGAGGGCGGCTCGGTCACGAGCGCGCACAGCACGATCCGGCCACGGGTGACGACCTGCTCGATGTCGACCACGTCGACGGAGAAGGCGGCGAGGGTGTCGAAGAGTCCGGCCGTGATGCCCGGCCGGTCCTTGCCGAAGATCTTGACAAGGAGGGTGGGGATATCGGGGGTCTGCGTAGCGCTCATGGTGCTTCCACCGTATCCGGCACCCAGTGCCTTCCGCCCCCGCGGTCCGTCCAGCGGACAGGGAACTCTGGGTGTCGGAGTGGTGTCGCGCGCGTTTCCGCGAGTCGACGCCCAGCCCCGCCACGCTGTGGGCGGCCGGGCTCAGTCGTGCCGCCGGGGGCCGGGCGGCGGAGGCTGCCCCTGGTCGGGCGGGGGCTGCGGGGGAGGGGGCACGCTCTGCCCCGGTGGCCGCCTGCGCGGTCCCGGCGGCTGTGGCAGCGGCCGGACGACCGTCGGCGCGCCGTACACGTCGTCGGGCGCCCGCTTCCGCTCGGGCCGCTGCCCGCCGCGCGGCTCCCGCAGCTCGTCGGGCAGCCGCAGATACGGATTGGTGTCGGGGTTCGCGGGCCGGTACGGCGCGCTCGGCGCGTACGGTCCCGACCGCGGCGGGAGGCCGGCGTGGGGCGGCGGGCCCGAGGTTCCGGCGTCACCCAGTGCCAGGGGCGCCGCCCGCCGCCCCACGGCGCCGGCCGCGTGGGCCAGCAGCGCGCCGGCCGCCCCCGCGCCCGCGCCCCACCCGGCACCGAACAGCAGTGCGATGCCCAGATGGCCGTGCAGCCGGATCCCGGCGCCGAACGCGTCGATGCCGAACACCGACAGCGAGGCGTCCACGGACACGTCCGTCAGCCACGCCAGCAGCGGCAGTGCCAGCGCCGTCGCGATGCCCAGCCGAAGAGCGCAGCGACCGGCGAACCCGAGGGCGCCCACGCCTCGTACACCGGGAGCATCCGGGATGCCCCCGGAAGCGGCATCCCGCCGCCGTACAAAAGGCGTACGCGTGGCGGCGAGGACGCCCGCGAAGAGCATCATGAGCGCTGCCGCGACCCCCAACAGCCACACCCGCCCGTCGAGTTCGGCGAGGCGGCCCAGGGTCACCGGCCGGCCTGAGTCGGCACTCAGGAGCCTGTCCAGGGGGTCGGGGAGCAGCCTGGTGAGTTCACCGGTGGCCCTGCCGTCCCAGGGGACGAGGAGACCGATCGGCACACCGAGCCACACCCCGTTGGGCGCGCCGAGCAGCGCCGCGCCCGCGATCAGCTTGGGGTGGGGGTCACCGATCGCCGCGTACGCCGCCGCCGCGAGCCCCGCGACGACCGCCACCAGTGCCACCGTGACCAGCGCGGACGCGGCCGGCCGCACCGTCCGGTGCACAGCCTCCCAGCCGCGCGGCAGGGGGGTGCGCCGGGAAGCCAGCAGGGAGATCACCAGGACTCCGGCGGCCCAGGCGGCACCGCCGAGCAGTGTGGGCACCGTGTCCACGGTGAATCCCACCGCCGCCTTCGCGTCCACGAGGTCGTCGATCCTGCCCGGCAGCAGTCCACCGAGGTCACCGAGCCCGCCCGGCAGCTTGTCGGTGATCTTCCCGAGCCCGCCGCCGCCCGTCACCCTGTCGAGTCCGAGCTTGTTCCCGTCGATGGTGATGACGTCGTGACCGGCCCAGGCGAGTCCGCCCAGGGTCGCCACGAACAAGGTGACGACCGCGCCCGCGCGCGCCAGGAGTTCGGACGGCGCGATCACAACTCCCGCTCCCCGCAAGGAGCGCAGGAAGAAGTAGGAGAGCAGGAGCGCGCCGACCAGTCCCACCCCCAGGGGCGTGATCTGGATGGCCGTGTGCGCCTCGGCGCCCTTCAGCCCGAAGGCCGACACGTTGCCGGACGGTTCGACCGCGCCGTTCGCCCCCAGTGCCACCACGGCGGCGGTCATCGGCCCGAGCGAACCGGCCTCGTCCGCGCCCACCAGATGGAGGCCGAGCGCGGCCGTGCCCGCCATCGCGATCAACGCCCAGCTCACCGAGGCGATCGCGGACAGCAGCACATCCCCCCACGGCACGCGCCTGCCGCGCCCCACGGTGTCGATGCTCATCGTCAGACCCCCCGATCCGCGCCGCGTACCACCACCATGGATGTCCCCCTCGCGTGGGATTACCACTCTCCGGTCCGGTATCAACCCCGTCAACGGAAACGGGCAACCCACCCGTACCCGGTCTTCGCGGGGCCCGGCTTTCGGTCAGGGGCCTGCTCCTGAAATAGTTCCCCCCGATGTTCGACATCCCTAGACTCCCTGTGATGGGGGTAACTCGGGGGACAACTCAGTGGGGCATGGAGTGCCGGAACTCGTACTGGAATTGAACGGACGGACCTGGACGCTCGATGCGGCCAGGCCATACACCCTCGGACGTGATCCGCAGGGGGACGTCGTGCTCGACGACGCCAGGGTGTCCTGGCGTCACGCCACGATCAGCTGGAGCGGCCGCAGTTGGGTCATCGAGGATCACGGCAGCACCAACGGCACGTTCGTGCAGGGGCAGCGGATCCATCAGCTGGAGATCGGGCCCGGTTCGGCCGTGCACCTGGGCAACGCGACCGACGGTCCGCGGCTGAAGCTGTCGGGCGCCGCGGCCCCGGCCGTACAGCCCCAGCAACAGCCGTACGCGGCGCAGGGCGCGGGCCCCGGCTGGGCCCAGCAGGCGCCGCAGCAGCAGGCGCCCGAACAGGGTCACCAGCCGTCGCAGAGCGCGGGGCAGGTGCCGAGGCAGCAGGGACCAGGTGGCGCCGCGGGGGCGCCACCGGTCTACGGAGACCGCAGCCCGACCACCTTCTACCAGCTGGACCTCGGCCGGGTGATGCGCATCGGCCGTGCGCTGGAGAACGAACTGGTCGTCTCCGACCTCCAGGTCTCGCGCCACCACGCCGAGTTCCACGCGACGCCCGACGGCCGCTTCGAGATCCGCGACCTGGGCTCGCACAACGGCACGTACGTCAACGGCATGCCGATCGCCAAGGGCGGCTCGGCACTGCTCGGCCCGAACGACATCGTGGGCGTCGGCCATTCGACGTTCCGTCTCGTCGGCGACCGCCTCGAGGAGTTCGTCGACACCGGCGAGGTGTCCTTCTCCGCCCGTCACCTGACCGTCACGGTCGACGGTGGCAAGCAGATCCTCAAGGACGTCTCCTTCGGCGTGCCCGAGAAGTCGCTGATCGCGGTCATCGGCCCGTCCGGCTCCGGCAAGTCGACGCTCCTGAAGGCGCTCACGGGCTACCGCCCGGCCAACCAGGGTGACGTCCTCTACGACAACCGCAACCTGTACAAGCAGTTCGCCGAGCTGCGCCAGCGCATCGGTCTGGTCCCGCAGGACGACATCCTGCACAAGGAGCTGACCGTCAAGAAGGCCCTCAAGTACGCGGCCAAGCTGCGCTTCCCCGCCGACACCACGGGCGAGGAGCGCGAGGCGCGGATAAACGAGGTGCTGCGCGAGCTGAAGCTGGACATCCACAAGGAGAAGAAGGTCACCTCCCTCTCCGGTGGCCAGCGCAAGCGCGTCTCGGTGGCACTGGAGCTGCTGACCAAGCCGTCGCTGATCTTCCTGGACGAGCCGACCTCCGGCCTCGACCCGGGCATGGACCGCGACGTCATGCAGCTGCTGCGCGGCCTCGCCGACGACGGCCGTACGGTCCTGGTGGTCACGCACTCCGTGGCGGAACTGGCCATCTGCGACAAGCTGCTCGTGATGGCCCCCGGCGGCTCGGTGGCGTACTTCGGGCCGCCCGAGGAGGCGCTGAACTTCTTCGGCTACGAGACCTGGGCCGACGTCTTCTCCGCCTTCGAGAACTACCGCGACTACGACTGGGCGGGCCGCTGGAAGGGCTCGCAGCACTACCAGATGTACGCCGCGGACATCGACGCGGTCGCCCCGCAGTCGGTGAACGTGCCGCCGCAGCAGGCGATGAAGCCGCCGAAGCCGCAGAGCTGGGGCTCACAGCTGACCACCCTGGTCCGCCGGTACGTCTCGGTGATCGCGTCCGACAAGGGCTTCCTGGCGCTGACGGTGATCCTGCCGGCGGTGCTGGGCTCGGTGAGCCTGCTCATCGACTCGGACAAGACCCTGCTGGTCAACCCGATCGTCACCAAGTCCGGCGTGCACGTCGCGAACGGCACGGCGACGACGGTGCTCCTGATCCTCGCGGTCGGCGCGTGCTTCGCGGGCGCGGCCAACTCCGTCCGTGAGCTGATCAAGGAACGGGTGATCTACGAGCGGGAGCGCGCGACGGGTCTGTCGCGTTCCGCGTACCTGATGTCCAAGGTGATCGTCCTCGGCGTGGTGACGCTGTTGCAGGGCGCCCTGGTCGGTGCCATCGGCTTCGGCAGCCGCACGGTCCCGGACAAGGGTCTGATCCTCACCAGCCTGCCCAAGGTCGAGCTCACCCTGCCGATCATGGCGCTCGGCTTCGCGTCGATGATGTTCGGCCTGGTCATCTCCTCGCTGGTGAAGACCGCCGAGAAGACGATGCCGCTGCTGGTCATGTTCGCGATCGTCCAGGTCGTGTTCACCGGCTGCCTCTTCATCCTGAACGGCACGATCGGCGTCAATCAGTTCTCGTACCTGATGCCGGCCCGCTGGGCCGTCGCCGCGTCCGGCGCCACGCTGGACTTCAACAACATCTTCCCGAACCAGGACGATCCGACGAGCACGGACCCGCTGTGGAACCACACGGCCGGCATCTGGGTCATGGACATGGTCGCCCTGATCGCCCTCGGTGTGCTCTGCGGGTTCTTCGTGGCCCGCTTCCTGCGCCGCCACGAGCCCGAGGTCATGCGCAAGTAGTCACGGGTGGCGCGCGGAGATGCGCGGAGATGCGCGAAGGGCGGCACCCCGGTGGGGGTGCCGCCCTTCGGCGTACGGCGGAGAGGTCCGCGCCCTGCCTCAGTACGCGCTGTTCACGTTGTCCATCGAGCCGTACTTGTCGGCCGCGTAGTTGCAGGCGGCGGTGATGTTGGCGACCGGGTCGTAGATGTTCCACGAGGTACCGGGCACGTGGTAGGCCTTGAAGGTCGGCGGGATGACCTGCAGCAGGCCCTTCGAGGGGATGCCGTTGATGGCGTTGATGTCCCAGCCGTTGATGGCACGGGGGTTGCCGGACGACTCCCGCATGATGTTCTTGTACAGCCCGTGGTACGAGCCGGGGATCTTGTGCTTCTTCATGATGTCGAGCGACTCGTGGATCCAGCCGTCGAGGTTGTTCGTGTACGACTTGGCGGCGACCGTCTCGAGCTGGACGCGCTGCACCGAGCGGCTCGCGGCCTGCTCCTTGACGCGCGCCTCCTGGGCGGCCTTCGCGGCGGCGGTCTTCCGGGCGAGCTCGGCGTTCTTCTTGACGACGGCCGCGTCGGCGGCCTTCTTCGCGGCGATGCTCTGGGCCTTCAGGCTGGCGCCGGCCATGCGGTCGGTGATGCTGGCCTTGACGTCCTTGACGGGCTGCTGACCGAAGGCGACGGGAGCCTGCGACACGGCGGCGTCGTTCGTGCTGGTGTGGGCACCACTGGGCGTCGCGGTGAACGCCAGGGCCGCTGCACCGAGGGTGGCGATACCGGCGATCGAAAGCTTGTGGACCTTGGTCAGCTTCGGACTATGACCAGGAGTGATGATGTTCTTGGGCATAACTGATGGACCTCTTCGAATAGCGCGGATGCCGCTCTCGGTCCGGTGGGGACAGTTCGTTTCCGGATCAAACGCTGCGGGTAAGAACCTGCGGCGTTGAGCGACTGGAGCCATTGTTAGCGGCCGCAAAATCGTGTGGCAAAGGTGTGACGTACGACGCCGAGTAGTAGATCCAGGAGGGGCAAAACGGGACATAGTGGCACGTCTGCCCCGCTCATCAGGGCACCGTTTATCTCCTATGTCCGTTCGTACGTGATGTGCGCCCTATGTGCGGGCTCACATGGCGCTTAGATCATTCTCACCGCGAGTTGCTGAAGCAACGCTCAGGGTGAGCGTTCTCCGCCGGGAGGATGAGGTGGGCGTCCCCGAACTCGTGCCACAGGTAGAGCCCCCGCACCGCCGCGGCGTACGCGCGCTCGACCGCGGCCCTTCCCGCGACGGCCTCCAGCATCAGCAGATGGGAGGCCTCCGGCTCGTGCAGCCCGGTCAGCAGCCCGTCGACCACCCGCACACCCCGCCGCGGCGTCACCACGAGATCCGTCCACCCCCGGCAGGCGTGGACCACCCCGTCGGGGCCCGCCGCCGACTCGACCGCACGCACGGCCGTCGTACCGACCGCCACGATCCGCCCGTCTCCCGCACTCGCCGCGTTGATCAGCCGCGCCGACGCCTCCGGCACCTCGTACCACTCCGCGGAGGGCGGTTCATGGGCCTCGGCCGAGGAGACACCCGTGTGCAGCCTGATCGGAGCGACCTGCGTTCCCCGGCTCACCAGCTCCGTCACCAGACGCGCGGTGAAGGGCCGGGCCGCGCTCGGCATCTCCGCGCTGCCCGCGCCGTCGGCGGACGGCAGCGCGAACACCGTCTGATAGACGGAGAGCGGCTGGTCCCGCTCCGTATAGGAGTACCGAATGGCACGCCCGTGCCGCCGCAGCAGCCCGGGTACATCCGCACCAGGCACCCGCGCCCACCACAGCCGGGGGCCGCCCGCCGCCAGCGGCTCCTCCAGTACGAGCCGCACATCGCCCGCGAGACACACCTCCGTCCCCGCGGGCCCGCCCCGGCGCGGACCCGTGGTGCCCCTCCCATCGGGATGCCGCAGCTCGACGGCCCAGCGCCCGTCATCGCCCCGGGTGGAGAAATGGACCACCACGCGCGCGTGCCCGATCCGTCCGTCGACGGCGGCTGCCAACGTGGGAGAGGTGTTCACGACGAGCAGGTCCCCGGCCCGCAGCTGCCGGGGCAGCTCCGCGAACGTGTGATGGGACACCTCCCCGCCCCGGGAGACCAGCAGTCGCACGGAATCCCGGTCCCGCCCGGGTCCGCGCTGCTCGGCCGGCACCCGCGCCGACAACTCCTCCGGAACCCGCACCACGGTCGTCACCGCTCCTCCAGGAGCGCGGGCGCCGCGTAGCGGCCACTGGCCGGCCGCTCGTCGAGCAGCCTCAGGAAGGCCGGCACCACGCTGTCCGGCGCCGGCCGCGGCCCCCCGTCGTCCGGTACGGCCGCCGCGTACAGGTCCGTGGCCATGTCCCCGGGGTCCACGGACCAGACCCGCAGGCCGGGCTCCTCCTCGGCGAGCACGGCCGAGAGGTGGTCGAGGGCTGCCTTCGACGCCCCGTAACCGCCCCACGTCGGGTACGCCTCGGCCGCCGCGTCCGAGCTGACCGCGACGACCGCGCCCGCCCGCGCGGCCCGCAGCAGCGGCAGCGCCTCCTGGACCAGGCCGAGCGCCGCGACCACGTTGACCTCCAGAGCCCGCCGCAGCCCGCCCGGTGTCAGATCCTCCAGCCGGACCAGCGGCTCGGCGCCGAGCGCGCTCGCGTTGTTGACCAGCAGATCGACGCCCCCGAACCCACGGGCCGCCGCCACCAGCGCCGCCCGGTGCCCGGCGTCCGTGACGTCCCCGGGCAGCGCCGCCACCCGGGTCCCGTACCCGGAGAGCGCCTGCGCCGTCTCCGCCAGAACATCGGCGGTCCTGGCGTCGAGCACCAGATCCCAGCCGCGCCGCGCCAGGGCCGCGCCGAGCGCCCGCCCCAGCCCCTTCGAAGCCCCCGTGATGACCGCTACCGGCATGACGTCCGTCCCCTCGTCCCGGCCCGCCGCCGTCGGCGGGCGTCCTCAACGTAGGAACCGGACCGCTCCCGCCGCCTCGTACGCGGGTCCCGGCGACCGGGGGCCCTTCGTCCTAGGCCCAGCGGCCCGGAGACGGCCACCACAGGTCGGATACGCACGGTCACACCCCACGGGTACGTTGGGGTCATGAGCCAAGGTCCCCGGTCCGGTCTGTACGCGGTGAGCTCCGCACTGCTGGCCATGAGCAGGCACCTGGAGGTGCGCGACGTCCTCAAGACGATCGTCGCCTCGGCCCGCGAGCTGCTCGACGCCCAGTACGCGGCGCTCGGCGTCCCCGACGACCACGGCGGCTTCGCACAGTTCGTGGTCGACGGTGTCAGCGACGCCCAGTGGAAGGCCATCGGCCCGCTTCCTCGCCAGCACGGCATCCTCGCCGCGATGCTGCACGAGGCCCGACCCGAGCGCCTGGCCGACGTGCGCAGGGACCCCCGCTTCGAGGGCTGGCCCGCCGCCCACCCCGACATGTCCGACTTCCTCGGCCTGCCCGTCCGCGACGGCGACGAGACCATCGCGGCACTGTTCCTCGCCAACAAGAACGGCACCAGGACCGACGGCGGCTGCGGCTTCACCGAGGACGACGAGGAACTCCTCACGATCCTCGCCCAGCACGCGGCGATCGCCCTGACCAACGCCCGCCTGTACGAGCGCAGCCGTGAACTCACCATCGCCGAGGAGCGCTCCCGGCTCGCACACGAACTGCACGACGCCGTCAGCCAGAAGCTGTTCTCCCTGCGTCTGACGGCGCAGGCCGCCGCCGCCCTCGTCGACCGCGACCCCGCACGCGCCAAGGGCGAACTGCACCAGGTGGCCTCGCTCGCCGCCGAGGCCACCGAGGAACTGCGCGCCGCCGTCATCGAGTTGCGCCCCGCCGCCCTCGACGAGGACGGCCTCGTGGCCACGCTGCGCACCCAGATCCAGGTGCTCGACCGCGCCCACTCCGCGCGCGTGACCTTCACCGGCCTGGGCGTGCGCGCCCTGCCCGCCGCCCAGGAGGAGGCCCTGCTGCGCGTCGCCCAGGAGGCCCTCCACAACGCGCTGCGCCACTCCGGGGCGGCCCGCGTCGATGTCCTCCTGGAGAAGCGCGGACCGGGCGCCGTGCTCCGCGTCAGCGACGACGGCGACGGCTTCGACCCGACGGCGATACGCACGGCGGGACGCCACCTCGGCCTGGTCTCCATGCGCGACCGGTCGAGCGGGGTCGGCGGCACGCTGACCGTGGAATCGGCGCCCGGGAAGGGCACCACGATCGAGATGGAGGTCCCTGGTGGCTGAAGCAATCAAGGTGCTGCTCGTCGACGACCACCAGGTGGTCCGCCGGGGCCTGCGCACCTTCCTCGAGGTGCAGGACGACATCGAGGTCGTGGGGGAGGCGTCGGACGGCGCCGAAGGGGTCGCCCGCGCCGAGGAGTTGAAGCCCGACGTCGTCCTCATGGACGTCAAGATGCCGGGCATGGACGGCATCGACGCGCTGCGCAGACTCCGTGAACTCGCCAACCCCGCGCGCGTGCTGATCGTCACCAGCTTCACCGAGCAGCGCACGGTGGTCCCGGCCCTGCGCGCGGGCGCGGCGGGCTATGTCTACAAGGACGTGGATCCCGACGCCCTCGCCGGGGCCATCCGCTCCGTGCACGCCGGGCACATCCTGCTGCAACCCGAGGTGGCGGGCGTCCTGCTGTCCCAGGAGGAGGTCAACTCGGGACAGGGAAGGGGAGGTTCGCTCACCGAGCGGGAACGCGAGGTGCTCGGCCTGATCGCCGACGGCCGGTCCAACCGTGAGATCGCACGCGCGCTCGTCCTCTCCGAGAAGACCGTCAAGACGCATGTCTCGAACATCCTGATGAAGCTCGACCTCGCCGACCGGACGCAGGCCGCGCTGTGGGCCGTACGGAATGGAGCGGCGGGCTGACCGCGGCAATTCGGAGGGTTCCGCTCCGGGCTGAGATTCATACCGTCGGGTGTATGTCACCCGGATGGCGCATCCTTCGCGGACCCGGGCCGTTCTCCAGTGCGTGCCGCGGTGATCTGCCGCGGTGATCGCTAGGGAGGGCTCAGAAGTGAAGAACCTGAAGAAGGCCACGGCTGTCGCGATGGTGGCGGGCGGCCTGGTCGCCGCCGGTGCCGGTATGGCTTCCGCGACGGACGGCTCGTGGGCGGGCGGCCAGGCCGCGGGCTCCCCGGGTGTCGTCTCGGGCAACGTCATCCAGGCGCCGATCCACATCCCCGTGAACGCGGTCGGCAACAGCGTGAACGTGATCGGGGTTCTGAACCCGGCCTTCGGCAACCTCGGCCTCAACCACTGAGGTCCGTGCCGCACTCGTCATGACCACCGGCCCCTCAGGCGCTTCTGAGGGGCCGGTCGGGTGTTGTCGGCCGATCTGTACATCGTTCGATTGGCCCGAACGGTCACTTCGGCCGGCATTTCCGTACCGTGAGGCGGCTTTCCGCGTTGCTCAACGTACGACCCGCGGCCGGGTCGGAACCGCAATCGCAGGAGGAACGTTTCTCATGAACATCGCCAAGAAGGCCGCTGTGGCCCTCACCGTCGCCGGTATCGCCGCGGGAGCCTCGGCCGGCGCAGCAGTGGCCGACGCGGGTGCCAGGGGCGCGGCCGCCCAGTCGCCGGGTGTCGTCTCGGGCAACGTCATCGAGGCGCCTGTCCACATCCCCGTCAACGTCGTGGGCGACAGCGTGAACGTCATCGGTCTCCTGAACCCGGCGTTCGGCAACAGGGCCGCGAACGGCTGACGCACCCCGCCACACAGGGCCCCGCGGACATCCGCGGGGCCCTGCGTCGTCCGGACGGTACGCACCGAACAGCCCGTTGCCGGCGCGGGCACGCACATCCGGCCCGTCCGGCGTTCGAGGACGAGCCGTCCGGGCGGGACCGCGTCGCGCGAAGCGAAACCGCGGGGGCTTCCCCCACTCGGCGCACGCAGGGCGCAGCGCACGCCCCGCTCAGCGCGCCCCCCGCTCAGCGTCTCCCGTTCAGCGCAAGCGCCGCTCAGCGTCTCCCGTTCAGCACGCGCCGTTCAGCACGCGCCGCTCAGCGCGCCCCCCGCTCAGCGTCTCCCGTTCAGCGCAAGCGCCGCTCAGCGTCT
Source organism: Streptomyces sp. NPDC057950 (assembly GCF_042887295.1). NCBI lineage: Bacteria > Bacillati > Actinomycetota > Actinomycetes > Kitasatosporales > Streptomycetaceae > Streptomyces > Streptomyces sp. NPDC057950. The sequence continues at coordinate 587,638 of NZ_JBHVPP010000002.1, forward strand.
CCCGTTCAGCACGCGCAGTTCAGCACGCGCCGCTCAGCGCGCTCCCCGCTCAGCGTCTCCCGTTCAGCGCACGCCGTGCTCAGCGCACGCCGGTCAGGGCGCCCCCCGTTCAGCGCGCTCCCCGTTCAGCGCACCCCCCGCTCAGCGCACGCAGTGCTCAGCGCACGCCCCGCTCGCGCTCCTCCACGAACGCGTTGTACGCCGCCACCTGCGCGCGCCGGGCCGTCCGCTCCACCGGCCGCAGCGCCTCGGTCCGGGCCGCCATCTCCGAGGCGCTCACCGCCCCGCCGTGCCCGTTCTCGTACGCGACGGAGACCAGCAGACCCACTCGCTGGGCGAGCTCCAACACCCGCACCGCGCGCGGCGGATACCCGGGCGCCAGCACCTCGCGCCCCCGCTCGGCCCGCGCCCGGTACGCGTCCACCGCCGCCTCCGCGACCGGCCCCGACCCGGCCACGTCCAGCCGCGACAACACCTCCGTCGCCTCGCGCAGCGCCTCCGCCAGCTCCCGCTCGGCCTCGCCGAGGGACGGCACGTCGGCGGGCGGCGCCTCCCGCACCCGGAGGCAGTGCCAGACGACCTCGACGTGGACGTCACCGACAGGCCCGGCCTCGTACACCTCGGGCACGAGCCCCAGCGCGGCGCCGTGGCAGACGACCGCCTCCTCGGCGTCGAGGGCGCGCGCGTTGAAGTCCGGCGGCCCGCTCAGCCCGAGCGGGTGTCCCGGCGCGGGCAGCGCGACCCGCAGCCCGGCGACCCCGAGCGCCCGCAGTCGGCCGAGGGCGAGCGTGAGCCCGACGGGCCCCGCCTCGCCCGGCAGCCCCTCGACCCGGTGCACCGCGTCCTCGCCGACGATGGCGAGTACCGCGTCATCCGGAGATACAAAACCGGCCAAAAGGGCATTTCCCCATGAGGCCAAGCGTCCTGAGCGTGGTTCCGAGAGCATGCCTCCACCCTAAGGACCGGCCGATGGACAGGAGCGCCCGACCGGTGGCGTAGGTTTTCCCTGGGGGCTGCGTCCACAGACGTAAGCGACGGCCGAGACTGCAATGGGAGACAACGCGCTCATGAGCGATGTACTGGAGCTGGAGGACGTGTCCGTGGTCCGCGAGGGCCGGGCTCTGGTGGACCAGGTCTCCTGGTCGGTCAAGGAGGGGGAGCGCTGGGTCATCCTCGGCCCGAACGGCGCCGGCAAGACGACCCTCCTGAACCTCGCCTCCAGCTACCTCTTCCCGAGCCAGGGCACCGCCACCATCCTCGGCGAGACCCTCGGCAAGGTCGACGTCTTCGAGCTGCGCCCGCGCATCGGCGTGGCGGGCATCGCCATGGCCGAGAAGCTCCCCAAGCGCCAGACCGTCCTGCAGACCGTGCTCACCGCCGCCTACGGCATGACCGCGGGCTGGCACGAGGACTACGAGGACATCGACGAGCAGCGCGCCCGCGCCTTCCTCGACCGCCTCGGCATGAGCGACTACCTCGACCGCAGGTTCGGCACCCTCTCCGAGGGCGAGCGCAAGCGCACCCTGATCGCCCGCGCCCTGATGACCGACCCCGAGCTGCTCCTGCTCGACGAGCCGGCCGCCGGCCTCGACCTCGGCGGCCGCGAGGACCTCGTACGCCGTCTCGGCCGCCTCGCCCGCGACCCCATCGCCCCCTCCATGATCATGGTCACGCACCATGTCGAGGAGATCGCCCCGGGCTTCACCCACGTGCTGATGATCCGCCAGGGCAAGGTGCTGGCCGCTGGCCCCCTGGAGCTCGAACTCACCTCCCGCAACCTCTCCCGCTGCTTCGGTCTCCCCCTCATCGTCGAGCAGGTCGGCGAGCGCTGGACCGCGCACGGACTCCCGATGGCCTGACCCGCACGGAACAGCCGGCCCGAACCGCCCCGTGAGAGGCATCCGCTCCGCGGGACCCGGCACGAGCCCCTTCTCCACCCGATGCGCGCCCTGTCGCAGGACCGACCCGCGGACCTACCATGACCGCGTGGACGACATCAACGCATGGGTGTGGTGGCTGGTCGGCGCGGCCGCGCTGGGCATCCCGCTCGTGGTGACCGCGATGCCGGAGTTCGGCATGCTCGCCGCGGGCGCCGCGGCTGCCGCGGTCACGGCCGGCCTCGGCGGCGGTGTCGTCCTCCAGGTGCTCGTCTTCTCCGCCGTCTCCGTCGCGCTCATCGCGGTCGTACGACCCATCGCGACCCGGCACCGTTCCCAACGGCCCCAACTCGTCTCGGGCGTCGAGGCGTTGAAGGGCAGGCAGGCCGTCGTCCTGGAGCGGGTCGACGGTTCGGGCGACGGCCGTATCAAGCTCGCCGGAGAGATCTGGTCGGCACGCGCCCTGGACACCGGACAGGCCTACGAGGTGGGCCAGGAGGTGGACGTCGTGGACATCGAAGGAGCCACGGCGATCGTCATGTGACCTCGAGCGACGCCAACTGAACCGAACGCCCCACGCGGCAGACGACGGTCTGTCAGACTCGTCCAGCAAGATCTTCAACAACCATAAGATCTTTCGGAAACACCGAGGCGGAGAAGGGTACGGGGAGTTATCGATGGCACCCATCATCATCGTCCTGATCATTCTGGTGGTGCTGGTTTTCATCGCCCTGATCAAGACCATCCAGGTCATCCCACAGGCCAGTGCCGCCATCGTCGAACGCTTCGGCCGGTACACGCGGACCCTGAACGCCGGTCTGAACATCGTGGTCCCGTTCATCGACTCGATCCGCAACCGCATCGACCTGCGTGAACAGGTCGTCCCCTTCCCGCCGCAGCCGGTGATCACCCAGGACAACCTGGTCGTCAACATCGACACGGTCATCTATTACCAGGTCACCGACGCCCGCGCCGCGACCTACGAGGTGGCCAGCTACATCCAGGCGATCGAACAGCTCACCGTCACCACGCTGCGCAACATCATCGGTGGCATGGACCTGGAGCGGACCCTCACCTCCCGCGAGGAGATCAACGCGGCCCTGCGCGGTGTCCTCGACGAGGCGACCGGCAAGTGGGGCATCCGCGTCAACCGCGTGGAACTGAAGGCGATCGAGCCGCCCACCTCCATCCAGGACTCGATGGAGAAGCAGATGCGCGCCGACCGTGACAAGCGCGCCGCGATCCTCACGGCCGAGGGCATCCGCCAGTCGCAGATCCTCACCGCCGAGGGTGAGAAGCAGTCCGCGATCCTGCGCGCCGAAGGCGAGGCCAAGGCCGCCGCGCTGCGCGCCGAGGGCGAGGCCCAGGCGATCCGCACGGTCTTCGAGTCCATCCACGCGGGCGACGCGGACCAGAAACTCCTCGCCTACCAGTACCTCCAGATGCTCCCCAAGATCGCCGAGGGTGACGCCAACAAGCTCTGGATCGTGCCCAGCGAGATCGGTGACGCCCTCAAGGGACTGAGCGGCGCCATGGGCAACTTCGGCCCCATGGGCGGTGGTTCGGGCAACGCCGGCCCGGAGCGCCGCGAGAAGCCGTCCGTCACCGACTGATGACGACGTACGACGAGGGGGCCCGTCTCCGGTTGGAGACGGGCCCCCTCGTCGTACGTCCTGCCGCCGCCCGACAGGCCCGCTAGGCCGCGGGCTGCACCAGCCATTGCGGCAGCGCGTCGAGGTCGTCGCGGTCCAGCGTCAGCAGCATCGCGTCGGCGGGCGTCGGCTCGAACGGCTGCCTGAGCAGCGGCATCCCCGCCTGCTCCGGCGTACGGGCCGCCTTGCGGTGGTTGTCCTCGGCGCAGGACGCGACCGTGTTCAGCCAGGAGTCCTGGCCGCCCTGCGCGCGCGGTACCACGTGGTCGACCGTCGTGGCCCGCCTGCCGCAGTACGCGCAGCGGTGGCGGTCGCGCACGAGGACTCCGCGCCTCGACCACGGGGCTTGTCTTCGGAAAGGCACCCTGACGTATCTGCACAGCCTGATCACCCGCGGCACGGGTATGTCGAGGGCGGCGCCACGCATACGCAGCTCGGGGTGGGCCTGCTCGACGACGGCCTTGTCCTGGAGCACCAGAACGACGGCCCGGTTCAACGTCACCGTCGACAGCGGCTCAAAGCTCGCGTTCAGAACCAGCGTGTCCCGCATCCTGCCCACCTCCCGTACGCACCGGCCCACCGCCTGGCGGGCTTGGATCAACTCTGGCCGGGCACGCCGAGATGGACAACGCAATAAAAATGCCCGCCTCTGATCACTTCCAAGACCAGAGGCGGGCAAACGTTCAGTGAACGTCCGTCTGCGACGCTTTACGCGGGAGCCGCGTACTCGCCCAGGAGATGGGCGCGGGCCAGCGTGTGGAACCGCAGGTTGAATCCGACATAGGCCGGCGACGCGTCCGCGTCCGGGCCGAGCTTCTCCTGATCCACCGCGTACACGGTGAAGAGGTAGCGGTGCGCGGGGTCCCCGGCCGGCGGCGCGGCGCCACCGAAGTCCTTGGTCCCGTAGTCGTTGCGCACCTGGACCGCACCTTCCGGCAGGCCCTCGAACTTGCCGCTGCCCGCCCCCGTCACGAGCTCGGTGACGGAGGCCGGGATGTCGAACACCACCCAGTGCCAGAACCCGCTGCCCGTCGGCGCGTCCGGATCGAAGCACGTCACGGCGAAGCTCTTGGTCCCGGCGGGGAAGCCCTCCCAGCTCAGCTGCGGCGAAGTGTTCCCGGCCGCGTAGACCTGGGCGTCCTTCAGCACCGCGCCCGACGCCACGTCCTCACTGGTGACCGTGAAAGCCGGCACGGGCGGATGGAAGTCGTGCGGGAGCGGCGCCCTTTTGAGCTCGGTCACGTCAGTACCTCCTGAACGGCGGAATCTCTCGGCCCGAGCCTAGAACCAGCTGCGCTTGCTGCCGACCTCGGACAGCCACTGGTTCAGATACCCGGCCCAGTCCGTGCCCTGGAAGTCGTGCAGACCCACCTGGAAGGAGCGGTACGAGTCACTGCCCTCGCTGAACAGGCCCGGCTTCTTGTCCATCTCCAGGATGACGTCCATCGCACGGTCGTCCGCGACGAAGCTCAGCTCCACCTGGTTCAGCCCGCGGTACTGCGAGGGCGGGAAGAACTCGATCTCCTGGTAGAACGGCAGCTTCTGCCGGCTGCCCCGGATGTGACCGCGCTCCATGTCCGCGTTCTTGAAGCGGAAGCCCAGCTGGATGAAGGCGTTCAGGATGGCCTGCTGCGCCGGGAGCGGGTGCACGTTGATGGGGTCGAGGTCCCCGGAGTCCACGGCACGCGCGATCTCCAGCTCCGTGGTGACACCGATGTGCATGCCGCGCAGGCTCTGCCCGTCGATCGTGGTGATCGGGGTCTCCCAGGGAATGTCGAGTCCGAAGGGAACGGCGTGTACGGCACCGGCCTGCAGTTCGAAGGCCCCGCCGAGCCGCAGCTTCGCGAACTCGATGTCCTGCTTGTACTCCTGGTCGTCGTGCCCCTCGACCTCGACCTTGGCCTGGAGCCCCACCGACAGCCCCTCGATGGCCTGGTTCACGGATCCGCCCTGGATCCGCACCTCGCCCTGCACGACACCGCCCGGCACGACGTTGACCTCGGTCAGCACCGTCTCGACCGAAGCCCCGCCGGCTCCCAGGCTCGCAAGCAGCCGCTTGAACCCCATGTCTCAAACCTCCCCAGGCAACGCCTGTGCTCCGTAGTACTGCGTCTGGATTCCTGATCCCTACAAACGCGATCCGACCGCGGCCGGTTCCGCGTTCTCACCCTTACAAGGGGAACGCTCCTTGACCACCCGTCGGCACCCACACGTACCCACACGTACCCACGTGTCCTTGTTGCTCGACTACGCTCGTACGCCATGATCGCGGCCCCTGACCGTACGCCCCTGACGCGTGAGTTCTTCGACCGCCCCGTACTGGAGGTCGCCCCGGACCTCCTGGGGCGGGTCCTCGTGCGCACCACCCCCGATGGTCCGATCGAACTCCGCCTCACGGAGGTCGAGGCGTACGACGGCCCGGACGATCCCGGCTCCCACGCGTATCGCGGACGCACGGCCCGCAACGGCGTGATGTTCGGTCCGCCCGGACATGTGTACGTCTACTTCACCTACGGCATGTGGTTCTGCATGAACCTGGTGTGCGGTCCGGCGGGCAGGCCCAGCGGGGTCCTGCTGAGGGCCGGCGAGGTCGTCGAGGGCGCCGGGCTCGCTCGCAAACGTCGACTCTCGGCCCGGAACGACAAGGAACTGGCCAAAGGGCCCGCTCGCCTGGCGACGGCCCTGGGCGTGGACCGGTCCCTCGACGGCGCCGATGCCTGCGCCCCCGAGGGGGGTCCGCTGACCATGCTGACGGGGGCACCCGTCACCTCCGACCAGGTACGCAACGGTCCACGTACCGGGGTGTCCGGCGACGGAGGCGTCCACCCGTGGCGCTTCTGGGTCGCCAACGACCCCACCGTGAGCCCTTATCGGGCCCATACGCCCCGCCGCCGCTCAACTTGACTCGCCTCTGGGGGGTCCGTAATGTAGCCCGAGCCGCTTGACCCGGGTACGGCGTTCAGCCTGCAGCCGGAAGTGGCCAACCCACTACCTACGACCTCCCCTCAGCGGGGGCGAATTCGGCGTGTCCGCATGCCTGAATTCAAACTCGCGATGCTCGATTATGAGTTGCGGAGGGAATCGGCTAGCGTAGTGAATGTCGAAAGGCCGAGAGCCGAAAGAACTCAAAGCCGAAAGACAAACCCACTGACTGGGAATCAGGCCCGAAAGGATCTGATAGAGTCGGAACCGCCGGAAAGGGAAACGCGAGAGCGGAAACCTGGAAAGCGCCGAGGAAATCGGATACGGAAACGGTCTGATAGAGTCGGAAACGCAAGACCGAAGGGAAGCGCCCGGAGGAAAGCCCGAGAGGGTGAGTACAAAGGAAGCGTCCGTTCCTTGAGAACTCAACAGCGTGCCAAAAATCAACGCCAGATATGTTGATACCCCGTCTCCGGCCGATCGGCTGGGACGAGGTTCCTTTGAAAAAGTCCTGCCCTTCGGGGTAGGCGCACAGCGAGGACGCTGTGAACCGGGAGGATTATTCCTCTTCCTGGTTCCGCTCTCGTGGTGTCGTCCCGATTACGGGAAAACATT
>NZ_JBHVPP010000003.1:0-450989 GCF_042887295.1 Streptomyces sp. NPDC057950
GGCTGCGCCCCCTGGACCCCCGCATCGCCCGAAGGGCTCGTCCTCAATCGCCGGACGGGCTGAGTGTGCGGGCCCGCGCTGAAAGATTGACGCTTGTCGCCTTGACGCTCGACATCTACCGCCTGACGCCTGACGGCTGATGCCTACCGCCTGACGGCTGATGCCTGATGCCTACCGCCTGACGGCTGATGCCCGACGCCTACCGCCTGACGGCTGATGCCCGACGCCTACCGCCTGACGCCCGACATCTACCGTTGGCGCCCGACGCCCGACATCAACCGCCTGACGCCCGACGCCGACAGCCGGATTGCGAGGGCCGACGGCCGGATCGGAACAATGCGGCGCAGGCCCGCATCCCCAGCCCGTCCGGCGTTTGAGGACGAGGCCGTTCAGGCCGAACGGGGGTCTGGGGGCGGAGCCCCCAGGTACGTGCCTAGTCGGCGCAGGCCCGCATCCCCAGCCCGTCCGGCGTTTGAGGACAAGGCCGTTCAGGCCGATGCGGGGGTCCGGGGGCGGAGCCCCTGGGGGCGGGTGACCTTAGGAACCCTCGTAGAACCCCCGTACGCGGGCGTGGGCCTCGTCCGCCGCACCCATGTGATCAAGACCCAGCAGCGCGGCGCCGAGCACGGGGCGGGCCGTGACCACCTGGGGGACGGCCTTGGGGGCCCGCTCGGAGAGCAGTACGCGGATGCGGTCGTCGAGTTGAGGATGGCGCGCCGCGAGAATGCTGCCGCCGAGCAGGACGGGAGCCTCCTCGTCCATCAGGTCCAGCCGCGCCAGCGCCACCGTCGCCATCGCGACGACCTCGTCGGCGAGCCGGTCGACGACCGCACGGGCCACCGGATCCCCGTCCACGGCCGTGGCGAACAGCACCGGCGTCAGCTCGTGCCGCCGCGCGTGCCCGATGTGTTCGAGATGCAGCGCCTCGATCAGCGCGTACATGGAGTCGAGCCCGAAGTGGCCGGGCAGCGTACGGGTCAGCGCCGTCGGACCGCCGCGTCCGTCCTCGGCCCGCGCCGCGTGCCACATCGCCTCCTCCGCCAGCCCCCAACCGCCGCCCCAGTCACCGGAGATGCGGCCCAGCGCGGGGAAGCGGGCGGTACGTCCGTCGGGCAGCATGCCGACGCAGTTGATACCGGCGCCGCACACCACGGCGACCCCGCGCGGCTCCGCGATCCCGGCCCGCAGGATCGCGAACGTGTCGTTGCGCACCACCACGTCGGCGCCCCACGCCCGCGCCCGCAGCGCGTCCGCCAACTGCGTCTCCTCCACGGGGAGATCGGCGTTGGCGAGGCACGCCGAGACATGGGCGACGGAGTCGACCCCGGCCTCGGCGAAGGCCCGGCCGACCGCCTCGGCGAGCGCGTCCACGGCCACGTCGACACCGACCGTCGGCGGCCGGAACCCGCCGCCGCGCGCGGTGGCGAGCACCGTGCCGTCGGCCGCGACCACCGCGACGTCGGTCTTGCTGTTCCCCGCGTCGATGGCGAGCACCGGACCCACGGGGCCGGACCCGGAGGCCGTCCCGGCTTCGGATCCCGATGAGGTCATGCCCACGCGAGGTGCTCCCGGTTGTGCGCGATCAGCTGGTCGGTCAGGGCGTCGGCGTACGCGTACTGGCCGACCAGGGGGTGGCTGAGGAGGGCCCGGAAGACCCGGTCGCGGCCGCCGCGCAGGGCGGCCTCCAGCGCCAGGTCCTCGTACGCGGTGACGTTGGCCATCAGCCCGGCGTACAGCGGGTCCACCGGCTGCACCGGCATGGGGGTCGGCCCGTGCGGACCGACCGCCGCCTGCACCTCGATCACGGCGTCGTCCGGCAGGAACGGCAGCGTGCCCTTGTTGTAGGTGTTCACCACCTGGTAGGGGCTGCCGCCCCCGCCGAGCAGCGCGGCCGCGAGATCGACGGCCGCCTCCGAGTAGTAGGCGCCGCCCCGCTTGGCGAGCAGCGCCGGCTTCTCGTCGAGGGACGGGTCGCCGTACATCTTCAGCAGTTCCCGTTCCATCTCGGCGACCTCGGCGGCCCGCGACGGCTTGGTGCGCAGCTCTCGTACGACCTCGTCGTGGGCGTAGAAGTAGCGCAGGTAGTAGGACGGGACGACGCCCAGCCGGTCGATGATGTCGCGCGGCAGGCGCAGGTCGTCGGCGAGGGCGTCGCCGTGCTCGGCGAGCAGCTTCGGCAGCACGTTGTCGCCCTCGGGCCCACCCAGGCGCACACCGGTTTCCCAGGTGAGGTGGTTGAGGCCCACATGGTCCAGATGGACGTCCGCCGGTGCGACGCCGAGCATCGCGGCGAACCTGCGCTGGAAACCGATCGCCACGTTGCACAGCCCGACGGCCCGGTGTCCGGCCTGGAGCAGGGCGCGGGTGACGATCCCGACGGGGTTGGTGAAGTCGATGATCCAGGCGTTCGGGTTGGCGCGGCGGACGCGCTCGGCGATGTCCAGCACCACCGGCACCGTGCGCAGCGCCTTGGCCAGGCCGCCCGCGCCCGTCGTCTCCTGGCCGACGCACCCGCACTCCAGGGGCCAGGTCTCGTCCTGCTCGCGGGCCGCCTGGCCGCCGACGCGCAGCTGGAGCAGTACGGCGTCGGCGCCCTCGACGCCCGCGTCCAGGTCGTCGGTGGTGACGATCCGGCCGGGGTGTCCCTGCTTGGCGAAGATGCGCCGGGCGAGGCCGCCCACCAGCTCCAGCCGTTCGGGGGCCGGGTCGACGAGGACCAGCTCCTCGACGGGCAGGGTGTCCCGCAACCGGGCGAAGCCGTCGATGAGTTCAGGGGTGTAGGTGGAGCCCCCGCCCACTACTGCCAGTTTCATAGTCAGCCCTTCACTCCGGTGAGCGTGACGCCCTCGACGAACGCCTTCTGCGCGAAGAAGAACACGAGGATCACGGGGGCCATGACCAGTACGGTCGCGGCCATGGTGAGATTCCAGTCGGTGTGGTGCGCGCCCTTGAACGACTCGAGGCCGTAGGACAGGGTCCAGGCGCCGGGGTTCTCGGAGGCGTAGATCTGCGGCCCGAAGTAGTCGTTCCAGGCGTAGAAGAACTGGAACAGGGCCACGGCGGCGATCCCGGGCCGTGCCATCGGCAGGACGATCTTCAGGAGGGTCCGCAGGTCCCCGCAGCCGTCGACCTTCGCCGCGTCGAGGTACTCGTTCGGGATGGTCATCAGGAACTGCCGCAGCAGGAAGATGGAGAAGGCGTCGCCGAACGCCATCGGGATGATCAGCGGCCAGAGGGTCCCGGACAGGTCCAGCTGCTTCGCCCAGAACAGGTACATCGGGATGATGACGACCTGGGGCGGCAGCATCATCATCGAGATGACCAGCATCAGCGACAGGTTCCGGCCGCGGAAGCGGAACTTGGCGAGCGCGTAGGCGACGGGGATCGACGACACGACGGTCAGGACGGTGCCGGCGCCGGCGTACAGCAGGGTGTTCTTCCACCAGGTGAGGAAGCCCGGGGTGTCGAAGACCTTCTTGTAGTTGCCCCACTCCCAGGTGTGCGGGATCAGGTCGCGGCTGAGCGCCTGGGTGTCGCTCATCAGCGAGGTGAGGAAGACGAACACAAAGGGCAGGACGAAGAAGAGGGCGGCCGCGACGCCGAGCGCGTGGACCGCGATCCACTCCAGGAGCGTCTTGCGACGGGCCGTGCGTTCGGCGGGGGAGACGGTCCTCGTCGGCGGCTCCGCCGGCCGGTCGAGCACTCGGGACACCTGAGGTGCTTGGGTCATGGTCAGTCACCTGCCTGGATGAGACCGCCCCGGCGCCGCATCAGGAACGCGGTGAACACCATGGACAGGGCGAACAGCACGAGCGCGACCACACAGGCGGAGCCGTAGTCGAAGCGCTGGAAGCCGAGGTTGTAGACGAGCTGGGGCAGGGTGAGCGTCGACTTGTCGGGGTAGCCGGGCTCGAACTGCGTACCGGCGCCCTGGATGACGCCCGAGGCGACCTTCCCGGCGATGAGCGGTTGTGTGTAGTACTGCATGGTCTGGATCACGCCGGTGACCACGGCGAACATCACGATCGGCGAGATGTTCGGGAGCGTCACGTAGCGGAACCGCTGCCAGGCCGACGCGCCGTCCAGCTCCGCCGCCTCGTACTGCTCGGTCGGTACGTCGAGCAGCGCGGCCATGAAGATGACCATCAGGTCGCCGATGCCCCACAGGGCGAGCAGCGTGAGGGCGGGCTTGGACCAGCTGGGGTCGTTGAACCAGCCGGGTGCCGGGATGCCGACCTTCTCCAGGATCGAGTTGACCGGCCCCGTACCGGGGTTGAGGAGGAAGGCGAAGGCCATCGTGGCGGCGACGGGGGGCGCGAGGTAGGGCAGGTAGAAGAGGGTGCGGAAGACCCCCGTGGCGGTCCTGATCTTCGTGATGAGGAGTCCGACGCCGAGTCCGAAGACGACCCGCAGGCTCACCATGACCAGGACCAGCCACAGGGTGTTGCGCAGGGCGGGCCAGAACAGCGGGTAGTGCTGGAAGACGTAGGACCAGTTTTTCGTCCCGCTCCACGTCGGCGGTTTGAAGCCGTCGTAGTGCATGAACGAGAAGTAGACGGTGGAGAGCAGCGGGTAGGCGAAGAAGACCGCGAAGCCGATCAGCCAGGGCGACATGAAGGCGGCTGTTCTCAAGGCCGCCCGGCGTCGCTTGGCGCGCAGGGTGTAGGTGGCGCTCATGTCCGTACTGCTTCCTACTTCGCCTGCGCGATGTCCGTGTCGATCTGCGCGGCGGTCTTCTGCAGACCGGCCTTCAGATCCTTGGACTTGCCGCTCTCGTAGTCGTATCCGAACTGCTGGATCGTCACGAGGTAGGTGCCGCCGTTGATGGACGCGGGTGTCGTCGTCGAGTTCGGGTTCGAGGCGATGTCCAGGAACGTCTTGAAGCGCGGGTCGTACTTCAGCTTCGGGGACTTGAGCGCCGCGAGCGTGGAGGGGACGTTGTGGATGGCGTTGGCGAAGCCGACGACGGCGTCCGTGTCCGTGGTCATGTATTTGACCAGTTCCCAGGCGGCGTTCTGCTTCTTGCTGGTGGCCGCGATGCCCGCGATGGTGCCGGTGATGTAGCCCTTGCCGTACTGGTCGGCCTGGTCGTCGGGGACGGGCAGCGGGGCGACTCCGATCTCGAAGCCGGGCTTGGCCTCCTCGGCCATGCCGAGCCGCCACTCGCCGTCCAGCTGCATGGCGACCTGACCGGTGTGGAAGGGGTGCTTGGGGCCCCATTCGTCACCGAGCTTGGACCGGTACTTCTCCAGCTTCTGGTAGCCGCCGAGTTCGTCGACGAGCTTCTTCTGGAGGGTGAACCCGGCTTCGAAGGCGGGGTCCTTGGCGATGCTGGACTTGCCGCTCTCGTCGAAGTACGTGGGGGAGAACTGGCCGAAGTAGTGCTCGGTGGTCGACTCCCAGCCGTGGTAGTTCGGCATGAACCCCAGCTGGGAGTAGGAGTCGCCCTTCGCGACGGTCAACTTCTTCGCGTCGGACCCGAATTCGGACCAGGTCTTCGGGGGAGTGGTGATCCCGGCCTTCTTGAACGCGGTCTTGTTGTAGTAGAGCCCGTACGCGTCACCGAGCAGCGGCACCGTGCAGCGGTCGCCGTCGAACTGGGTGTACTCGTTCATCGCCTTGGGGAAGGTCGTCGCCGCGTCGATCCCGGCCTTCTTGAAGAAGGGGTTGAGATCGACGAGTGCGCCCGAGGAGCAGAACTTGCCCACGTTGTTGGTGGTGAACGAGGAGATCACGTCGGGCGCCTTCTCACCGCCGGAGCGCAGCGCCTGGTTGATCTTGTCGTCGGTCATGTTGGCGACGATGTTGACGTGGATGTTCGGGTGCGCCTTCTCGAACCCCGCGACCAGGGTCTTCACGCCCTGGACCTCGCCCGGCGCGCTCCAGGCGTGCCAGAAGTTGATCGTCGTCTCCTTGGAGGCGTCGTCGTTCGCGCTGGAGTCCGACTGGCCGGTACAGGCGCTGGTGAGCAGGGCGAGGGACGCGGAGGCGGCGAGTGCGGTGGCGACTTTCCTGGATATTCCGGGCATGGCGGTGTCTCCCTAGGGCAGGGCCGGGGCGGTGGTGTGGGCGGGACGGGGGAGTGGGTCGAGGGGGTTCAGCGGGAGGTGTCGAACACCTCGTCGCGGGTGGCCGCCAGCGCGCTCTCCAACGCGCCGCGCAGCACGGGGTGTTCGTGTACGTCGCCGACCACGAGGCGCGGGCGCGACGCGGCCAGCTCCTCCAGTTCGGCCTGCACCAGGGCGCGCAGCGGTTCGCCGCCGGCGGTGAGCGAGGAGCCGCTGAGGACGACGAGTTCGGGGTCGAGCACGGAGACGAGTGAGGCGAGACCGGTGGCCAGGCCGGTCGCGTACGTTTCCAGGAGCCTGCGGTGCGGGCCTTCGTCGCGGGTGGCGGCCTGCTCGACGAGGGCGGCGGCGACCTCGGTGGACGACCCGGCGGGAATCGGCTGGACGCCCAGCTCGCGGGCGAGTTTCGGGAGGGCCTGGGAGCCGGCGAGTTCCTGGTAGCCGCCGCTGTTGGCCTTGGTCACCTGCCGTACGAGGGGTGCGCCGGGCACGGGCAGGAAGCCGACCTCGCCGGCGCCGCCGGTCCAGCCGCGGTGCAGCCGTCCGCCGAGCACGAGGGCGGCGCCCAGGCCCCCCTCGTTCCACAGCAGGACGAAGTCCTCGTGTCCGCGCGCCGCGCCGAGCCGCTGTTCGGCGATGGCGACGAGGTTCACGTCGTTCTCGTACTCGACCGGCATGGGCAGGGCGGCCGCGAGCTCGTCGAGGAGGCTCGGGGAGTGCCAGCCGGGCAGGTGGGAGGCGTACCGCAGCCGCCCGGTGTTGGGGTCGAAGGCGCCGGGTGTGCCGATGACGAGGCGGTGGACGTCGTCGCGGGCCAGCCCCGCCTCCTTCACCGCGCCGTCGAGGGCGTCGGTGACCTGGCGTACGACGGGCTGCGCGGGGCGCCGGCCGGGCGTCGGCAGCTCGTACTCCCCCACGGTCCGGCCCGTCACGTCCGCGACGGCGGCGAGGATGCGCTCGGGGGTGACGTCGAGGCCGGCCGCGTGGGCGGCGACCGGATTCACCGCGTACAGCTGGGCGTTGGGGCCCGGCCGCCCCTCGCTGGTGCCGGTGGCGAGCACCAGCCCGGCCGCTTCCAGGCGGGCCAGGAGCTGGGAGGCGGTGGGCTTGGACAGCCCGGTCAGCTTTCCGATCCTGGTCCGCGAGAGCGGCCCGTGGGCGAGCAGCAGGTCGAGGGCGGCGCGGTCGTTCATGGCGCGCAGGACGCGCGGGGTGCCCGGCGTACCGGCGGATCCTGCCATGTTGTCGACACCTGCCTTTCGACTGCCCAGTCGCTCAGCTTCCCAGGGTGGCCTCGGGGAAGTCCACTGCAAGATCATTGTTAGGAAGGTTTCCTATTGGTGGGAGGACCGTAGGCCGCAGGTCGCGGGGGCGTCAAGAGAAACCGCCCCCGAGGCAACAGAGTCGTTACCTACGGGGGCGGGGACCGGGGTGTCCTTCACGTCGTTGCCTCACGTCGACGTAGTCGCCCGTGGCCGCGGCGGTGCCCGTGGTGGTCGTGCCGGCGAACAGGTGGCGGTACGTGCCGTCGGCCCGTGAGGTCGTCGCATGCACCGGGTCGGGTGGGAGCGAGGGCCATGATGAACCGTCGTGGTACGGCGTTCGGCGCGTCTTCCGCCATCGTGAACTGGGCGTCTACGCGGAGCGGGTGACGCTGTGGTCCGCGGGCCGCCCGGGTGACGCCATCGGGCGTGCGGAGGCCGAGGCACTGGAGTACTGCGCGGCGCTGGAGGAGGTCGACTGCGCGGGCTACGCCGAGGCGTTCCGGATGGACGGGGTCCTGGGCGAAGGGGCCGAGGTCTTCTCGCTCATGCGGGAGAGCGACCTGCCGTCCGGCGTCCATGTGCGGAGGTTCTTCGCGACGGGGCGTGAGCGGACCGGCTGACGTCCGGGTGCGCGGCCCGCACGGGACCGGGGCCGCGCGTGCGGACCGAGAGCAGGGGGCGGCACCCGGAAACCGCGGGTGCCGCCCCCTCCTTCGCCGCGTCGGGCCGGGGCCTACTTCGGATTGCCCGACGCGGCCGGGCCCGTGACGGGGGTCGGGATGGGGGCGGTCGCCTCCGACTGCGGGGACGCCGGGTTGCCGAGGGCCGACGGGGCCGCCACCGCGGCGGACGGGTCGACGGGCTCCTCCTCCACGGCCGCGGTGGGGCCGCCCACGATGCGGATGTCCGCGGCGTCGAAGGCGCGCTTGACGCGCCAGCGCAGCTCACGCTCGACGGAGAGCGCCTTGCCGGGCATCGTCCGGGCCGAGACCCGCACCACCATGGAGTCGAGGAGCACGCTCTCCAGGCCGAGGACCTCGACCGGGCCCCAGAGGCGCTCGTTCCAGGGCTCCTCCTTACTCATCGCCTCGGCGACCTCGTTCAGCACGGACTGGACGTGGTCCAGGTCCTCGGAGGCGCGGACCGTGACGTCGACGCCCGCGGTGGCCCAGCCCTGGGAGAGGTTGCCGATGCGCTTGACCTCACCGTTGCGGACGTACCAGATCTCACCGTTGTCACCGCGCAGCTTCGTGACGCGCAGACCGACCTCGATGACCTCGCCGGAGGCCACCCCCGCGTCGATCGTGTCGCCCACGCCGTACTGGTCCTCGAGGATCATGAAGACGCCGGAGAGGAAGTCCGTCACCAGGTTGCGGGCGCCGAAACCGATGGCGACACCGGCGACACCGGCCGAGGCCAGCAGCGGGGCGAGATTGATCTCGAAGGTGCCGAGGACCATCAGGGCGGCCGTGCCCATGATCAGGAAGGAGGCCACCGAGCGCAGTACGGAGCCGATGGCCTGGGAGCGCTGGCGGCGGCGCTCGACGTTCACCAGGAGGCCGCCGAGGGCCGTCCCGTCGACCGCCTGGACGGTACGGGTCATACGGTCGATCAGCTTGGTGATCGCTCGCCGGACCGCCACTCTCAGTACCGCCGCGATGACCAGGATCAGCAGCACGCGCAGACCTATCGCGAGCCAGGTGGACCAGTTCTGCTCGACCCAGCTCGCGGCGTTGGTCGCGCTTTGCTGGGCGCCCTGGAGCGTGGCGACCGTAGGGTCAGTCGTCGCCGAGGGAGAAGGCGACGGACTGGACCCTGCGGCCCGCAGGACGGTCGAGAACACAGCAGGTACCTCCAGGCGTAGCGGTCTGCCCGCGGCTCGGGGACAGGTAGGGCGCCGCCGGGCAGAACAACCACACTAACGGGGCATCGTGTGTGGATCGTTGTGATGTTCGGGGGAGAGACGGTACTCACCTGGGGATGAACAGGATGTGGTCGAAAACACTCCCAGCCCGTTACCGGGACATGGTGGCGCTTCCACCAGGCAAGAGGGGAGACTGACTGCAGATCGTCCCGGCGCGAGCCACGCGCCGCCGGCGTACCAAGGAGGCATCCGTGCCGCATGTCCTGGTCCTCAACGCGTCGTACGAGCCACTCGGCGTCGTACCGCTCCGCCGCGCGCTCATCCTCGTCCTTGAGAACAAGGCCGTCTCTCTCGAGGAATCCGGCGCCTTCATGCACAGCGCGACCGTTACTGTCCCCGCACCCAGCGTGGTCCGGCTGAAGAGGTTCGTGCGGGTCCCTTACCGGGGGCCCGTTCCGCTGACCCGTCGGGCACTGTTCGCCCGCGACGGCGGCCGGTGCATGTACTGCGGTGGCGTCGCAACCAGCGTCGACCACGTCATCCCGCGCTCCCGCGGAGGTCAGCACGCCTGGGACAACGTGGTGGCGTCCTGTCGCCGCTGCAACCACACCAAGGCCGACCGCCACCTGGTCGAGATCGGCTGGCGCCTGCGCCATAAACCGGCCCCGCCGACGGGGCTCGCCTGGCGCATCATCGGAACAGGGCACAGGGACCCGCGCTGGCTGCCGTATCTGCAGCCGTACGGCGCTGAGGACGCGATGGCCCGGATCGACGGCATTTCCGCCTGACGATCCGGGCTTTTGTGCACCCCTGACCCGGGTACACCGTGGCCCGCCCGGTGCGCCCCGTGGTCAGCCGCGGGGTCCTTCGGGGCGGGCGCCACGTGCCGCGTACAGCCCGGCGCCCAGCACGTACAGCGCGAGGGCGGCGCTCCACGCGCCGAGCTGGGGACCCGGCTGCACGGGCCAGGCCAGAACCGTCGCCTCCCTCAT
Source organism: Streptomyces sp. NPDC057950 (assembly GCF_042887295.1). NCBI lineage: Bacteria > Bacillati > Actinomycetota > Actinomycetes > Kitasatosporales > Streptomycetaceae > Streptomyces > Streptomyces sp. NPDC057950. Next base: position 10,190 of record NZ_JBHVPP010000003.1, read on the forward strand.
GCGCGGCGAGGTGGCCGACAGGTACACGGCGCTGAAGTACAGCATCGTCGGCATCCAGGCGGCTCGCGCGCCGAACAGCACCGCCGCGAGCGCGGTGACACCGACGGCACCCAGGGTGTTGCGGACCATCCCGACCGCACCGAACACCTGTGCGTCTCCGGGAACGGCGAGTGCCAGCGTGCCGGCCGCGAGCGCGGTGAGGACCAGGAGATGGGCCAGGCGCCTGGGCCACCACGGGCGTGCCGCGGTGTCGTCCAGGTCCCGCCCGTACACGTGCAGGCCCGTACCGATCGCCGCCGATGCCGCCAGCGGCGCCAGCGACAGCAGCGGGACCCTGCGGTACGGGTCGAGGAAGACGTCCGGGACGGTCGCCGCCCACAGGGTGAGGAGGGCGGCGCAGACGAGGGCGGCCAGGGTGGCCGGGACGGCACGGGAGCGGGCGTAGAGGGTGAGGGGGGTCGGCCGGGGGACTTCGCGAGGCGTGTTCACAGGGACGGGACCTCGCTCGCGGCGGGGTCGCATGCGCGGGCCGTGGCGAAGTAGCGGCCGAGCCAGGAGCGGCGCTCGTCGTCGGTCAGGGCGGTGAGGCGCGCGTACGCCCGGTCCCCGGCGCGGAGCCTCGCGAGCTCCTCCGTGTCGCCGCGCCGTCGGGCCGATGCCACGAAATCCTCGCGGAGGTCGGCCTGCATGCTGGCGGGGGCCAGCCAGCGCAGTACGGCCTCGTCGGTGGCCCGGACCCGCCGAGTGGACGGCGGACGGTCGCAGTCGACGCGGACCATCAGCTGTGCGGCCTCCCAGGCGTACTGCTCCGGATCGGTCAGTTCCCCGCGTACGGTGCTCCAGCCGAACGGGGTGAGCGTCGGCAGTTGTACCTCGCCCGCGCGGGGGGAGCGCGGCAGGTCCTCGAAGCGGACCGGCAGATTCTGTACGCCCCGCAGACGCCCGGTGAGGCCCGACAGCGCGCGGTTCACCTCCGGCAGCAGGCCCGGGTGGGTGGCGTTGACGCAGACGTGCGGGGTGGTCGAGGCGTCGCACACCTGGCGGTGCGCGAGCGGGTTGTCGCGCAGCGTCCCGTCACCCGTGTGGACCAGCAGCACGGCAGCGGCGGCAGCGGCGGCGAGCGGCGGCAGCGCGGTGACGCGGCGGCGCGCGGCATGGGCCAGGACGACCGCGGCGGCGAGGCCGACCACCCACAGGGCCGATACGAGGGGGTACCACCAGACCGGGAGGTAGCCGTCGCCGAACTGGGGTAGCGAGGCGGGGGCGAGGGCGGCCGGAGCCGACCGCGAGCCGATGCCGCTGGTGACGGCCAAGACGTATCCGCAGATCGCGAACGCGGGTGCGGTCAGCCGCCAGGGCATCACCCGCCCGGCCACATGGCCCAGGAGCGTGCACGCGGCGATCGACAGCGCGTCCCCGGCGAAGACGGTCGGGACCGGGCCGCCCGCCGACGCGTAGGGCGCGCAGGCGAGCAGCACGCCGGCCACCGCCACCAGGTACGCCCCCGCCAGCACGCAGGCGAGTGGCAGGGCGGCCGTCAGGAGCTGGGCGAGCGGTGGACGAGGGGCCGAGGCCCGCAACTCCGTCATGCGCCGCCGGTGCTCCCGGCCGCCCTGCCAGGCTCCCGCGGCGAGGCCGAAGGGAACGGCGATCACCCCGGCCGCCGTGTCCAGCCGGTCCGTGGTCCCACCCCAGCTGCCCTGCCACTGCGCCGCCGTGGCGGCGAGCGCCCAGGCGAGAGCGAGCAGCAGCGCGGCGGCCGCCCAGGGGGTGAACCCGCGCAGGAACTCGACGCGGAGGGGGCGGGGCGCGGCCGCGGCGGGTGAAGCGGCTGTCGCCGGTGCGGCGCCCGTCGTACGGACGGGCACCTCCCGCGGCGGTGCGCTCGGCCCAGGGCTTTCGGGGAGCCGGGGGCGGCGGCCTGCCGGGCGGGTGTCGCGGGGGCGGGGTCGGGGGTCCGCCGGGCGGGTGTCGGCGGCCTGGGGCCGTGGGTCCGCCGGGCGGTGGTCCGTCGGCTCGGGCCGTGGGTCCGCCGGGCGGTGGTCGGGAGGCAGGGGCCCGGGGTGTCGGGCGGACGGGTGGCCGCCGTCCGGTTCGGGCCATCGGTGCGTCCGCGGTGCTTCGCCGGTCCGGGTGTCCATGCCGGCCATGCCGGCCGTGTCGGCCGGGGCGCCCGTGCCGTCCGGGGCGCCCGTGCCGTCCGGGCGGTCGTCGGCCGGCTGGATGCGTACGGTCATCGGGCCGCCCCCGTCGCCGCGCGATGGCCGCGCAGGGCCGCGGTGTAGCCGCGCTCGATCGCGTTGCCGTCGGACTCGTCGCCGTTGGCGCCGAGGGCGGCCAGCGTCCCGGGAGTGCCGCGATAGGCGACCCGGCCCGCCTCGATCAGCGTCACCCCCGTGCACGCCGCGGCCACGTCCTCCACCAGGTGGGTGGAGACGATCACCGTGGCCTCCTCGCCCAACTCCCGCAGCAGCGCCCGGAACTCGACGCGCTGCTCCGGATCCAGTCCCGCCGTGGGTTCGTCGAGGAGCAGGACGCGGGGGTCGTTCACGATGGCCTGGGCGATGCCGACCCGGCGGACCATGCCGCCGGACAGCGTCCTGACCTTCGCGTCGATGCGGTCGGTGAGCCCGACCCGGGCCACGGCCCGCTCGACCGACGCCGCGGCGTCGGAGGCCGGAAGTTCCTTCAGCCAGGCCACGTACGCCACGAACTCCCGGACCGTGAATCCCGGGTAGTACCCGAAGTCCTGCGGCAGATAGCCGAGTTCACGGCGGAACGCGCCGCGCTCGCGGTGCCGGCGCGGGTCGTTGCCGAGCATCTCCATACGGCCCGCGGAGGGCTCGGCCACGGTCGCGAGGACCCGGATGAGGGAGGTCTTGCCGGCGCCGTTGGGGCCGAGCAGCCCGTGGACGCCGGGACCGAAGTCCAGGTCGACCGCGTCGAGCGCGGTCGTCCTGCGGTGCCGGACGGTCAGCCCGTACACCCGTATCGCGGTGGATCCGGTGCCCGGACTCGCGTTGCCCACGGAAGTGCCGGGCGGGGCGGGGGTGTTCACATCGTCTCCAGACGGTCGTACGCGGTGCGGCGCGCGGCGAGCAGCAGGGCGCAGAGGGCGGCCCCGGCCGCCCATCCCCACTGCGCGGGCGCGCCGGTGAAGTAGAGGGAGAGCTGCTGGGCGAGACGGTCCGTCAGGCCCGAACCGGTGGCCGTCGGTCCCGGGCCGTCCGAGGCGAGGACCGGTGCCGTCAGCGCGAGCAGCCAGCCGCCGCCCACCACCGCGGAGCCGGTACGGCAGCCCGTGTACCCGGACAACGCCAGGGTGGCCAGCGTCAGGGCGAGCCCCGGCAGCAGCCAGGCCGCCGCCATGGGCACCTGCGGAAGGCGGGGACCGGCGGCGGGGAGCAGCAGCCCGGACGCCGTCAGCAGCGGCATGCTCACCGCCAGTACGGCGGCCGTCCGGGTGAGCAGCAGCCGCAGTCCGCCGGAGGGCGACGTCGCGACGAGCTCGTACAGCGGGTCGGCGTACCGGCCGTAGGAGAGGGCGACCCCGGCGACGGGGACCACCGGCGCGACGGCCAGCAGCAGCGGGCGCGCGCCGGCGGACCCGCCGCCGTACGCCAGCGCGAGCGCCCCCACGGCCACCAGCAGCAGGGCCCCGGTCCAGGCACCGCGCAGCGCGGGCCCGGCGGCCCAGACGATCCGCCCGAGCCGCCCCCCGGCGGCTCGGGCGCGCCACGGCACCGTGGACGTCGAGACCGCGGGCGGCCCGAGCGGGGGAGTCGGAAGCGGGGACCGGGCCGGGTGCGGGACGGAGTCCAGGACGGCGGCCCGCACCCGCGCCAGTACCGGTCCCGCCGCCCCCGCGCGCGCCGCCCGCGACGCCCGCGCGGCGCAGGAACCGCAGCCCTCCAGGTGCTTCTCGAGGGACCAGGCGTCCGGCTCCGGAAGGGTGCCGTCCGTGTAGCGGGCGACGAGATCGTCGCCGGCGTGCCAGCCGGTCATGCCGGGCCTCCCAGCGGTGACGGGCCCCCGGAGGGGTCGAGGTGGGCGAGTGCCGCCCTGAGTTCGGCGCGCGCCCGCATCGCGCGGGTCTTGACCGTGCCCTCGGGGATACCGAGCAGTCGGGCCGTCTCACGCGTGGTCAGCCCGTCGACGACGGTGGCGCGCAGCACCTCGCGCAGTTCGGGGGAGATGCGGTCCAGGGCCGTGCCCACGTCCCCGTACTCCAGGCCCGCCAGCACGCGCTCCTCCGCGGAGGGCACGGGCGGCGGCGCCGCGTACTCGGCCTGTCCGGCCCGTTCGACCCGTACGGTCCGCTCCCGTGCCCGCCGGGCGTCGACGAGCCGGCGCGCCGCGATCGTCCACAGCCAGCCGCCCGCCTCCGTGCCCCGGTGCCCGGCCGCCGACCGCCACACGGTCACGAAGGTGTCCTGCAACACCTCCCGGACGACCTCGGGGTCCCCGCAGCGCCGGGTCAGCCGCGTGTGCAGCCATCCGGCGTGCCGGTCGTACAGTGCGGCCAGCGCCGCCGAGTCGCCGTCCGCGACGGCCCGCAGCAGTGCCGCGTCCGTGGCGTCCTCCCGGTGGCCCCTCACGGGGCGGAACAGTCTCACACCCCGTCTATCGACCCCGCCGGAGCCACCGGTTCACCCTTCACCCGGACCTGGCGGGGCCGAGCCGGAACAGAACGTGACCAAAAGCACATTGTTCGCCCGTGTACGTCTGCCGTCCCGCGCGTTGGGTAGGGCTGCGGTAACCCGCCCGCCGCCGTACCCGACAAGGAGGCCCCCGTGGCCGCATCAGCACACCTTCTGCTCTCGGCCCTCTCCAAACGCCCGACGGAACCGACCGCCGAACCCCGCTTCTCCGCCGAGCCGCGCTTCTCGGCCGAACCCCGCTTCTGCCTCTTCACCGCGGAGGGCACCGCCACCGAGCTCCCGCTCACCAGCGAACCGCCGCTCCCCGACGCCGAGCCGCTGACCAGTGAGCCGCCGCTGGCCGACGCCGCGCACCTGACCAGCGAACCCATCTCCACCGGCGCCGCCACGGATGCCTCGGGGGTCTAGATGCCGCTGTCCCGGCTCGCCGCACTGCACGGCGTCGCCACCTCCCACAGCCCCTCTCCCGGCCGGACCGTCGCGGCCACCGACACCGCGGTCGTCGCCGCCCTCGCGGCGCTCGGCGTCGACGCGAGCACCCCGGACGCCGTCCGCGCGGCCCTCGCCGCCCGGGAGGCCGAGACATGGGACCGGCTCCTGCCGCCGACCGTGGTCTCCTGGGGCGGCCGCCCGCCCGACGCGCTCGCCGCGCTGCCCGACGGCACCCGTCTGCGCATCACCACCGAACAGGGCGAGACCCGCGCGTCGGCCGAACAACTCCCGCCCGGCGTCCACGCGTTACGCGCCACCGCACCCGACGGCCGCATCGCCGACGCCCACCTCGTCGTCGCCCCCGACCGGCTGCCCACCCCGCCCGGACGCGGCTACGGACTCCTCGTCCAGCTCTACTCCCTCCTCTCCCGCCGCTCCTGGGGCATGGGCGACCTCGGCGACCTCGCCGAACTCACCGCCTGGGCCGGCCGGGCACTCGGTGCCGGATTCGTCCAGGTCAACCCCCTGCACGCGGCCGTGCCCGGCACCCCGACGGACCCCTCCCCGTACCGCCCCTCCTCCCGCCGCTTCCCCGACCCGGTGCACCTGCGGATCGAGGACATCCCCGAGTTCGCGTACCTCGACGACCGCGACCGCGTCGGCACGCTGCTGGAGCGCGCCGGGCGACTGCGCGCGTCCGTGCTCGACAAGGACGCGCTGATCGACCGCGACGCCGTCTGGGAACTCAAGCGCGAGGCGCTGGAACTGATCCGCGAGGTACCGCTCGGCCCCGGACGCCGGGCCGCGTACGTCGACTTCCTCGCCGAGGAGGGCGAGGCACTGGAGGACCACGTCACCTGGTGCGCGCTCGCCGAGGTCCACGGCCCGGAGTGGCAGAAGTGGCCCATGGGCCTGCGTGACCCCCGCTCACCCGAAACGGCCCGCGCCCGAAGCGAGTTGATGGACCGCGTCGACTTCCACAGCCGCCTCGCCTGGCTCACCGACGCCCAGCTCGCCGCCGCACAGCGCTCCGCGCGCGACGCCGGCATGCCCGTGGGACTCGTGCACGACCTCGCGGTCGGGGTGCATCCGGGCGGAGCCGACGCCTGGGCGCAGCAGGAGTACTACGCGGCGGGCATGTCGGTCGGCGCGCCCCCGGACGCCTTCAACGCGCGCGGCCAGGACTGGGGCCTGCCGCCCTGGCGGCCGGACCGGCTGGCCGCCTCGGGCTACGCCCCCTACCGCCGCCTGCTGCGCGCCCTCTTCCGGTACACGGGCGCGCTGCGCATCGACCACGTCATGGGTCTGTTCCGGCTCTGGTGGATCCCGCAGGGACAGCCGCCCACGGAGGGGACGTACGTCCGCTACGACGCCGAGGCGATGCTCGCCGTCCTGACGCTGGAGGCGTCGCGGGCCGGGGCGCTGGTGATCGGCGAGGACCTCGGCACCGTCGAACCCGGGGTGCGCGAGACGCTCCAGGAGCGCGGGGTGCTGGGCACTTCGGTGCTGTGGTTCGAACGCGACTGGGACGGCGACGGGCAGCCCCTTCCCCCCGAGCGCTGGCGCGCGGACTGCCTGGCGACCGCCACCACCCACGACCTGCCGCCCACCGCGTCCCGTCTCACCGGTGACCACGTCGAACTCCGCGACCGGCTGGGACTGCTGTCCGGTGCCCTGGCGGACGAGCGGGCCGCGGCCTCGGCGGAGACGGGGGAGTGGCTGGCGCTCTTCGCCCGGCTCGGGCTGCTGCGCGGCTCCGGCTCCGCGGTGTCGGAGGAGGCCGAGATCCAGGCCGTGCACCGGTTCCTGCTGCGCACGCCGGCCCGCATGATCGGTGTCTGGCTGCCGGACGCGGTCGGCGACCGGCGTCCGCAGAACCTGCCCGGCACCTGGGACCAGTACCCCAACTGGCGGCTGCCCGTCGCCGACGCGGCCGGACGCCCGGTCACGCTGGAGGAACTGGCCGCGTCACCACGGCTGTACGCCCTCATCGACGTGCTGCGGGCGCGTCCGGGGGACGGCGGGGGAGGTCACCCACAGCGCTGAGACACCCCTGAGGCACTGCCGGGACACCGCCGGGGCACCGCCGGGACCTCCGTACGGCACCCCCGGGCGCGCGGCGCGTTCAGGTGTTCGCTACGTTTGCACCGTGGACAAGAAGAACGCCCTGCGCGCCGGCGCCCTGGCTTCCGGTACGACGCTGATGATGCTGCTCATGTCGTCTCCCGCGCTCGCGCTGACCCGCGACGACGGTGACGACCCCGGCAAGGGCCTGAGCGTGATCGACACGGTCGGCCTCTACGTCGTCGCGCCGATCCTGCTGTTCGCGATCATCGCGGGCCTCGTGATGGTCCTGGACAAGTCTCCCAAGCAGGCGAAGCGGGGCTGATTCCGGCTCTCTTCCGCCCTTCCGTCTCTCCGTCGAGGGAGTCCGCGCCCACCCGCCCCGGGTGTGCGGGGACTCCCTCGACGCGTTTCCAGGGGGGTGGAGCCGTCCGAGGGAGGGCGCCGGTGGCGCCGGGGGGCACCGAGGGGGCTTCCGGGAGCCCGGCGCCCGCTCCGGGAGCGTGGCGCGCTTCTCGGGCGCGGTCTCTACGGGTGCGGCGCCGTGAGGTAGCGCTGCACCGTCGGCGCCAGCCACGCCACGATCTCCTCCCGCGGCAGCGCAACGGCGGGCGGGAAGCGCAGGACGTAGCGGGCCAGGGCGAGGCCCAGCAGCTGTGAGGCGGTGAGCGCGGCCCGGACCGGTGCCTGCTCCGGGTCGGGGCACAGGTGCAGGGAGATCGGCAGCAGCTGGTCCCGGAAGATGGCCTGCATGCGCTCCGCGCCGGCCTGGTTGGTGACGCCGACCCGCAGTACCGCGGTGAACACCTCGTTCTCCTCCCAGAGGTCCAGGAAGTGCTGGACCAGGGCGTGGCCCACGTCCTGCCGGTTCAGCCGCTCCGGCGCCGGCAGCCGCAGATCGACGTCGAGGACCGCGGCGAACAGTCCCTCCTTCGAGCCGTAGTACCGCATGACCATGGACGGGTCGATACGGGCGTCCTTGGCGATGGCGCGGATGGTGGCGCGCTCGTAGCCGTCGGCGGCGAAGCGCTCGCGGGCGGCGGTGAGGATCGCGGTGCGGGTGGCGTCGGAGCGCCGGGGTGAGGCCTGGGGCGGTGGCGACTGGGGCGAGGGCGACTGCGGCGCGGGCTGGCGCGAGGCGGACGAGGGTTCCTTGGCAGGCATGCCAACAACCGTAGGCCAACACCTGTTGACAGTCCAGTATGGGCGTTCTACGTTTGTCAACGAGCGTTGGCCAACGGGCGTTGACTAGACGTTGGCCGGCGGTCGCTCAGCATCCCCCGGTGGGAATCGCCTGGCGGGAACAGCTGGTCAACGAGTGTTGGCCCATGATTGTTGGCATCAGGAGGCCGCCATGAACGGCAAGACCCGCACCGCCGCCGCTGCCCGGACCGTGATCATCGTCGGCGCCGGTCCCACCGGCTTGCTGCTGGCCGCCGACCTGGCCACCGCCGGCGTCCCCGTGACCCTTGTCGAGAAGCGCCCGCACGGGATCAGCAACCTCTCCCGCGCCTTCGTCCTGCACGCCCGCACCCTGGAGCAGCTCGACGCCCGCGGTCTCGCCGACGAACTGGAGGCCCAGGGCCGGTCCCTCGACCGCATCCGGCTCTTCGACCGGCTCACCGTCGAACTCGACACGCTCCCCTCCCGCTTCAACCACCTGCTGGTGATCCCGCAGTACGAGGTGGAGAAGGCGCTTGAGCGGCGGGCGGCCGAGGCCGGGGTGCGGTTCGTGTACGAGACCGAGGTGACCGGGCTGCGCCAGGACGCGGACGGCGTGACGCTCGACGTCCGGCACCCGGACGGGGAGCCCGGGGAGCTGCGCGGCGCGTACGTCGTCGGCACGGACGGGATGCGCAGCGCGGTGCGCGAGGCGGTCGGACTGCCGTTCCCCGGCAAGTCGGTCATCCGGTCCGTCGTCCTCGCGGACGTCCGGCTGGCCGAGGAACCCGAGTCGGTGCTGACCGCCAACGCCGTCGGCGACGCCTTCGCCTTCATCGCGCCCTTCGGCGACGGCTACCACCGGGTGATCGGCTGGCACCGCGGCCGGAACGTCCCCGACAGTGAGCCGCTCGGACTCGACGAGGTCAGGGAGATCACCCGGCTCTCCCTGGGCCGCGACTACGGCATGCACGACGCCCGCTGGATGTCGCGCTTCCACAGTGACGAGCGCCAGGCACCCGCGTACCGCGTCGGCCGGGTCCTCCTCGCCGGTGACGCCGCCCACGTCCACACCCCGGCCGGCGGTCAGGGCATGAACACCGGCCTCCAGGACGCGGCGAACCTCGGCTGGAAGCTGGCCCTGGTCGTCAACGGTCACGCGGCGCCCGCCCTGCTGGACACCTACCAGGCCGAGCGCCACCCCGTCGGCAGGTCGGTGCTGCGCAGCAGCGGCGGGATCGTACGGCTCGCGATGGCCAAGCGCCCGTGGACGCTGGCGCTGCGCGCCGCGCTCACCACGGTCCTCAACGGCGTCGGCCCGGCCGGCCGGAAGGCGGCCGGCCAGATCACCGGCATCGGCTACGCCTACCGGGCGCCACGCGGCTCGCACGCCCTCGTCGGCACCCGTGTCCCCGATGTCGCCCTGCGCGGCGGACGTCTCTACGAGGCCCTGCGGGGCGGCAGGTTCGTCCTCGTGAGGCCGGGATCGGCCCCTCGGGCGTACGAGGCCGGCGACCGCGAGGACCGGCTCGTGGTGGAGAGCTGGGCGGGCGACCGGCGGACGACGCTGCTCGTGCGGCCCGACGGATACGTGGCGTGGGCCGCCGAGGCCCCCGACGAGGCGGCGGTCGAGGCGGCGGTGACGGCCGCGGTGGGCGACTGACGGTGGGCGACCGAGGGTGTCGTCCGGGCCGTGCCGATCGCCTTCGCGAGGCCGGGCCTCGGCGATAGCGTCACGTCGGTCCCGCGTGACGTGTCCCTTGGAGGTTCCCGTGACCGATGCCGTGTGCCGCAGTTGCGCAAAGCCCCTGGCCGGGCGGGCCGGGCGGACGGGGCGGAGCTCGGTGTACTGCTCCGCCGCCTGCCGGCAGAAGGCGTACCGGGAGCGGCGCGCGGCGCCGGCCGACACCGCGCGCGGGCTGATCGAGGAGGTCGGGCGGCAGGTCGAGGCGCTGGTTCCGCAGCCGCCGTCCGTCTTCTACTCCGGCGTGACCGACCTGGCCTCCTCGGTCGGACGGCTGCGCCGCATCGCCCGGGTCGCCCGGGACACCGCGAACGACGATTCCGTCACGCGGGCCGACGTGACGAAAGAGCCGGGCGCGCCGGCCCCCGGCGACGAACCCATCACGGCGGACCACGACGCGCCGCAGGCCACCGCTCCGCGGACTCCCCCGGACCAGGACTCCGCTACCCGCGATCCCGTCACGCGGACTCCCGCCGGGCGGACCTCCACCGGGCGGACCTCCGTCATGCGGACTCCCGCCGGGCAGCAAGCCGTCACGCGGCCTTCCGTCACGCGGCCTTCCGTCACGCGGCCTTCCGTCACGCGGCCTTCCGTCACGCGGCCTTCCGTCACGCGGCCTTCCGTGACGCAAGGCTCCGGCCCGCACGCCGCCCTCGGGGAGAGCGACTTCGCCGCGCTCGTCGAGCCGTACCGCCGCGAGCTGCGCGTGCACTGCTACCGGATGGCGGGCTCTTACGACGACGCGGAGGACCTCGTCCAGGAGACGTTCCTGCGGGCCTGGCGGGCCCGGGACGGCTTCGCGGGGCGGGCGAGCGTACGGACTTGGTTGTACCGGATCGCCACGAACACCTGCCTGGACTTCCAGCGGCGCACCGCCCGGCGTCCCCAGCGGTACGAGCCGCTGCCCGGTATGAACCACGGCAGCGCCGAACCCCCGGCCCGCATCACCTGGCTCCAGCCGTACCCCGACGAGGACCTGCCGTCCGCCGACGACCAGCCGGACGCCCTCGCGGTCTCCCGGGAGACCATGGAGCTCGTCTTCCTCGCCGCCATCCAGCACTTGCCGCCCCGCCAGCGTGCCGTCCTGGTCCTGCGCGACGTGCTCGGACTCTCCGCGGCCGAGACCGCTCAGGCGCTGGAGATGACGGTGGCCTCGGTCAACAGCGCCCTGCAACGCGCCCGGCCCACCCTGCGCGACCGTCTGCCCCGCCGCCGTACCGAATGGACCGCGGAGGCCGGCGCCCGGGAACGGGAGGTCCTCGGGCGTTACATGGCAGCCGCCGAAAGCCTCGACCTCGCCGCGTTCACCGACCTGCTCAGCGAGGACATCAGGCTCACCATGCCGCCGAACCCCTACTGGTTCGTCGGCCGCGCCGCGCTCACCGAGTTCCTCGGGATCAGCCTCGACCCCGCGTCCCCGCTGTTCCTCGGCCACTGGCGCCACCTTCCGGCGCGGGCCAACGGGCAGCTCGCGGCGGGGGGTTACGTACGACGCCCCGGTACGACCGTGTATCGCGCCCAGGTCCTCGACGTACTGCGCATCGAGGGCGACCGCATCGTGGAGATCACCTCCTTCGAGCCGCACCTCTTCCCGGCGTTCGGACTGCCCCTGCGGCTCCCGGCCGACCGCTGAACGACGGTCGATCAGCGACGGTCGATGAGCGACGGTCGATGAGCGGAGACCGATGAGGGGAGTCCGATGAGAGGAGACCGATGAGTGGAGTCCCATGAGCGGAGACCGCTGAGCGACGGCCGGCGGGTGGCGACCGATGAGTGCGGGCGGGCGCGTACGTCTGCATGACCGACACGTTCGACGGACCCGTACGACGCACTCGTACGGCCGTACACCTTCAGGAGGGATCACCATGCTGCTCACCGACAAGACCGCGATCATCTACGGCGCCGCCGGTTCCATCGGCGGCGCCGTCGCGCGCACCTTCGCCCAGGAGGGTGCCCGTGTGCACCTGGTGGGGCGTACGGGCGAGACGCTGGACGCGGTGGCGAAGGACATCGTGGCGGCGGGCGGGCACGCCGAGACCGCGGTGCTAGACGCGCTGGACGAGGCGGCGGTCGAGGCACACATCGCCTCGCTGGACGCCGTCGACATCTCGTTCAACCTGGTCACGCGGGGCGACGTGCAGGGAGTTCCGCTGGTCGACCTGCCGGTCGAGGACTTCGTACGGCCTGTCGAGACCGGCATCCGCGCCACCTTCACGACCGCCCGAGCGGCCGCCCGGCGCATGGCCGAGGCGGGCTCGGGCGTGGTGCTCACGCTCAACAGCGGCTCCGCGCACGGCAGTCCGATGATGGGCGGCACGGGCCCTGCCGACGCGGCGATCGACACGCTGGTGCGGAACCTGGCGACGGAGCTGGGACCGCGCGGACTGCGGGTCGTGGGCCTGTGGGCAGCCGGGGTGCCCGAGACGCTGACCCGGGAGAAGCTCGCCGCGGTCGACAGCCGTATGGACCTCGACGAGACGGCCCTTCGGGGACTGCTCGCGAACCTCGCCGGGATGCGGATGACCCGCCGCAATCCCACCCTCGCGGAGATCGCCGCCACCGCCGCGTTCCTCGCCTCCGACCGGGCGGGCGGCATCACCGGCACGTTCGTCAACGTCACCGGCGGGATGGTTCCGCACTGACTCCGCGCCCCCGCCACCAGGTGCGCGCCCACAGCAGGTGGACCCCGCCGAGCGCGACCACGACCGCCGCGGAGTCCAGGCGCTGCGCGGTGGAGTGCCCGGGGCCCAGCCGGGTCACCGCGCGGGCGAACAGGATGACGTCCGCGGGCAGGGTGACGGTCGCGAGGAACGCGAGACACAGTGTGGTGCCCACGACGAGCACGGCGCTGTACACCCGCACGGCCCGCCGTTCGTGGACGGGCAGGTCGAGGCTGGGGTCCGGGGCGGGCGCGCGCCGCAGCACGTGCCGCAGCACACGCCGGGCCGCGTACTTGGAGAACGCCACCCCGTCCCCGTACAGGTCGCGGCAGCGCGTCAGGTCCTGGAGCACGAAGTACAGGTCCGTACGCATGAAGACCATGAGCTGGAAGGGCAGCGGGAGCAGGGCGAGCAGCGCGACGGCGGCGAGGACCCCGCGGGCGGTGCCGTCCGTGGTGCCCGCCGCGAGGGCGGCCAGCGAGGCGACGGACAGGTTGGTGGCGATGCCGGCCAGGTAGGCGGTCAGTCGGTGGCGGCGCGGGGCGATCTCGATGCCGCTGATGTCCGTCTGCATGACCAGGAACTGGAGCCGCGTGCCGAGCCGCATCCGGCCGGGCACGCCGGTCGCGCGGGCGGCCACCAGGTGGGCGCACTCGTGGAGCAGCAGCAGGGTCCAGCCCACGCCCGCGCCGAGCGCGATCACCGCGCTGCCGTGCGGGCTCCACAGGAGGGTGCGGTAGCCGAGCGGAACGGGCGGCCGGGTGAGGAGGGCGACCGCGATCAGCAGTCCGACCAGGACGGGGACGACGGGGCTCAGCACCCAGCGCACGTGCCGGGGGCGGATCCGGGCGAACGTCGGCTTCGGCGGAGGCGGCGACTCGGTCGGCCGTCCGTCCACCTCGGCCACGAACCCGAGGTCCACCAGCGCCTCGACGAAATCGGGTACGTCGATGTCGTCGCCGGTCGTCTCCCGCAGCCGCCGTCCGACCTCGGCGGCGCCCAACCCCTGCCCGAGCAGGTCCAGCGCCTGCTTGCCGACCTCGGGCAGCGCGACGAACCGGCCGGTCGCGAGCCGCCCGACGATCCATTCGTCCCCGTCGGGGCGCGAGTCGAGCCGGTGGAGGCGTACGTGGGGGGTGGGGCCCGGGGACGCCGGGGGCCGGCCGGTGGGGCCGACGCACCCGTGACGCCCCCCGGCGGACCGGGTCACCGCTGTCCTCCGGCCCGCTCCCCGGCTTGCTTCCCGGCCCGCCGTTCGGTCCCGCCTCCGGCCCGTTCTCCGGGTGATCCCTCGGGCGATCCCCCGGTCTGTGCCCCGGCGGGTTCTCCGGCGGGTTCTCCGGCGGGTTCTCCGGTGGGCCGGTCGCCGCAGGCCGGGCAGTCGGGCCGCCGCGGGGATCTCTCCAGCACCGGATCCCCCGGCAGCATCAGGTTCATCCCGAACCGGAAACCCGGGTCGAGCGCGGGCACGCCGGTGAGCAGGGCCAGGGCCGCGTGGGCGAGCAGCCCGCCGGAGAGACCGGCGGTGACCGCGCTCGCGGGGTTCCACGGCAGATGCGGGGAGGCGGCCTCCTCGTCCTGGCCCGGCGCCAGGCGCAGATCGCGGCGGGCGACCTCCGTGGCCCGCAGACACTCCCAGCAGGCTCCCCGGCCGGGCACGTGCACCCCGGCCGTCACCAGGGGACCCCGGTATCCGGCGTCGACCCATGGCAGGCCCGCGGCCAGACAGACACGGTTCGCCCAGCGCCGGATGTCGTCCGGGCGGTCGGCGGCGAGAACGAGCAGGCCGTACGGCTCGGACGCGCGCGCGGCCGTGGGCGGACGCGGGGCCCCGGGCGGATCCGGGACCGGGACCGGACGCGGGACCTCGGGCGCCCCGGACCGCACCAGCTCCGCCAGATCCTCCGGCCCCCGCACCTCCCGCCGCTCCCCGGTCACCGTCACGTCCGAGTTCAGGGCCCGCAGCGTGCCGAGCGCGGCCTCCACCTTGGGACGGCCGAGGTCGGACTCGCGGAACAGGGGCTGGCGGTTGAGGTTCGACAGTTCGACCACGTCCGGGTCCACGCAGTGCAGGTGGCCGACTCCGGAGGCGACCAGACTCTGCGCGGCATGACCTCCCGTGCCGCCGACGCCGATGAGCAGCACCCGGGCGCTGCCCAGCCGGAGCTGGGCGTCCCACGGGTTCGCCCGGGGACCGAGATCCATCCAGCGCAGCAGCGGCACGCCCCGGCTGTAGCGGACGCGCTCCCGCCCGGACACCGGCACGGGCGCTCCGGCGTCCTCCACGAACCCGGCGTCGAGCAGATCCGCCATCGCCTGACGGGTGTCCTCGTCGGTGAGGCCGGGGAGTGCGGGATGCGCCCGCAGCACCGCGTCGACGACCTCGGCCGGCCCCCGCGTTCCGTCCATCGCCCCGACCAGCGTCCAGACCCAGCCCTCCGGGTCCGCGATCTCCGCGCCGATGCCGTGGATGACGCTGCCGATACGGACGTTGCCGTCGATCGTGCGGTAGGCCCGGTGCTCGGGTTTGATCCGGGGCCGGCGGAGCGTCTCGACCGTGACCGTCACCAGGACCCCTTCCCGTTACAGGTACATGCCTTGACACTCTGGTGCCCCGAGTCGAGCCTTGACAAGACGCGGTCGGCGATCGCGCCGCGATACGCAACATCCTTGCGAGGGGGAGGAGTTGGCGTGCCCACCAAGATCGTGATCCGTCCTTTGGACAAGAAGGAGACCACGGGTGACAGCAGCGGGGGCAACGGCGGCTGACCAGCCCGTCGTACCCGCTCGACGGCCCGGCTCGGGCCGGGTTCCGCTGTCGCGCACAGTCGGTTGTGAAGGAGAGGGGACCACATGGCTGCCAGGATCGTGATCCGTCCGCTGGACAAGAAGGAGACCACCGGGGCCAGCAACGCGAACGGCACCTGACCGGATCCCGGCATGCGGGGAACCCCGTATCCCACCCTGGACGAGCTGCTGCGAGGCGCTCGTGCGACGGTGGCCGCGCGGCCCGACGACTTGCGTCTGCGCGACATCGGGACCTCGCGTGCCGGCCGGCCGCTGTGGCTGCTGTCGGCCGGACACGGCCCGCGCCAGGTGCTCACGGTCGCCGGCGCGCACGCCAACGAGCCTGCGGGCGGGGCCACTTCACTCCGGTTCGCCCGGCGGCTCGCCCGTGATCCGAGTCTGCTGGGCGGCGGCGACGGAGGGCTGGACTGCACTTGGCACTTCCTGCTCTGCCTCGATCCCGACGGCGCGAGTCTCGCCGAGGGCTGGATGACCGCGGGTTCCTCCGGTGCCCCGAACCCCGCCGCACCGCCCCTCATCGGGAGCTACTACCGGCGTTTCTACCGTCCCGCCTTCGCCGCCCAGCCCGAGTTCCCGCCCGTCGCGGGGGATCAGCGCGCGCCGATGCCGGAGTCCGAGGCGTTGCTGGGGCTCATCGACGAACTGCGCCCGGTCGTGCAGTTCTCGTTGCACGGCGTAGAAGTAGGAGGAACCTTCCTGCAACTGACCCGCGTGGTGCCCGGGGTGCCGGCCGCCTACCGCCGGATCGCGGCGGACCTGGGCGTTCCCCTGGAACACCGGCCCTTCGACGGCATGGGGTGGCTCGTCGAGGGACCGGGCGTGCTCGTCCTGCCGGACGGCAGCCCGGCGGAGGAACGGGACCCCTCGGGCTTCGTCTCGCGGGCCACCTGGCTGCACGCGATGCGCCACGGCACCGTCTCGGCCGTGGTCGAGGCGCCCTTCTGGAGCGTGGCGGGCGTCGGCGATCCACGGCCGGTGGCCGAACCGCGCCGGGAACTCGCCGACGTCAGCGAGATCCTGCTCGGGAGAGTCAAGCAACTGGAGTCCGTGGTGGGTGAACTGGATCCGCGTCCGCCCGGAACACCCGACGAGCTGGCCCACTTCACGGCGGCCCGCGAGCTCATGGACATCGGATCCGGTGTCGTGGACACCTGGAGCGCCGCCGAACTGGCCACCACCGTCGGCAACTCCGTCTCGCTCGGTATCGCGGCCCGTCGCATCCCGCTGCGCGCGGCGGCCATGATGAGCCGGGCTTTGGGCGGCGCACCGGCGCTGGACACCCTCGTGGACGGGTGGGCCCGCGAGCTGGAGCGCACGTTCGACGCCCGCTGGGTGTCCGTCGCCGACCAGACCGCGCTCCAGGCCCGCACCATGCTCGTGCTCGCCCGCGCCCTGATGTGAGGGCGCCCCGCGAACGCAGAGGCGAGGGCGCCCCACGAACGGAATGGGGCGCCCGGCACAACGCCGGGCGCCCTCAGACCGTACCTGCGTACGACGTACGACCGGCTACGAGGCCGCCGCGTCCGCCGCCTGCGCCTTCAGCGCGCGCTCGATCCCGGCGCGGGACTCCGAGATCAGGCGCCGCAGGGCCGCGTTGGGCTCGGCGGAGGCCAGCCACGCGTCCGTCTTGGCGAGGGTCTCCTCGGAGACCTGGATCGACGGGTACAGGCCGATCGCGATCTGCTGGGCGATCTCGTGCGAACGGGCGTCCCAGATGTCCTTCACCACGGCGAAGAACCGGTCCGCGTACGGAGCGAGCAGCTCACGCTGGTCGGTCTGCACGAAGCCGCCGATCACCGCCTCCTGCACGGCGTTCGGGAGCTTGTCGGACTCGATGACCGAGACCCAGGCATCCTCCTTCGCCTCCGCGGTGGGACGACCGGCCCGCGCGGTGGCCGCGTGCCGCTCACCGGCGGCCGTCCGGTCACGCTCGTACTCGGCCGTGATCTCCGCCTCGTCGTAGCGCCCGACCGCCGCGAGCCGCTGTACGAACGCCCAGCGCAGCTCGGTGTCGACGGCGAGACCCCCGATGGTCTCCCGGTCCTCCAGCAGACCCTCCAGGAGGTCCAGCTGCTCCGGCGTCCGGGCGGTGTCCGCGAAGGCGCGCGCCCAGGCGAGCTGGTGGTCGCCGCCGGCCTCGGCCGCGCGCAGGTGCGCGAGGGTCGCCTCGGTCCAGCGGGTCAGCAGCGCCTCGCGGGTGGCGGGGTCGGCGTACATCTCGATCGCCAGCTTGAGCTGCCGCTGCAGCGACTGCACGACACCGATGTCGGACTCCTTGCCGATGCCGGACAGCACCAGGGAAAGGTAGTCGCGGGTGGCGAGCTCCCCGTCGCGGGTCATGTCCCAGGCGGAGGCCCAGCACAGCGCGCGCGGCAGCGAGGACTCGAAGTCGCCGAGGTGCTCCGTCACGAAGGCCAGCGAGTCCTCGTCGAGGCGGACCTTGGCGTACGACAGGTCGTCGTCGTTGAGCAGGAAGACGGCCGGACGGCGCTTGCCGGTCAGCTCGGGTACGGCGGTCAGCTCACCGTCGACGTCGAGCTCGATCCGCTCGTCGCGCACCAGCTTGCCGCTCGCGTCGAGGTTGTAGAGGCCGACCGCGATGCGGTGGGGGCGGAGCGTCGGCTCGCCCTTGGCGCCCGCCGGGAGCGCCGGGGCCTCCTGGCGGATCGCGAAGGAGGTGATGACCCCGTCCGCGTCCGTCTCGACCTCCGGGCGCAGGACGTTGATGCCGGCGGTCCGCAGCCACTTCTCCGACCAGTTCTTCAGGTCGCGCCCGGAGGTCTCCTCCAGCGCGCCCAGCAGGTCGGACAGACGCGTGTTGCCGTACGCGTGCCGCTTGAAGTACGCCTGCACGCCCCGGAAGAACTCGTCCATGCCGACGTACGCGACGAGCTGCTTCAGCACGCTCGCCCCCTTCGCGTACGTGATCCCGTCGAAGTTGACGAGCACGTCGTCCAGGTCGCGGATCTCCGCCATGATCGGGTGGGTGGAGGGCAGCTGGTCCTGCCGGTACGCCCACGTCTTCATGGAGTTGGCGAAGGTGGTCCAGGAGTGCGGCCAGCGGCTGTCCGGCGCGTAGGCCTGGCAGGCGATGGAGGTGTAGGTGGCGAACGACTCGTTCAGCCACAGGTCGTTCCACCACTCCATGGTCACGAGGTCGCCGAACCACATGTGGGCCAGCTCGTGCAGGATCGTCTCGGCGCGCACCTCGTACGCGGCGTCGGTGACCTTCGACCGGAACACGTACTGGTCCCGGATCGTCACCGCGCCCGCGTTCTCCATCGCGCCCGCGTTGAACTCCGGCACGAAGAGCTGGTCGTACTTCTTGAACGGGTACGCGAAGTCGAACTTCTCCTGGAACCACTCGAAGCCCTGCCGGGTGACCTCGAAGATCGCGTCCGAGTCGAGGAACTCGGCGAGCGAGGGACGACAGTAGATGCCGAGCGGCACGCTCTGTCCGTCCTTCTCGTACACACTGTGCACCGAGTGGTACGGGCCGACGATCAGCGCGGTGATGTACGTGGAGATCCGCGGCGTGGGTTCGAAGGCCCAGGTGTCGTCCTTGGGCTCGGGCGACGGCGAGTTGGAAATGACGGTCCAGCCGGACGGCGCCTTCACGGTGAACCGGAAGGTGGCCTTCAGGTCGGGCTGCTCGAAGGACGCGAAGACGCGCCGGGCGTCCGGGACCTCGAACTGGGTGTACAGGTAGGCCTGCTGGTCGACCGGGTCGACGAACCGGTGAAGCCCCTCACCGGTGTTGGTGTACGCGCAGTCCGCGACGACCCGCAGGACGTTGCGTCCCTCCAGGAGGCCGGGCAGCGTGATCCGCGAGTCCTCGAAGACTTCGGCGGGGGCGAGGGCGTCCCCGTTGAGGACCACCTCGTGAACGGTCGGGGCCACCAGGTCGATGAAGGACTCCGCGCCGCTCTCGGAGACATCGAAGCGCACTGTGGTCACGGACCGGTAGGTGCCGCCCTCCTGCGCGCCCGAGAGGTCGAGATCGATCTCGTACGAGTCAACGGTGAGCAGCTTCGCGCGCTGCTGCGCCTCTTCGCGGGTCAGGTTTGTGCCAGGCACGCGGTCATCTCCTCGTTATGTGACGGTTGCGCCATCCTTCCACGGGACCAGCACGGAACGCGATGTCCGTATCCCGCCGGTGACCGGGGCTTTCGGGCGCGAGTGTGGAGCGCATGACGACCTACACCGCACGCCCCATCGAACCGGAGGTCCTGAAGGATCTCCGCACAGCTGACGACGCGGGGCGCCCGATGGTTCCCTTCACCGACGAGGAGGGCGGCGCTCCACTGCGCTGCTGTCTGCGCCGTGGTGAGCCGGGGGAGCGGATCGCCCTCGTCTCGTACGCCCCGCTGCGCCGCTGGGCCGCCGCGGCCGGCGTCGATCCGGGCGCGTACGACGAGCAGGGCCCGGTCTTCGTCCACGCGCGGGAGTGCGGTGGGCCGGCCGCGGACGTCCGGCCGTTCGAGGGCGCCCACCGCACCGTGCGGCGCTACTCCGCCGGGGGCCGCATCCTCGGGGGCCGGCTGGTGGAGGTCCCGGAGTGGTCCGCGTTCGAGGCGGCCTTCGAGGCGGCCTTCGCCGACCCGGCGGTGGAGCTGGTCCATGTACGGGCCGTCGAGTACGGCTGTTTCCTCTACGAGGTGCGCCGGGTGTGACGGGCGTGTACCGCGGGAGGGGGGCACGGCGTGACCGGGGGCGGTCAGGGCGTGCGAAGGGGCGGTCACCGTGCGGTGACCGCCCCGGGGGCGTGCGTGGTGGGCGTCAGCCCTTGAGGTCGGCCGCCACCAGCTCCGCGATCTGGACCGCGTTCAGGGCGGCGCCCTTGCGGAGGTTGTCGTTCGAGATGAACAGGGCGAGGCCGTGCTCGACCGTCTCGTCGGCGCGGATACGGCCGACGTACGACGCGTCCTGGCCCGCGGCCTCGAGCGGGGTCGGGATCTCGGAGAGGGCGACACCCGGGGCGCCGGCCAGCAGCTCGGTGGCGCGTTCCACCGAGATCGGACGCTCGAAGCGGGCGTTCACCTGCAGCGAGTGGCCGGAGAAGACCGGGACACGGACACAGGTGCCGGAGACCTTGAGGCCGGGGATCTCCAGGATCTTGCGGGACTCGTGGCGGAGCTTCTGCTCCTCGTCCGTCTCGTGCAGACCGTCGTCGACGATCGAGCCGGCGAGCGGGAGCACGTTGAAGGCGATGGGCCGCTTGTAGACCTGCGGCTCGGGGAAGTCGACCGCCCCGCCGTCGTGGGTGAGCCGGTCGGCGTCCGCGACGACCTTCAGCGCCTGGCCGTGCAGCTCGGCCACGCCCGCGAGACCGGATCCCGACACGGCCTGGTAGGTGGCGACGACGAGCGCCGCCAGCCCCGCCTCGTCGTGCAGCGGCCGCAGGACGGGCATCGCGGCCATCGTCGTGCAGTTCGGGTTCGCGATGATGCCCTTGGGGCGGTCGGCGATCGCGTGCGGGTTCACCTCGGAGACCACCAGGGGTACGTCCGGGTCCTTGCGCCAGGCGGAGGAGTTGTCGATCACGACGGCGCCCTGCGCGGCGACCTTCTCGGCCAGCGCCCTGGAGGTCGAACCGCCGGCCGAGAAGAGGACGATGTCCAGGCCGGAGTAGTCGGCCGTCGTCGCGTCCTCCACCGTCACGCCGTCCAGCACCGAGCCGGCCGAGCGGGCCGAGGCGAACAGACGCAGCTCCGTGACCGGGAAGTCCCGCTCGACCAGGATCCTGCGCATGACCGTGCCGACCTGACCGGTGGCTCCGACGATTCCGACCCTCACGGCGACTCCCTTTGCGTGCGTTCTACGTGGTCCAGCGCTTCCATCATGCGTCTGACCCGTGCCGTTGTGTCCAATCCTTTGCCCACGCCGTTCGCGGAGCGGGACGGGCCCGGCGAGCGGCCGCCGGAAGAAAACCGTCCGGCGGACCCCGGCAACCGCAAGCCGTACGGTGCTCGCGTCGCTCCGGCCACGGTCCGGTGTGACGTACGCCTCGGTGCGTCTCGGTGCGATTCGGCGGCGCGCGGCCGAACGTTTCGGCCCGCACCGGCGTCGTAGGGGAAACGCGGGAGGGGAGGGCAGCTGTGCTGCGCAGAAGGACACGCAGTGCCCAGGGGGTGGACGACCCGCTGGACGCGGCGCAGGAACGCCGGGTGCGGGCGGTGCTCGCGCTCGGCGGGGTACCGCAGGCGGACCTGTCGGACGGGGTGCAGCAGGTCCGCCTGCGGTTGCTGGAGCGCGCCGCGAAGGGGGACGAGGCACCGCGTGACGTGTCCGCGTGGACGGCGGTCGTCGCCTCGAACCTGGCGATGGACTGGCACCGGGCCAGGCACCGCCAGCAGCGGCTCGGCGAGCGGCTGGCGGGGCTCCGGCAGCTGGAGCACCCCTCGGGCGAGGATTCCAGCGTGCTCTCGCTGGCCGTGGCGCAGGGGCTGGACGACCTGCCCGACGCGCAGCGGCAGGTCCTCGTCCTGCGTTTCTACGCCGATCTCTCCGTGCGTGGGATAGCCGAGGAGCTCGGCATCCCGGAGGGCACGGTCAAGAGCAGGCTGCACTCGGCGGTCCGTGCCCTGCGCGCCCGCCTGCACGAGGACGAGGTGGTGTGACGTGGCCGGGTACGCCGAGCACGAGGACAGTGCGGCAGCGGACGCGCTGTGGGCCGCGATCACCGGTGAACCGCTGCCCGAAGGGGCCCGCGACGACCCGGAGGCGGTGGCGGAGCACCGGTCGGCGGTCGCGGACCTGGTGGTGCTGCGGGAGCAGCTGGCCGCCATCGGGGGCGCGCTGGCGGAAGCGGGGGAGGAGACGAGGCCCGTACGGGTTCCCAGGCAGCGTCCGCGCCGTCCGGCGGGGGCGCCGAGGAACCGGGGCCGCCGTCCCCTAGCCGTCGTCCTGGGCACCCTCGCCGCGGCCGTCGTCGCCTCGATGGTCGTCGGCACGGGCTGGCTGATCGCGCAGGGCGGGGGCGCGGATTCGAAGTCGTCGGCGGACAGCGGGGCGAAGGCGGCGGACAGCGCGAGCGGCGCGGCCTCGCTCAGCGCCCCCGGTTACCTCGCCTGCTCCCGGCTGCTGGCCGAGGGCGAGATCGCCGCAATCGAGCCGGTCCCGGGCACCGGGCGGGACCGGGTCACCCTCGACGTGACGCGCTCCTACAAGCCGGCGGAGGGAAAGACACGGGTCAGTTTCCTGGTGGACCGGGAGGAGGCCGCTCCACGGCGGGGTGAGCACGTACTGGTCGGCATCCGGCGGGGCGCGGTGACCCCCGACCGGTGGACGACGGGGGAGAAGGAGATCGCCCGCGACCGGGAGTGGATCCTCGGGGCGTTGCCCGCCTCCCGTTCCCTCACCTGCGAATGAGAGGGCTCGACCGGGCATGACGGGACGCGCAGGGGAAAGGGGGCGGGCGCCCGGAATTCCGGACGCCCGCCCCCTCAGGGGCGCACGCGCTACGGCGTGACCTTCTCGATCTTCACGCTGCCGAGGCCCGCGGCGGTGCCACGGGCGTTCACCAGCTGTACCTGGCCGAAGAACTCGCGTCCCTCGGGGGCCGGGGCAAGGGCGGTGACCGTGCCGGACACCGTCGCCGTGCCGCCCGTGGAGAGCTTCACCGGCGTGGACGCGTCGACGCCGACCGTGCCGAGCGCGGACGAGAAGAAGACGTCACGGTAGTCGTACGCGGTCGAGCCCGAGGGGACCGAGTAGCCCGCGACCTCGATGGTGTACGTGCCCGCGGCGGGGCTGGGGATGGAGACCGCCTCCTCCGAGTCGCCGTCCGCGGACTGGGCGACCTGCTTGCCGGTGGAGTCGTACACCGTCAGGTCGAGGTCGGCGGCGGTGTCGGAGACGTTGCCGATGGCGACGTCCAGCGAGGCGGCGCCCGCGGGCACGTCGACCGTGGTGGTCTGCGTGGCGTTCTGGGCGATGGTCGGCCGGTCCGTCTTGGAGGAGCCGAGCGGGCCTCCCCGCAGCCTGCCGTCGATCGCGGCGAACTGGTTCGTCACCTTCCAGGAGGCGGTGACGGGCGTGCCCACCTTGGCCTCGGGCACCGTCACGGTCTCCGGGTCGAAGGCCGCGCCGAGCACGGTGGCCTCCAGCTTGTACGGGTTGTCGAGCAGCGGCGACGTACGGCGCGCCTCGACCTCGACCTCCCAGACACCGGGCTGCGGGTCCGCGTACGCACGCACGTCGGGCTTGCAGCCGTTGGTGTTCGGGTAGTTGCTGTAGCAGTACGGCGTGCCGGTGTCCTCGACCGGGACACCGTACGGGTGGATGGAGATGAACCGGGTCTGGCTCAGGCCCTTCAGCCCGCCGATGGCGACCTCGAGGCTCCTGGCGCCCTCGGGCACGGTCAGGAAGTACGACCGCGTGCTGTTGCGCTGCACCGAACTCGAGTCGGAGTACGCGTACTTGAGCGGGGTCGAGACCACGACCGTGGTCAGGATCTGCCGGTCGACGCCCTCGGTCCTCGGGTCGTCGAGTTCGAGGATCGCGCTCTTGATGCCGGCCGAGGATGCCTTCGCGGAGACCTTGACGGTGACCGGCTTGTTCAGCTCGAGCTTGACCTCGTCGGAGCCGACGATCCGGAAGGTGTCACCGGCGTTGTTCTCGAAGTGCAGCTCGTGGCGGATCGCCCGGTCCGGACCGGAGGTACGGGTGACGGTGATCTCGTACGTCTTCTTCACGCCGGCCTTGAGACCGCCCTCGCGGTCGTACAGGCCGGTGCCGAAGCCGGGGGTCTTCAGCGCGTAGTCGATCGCGGTGTCGACCGGCGCCTTCACGGTGTACTCGTGGGCGGTCGCGTCGTCCTTGACGGCCTTCCACGCGTCCACGATGTTGATGAGGCCCGCGCCCTCCTCGTACGCCTGCACACCCTTGATGTGGTCGGCGGTCGAGGTGAGGGCCGTGCGGAGGTCGGCGGGCGTCAGGGCGATGCCCTTCTGCTTGGCGGCGCTCAGCAGCAGCGCGGACGCGCCCGCGGCCTGCGGGGACGCCATCGAGGTGCCCTGGAGCATCGAGTAGCCGGCCGGCAGGGGGTAACCCGCATCGGCGACCGGGGAGCCCGGCAGCCAGGTCTGGGTGGTGTTGATCGCGGCGCCGGGCGCCGTCAGCGTCGGCGTGAAGCCGCCGTCCTCACGCGGACCGCGCGAGGAGAACGGCATCATCGCGTACTTCTTCTCCACGGCCGAGCCGTAGTTGGCGGCCCAGGTCTCCTTGGAGATGGACGCGCCGACCGAGATGACCTTGTCGGCGAGGCCGGGGTCGCCGATGGTGTTGGCACCGGGGCCGGAGTTGCCCGCGGAGATCACCAGCTGGACGCCGTAGGTGTCGATGAGACGCGTGTAGAGCTCGGAGCGCGCGTTGTTGCCGTCGTTCAGCGCGGGCAGGCCGCCGATGGACATGTTGACGATGTCGACGCCGCGGTTGACGACGAGGTCGATCATGCCCTCGGTGAGCGCGATGTTGGTGCAGCCGGGGCCGAAGACGCAGGCGCGGGACGAGACGATCTTCGCGCCGGGGGCGGCGCCGTTCATCCTGCCGCCGAACAGGCCGTTGGCGGAGGTGATGCCCGCCACGTGCGTGCCGTGCTCGCTGGAGATGACGCCGATGTTGACGTAGTCGGCCTTGGAGCCGGCCGCGTCGAAGACCACGTCCTTGCGGATCTCGACGACGAACGGGATGCGCTCGACGACATCGGTCGCCGGGTTGTCCTTGCCGAAGTAGCCGACCTGGAAACCGTCCTTGTACGGCTTCATCGGAGCGTCGTCGGTGAAGTCGAGGTTGTCGTTCGCGTCGACCCGCACGGTGCCGGAGGCCGGGTCGTACAGCACGCCCCAGGCGTCGGTGGTGTCGCCGTCGCGGTTCAGGTCGCCCGCTTCGTCGCCGCCCGCGGTGGCCGACTCGTACATGTAGTTGAACTTGTAGGCGCCGGCCGGGGCCTTGAAGGTCTCGGTGCCCTGACTGGCCGTCGTGATGGGGAAGGAGGGGCCCGCGACCGCGCTGGTCATCCGCCGCCAGCTGCCGTCGCCGTCGTTGACCGGGTCGGTGGACGTGACCCAGTCGACGATCTTGCGCTCGCCGGTGGTGGTCTTCTGCAGCGCCGGGTGGCCCAGGTCCACGCCCGAGTCGAGGATGCCGATGGTGATGCCGCGGCCGTCCGCCTTCGGGTTCTTCTTCACGAAGTCGACGGCGCCCGTCTCGAAGGACGGGTTGTACGGGTTCTCGGCGGGGGTGTTCTTGTCCGGGGCGGAGCGGGTGACCGTGCCGTGGGCCTTGTCGGCGCCCTTGGCGGTGTCCGCGCTCGGCGTCGGGTCGTCCAGCGCGATGTCCTGGCGCAGGTCGATGCCGTGCACGGACGAGAGCTTGGCGGCGGCGGCGATGGCCGCGTCCGCCTTCGCGGTCGGGACGGTGGCCCGGACATAGCCGACCTTGTCGAAGGTCCGGCCGACGAGACCGCCCTGGACCGCGTCCAGTTGCCGGGCGACCTGCTCGGTCTGGCCGGGCGCGGTGGCGACCATCATCGTGATGTTCTTGGTGCCGTCGGCCTTGGCCTCGGCGAGGAGGGCCGCGTCGTCCGAACCGAGCTTGGCGCTCGCGGACTTGGTGCCCGGGTCGGGCGTGGCGGCGGGTGCGTGGTCCGCGGCGAGGGCCATGGGTATCGGTCCGGCCGCGGAGAGCGCGGCCACCAGGCCCGCGGCCACGGCTATGCGGACCACGCGTCTCGCGCCCGACAGAGGGGCGCGCTGGGGGTCGAGGGTCATCGGCATCCCTTGTAGGTAAAGGAACGAGCGTGGAGTGACCGGTCCCGACGTTCCTCGGGACGCGATCACATCAGTCCGGTATGTGAACCCGGATGACCGCTCAGCTTTACCCAAAGGGCAGTTATTTGGGGAGAGTTGACCGTGGCGGGATGGAAGCATGGCGTACTTCCGCCATACGCCACGCCGGTGATAGCGCGGTATGGCCGGACATGCCGGGCGCCTCGAACCGCCTGGGCGCCGGCTCAGCTCTCCTTCGTGCGCGCGTAGTGGCGGGACGCCTTCGCCCGGTTACCGCAGCCCGACATCGAGCACCAGCGGCGGGTGCCGTTGCGCGAGGTGTCGAGGAAGTGCAGGACGCAGGTCTCGTGGGCGCAGTGGCGGATGCGGTCGGGGGAAGCGCCCAGCAGCTCCAGGTAGTTGCGCGCGGCGAGCCAGCCGGGCTCCCATGCCGGGTCCTCGAACTCGGCGCGCTCGCCCGGCCCCTCGGGCGACAGGGTGACCCGGATCCGCCCGTGCGCGAGGACGGCGTCGACCCGCTCCGCCCCGGTCGAGGGCGCCCCGTCCGCCTTTCCCCGCAGGTGCTCGTCCACGGCCGCGCGCAGGGCGTCGCGCGCCTGGAGGGTGTGGCGCAGCACGGTCTCGTCGGCCGGGAGGGCGAACCCGTTCGCGGTCAGCCACACCGCCAGCCCCCCGGTGTCCGTGAGCAGGTCCTGGGGCACCCCCTCGCTGTTCCAGCGGGTGTTGAGCAGGTCGAGCGCGAGCGGTTCCCCGGTGAGGGGGCGGGGGTCGGTGACGGCGGGCACGGCGGGGCTCCCTTCGGCGGCTAACCGTTCAAGAGTAGGTGACTGGTTGACGTTACTCATTCTAACCCTTAATCTCGCTTACAGAGGTTAGCTCTCGACGTGGGAGCCGCCACCGTCCCGGAGGACAGTCATGACACCGCGCACCGGCCATGTCGGCCTGAACGTCACGGACCTCGACCGCTCGCTCGCCTTCTACCGGGACGTGCTCGGCTTCGCCCTCCTCACCGAGGGCAAGGACGGCAAGGACGGCGAGGAAGGGGAGCGCAGGTACGCGTTCCTGGGCTCCTCGGACGGGGACGGCCGTCCCGTCCTCACGCTCTGGCAGCAGGCACGGTCGACGTACGGCGAGGACCGCGCCGGCCTCCACCACCTCGCCCTCGAAGTGGACTCGATCGACGAGGTCAGGACGTACGAGACGGCGCTGCGCGACCGCGGCGTCACGTTCGCCCACGAGGGCGTGGTCGCCCACCGCGAGGGCTCGGCGTCCGGCGGCATCTTCTTCCACGACCCGGACGGCACCCGGCTGGAGATCTACGCCCCGACCGGCGCCGAAGGGGCACCGGTACCATCCGAGTCCGCTCCGACCTGCGGTTTCTTCTAGACGGAGGGCGAGATGACCTATCACTCCGGCTCGCGCGCCGTACAGGACCGGGTCGGCGTGCGTGATCTCGCCGACCACGTGGGACAGGCGGTCGGGCAGGGCATCCGCCCGGTGGCCGCCGCCTTCCTCGAACAGCAGCCGATGCTGGTGGCCGGGGCGGCCGACCCGGCCACCGGCGCGGTGTGGGCCTCGCTGCTCACGGGCCCGCCCGGCTTCGTCCGGGCCACCGGCGTCCGGCAGATCTCGGTGACCGGCCGCCCCTCCGCGGACGACCCCCTCGCCGCCGCGCTCGCCGCCGAGGGCACCCTCGTCGGCACGATCGCGCTCGACCCGCGCACGCGCCGCCGGATGCGTCTGAACGGCCGGTCCCGGCCCACCGCCGGGGGGTTCGCCGTGGAGGCCGACCGGGTCTTCGCCAACTGCCCGAAGTACCTCCAGCGCAGGGAGTCCTACGAGACGCTCGGACGCCGGCCCGGCGAGGCCCGCCGCTCCGGCCTGCTCTCCCCCCGGCAGCGCGCCCTCGTCGAGGCGGCCGACACCTTCTTCCTGGCCACCGTCCACGCGCACGGCGCCGACGCCAGCCACCGGGGCGGCAACCCGGGCTTCGTGCACGCCGACGGCCCGTCCGAGCTGCGCTGGCGCGACTACCCCGGCAACGCGATGTTCCTGACCCTCGGCAACCTGGAGGCGGACCCGAGGGCCGGACTGCTCTTCCTGGACTGGACGTCGGGAACGGTGCTCCGGCTCACCGGCACGGCCCGCGCCGCGTACGCCCCGGACGGGGAGCGCACGGTCCGCTTCACCGTCACCGGGGTCGTCGAGACGCCCGAGGGCAGCCCGCTGCGCTGGTCGCCGCCCGAATACTCTCCGGCCAACCCCTCCCTGCCGTAACGTCTGGGCATGCCGAAGCAGTTGAGGGTGGCGGCCTACGCCGTATGCGTGCGGGACGGGCGGATGCTGTTGGCCCGGTGGGTCGCGGGCGACGGGACCAGACGGTGGACCCTGCCGGGCGGTGGCATGGACCACGGAGAGGACCCCTACGACACCGTCGTCCGCGAGGTCGACGAGGAGACGGGGTACGCCGTCGAACCGGTCGCGCTGCTCGGCATCGACTCCCAGCTGCGCACCCACCCGCGCCGGATGGGCGGCGCCACCGACTTCCACGGCCTCCGGATCGTCTACGAGGCCCGGATCACCGGCGGCGACCTCCGCCACGAGACGGACGGCTCCACCGACATGGCGGCCTGGTACCCCCTCGACGAGGTCCCGTCGCTCGAGCGGGTCGGGCTGGTCGACACAGGACTGGGGCTGTGGCGCGAGCGACCGGCGCTCGGGCGTGTGCCCCGGCCCGCGGGCCGCGCCGGGTCCGACCGCGGCCACGGTTCACTACCCCGGAAAATGAACACGGAGTGACCGCCTCCCGGCCGTCCGGGGAGAGCTCCATGGACGCGCAGGGTAGCCCAAGATCCACTTACGGTGATCGGTGTCGGGCGTTGCCGCCGAGTTAACGTCCAGGTCACCCCAGGTGCCAACGATCCAGAGTGAGCGGGGAGTTACCGCAACGAGCCCCCCGCGAACACTGCCGACGCGTTCGCACTCGGGGAGATCGCGCCATGTCGCGCATACGCTCTGTCGCCACCGCCGCCGCCATGAACCGCCGTACCCTCCTCGCCGCGAGCGGGGCGGTGACCCTGTCCGCGGGCATCGGCTACGCCCTGCGGCCCGACTCCGAGGCGCACGCCGCCGACGCGGGCGGGGCGCGCGCCGCCGACGCCGGCGAGGCCCCCGTCGCCGTCTCCCACGAGGCGCCCCCCGCTCCCCTCGCGCCGTACGAGCGCGGCACCACCCTGCAGAGCGTCGCCGCCCCGCACTCCGGCACCGGGGGATACCAGCGGCTCGGCGACGGCCCCGCCTGGAAGCGGGTGGTGCGCGGCGAGCTGGCGTCGGCCAAGGCCGGCCGGGCCGAGCGGCGCACCGCGCTCGCCTCCTTCGTGCAGTTCACCGACCTGCACCTGATCGACGTCCAGCACCCGCTGCGGCTGGAGTTCCTGCGCTCGGGTGCCGTGAACGCCTGGCGTCCCCAGGAGGCGCTGACCGTCGCGGGCGCCGTCTCGCTCGTCGAGCGGGTCAACTCGCTGCGGGGAGCCCCCGTCACCGGCTCCCCGCTGCACTTCGTGATCACCACCGGGGACAACACGGACAACAACTCCAAGACGGAGCTGGACTGGTTCCTCAAGGTCATGAGCGGTGGCCGCATCCGGCCCAACAGCGGTGACCCGCGCCACTACGAGGGCGTCCAGAACAGCGGCATCAAGACGTACTGGCAGCCCGACGGGGCCGTGCGTGACGCCGACAAGCAGCGCGGCTTCCCGCACCTCCACGGCTTCCTGGCCGCCGCCGTCCGCGAACTGCGCAGCCCGGGTCTGGGCCTGCCCTGGTACTCCACCGTGGGCAACCACGACGCGCTGCCGCTGGGCTGCTACCGGCACGGCGACTCCTTCCTCGCCGAGTTCGCCGTGGGCGGCAAGAAGCTGATGAGCCTGCCCGCCTCGCAGAGCGTCGGCCTGCGCGCCGCCATCAAGAACGACAAGGACCCCAAGGGCACCCAGCTCCGGGACCTGCTCAAGGCGCACGCGCGGCAGCTCAGGTCGGTCACCCCCGACCCCTCGCGCGCCCCCTTCACCCCCGCCGAATACCTCAAGGCGCACCTCGACCCGGCGCACACCGGACCGGGTCCGGTCGGCCACGGCTACTCGGAGGCGAACCTCACCGCGGGCACCCAGTACTACGCCTTCCGGATCGCCGACGACGTCCTCGGCATCAGCCTCGACACCACCGACCCGGGCGGCCACTACGAGGGCTCCGTCGGCACGGCGCAGCTGAAATGGCTGGAGCGGACACTGACCGAGAACAAGGACTCGTACGCGATCGTCTTCAGTCACCACACCAGCAAGTCCATGCGCAACCGCCGCAAGGACCCCGCCCACCCCAGCGAGCAGCGCCACGGCGGCGAGGAGGTCGTCGCCGCGCTCTCCAAGCACCGCAACGTGCTGGCCTGGGTGAACGGCCACACCCACAAGAACGAGATCATCCCGCACTCGGCGCCGGGCAACGGGTCCTTCTGGGAGATCAACACGGCCTCGCACGTCGACTTCCCGCACCTGGCCCGCATCGTCGAACTGGTCGACAACAAGGACGGCACGCTCTCCCTCTTCACCACCCTCATCGAGTCCGCCGCCCCGCACCGCACGGACTTCTCCGACCTGAGCCAGACGGGCCTGGCGGCGCTCTACCGCGAGCTCTCCTTCAACGCGCCGGGCCGGAGCACCGTGCTGAGCGGCACCTCGGGCGACCGCAACACGGAGCTGGTACTGAAGAAGGGCTGAATCCCGCCCAACCGCCCCGAGCCGCTCAACCCCCACCCCGCGCCGCGAGTCCCTTCCGCCGACGTGCTCGTCGGCGAGAGGCGGAGAAGCGGAAACCGGAAGCGGAAACCGGAAACGGGGAAACGGGGAAGAGGGGAAGGCATGGAGCGGATGGCGGTACGTACGGAAGTGGCGGGGCTCACCGCGCTGGCGCTGGCGGCGGCCCTGGCGGGGCCCGCGTCGGCGGGACCCGCCGCGGACCACGCCGCGACAGTGCGGGCCATGGAGGCGGCCGTGCGGTCGGGCGTCCCGGGTGTCACGGCGACGGCCGGGGACCGTCGCGGCGCCTGGTCCGCCACGACGGGCGTGGGCGACCTGAGGACCGGCGAGCCCCGCGGCGGGAGCGACCGCTACCGCGTCGGCAGCATCACCAAGACCTTCGTGTCGACCGTGCTGCTGCAACTGGAGGCGGAGGGGCGGCTGTCGCTGGACGACACGGTGGACCGGTGGCTGCCGGGCCTGGTCCGCGGCCACGGCAACGACGGCCGGAAGGTGACGGTCCGCCGGCTCCTCAACCACACCAGCGGCATCTTCGACTACACCGAGGACGAGGACTTCGTACGGACCTATTTCCTCAAGGACGGCTTCCTCCGGCACCGGTACGACACCAGGTCGCCCGCCGAGCTGGTGGCGATCGCGACGGCCCACCCGCCGGTCTTCGCGCCGGGCGCCTCCTGGAGCTACTCCAACACCAACTACGTCCTCGCGGGCATGGTGATCGGGAAGGTCACCGGCCACTCTTACGCGACGGAGATCGAACGGCGCGTCATCGCCCCGCTGGGCCTGCGCGCGACCTCCGTCCCCGGCACCCGGACGACACTCCCGCGCCCCAGCAGCCGCGCCTACTCGAAACTGGCGGCGACGACGACCGGCCCGACGTACGACGTGACGACACTGAACCCCTCCCTCGCCTCCTCCGCGGGCGGGATGATCTCCGACTCCTCCGACCTGAACCGCTTCTACTCGGCGTTGCTGCGCGGCGGACTTCTCCCGCCCGCGCAGCTCAAGGAGATGAAGACCACGGTCGCGGTCGAGGGGATCCCGAACGCCCGCTACGGTCTCGGCCTGATCGACCGGACCCTCGGCTGCGGTGTCCACGTCTGGGGCCACGACGGCGGCATCCACGGCTCGACGTCCTCGGCCACCACGACGGCGGACGGCCGCCACTCCCTCGCCTTCAACTTCAACGGCGACTGGTCGGGGGACGGCGACGCGGTGATCGACGCGGAGTACTGCCCCCAGTAGCCGTCGCCCGGACCCGGACCCGGACCCGGACCCGGACCCGGACCCGGGTCCGGACCCGGACCCGGACCCGGTCCAGGGTCCGGGTCCGCACGCACGCGGAGGGGCCACCGGCACCCGGTGGCCCCTCCGCTCCCCTCCTGCCGCCCGACCGGTCCGTCCCTACCGGGGCAGCACCACGACATACGCCGCCGGTTCACGGTCGTTCGCCGCCATCAGGGCGGTGCGGACGACCGTCGCCTGCTGCTGGGCCGCGTCGCGGAGCTTCTTCGGCGTGACGTGGACGACGGTGATGCCCAGACGCTCCAGGTGCTCGCGCTTGCGGGCGTACTCCGACCAGACGGCGTCCTCGTCCTGGCGGGGAGCCCGGGTGTCCAGCTCCAGGGCCACCGCCTGGTCCGGCCAGTAGGCGTCGAGGCCGCCCAGGTGAGGGCCGCCCGGCAGGCGGAGGTCCACGTTCCAGACCGGTTCGGGCAGACCGTGCTCCCGGACCATCCGGTAGAGCCGGTCCTCCGCGACGCTGCGTCCCTCGGCCAGCAGGGAGTCGACGGCGTCCACCACGTGCGGCCTGCCCAGCAGCCGGGCCTGGGTCAGCTCCCGCACCACCGCCGCCGGATCGCAGTGGCCGCCGCGCACCGCCTCGGTCAGCAGACGGCGTACCGCGTCCGCGTCCGTCAGCTCCGCCACCGCGTCGGCGAGGGCGCGCGGGACCGGGGCGACCGGGACACCGGTGACGTGGGAGGGGGCGGGAAGGGCGGCGGTGCGGACGATGCGGGCGCAGCCCTGCGAGCGCAGCCGGCGCAGCCGGGGCACCAGGACGTCGATCCTGTCGAGGGAGAGCAGCGACGGGGCCGATGCGAAGCCGTACAGGGCGAGGGCGGCGAGGCCGGTGATCAGCGCGTCCGTGTAGGGCTGGGGGGCGTGCGGCTCCTCGGCGCCCGGCTGGACGGGGATCGCGGTCGCGGGTGCCGTCGCGGGGGTACGGGCGGCGAACAGCAGGACCGCGTGCAGGCGTTCCTCGGAGGTGGGCGGCCCGGTGTGGAGGAGGAAGACACCCGGAAGGAACTGCTGCCAGGGTCCGCCCGGCCGGCACTGTTCGCTCGCCCCGGCGGCGGTGACACCGCGGGCACGCAGCTGGGCTGTCGTCAGCACCCGGCGCCGGACATCGGAGAGGTGACGCAGGGGGCGGGGGGAGAGCGGGGTGTCGTGGTTCATGCACGGGGGTTTTCCGCGCCCGATCCGTCCCCTAACCGCTGTTACACGCCTGTCGACAAATGCGGACAAGCTCGTCCTAAAGTACGGGCGTTCGAGTGCCGAAAGGCGCTGGTCCGGATGGGGATTAGTAGGGGTTACGGCTCTGCATACCTGAATTTCGTAACCACCCGTACCGGTGGCGCCCATGGCAGAGGGGCACCGGCCGGAACCGGTGCCCCTCTGGTGCCGCGGGTCGGACCCCTCCGGGTCTGTCGGTCCCCGCCCGTCTCAGCCGGCGGTCGCCGCGTCGCGCCGCTGTCCGCGCAGCGCCCGTGCCAGGTCGTCGCGGGCCTCGAGGACCAGACGGCGCAGGGCCGGCGCCGCGCTCTCGTGTGCCGTCAGCCACGCGTCCGTCGCGTCCAGGGTCTCCTGGGAGTCCTGGAGCGAGGGGAACAGCCCCTTCACCACGTCCATGCCGATCTGGATGGACCGCTCGGCCCAGATCCGCTCGATGGCGGCGAAGTACTTCCCGGCGTACGGGGCGAGCAGCTCGCGCTGCGACGGCTGGGCGAAGCCCGCGATGGTCGCCTCCACGAGCGCGTTCGACAGCGCGTCCGACTCGACGACCTGGGCCCAGGCCTGGGCCTTGACCGCCGCCGACGGACGGGCGGCGAGGCAGCGGACCTGGTGGCGCTTGCCGGAGGCCGTGTCGTCGCGGGCCAGCTCGGCGGCCAGCGCGGACTCGTCGGCGATCCCGTGCGCGGCCAGCGGTTCCAGCAACGCCCAGCGCAGCTCCTGGTCGACGTCCAGGCCGTCGATCTTCGCCGTGCCGTCCAGCAGGTCCTGCAGCAGTCGCAGGTCGGCCCGCTCGGACGCGACCGCCGCGAAGAAACGGGCCCAGGTGAGCTGGTGCTGGCTGCCGGGCTCGGCGAGCCGGAGTTCCTTCTGGGCGCCCTGGGCGAGGAGCCGGCCGCCGGTCGCCCGCCAGTCCGGCGCCGTGTAGTGGGTGAGCGCGGAGTCGGCCCACGCGTGCAGCATCTGGAGTACACCGATGTCCGACTCGCGGCCCGCGAAGCGGAGCACCAGGCCGACGAAGTCCCGGGCGGGCATGAGCCCGTCCCGGGTCAGGTTCCACAGCGCCGACCAGCACAGCGCGCGGGCGAGCGGGTCGGTGATGTCGCCGAGCAGCTCCCGCAGCGTGGCCAGCGAGTTCTCGTCGAAGCGGATCTTGCAGTAGGTCAGGTCGTCGTCGTTGACGAGGACCAGGTCCGGCGCGTCGGCGCCGACGAGTTCCCCGACCACGGTGCGCGGGCCGTCGACGTCCGTCTCGGCGCGCGCGTAGCGCTCCAGGGGGCCGGGCTGTCCGTCCGGCCCGGTCCCGCGCCGGTAGAGGCCCACCGCGACGCGGTGCGGGCGCAGTTCGGGATGCGACTCGGCCGCCTCCTGGAGCACGGACAGCTCGGCGACCCGTCCGTCCGCGTCCAGGATCACCTGCGGAGTGAGCGAGTTGACCCCGGCCGTCTGCAGCCACGCCCGTGACCAGGCGGCCAGATCGCGCCCGCTGGTCTCCTCCAGCGCCGACAGCAGGTCGCCCAGGCGCGTGTTGCCGTACGCGTTGCGCTTGAAGTACCGGCGCGCGCCTTCCAGGAACGCGTCCTGGCCGACGTACGCGACGAGCTGCTTGAGCACCGAGGCGCCCTTGGCGTACGTGATGCCGTCGAAGTTGAGCTTGGCGTCCTGCAGGTCGCGGATGTCGGCCGTGATCGGGTGCGTGGACGGCAGCTGGTCGGCGCGGTAGGCCCATGCCTTGCGGCGGTTGGCGAAGGTGATCCAGCCGTCCTCGAAGCGGGTGGCCCCGACCAGCGCGAACGCGCCCATGAAGTCGGCGAAGGACTCCTTGAGCCACAGGTCGTCCCACCACTCCATGGTGACGAGGTCGCCGAACCACATGTGCGCCATCTCGTGCAGGATGACGTTCGCTCGGCCCTCGTACGACGCCTGCGTGACCTTGCCGCGGAAGATGTACTCCTCACGGAAGGTGACGAGTCCCGGGTTCTCCATCGCGCCGAGGTTGTACTCGGGCACGAACGCCTGGTCGTACTTGCCGAAGGGGTACGGGTAGTCGAAGTGGTCGTGGAAGAAGTCCAGGCCCTGCTTGGTGACGAGGAAGACGTCGTCCGCGTCGAAGTGGGGGGCCAGGCCCTTGCGGCACATCGCGCCGAGCGGGATCTCCAGCGTCGTACCGTCGTCGAAGGTGCGGGAGTAGCTGTCCGTCACGTAGTGGTACGGGCCCGCCACGACCGCCGTGATGTACGTCGAGATCGGCTTCGTCTCGGCGAACTGCCACACCCCGTCCGTGAGTTCACCGACGCCGTTGCTCCACACGACCCAGCCCTCGGGAGCCCGCACCTCGAAGCGGAAGGGCGCCTTGAGGTCGGGCTGCTCGAAGTTGGCGAAGACGCGCCGGGAGTCCGCGGGCTCGTACTGGGTGTAGAGGTAGGTCTCGCCGTCCTCGGGGTCGACGAAGCGGTGCATGCCCTCGCCGGTGCGGGAGTAGGCGCACTGGGCGTCCACCACCAGCTCGTTCTCCGCGGCGAGGTCCTCCAGCCGGATGCGGGTGCCGTCGAAGACCTCTCCGGGGTCGAGGTCCCTGCCGTTGAGCGAGACGGCCGTGACGCTCGGTGCGATCAGGTCGGCGAAGCTCGCGGCGCCGGGCTCGGCACAGCGGAAGCGGATCGTGGTGACCGAACGGAACGTACGCGCTCCGGCCTCGGCGGCGCCCACGGCGGATCGCAGGTCGAGGGAGACCTCGTACCCGTCCACGGACAGCAGGGCTGCCCGCTCCTGGGCCTCGTCGCGGGACAGATTCTCACCGGGCACGGCGGCACTCCCTCATGGCGTCATAGACATGTGTGAACAGGAGCGATCCTCCCATGTGCACCTGACGGCGGGCACCCGGGAATGAGCAGGGGTCCCGTGGTGTTGGCCGGGGAAAAGAGGACCCTTTGAGGAGAACCATGTCCGAGACCATCTCCGGCAAGACCCCCGTCGACTTCTGGTTCGACCCGCTGTGCCCCTGGGCCTGGATGACCTCGCGCTGGGTCCTGGAAGTGGAGAAGGTCCGGGACATCGAGGTCCGCTGGCACATCATGAGCCTCGCGGTGCTGAACGAGGACAAGCTGGACACGCTCCCCGAGGAGTACCGGGAGATGCTCGCCACCAAGGCGTGGAAGCCGATCCGGGTGGTCACCGCCGCGTGGCAGAAGCACGGCGAGGACGTCCTCGGCCCGCTGTACACCGCGCTCGGCACCCGGATCCACAACCAGGGCGAGGGCCCGACCGTCGAGGCGGTCGCGGGCGCGCTCGCCGACGTCGGTCTGCCGGCCTCCCTGATCGACTACGCCGACCAGGAGGACTTCGAGTTCGACGCCGAGCTGCGCGCCTCCCACAAGGAGGGCATCGACAAGGTCGGCCAGGAGGTGGGCACCCCGGTGATCGCGCTCCCCGGTGCCGACGGCGAGCAGATCGCCTTCTTCGGCCCGGTCGTCACCCCGACCCCCAAGGGCGACGCCGCGGCCAGGCTGTGGGACGGCGCGCTGCTCGTCGCTTCGACGCCCGGCTTCTACGAGATCAAGCGGACGCGGACGGCCGGCCCGGACTTCAGCAACCTCTGAGCCGTCCGGGCGGCCGGTGAGTCACTCCGGTTCGGGCATCTTCCGTGGCGGGTCGAACGGCTTGACCCGCCACGCGTGCCGGATGTTGCGGCAGTCGTAGTCGGTGCGACCGCAGATCCAGTAGTCGTCGACGTAGGCGTGGGGCGTTCGTGCGTGCGTCAGTTCGCGGATGATGTCCCGTTCCCGGTCGTCCCGGGGCTGTCGGTGCGGCTGGTCCGATCCGCACGTATAGCAGGGATACGTCTTTTCCCTAGGCATCCGGCCACAATGCCCCGGAAGCCCCCGTACCGTAAGACATCGCACCCGCCGCGCCGTTGGCGTCGCGCCGCCCGGCGGCCTTCCCGGGCGGCGATCCGGCCGTTCCGGGCCGGGCCGCCGCCGCCCACGGACCCGCGTCGGTCCTCGCCCATCCGCTCGTCTCACCCGGCGAACGTTTTCCCATTCCTCGCCCCGGACGCCGTTCCCTTCGTCCCCGGAACCCCGCCTCCGGCGCCGAGCTGGGGGCCGCCCTCCTCCAGGGCGTCGGCCTCGTGGAACGCCTCCGCCCGGACTGCCCGCACCACCTGGGCGCCCGCTGGAGGGCCCGCTCACCCTCACCGGCGGAGCCGCCCGCAGCCCGTACCGAAACCGGCTGCGCGAGGACATCCCCGGCCGCCCCGCCCGCGTCCCCGAGCAGACCGAAACCGCCCTGGGCATGGCCGTGTCGGCCACGTACGGCACCGGAGGCGCGGCCACCCCCGCGGACGCCACCTCGTACGGTCCTCACCCCGCGCCCCGCCCGCACGGCGCGGTTCGCCGCCCCCTGCGCCCACCTGGTCGGTGTACTCGAAGAGCGCGGCCGGCCGCCCGCTTCCGCCGGAGCGCACGCACGCGCCCGCCTCGACCTGGATACTGCGGGGTCATGAGGACGACGCACACCACCGACGACGCCACGAGCCCCGGGACTCCGGCGAGCGCGACCCTGCTGCTGGCCCGGCACGGCCAGACCGTCTGGCACGCCGAGAACCGTTACGCCGGGGTGAGCGACGTGGCCCTGGCGGCCGAGGGCCACGCGCAGGCGGAGGCCCTCGGCCGCTGGGCCGCCGCCCATCCCGTGGACGCCGTGTGGACGTCGACCCTCTCCCGCGCCGCCGCGACCGCCGCCCCCGCCTGCCGGGCCCTCGGCCTCACCGCGCACCGTGAACCCACCCTGCGCGAATGCGACTTCGGCGTCGTGGAGGGCCGCACCCTCGCCGAGTTCGAGGCCGACAACCCGGCCCGCGCGAAGGCGTACCGGTCGGACCCGGTGTCCTACCCCTTCCCGGAGGCGGAGGACCCCCGGACCGCGGCGGCCCGCGGCGCCGCGTCCCTGCGCCGCATCGCGGCCGCCCACCACGGCGAACGCGTCCTGGTCGTCGCCCACAACACCCTGCTGCGGCTGGTGCTCTGCTCGCTGCTCGGCATCCCGCTGGGCGAGTACCGCAGGGTCTTCCCCCGGCTGCGCAACGCGGCGCTCACCGAACTCCGGATGACGGACGGGGCCGCCGCGCTGCTGTCGCTCAACGTGCCGTGCGCGTGAGTCACGGCGTGGGGGAGCCCCCGCGCGGCAGGTCCGCGCGGGGGCTCCCCGTTTCTCCGCCTGCCGCGTGAAGGGTGAGAAGACGATCACGGGCAGGACGCCGTGTCAGGAGGCCGGCAGCAGCACGTTCGTACGGGACTTCGCGGCGGCGTGGCGGCGCGCCACGTCCTGCCAGTCGACGACCTGCCACATGGCCTCGACGAAGTCGACCTTCTGGTTCTTGTACTGCAGGTAGAAGGCGTGCTCCCAGGCGTCGAAGACCAGGATCGGCACCGAGCCCTGGCCCACGTTTCCCTGGTGGTCGTAGATCTGCTCGACCAGGAGGCGCCCGCTCAGCGGCTCGTAGGCGAGGACACCCCACCCGGACCCCTGTGTGGTCGCGGCGGCCTTGGTCAGCTGGGCCCTGAACCCGGCGAAGGAGCCGAACGACTCGGTGAGGGCGTCCGCGAGGTCGCCGACGCCGTCCGCGGCGAGCGGTTCACCGCCGCCGTCGCCGGTCATGTTCGTCCAGTAGACGCTGTGCAGGATGTGGCCGGAGAGATGGAAGGCCAGGCTCTTCTCCAGGCCGTTGACCGCTCCCCACGACTCCTTGTCGCGTGCCTCCGCGAGCTGTTCCAGGGTGTCGTTGGCCCCCTTCACGTACGCCGCGTGGTGCTTGTCGTGGTGCAGCTCGATGATCTCGGGACTGATCACGGGTGCGAGCGCGGAGTAGTCGTACGGCAGTTCAGGGAGTGTGTAGACGGGCATGGCGGGGCCCCCTCCAACCTTATTGCAATCAATGTGCAACTACACGCTAACAGCAAGAAGCCCTCGTGCGGGGCGCACGAGGGCTTCTCGGGAGTGGCGGGTGTCGCGGGTGCGGCGGGTGCGGCGGGTGCGGCGGGTGTCGCGGATGTGGCGTGGGCTCAGTTCCGGTTGCGCATCCGCTGCCTGGTGTAGCCGGCGGCCGCCAGGAACAGCGTCATCCCACCCGTGGAGTACAACTGCACCCGGGTGTCGGGCTCCCGGGCCATCAGGACGAAGATGGCGGCCATGCCGGCCAGCGCGACCCAGGTCAGGACGGGGAACAGCCACATCCGTACGACCAGCTTCTCCGGCGTCTCACGCTCCACCGTGCGGCGCAAGCGCAGTTGGGAGACCGCGATGAAGATCCAGACGACCAGGATCACCGCGCCGATCATGTTCAGCAGCCAGGGGAAGACGTCGTCGGGCCGCCAGTGGCTCAGCAGGACGCAGACGAAGCCGAAGACGCAGGAGACGAGCACGGCCACGCGCGGGACCCCGGCGGAGACCTTCCCGAGGGCCTTCGGGCCCTGGCCGCGCTCCACCAGCGAGTAGGCGATGCGCGAGGAGCCGTAGATGTTGGCGTTCATCGCCGAGAGCAGCGCCACCAGCACGACCACGTTCATCAACTGGCCGGCGCCCGGGATGCCCAGCCGGTCCAGGGCCGCGACGTACGGGCCCTGTTCGACGACCGCCTTCGAGTCCCACGGCACCAGCGTGACGATGACCGCCATCGAGCCGATGTAGAAGAGCGCGATGCGCCACATCGCGGTACGGACGGCGCGCGCGACGCCCCGGACCGGGTCGTCCGACTCGGCCGCCGCGATGGTGACCGTCTCCAGGCCGCCGTAGGCGAAGACCGACGCGAGCAGACCGATGACCAGCCCCTCGCCGCCGTGCGGCAGGAAGTCGGCCAGGTTGGCCGTGCCCGGGGAGTCCGTGCCGGGCAGCACCCCGGCGATGGCCAGCACACCGAGGACGAGGAACAGGCCGATCGCGCCGACCTTCAGCGCGGCGAACCAGAACTCGAACTCGCCGAAGTTCTTCACGGCGGCGAGGTTCGCGGCGCAGAAGACCACCATGAACAGGGCGACCCAGCCCCACTCGGGTGTACCCGGCAGCCAGCCGGTGACGATCTTCGCGGCGCCGATGCCCTCCAGGCCCACGGCCGTGCACAGCAGCACCCAGAAGGACCACCCGGCGGTGAAGCCGGCCCACGGGCCCATCGCCCGCTCGGCGTGCGCCGAGAAGGAGCCCGAGGACGGATGGGCGGCCGACATCTCGCCGAGCATCCGCATCACCAGCATGACGAGCAGACCGGAGACGGCGTACGCGATCACGATCGACGGTCCGGCGGCGGCGATGCCCGCGCCGGAGCCGACGAACAGGCCCGCGCCGATCACCCCGCCGAGGGCGATCATCGACAGGTGGCGCTGCTTGAGGCCGTGGGAGAGCGGAACGTCCCCGGCGGCCGGGGTACCGGGCCGGGCGTCGAGGGTGGTGCGGGACATGAGAGCGGTGGTCCCTTGCAGGGGAGGGGGCAAAACGCCCACAGTCTGGGCGGCCGCTCGGCTCCGGGGCAGCCCCTGCCCACGATACGGACGTGGACGATACGGAACGTGACAGTCCGTTCACCTGTCCGGTGAGCCGCTGCGCGGGCCGGAACGCCGGGCGGGCGGCCTCCTGGCCCAGGGTGGGACGATTTGGCGAGATCCTACAGCGGCAGCTCACCCCGACTCCGTAGCCGAAACGATCCCACCTCAGTGACCAGTGTCACGCTGCGGCAGGTGTATGCCGCACTTTTGTGAGAGGTGTACCAAGCCGCCGCTCCCCGCTTTGTCGATCGCTGATGGTGATCAGCTCAGGGCCCCTGGGATAGCGTCACCGTGTCCCGCAGCCCCCTGTCACCCGCCGGAGTCCCCATGAGCACCGCTGCCGTCACGTCCCGCGCAGGCATCCGCCCCGGCGAGGTCCTCGCCGACCTGCTCCCGGCCTCCCGCGTCCGGGACGCCGCCCTGGTGCTCGGCGGCGCCGCGCTCACCGGGCTCGCCGCCCAGATCTCCCTCCCGGTGCCGGGCTCCCCGGTGCCGGTGACGGGCCAGACCTTCGCCGCCCTCCTCGTGGGCACGGCCCTCGGCGCCGGCCGCGGCTTCCTCTCCCTCCTGGTGTACGCGCTCGTCGGCATGGCCGGCATGCCCTGGTTCGCCGGCGGCGCCTCCGGCTTCGCGGCCCCCTCGCTCGGCTACGTCCTCGGCATGGTCCTCGCCTCCGCCGCCGTGGGCGCCCTCGCCCGCCGCGGCGCCGACCGCTCCGTACTGCGCACGGCCGGCGCGATGCTGCTCGGCGAGGCGATCATCTACGCGGTCGGCCTCCCGTACCTGGGTGCCGCCACCGGCATGTCCCTCGGCGCGACCCTCGCGGCGGGCCTCACGCCGTTCCTGATCGGCGACGCCCTGAAGGCGGCACTGGCGATGGGCCTGCTGCCCACGGCCTGGAAGTTCCTCGACAGGAAGTGACCCCGCGGGCCCGATGTCACGAGCCCTGCGTGACGTCATGGGCCCCGATCCCGTGATTCCCGCGGAAGAGGTTCGCCGGGTCGCCACGCGACCGCCGGTCCGGCGAGCCTCTTCCGCGCTTCTGTATTTCCGCGGTTCCGCGGTTCCGCGACTCTGCGGGTCCGCGCCGGTACGGATGTCCCCTCAGGTCAGGACGGTTGACGCCGAGGGCGCCGCTGGGTCCACCACAGCCCCGCCGCACCCAGCGAGACGAGCGCCGCGCCCGCCGCGCCGAGCGGCAGGAGATCGCTTCCGGGGCCGGTCCTGGGCAACTCGTCGCCGCTGGGCGACACCGGCTTGTTGGTGGTGTCGAGCAGCAGCGGGGTGGTCGGGGCGTTGGGCGACGGGTTCGACGCGCCGAACGGGACCGGACCCTGCTGCCAGAACGTCTTCTTCCCGGCACTGTCCTGGACCGGCAGACAGATCTTTCCGGTCCTGCTCAGATCGAAGGTCGCGTCGACGGCGTACGACTTCGACTTTCCGGCCGCGAGATTACCGACGTCGCATACGAAACCGCTGTTCGAACCTTTCGGGAGATCTTTCTCCGCCATGGCGGAGCACCCCTGAACACCCTTGACCTGCAAACCGTCGAAACCGACCACCAGAAGCCGGATGCCGCCGCTTTCCTCGGTCCCCTCGTTCTTTACCGTGGCGGTGATCGACGTCTTGTGCGAGCTGTTGTCCACCGAGATCCTGCCGGGCAGTGTGGTGGTCGGCTTCACACCTGCCGGCGCCGGATCTACGGCCTTTCCTCCCTTACTGCTCCCCGGTCCCTGATCGTCCGCGACGGCGGTGAAGGAAAGGATCATCACGGCCGAGAAAGATGCCGCGATCAGCGATCCCGCGATGGTCGTCGTGTGACGAGAACTCATGTTCGTCCCCCTTGGCTGCGCCTGAATTCGCAGTACTTGAAGAGGTACCACAAGATTTCTCCGCACTATGCTGGTACGGCATGAAGTGTGACCATTGTGTTTCCTGTGTGACAGACGTTTATGGCGGGTGTCGAGGGGGTGCGGGAGATTGACGGGGAATGCGAGTGGCGGCGTTCCGGGGTTATTGGTGACGGGCCGATATCGACTGGCCGAGAGTATTGGGCAGGGGGGAATGGGACGGGTGTGGCGGGCCGTCGACGACGTGCTCGGCCGGCAGGTCGCCGTCAAGGAAATGCGTATCGACGGACTCGACCCGGAGGACACCCGCACCCGCCGCGAACGCACACTGCGCGAAGCCAGGGCCACGGCTCGGATCGACCATCCCAACGTCGTACGCATCTACGACGTCGTCGACGAGGGCGAGCGGCTGTGGATCGTGATGGAACTGGTCGCGGGCCGCTCACTCGAACAGGTGGTGGTCGAGGACGGCCCGCTCGACCCCTCCACCGCGGCCCGCGTCGGCCTCGGACTCGTCTCGGCACTGCGCCAGGTGCACGCCGGGGGGGTGCTGCACCGGGACATCAAGCCTGGCAACGTCCTGGTCGAGAGGCGCGGGCGGCGTGTCGTCCTCACCGACTTCGGTATCGCCGCGCTGCAGGACGCCGAGGCGCTCACCATGGTCGGGATGCTGGTCGGTTCCCCGGACTACATGGCGCCCGAGCGCATCTCCGGCCGGCCGCAGGGCCCTCCGTCCGACGTGTGGTCCCTCGGGGCGACGCTCTGCGCGGCCCTCGGCGGCCGTTCCCCGTTCTCCCGCTCGACCACCCTGGCGACCCTGCACGCCGTCCTCTACGAGGAGCCCGAACTCCCGCCTGTCGAGGGCGGCTTGAGGGACGTCCTGGCGGCGCTCCTGGAGAAGGACCCGTCTACCCGGCCCGGCCTCGAGGAGCTCGGGTCGGCGTTGTGGCCGATCGCGTTCCCGGCGTCGGAGCCTGCCCGGGAAGGTCCGCGGGCACCGGAGACCGCACCCTCCGTTCTCCCGGTCCACCCGGATTCCCCCACACCGGTGTTCCTGGACCCTCAGCTGATACGGGAGGCACGGCGCCGTC
The DNA here is from genome assembly GCF_042887295.1 of Streptomyces sp. NPDC057950. NCBI lineage: Bacteria > Bacillati > Actinomycetota > Actinomycetes > Kitasatosporales > Streptomycetaceae > Streptomyces > Streptomyces sp. NPDC057950. The sequence continues at coordinate 54,308 of NZ_JBHVPP010000003.1, forward strand.
CGCCCCGACCGCGCCCGGAACCGGAACCGCAGTCGGAACCGGAATCGGCACCGCAGTCGGAACCGGAACCGGAATCACAGCCGGAACCGGAAACCGAGGCGGAGTCGGAGGAGGCGGGGGAGAGGGGGCGGGAGCAGCAGCGGGAGCCGGTTCAGGAGCCGGAGCCGCAGCCGGACGAGGAACGCGCACCCGTGCCCGCCCCGGCCCACCGCCCTGACGTGAACGCCGGATCGCAACCCGATCCCGATCCAGCCCCCGATCCCGCCCGCGGGTCCGATCCCGACTCCGCCCGCGATCCCGCCCGCGGGTCGAAGCCCGGCTCCGCCCGCGATCCCGCCCGCGGGTCGAAGCCCGGCTCCGCCCGCGATCCCGCCCGCGGGTCGAAGCCCGGCTCCGCCCACGATCCCGCCCGCGGGTCCGATCCCGACTCCGCCCGTGATCCCGACTCCGTCCCCGAGGCCGATCCGGCCCTCGAATCCGATCCCGTACAGGACGCCATCCCCGCGCTGTACACCCCGACGCGGAAGTACCCACCCGACTCCGGTGAGCCCCCGGCCGAGGAGCAGGCCACAACCGCCCCCGAGACCCGGGCCCATGTGACACGGCCCCCCGCGACAACGGCTCCCGGGCCGGCGGCCGAGGAACCCGGACCGCCCGAGCCCCCCGTCCCCACTCTCGCGGTCCCCTCCACCCTCACGTCCAACGCCTCCACCGAGGCTCCTACCGAACTGCACTCACAGGTCCGCTCGGAAATCCCCACAGCCCCTGCCACCCCCGCAACCGCCTCTGCCCTCTCGTCGCCCGCCTCCCTCGCTTCGCACACCACCACTCACGGCCCAGCCCCCGTACTCGTGCCGCCAGGTGAACTCCCCGGTCCCGTGGTGCCGTCGGTTCCGGGCGACCGCGGGCGCCGGACGGCGCTCGTCGCCCTCGGCGGGGTGGTGGTCGCGGGAGTCGTGGCGGGGATCGTGATCGCCGCGAACGGGGGGTCCTCCCACGACACGGGCGGTACAACGGCGTCCGCGAGCGCGTCACCGTCCGCGACGAGCGCGCGGACGCCGTCCGGTGAACCGTCACCGTCCTCCCCCCTCCCCACCGTCGACGGCACCTCGCGTCCGCCGAGCCTGCCCGCCGGGGCCCGCGAGGAGGCCGGGCTGTACGCATGGGTCCCGCCGGAGGGCTGGCAGCGGGTCGCGCAGAGCGGCTCCGAGGTGCACTACACCTCGCCCGACAGCGCGCAGGAGATCGTGGCCAACGCGTCCCCGGCCAAGGGCGACCTGCTGGCGCAGTGGCAGCAGGCGGAGGGAGACACCGGCAAGGGCCTGGACTACCGGCGGATCAGGCTGGAGCGGACGACGTTCCGCGGGGAGCCCGCGGTCGCCTGGGAGTACACCGTCATGGCCAAGGGCCGGCTCTGGCACGTCCGGCTGCTGGGTTTCAGGTCCGGCGGCACGTCGTACGAGATCAGCACCTGGTACCACCCGGACATCGAGGCCGCCGCGCTGCGTGTCTACGACGCGGTGAGGCAGAGCTTCACACCGCTGTGAGCCGCCGTGAGCCGCCGTGCGGAAAAGGGCGGGGCCCGGCGGCACTGCCGCCGGGCCCCGCCCTCGTCGACTCCGTGGTGCTCAGCGGGCCTCGGACGAGGCCTCGACCGGCACAGGGGTGGCCGGGGGCTCCACGGCGGCGGCGCCGCCGCGCATCCGCTGCCTGGCCACCGCGATGGCCACCACCACGGCGGCGACGAGCAGCGACAGCAGCACGGTCTCGCGTCCGTCGTGCTCGGTGTCGGTGAGCATGTATCCGAGGACGAAGACGATCAGCGCGGCCGTGGCCCAGGTCAGGTACGGGTACAGCCACATCTTGACGACCAGCTTCTCCGGGGACTCGCGCTCGATGATCTTCCGCATCCGCAGCTGCGAGAAGCAGATGACCAGCCAGACGAAGAGGGCGACCGCGCCGGAGGAGTTGACCAGGAAGAGGAAGACCGAGTCCGGGAACTTGTAGTTGAAGAAGACGGCGACGAAGCCGAAGACGACCGAGACGACGATCGCCGCCAGCGGCACACCGCGTGAGGTGGTCTTCGCGAAGGCCTTGGGCGCGTCCCCGCGCTCACCGAGCGAGAAGGCCATCCGGGAGGCCGTGTAGAGGCCGGAGTTGAGACAGGACAGCACGGACGTCAGCACGATGAAGTTCATGATCTCACCGGCGTGCGCGATGCCGAGGGAGTCGAGAGCCGCGACGTACGAGCCCTTGTCCTTGATGGAGGGGTCGTTCCAGGGCAGCAGGGCGACGACGACCAGGATCGAGCCCAGGTAGAAGACGCCGATCCGCCAGATGATGCTGTTGGTGGACTTGGTGACGGCGCGCTGCGGGTTCTCGGACTCGCCGGCGGCGAGGGTCGCGATCTCGCTGCCCATGAAGGAGAAGACGACCAGGAGCACACCGGTGAGGATCGCGCCGGGTCCGTGCGGCAGGAAGCCGCCGTGGTCGCTGAGGTTCCCCAGTCCCGCCTTCGGGGCGTCCACACCGGGCAGCACACCGAAGATCGCGAGGCCGCCGACGATGATGAACGCGCCGATCGCCACGACCTTGATCCCGGCGAACCAGAACTCGAACTCACCGTACGAACCGACCGAGACCAGGTTGGTCGCGGTGAGCACGATCATCACGATGAGCGCCCAGCCCCACTGCGGTACCGCCGGGACCCAGCCCTCGAGGATGGTGGCGCCCGCCGTCGCCTCGACGGCCAGGACGACCACCCAGAAGAACCAGTACAGCCAGCCGATCGAGAAACCGGCCCAGCGCCCGAGTGCGCGGTCGGCGTGGGCGGAGAACGAACCGGAGGTCGGATTGGCGGCGGACATCTCGCCCAGCATCCGCATCACCAGCACCACGAGCGTGCCGACGAGGGCGTAGGAGAGCAGGATGCCCGGCCCGGCGGTCGCGATACCGGAACTGGAGCCCACGAAGAGGCCCGCTCCGATGACGCCACCGATGGCGATCATGGTCAGATGACGGTTCTTGAGTCCTGCCTGGAGGCCCGAACCGGGTTCTCCGGGGCCGTCGGCGGCCTTCGTGGGGGTCGGCTGCGAGGTCATGAGGGGGGATTCCTTTGCGCCGGTGAGCGGATTTCCCGTACTTCCGTTGGGGGTGAACTGCTCGGATTTCCCGTACTTCCCGTACGAGCGGTGTACGGGACTCGTACGAGCGGTGTACGAGCCGGTCCAGTGAATCGGAGGCAAAGGAATTCGTGAACCTTTGAATCCAGATCGTTACTTGAGGTTTCCTTGAGGTTTCGTAGCCCTGCTCACAATTTTCCCTGGCGGCACCCGGCGAGGCCGAACCGAAACAGCCGTGTCACACTCGGACCATGCGCGTGTATCTCGGCTCCGACCATGCTGGTTTCGAACTCAAGAACCACCTCGTGGAGTGGCTCAAGGAGGCCGGCCACGAACCCGTCGACTGCGGGCCCCTCGTCTATGACGCGGAGGACGACTACCCGCCGTTCTGCCTCCGTGCCGCGGAGCGCACGGCGGCCGACCCCGACGCCCTCGGCATCGTGATCGGCGGCTCCGGCAACGGTGAGCAGATCGCGGCGAACAAGGTGGCCGGCGTCCGCGCCGTGCTCGCCTGGAGCGAGGAGACGGCGGAGCTGGGCCGCGAGCACAACAACGCCAACGTCGTCTCGGTGGGCGCCCGCATGCACTCCGAGGAAGAGGCGACCAAGTTCGTCGAGACCTTCCTCAACACCCCGTTCTCCGGCGTGGACCGCCACGTCCGCCGCATCGAGATGCTCTCGGCGTACGAGGCCACGGGCGACCTCCCGCCGATCCCGCCCCACCACCCGCAGGCATAGCCGGCCCGGCCCAGGGCGCGAGCCTGTCGCTTTTCAGCCCACCCGGCCCACGACGCGAGCGTGCTCGCTTTTCAGCCCGTCAGGCCCAGGGCGCGAGGCTGTCGCTTTTCAGCCCGTCCGGCGTTTGAGGACGAGCCCTTCGGGCGATGCGGGGGTCCAGGGGGCGGCAGCCCCTTGGCGGGGGTCCGGGGGGCGCAGCCCCAGGTACGGGATGGGTCGGGTAGGGGCGGCGGGGGCGAGAAGAGTCCCCCCGCCCGGTTCGTCACAGGCGCACACAACCAGGAGGACCCCGTGCCCGAGGGGCACACCATCCACCGGCTGGCCGAGGACTACGCGGCCGCCTTCACCGGCACCCCCACCCGCGTCACCAGCCCCCAGGGCAAGTTCGCGGACGCCGCCGCCCTCCTCGACGGCACCCCCCTGGAATCCGCCGACGCCCACGGCAAACACCTCTTCCTCGGCTTCCGCGCAGCCGAGTGGATCCACATCCACCTGGGCCTCTTCGGCAAGGTGAACTTCGGCGACGCCCCCGGCCCGCCCCCCACGGAAACGGTCCGTCTCCGCCTCGCGAACCCCACGACGTACGTCGACCTCCGGGGCCCGACGACCTGCGCCCTGATCACGGACGAGGAGAAGCGGGCGGTACACGCCCGTCTCGGCCCGGACCCCCTGCGCCCCGACGCCGACCCGTCGGCCGCCTACCGCCGCGTCTCCCGCAGCCGCACGACGGTCGCGGCCCTCCTCATGGACCAGAAGATCATCGCGGGCGTGGGCAACGTCTACCGCGCCGAGGTCCTCTTCCGGCACGGCATCGACCCGTATCGCGCGGGCAGGGACATCACCCCCGCCGAGTGGGACGCGATCTGGACCGACCTCGTGGACCTGATGCGCGAGGGCGTGCGCAACAATCGCATCGACACGGTGCGTCCGGAACACGCCCCCGAGGCCATGGGCCGCCCACCCCGGGTGGACGACCACGGCGGCGAGGTCTACGTGTACCGCAGGGCGAACCTGCCCTGCCACATCTGTGGCGGCGAGATCCGCACCGCCGGTCTCGCCGCCCGCAACCTCTTCTGGTGCCCGTACTGCCAGCACCGGTGACCCGGGGCCGGGGCCCGCGCCCCGGCCCCGAACCGGTCTAGAACCCGTGCGGCAGCCAGGGCGCGACCGCCGACGCGAAGGCCACCGAGGCCTCCGCCAGCGCCCCCTGCCGCAGCTCCCGCACCCGTCCGGCCGCCGCGAGCGACGCCAGGGACACCCCGCCGAGATACGCCGCCCCCAACTCCCTCACGGACAGCGCGAGATCGGCGGGCTCGCGGGTAGGCACACAAGTCGCCCCCTTCGCGTCACCGGTGAGCCGCCAACGCCCCTCGTTCCAGGGGCAGAACGCGTCCTCGACCTCGAACACCAGGTCCACCGGAGCCTGGTACGTCCGTGCCTCCAGCGCGGCGTCCACGTCGACGAGCCGTACGTGCAGCGAGTCCTTCAACCGCACCGAGCAGCGCCGGATGTCGGACACCATGTGCTGCCACGCCTCGTCCACCGGACGCGCCCGGGTGCGCAGCGTCGTCGTCAGGTCGAGGTCGAAGAGCAGCCGCCACAGCGCGGCGTCCGCCGCCGGGTCCAGCGCGTGGAGCGCGTCGAGGACGACGGTGGCCCTGGCCCCGGTGTGGTCGTGGTCCGGTTTGATCCGGTACCGGGCGTAGCCGACCACCTCGCCGTCCCGCTCGGCGACCACGCACTGCAACGGCGACGCCCCGTTCCGCTCACCCGCCGGGTCGAGCACCGTCACCCGCTCCCAGCCGGGCCGCCGCGCCAGCATGCCCGGCCGCCCCGGAACCGTCCGTGCGTACACCGACTCGCAGGCGTCGAGGACGTCGGCCGGCGGGGCGAACCGCAGACGTACGTCATCGGTGCCGGGCGGTACGGACAGTCGTACCCGGGTCGTGTCGATCTCGGCGTTGTGCTGATGCGTCGCGATGCCGTAGCCGAACCGGCCGTAGATCGCCGGCTCCGACGCGGTCAGGACGGCGAGCGGCTCGCCCCAGGAGTGGATGTCGTCCAGCTGCCGCCGCATCATCGACGTCAGCAGCCCACGCCGGCGGTGCGTGGCCGCGACGCTCACCATGGTGATGCCCGCGGCCGGTACGGAGGCGCCGCCGGGGACCGTGACGCGGAAGGAGAACGCCCCCGCGGTGCCCACGCACTGGTCGCCCTCCCAGATTCCCAGGGAACGGTCGTACTCTGTGAGCTCGTTCCACAGCTCGCGCTCCTCGGACGACTCCGGTACGCCCCCGAACGCGCGAAGCAGATTGTCGTACCACGCATCCCATTCGGGCTGCCGCAGCACCCGCAAGTCAGTCGTCATGAGCCATGCCTACCAGGGCAGTGCGGTACGAGCGAGAGAATTTTCCACCGGCCGCGGGGGATGCGTGCCGTGGTCTTCTCCATGAGGCTCGCCGTGCAGTTCACTGTGCAGTTCACTGTGATGTTGAGCGCTCGGACGGGGGACAAGTGGGACCTCCCGTGCCAAGCACCTGGTCCGATGGATAGGGTCCCGAACTAATGGCAGCAGGACGAGGGCGGCGCGCGGAAGCCGAGACGTTCACGGCCCGGTTGAAGAAGCAGTGGCACCGGGCCCGCACCGGCCTGCGCAGATCCGCCGTGGACTACTTCCGCGGGGACGGTTCCGACTGGATCGCCCTGGCCGGCCTGCTGCTCACGATCCCCCTGATCGCGGCGACCACGCTGGTCAACTCGGTCTGGTGCTCGCCGGCCGCGCTGGTCCTCCCGATCGTGGCGGGCGGTCTCCTGCTGCGCCCCGCGAGCCTGCTGGGGCTCTACGCGGCCGCCGCCACCGCGCTGATAGTGGAGTCCGTGAAACTTGGCCCGTACACGGAGGGTCCGTCCCGGGTGACCCCCGGTGTGGTCCTCGTCGTCGCGGCCTGCGGCTTCTTCGGTCTGCTGATCGCGCAGTTCCGCAGCCGCGTGGGCGTGCCCTGGCGCCGCGGCGGCACCATGCTCTTCGACCTGCGCGAGCGCATCCGGGTCCAGAGCAAACTGCCGAAGCTGCCGCTGGGCTGGCACCGGGAGATGGCCCTGCGCCCGGCCGGCGGCCAGTCCTTCTCGGGCGACTTCGTGGTCGCGGCCCGTACGAACGGGGGCCGGACCCTGGAAGCCGTCCTCACGGACGTGTCGGGCAAGGGGATGGACGCGGGTTCGCGGGCGCTGCTCCTGTCCGGCGCCTTCGGCGGCCTGCTGGGCTCGCTCCCGCCGCACGCCTTCCTTCCCGCGGCCAACGGCTACCTCCTGCGTCAGGACTGGGACGAGGGCTTCGCCACCTCCATCCACCTGGTCCTCGACCTGGACTCCGGCGACTACGAACTCTTCTCCGCCGGACATCCACCGGGGCTGCAGCTCAGCGCGGGCAGCGGCCGCTGGGAGGAGAAGGCGGCCGAGGGGCCGCTGCTCGGGGTGTACGACGGTGCCCAGTTCGACTCGGTCAAGGGTTCGCTGCGGCCCGGTGACGTCCTCATGCTCTTCACGGACGGCCTGGTGGAAACCTCCGACCGTGACATCGTCGAGGGCATCGACCGCCTCACCGGCGAGGCCGACCGCTATGTCGCCGGCGGCTTCCACGGCGCCGCCTGGCACCTCATCGAGGCGGTGGCCAAGGACGTGAACGACGACAGGGCGCTCCTGCTGATCTGCCGGGAAGCCCCCGCCCCGGCCCGCTGACCCCTCTCCCCGGCGTGCGTTCCGCGACGCTGTGCGCGCGCTCGGCGCGCCGATCACCGTGCTCGGTGCCACGGCGGGCGCGGTCCCGGCCCGCGCGGCCCTGCGGCGGGAGACACTGGAGGGGTGACGCAGACTCTCCTGACCCTGGCCGAAATAGAGGCCCTCGCCCGTGCGGCGCACTCCGCCCAGACCGACAAGGCGGGGCGGCCGTACGCCGAGCACCTGCAGGCCGTCGCGGACGGGGTGCGCGAGCGTGGCGGCGACGACGAACAGATGGCGGCCGCCTGGCTGCACGACGCCGTCGAGGACGACGTGCTCTCCGAGGACTGGCTGCGCGAGGCCGCGCTGCCCGCTCGCACCCGGGACATCGTGCTGGCGCTCACCAAACGCGAAGGAGAGCCCCCGGAGTCGTACGCGAAGCGCATCCGTACGACTCCGGGGGCCCTCCTGGTCAAGGCCTCGGACCTGGCGCACAACGGCGACCCGGCCCGGCTCGCGGTCCTCGACGAGCACACGCGCGCACGGCTCACGAAGAAGTACGCCGCCATGCGGGCCCTGCTGGGCCTGCCCCCGAACTGAGTCCGGCCCGCGGGGGCCGGGACCGGCCTAGGCCGACCTGGCCCGTTGGCGGGCCAGGTCCGAGGCGTCCCGCCTGAAGGCCCAGTCCATGCTGGGCTCCATCGCGAAGCGGAAGACCCGGCGGACGGGTGCCGTGCACAGGAGGGTGACGGCCGCGGCCGCGACGAGGGTCACGAAGATCTCACCGAGCGGCCCGTGCAGCCACGCGTGGTCGAACCAGCCCCAATAGGTGCCGGCCTTGACCAGGAAGCCGTGCAGCAGATAGCCGTACAGCGTGCCCGCGCCGAGCGCCGTGAACCAGGTCCGGCGGCTCGGCACCCAGGAGAAGAAGCACACGGTGAGCAGCAGCGAGCAGCCGAACAGGGCGAACACCATCACCGGGCCCACCCACCACGGGACGCCGAGTTCTTGCGCGCTGTCGCGGTGGTAGAACCAGGCGGTGTTCATCCGCGGCACCGCCCACCAGCCCACCGCCAGCGCGGCGGCGAACACCGGCAGCGACAGGATCCGCACCTCACGGCGGCGTGCCAACTGGAAGTGCTCGGGCTTGATGATCAGGCCCAGCACGAAGAACGGGAGGAACTGGAGCACGCGCTGCAGGTCGAGGTCGTCACCGATGTCCGGCGAGACGGACGCGAGCATGGCGACGACGAGCGCGACCGGGAGCGGCCAACGCACCATCTTCCACAGGGGGGTGGTCAGCCGCCAGATGAACAGCGCGCACAGGAACCAGGTGAGGTACCACGGGTCGAGCAGGCTGATCGGCAGCGAGGGGTCGTCGTCGGCCCAGCGCTTGAAGAGGACGTACGACACCTCGAAGACGACATAGGGGACGGCGACGCCGGTCACCAGCCGCTTCAGACGGTCGGGGCGCATGTCGAAACTGCGCGAGAAGTAGCCGGAGATGATGATGAAGGCCGGCATGTGGAAGGAGTAGACGACCGTGTACGCCGCCTCCAGGACGCGGCTCTGGCCCTTCAGCGGCTCCCAGGCGTGACCCATGGCCACGAGCACGATCGCCAGGTACTTGGCGTTGTCGAAGAAGGCGTCGCGCTGCGCCGCGGGCTTCGCGGCCCGGGTGGCGGCCTCGGCCGTTCCCGTCGTGGTGTGCTGCGCGGACTGATTCCGTGGTGACCGCGGGCCCGGCACTCCCCGGGCCGGTTGCTGTACCGGGGGCAGCGGTGCCCGCTGCTGGCCGTTCGGTCGGAGCGAGTTCGTCACAGACCCTCCCACCAGGCGCCGAGGGGGACGGTCCGGGACGTTGCTGCGCTTGCGGGGGGCGAGGCGGCGTGGAACATCTGAGGCACCCTAGCGTCGTATGTGTGTCTTCGTAAAACCCTCGAGGTCATTCCTGCATATGGGCTGCGAGTACCCCGTATTTGAAGATGTGTGCCTGCTGGTCCGCAAGTGGATCCGCATATCGATTTGCTTACCGTATACGGTTGTTGCAGGGATGATCTGTCCATATTCTTCACGACTAAACGGTGCATAAGGTTCGCGGGCGACTCTGGCGATATGTCCGGTTCATTAGTCTTTAGTGGCCTGTTGGAGCCCGTTGTGCGGCGTCCTCGCGGTGTCTGTGGCAACAATTGGAATTGCCTGCGAACGAGATGTGTGGACACGGCAACGGTCCTGCTGAATTCCATGACCGGTGCGCCCTCGAATTGCGCTGCGGGGCAGTGCTGTTCACTCGCGCCGGAAGGCTTCCGGTGGGCCGGCCCCACGGGTCCGCGACCGACGATGTGTCACCTGCGGCATACGGAAGCCGCGTTGGTGGCACGATGGTTCTGGCGGGGGTGTGAGGGGTTGCATCCCCGGGCCGGGAGAGTGAACCGACCGTAGGGTGTGATCAGTTGTGGCCATCTCGCTGTCAGTGGTACTGCTGTTGGCGATCGTCCTCGTGGTGTTGATCCGGGGAGGATCGATCAAGGCGGGGCCCGCGATCGTCGCGGTGCTCTTCGGCTTCTTCCTCGCGTCGACCGGCATGGCTCCGTCCATCCAACGGTTCCTCGACTCGATAGCGCAGACCATCAACTCGATCAGCTTCTGATCGGTCGCTTTCTGATCGATCACTTTCTGATTCCGGCCGGCGGTCCCCGACCGCCGGGCGGTGCCTGATCCGGGCCCGGTCGCGGCCCGGCCCGTACGCGACGGCCACGGACACCGGCGGCCGCACTCTCGGTCACCCCTGCTCACCGGACGCCCGGCCACCGCACCCCGCTGCTCCCGCGCCCGAAAGCGCCGGAAAGCGCGCGAAAGCGCCCGAGGCCGGGCGGGAAATCCCTCGGCGGCCGGACCGGTTGCGACGCCCGAATGGGTGATTACAGTAGAAATTGACCCTATGTGAGAAAAATGCGAAGGGGCTGTCATGTCTACTGCGCCCAGAAGAGGTGCCGCCATCCTGAGCTCGGCCTTCATCGCCGCGGCGATCGCCCTGGTCCCGGCCGGCATCCAGCAGGCGTACGCGGCCGCACCGAGCGGGACTCACGTCAGTGCATCCGTCGACGCCCCCAAGTCGAACCAGGACTACGCGCGGGGCTTCAAGGACGGCTTCAAGTCCGGGGTCCGCCAGGGTCAGCGGAGCTGCGGGGACGACGAACGGGGAGCCACTGTTCTGCACACGGACAAGAACAACGACAAGGACTACCAGCGAGGGTTCAAGGACGGCTTCAAATCCGGATTCCGCCAGGGGCAGGGATCGTGCTGAGCGTCCCGTGGTCCCTCGGACCGAAGTGCCGGCCCGGTCGACGAGGCGACGGGCACGCGCGGGGCACGGCGGGCTGAACACCGGCGCCGGAAACGATCAGGGCCAGGCGGAGGAATGAACCTCCGGCCTGGCCCTGAGCCGTTCAGAGCGGGCGACGGGAATCGAACCCGCGTAGCTAGTTTGGAAGACTAGGGCTCTACCATTGAGCTACGCCCGCACACGTCGCACCGCAGGTCAGTGACCGCGGCGCTGAAGGCATCGTAGCGGGTTGTCGCCCCTCGACGCACACCCTGTTCCCGCGCCCCGCGGACGCCCGTGAAATGCGGCAGCCGCACCGCCTGCGGGCATGTACCCTACGTGTCGCACCGACGGGGTGTGGCGCAGCTTGGTAGCGCGTCCGCTTTGGGAGCGGAAGGCCGTGGGTTCAAATCCCGCCACCCCGACCACCAGTGACATCGGCGATCGAAGGCCGATGGCCGGGATCGCAAGATCGCCTTTTGGGGCGTGTACCGCCTGCGGTTACTATGCAGGTTGCGCGCCCGTATGTCTGCACTGTCACGTCTCTCAAGGGCCCGTGAATCCACCGAGGCTCCGCCCGACCGACCGGGCGGACGCACGCGGTGGAACCCCGCAGCAGTACCCCCAAGAAGTCAGCCACAAGGAGACCGAACCGTGAAGAGCGCCGTGGAGAACCTGAACCCGACCCGGGTTCGGCTCACTGTCGAGGTGCCCTTCGAGGAGCTCAAGGACAGCCTCGACGCGGCGTACAAGAAGATCAACCAGCAGGTCACGGTGAAGGGCTTCCGGAAGGGCAAGATCCCGGCCCGCGTCATCGACCAGCGGTTCGGTCGCGGCGCCGTGCTCGAAGAGGCCGTCAACGACGCGCTCCCGAAGTTCTACACCGAAGCGGTCAACGAGGCTGAGCTGAACGTCCTCGGCCAGCCCGAGGTGGACATCACCGAGCTGAAGGACGGCGAGACGCTGAACTTCACCGCCGAGGTCGACGTCCGTCCGGCCATCGAGATCCCGGACTACTCCGGCATCGAGGTCGAGGTCGACGCCATCGAGGTGAGCGACGAGGACATCGAGAAGGCCGTCGAGGAGCTCCGTGAGCGCTTCGCGTCCACCTCGCCGGTCGAGCGCGCCGCCGAGGAGGGCGACGTCGTCACGCTCGACCTGGAGGCCAAGGTCGACGGAGAGGTGCTGGAGGACGGCGTCGCCTCCGACGTCTCCTACACCATCGGCTCCGGCGAGCTGCTGGAAGGCATCGACGAGGCCGTCAAGGGCCTGGAGGCCGGTGGCGAGACCACCTTCACCTCCGAGCTCAAGGGCGGCTCCGCGGCCGGCAAGGAGGCCGAGGTCACCGTCAAGGTCTCCCAGGTCGCCGCACGCGAACTCCCCGAGCTGGACGACGACTTCGCGCAGCTCGCCTCCGAGTTCGACACCCTCGAGGAGCTCCGCGCGGACAGCCGCAAGCGCCTCGAGAACATGAAGGAGTACGACCAGGCCACGCAGGCCCAGGAGCGCGTCCTGGAGAAGCTGCTCGAGCTGGTCGAGGTGCCCGTCCCCGAGAAGCTGCTCGAGGACGAGATCAACACCCGCAAGCACAACCTCGAGCACCACCAGCTCGGCCAGATGGGCCTCGACCTCGCGAAGTACCTGGAGATCCAGGGCAAGACCGAGGAAGAGTTCGACGCCGAGACCAAGGAAGCCGCGGTCAAGGGCATCAAGACGCAGTTCGTCCTCGACGAGCTCGTCAACAAGGAGAAGCTGAACGTCAACCAGGAGGAGCTCACCGAGCACCTCATGCGGCGTGCGGCCTCCTCCGGCATGTCCCCCGACCAGTTCGCCCAGGCCGTCGTCGAGGGCGGCCAGGTCCCGATGCTGGTCGGCGAGGTCGCCCGCGGCAAGGCGCTCGCGGTCGTCGTCGAGGCCGCCACGGTCAAGGACACGAACGGCGAGGTCGTCGACCTGGACGACGAGGACGAGACGGAGGGCTCCACGGAGTCCGCCGAGGTCGTCGAGTCCGAGGCCGCCGAGGACAAGCCCGAGGCCTGATCGCCTCACCGTTTGCGAGGCCTGACCGCCTCACCGGCATGCCGAGACGGGCCCCCGGGGACTTCCGAGTCCCCGGGGGCCCGTCCGTCTCCCGGACCTCGTCCTCCGCGCCCGTGCCCCCCGCATTCCGGGAGCACGCCGACGCTCGGGGGCGCGCGGGCCCGAGCGAGCGCCCCGCCACTGGACGTACCCCTCGGCACACACGCCGTGGCGGGCGCTCCCAGGCCCCCACGGGGGTTGACGGCCCAGCTCTCCGCGCCTCTTCAGGGGCTCGCGGCACCCCCGTCCGAGCGGTGCGGCGCATGCGCTCACAGCGAACAGTTCCTTCTGCGGGATTCCCCGGAGGGACCAGCGCGTTAGGGTCCATGAATACGAGGGCAGGGGAGTCCCCGAAGCCGCCCGGAGCGGTGATTGCACCGGGGTCCCACGCCCCCAGCAGAAGACGTGAGACGGCCCGGCGCCGTCGTAAGACGAGCAGGTGGATACGTGACGAATCTGATGCCCACAGCTGCCGGCGACCCCATCGGTGGTGGCCTCGGCGACCAGGTCTACAACCGACTGCTCGGCGAGCGGATCATCTTCCTCGGCCAGGCGGTCGACGATGACATCGCCAACAAGATCACGGCGCAGCTGCTGCTCCTTGCCTCCGACCCGGACAAGGACATCTACCTCTACATCAACAGCCCCGGCGGTTCGATCACCGCGGGCATGGCGATCTACGACACCATGCAGTACATCAAGAACGACGTGGTGACGATCGCCATGGGCATGGCGGCCTCGATGGGCCAGTTCCTGCTCAGCGCGGGCACCCCCGGCAAGCGCTTCGCGCTGCCGAACGCCGAGATCCTGATCCACCAGCCCTCGGCCGGCCTCGCCGGCTCGGCCTCGGACATCAAGATCCACGCCGAGCGGCTGCTGCACACGAAGAAGCGCATGGCGGAGCTGACCTCCTTCCACACCGGCCAGACCGTGGAGCAGATCACCCGAGACTCGGACCGCGACCGCTGGTTCGACCCGATCGAGGCCAAGGAGTACGGCCTCATCGACGACATCATGCCCACCGCTGCCGGCATGCCGGGCGGCGGCGGCACCGGGGCGGCGTAAGCCCCTCAGCGCCCCCAGGGCGGCTGTGGAGCCCATCCGCCGCCATCCCCGCCCTCGGGGGTGGCGCGGGGCCCCCAGCGCCCCCAGGCGACCGCCTCAGCCCTTTTCAGGCTCTTCAGGAGACACAGTGAACGACTTCCCCGGCAGCGGCCTCCACGCCCGCACGCAGGCCGAGTACACCGGTCCTCGCGCGGAGTCCCGCTACGTCATCCCGCGCTTCGTCGAGCGCACCTCGCAGGGCGTGCGTGAGTACGACCCGTACGCGAAGCTGTTCGAGGAGCGTGTCATCTTCCTCGGCGTGCAGATCGACGACGCCTCCGCCAACGACGTCATGGCGCAGCTGCTGTGCCTGGAGTCGATGGACCCCGACCGTGACATCTCGGTCTACATCAACAGCCCCGGTGGCTCCTTCACGGCGCTCACCGCGATCTACGACACGATGCAGTTCGTGAAGCCCGACATCCAGACGGTCTGCATGGGCCAGGCCGCCTCGGCCGCCGCGATCCTGCTGGCCGCCGGTACGCCGGGCAAGCGCATGGCGCTCCCGAACGCCCGTGTGCTGATCCACCAGCCCTACAGCGAGACCGGCCGCGGCCAGGTCTCGGACCTCGAGATCGCGGCGAACGAGATCCTCCGGATGCGCGCGCAGCTCGAGGACATGCTGGCCAAGCACTCGACCACGCCGATCGAGAAGATCCGCGAGGACATCGAGCGCGACAAGATCCTCACCGCTGAGGACGCGCTGGCGTACGGGCTGATCGACCAGATCATCTCCACCCGCAAGATGAACAATTCCGCGGTCCTCTGACGTACCGCTGTATCGTCTGCCGCTCCTTGGCGCGGTTCACGACAAAGTGAACCACGCCAAGGGGGGCCCGGACGGGGGGCTCGGCAAGGTACCGTCGTTCATAAGGCAGCACCAGGAGTCGCTGGACCTAGGCGTCTCCCAGGCGAAGGGGAAGCACACCGTGGCACGCATCGGTGACGGCGGCGATCTGCTCAAGTGCTCGTTCTGTGGCAAGAGCCAGAAGCAGGTCAAGAAGCTCATCGCAGGCCCCGGTGTGTACATCTGCGACGAGTGCATCGATCTCTGCAACGAGATCATCGAGGAAGAACTCGCGGAAACGAGCGAGGTCCGCTGGGAGGAACTCCCCAAACCCCGCGAGATCTACGAGTTCCTGGAGGGGTACGTCGTCGGCCAGGAGGCCGCGAAGAAGGCCCTCTCGGTCGCGGTGTACAACCACTACAAGCGGGTCCAGGCGGGTGAGAACGGCGGCGGTCAGAACCGGGACGACGCCATCGAGTTGGCGAAGTCCAACATCCTCCTGCTGGGTCCCACGGGCTCCGGCAAGACGCTGCTGGCCCAGACGCTCGCCCGGATGCTCAACGTCCCGTTCGCCATCGCCGACGCGACGGCGCTGACGGAGGCGGGCTACGTGGGCGAGGACGTCGAGAACATCCTGCTGAAGCTCATCCAGGCGGCGGACTACGACGTCAAGAAGGCCGAGACGGGCATCATCTACATCGACGAGATCGACAAGGTGGCCCGCAAGAGCGAGAACCCGTCGATCACGCGCGACGTGAGCGGTGAGGGCGTCCAGCAGGCGCTGCTGAAGATCCTGGAGGGCACGACGGCCTCGGTCCCGCCCCAGGGCGGCCGCAAGCACCCGCACCAGGAGTTCATCCAGATCGACACGACGAACGTCCTGTTCATCGTGGGCGGCGCCTTCGCGGGCCTGGAGAAGCTCATCGAGTCCCGCGCGGGCGCGAAGGGCATCGGCTTCGGCGCGACGATCCGCTCGAAGCGCGAGCTGGAGGAGAAGGACCAGTTCGAGGACGTCATGCCCGAGGACCTGGTCAAGTTCGGCATGATCCCCGAGTTCATCGGCCGCCTCCCGGTCATCACGTCGGTCCACAACCTCGACCGCGCGGCGCTCCTCCAGATCCTCGTCGAACCGCGCAACGCGCTCGTCAAGCAGTACCAGCGTCTCTTCGAACTCGACGGTGTGGAGCTGGACTTCGAGCGTGAGGCGCTCGAGGCCATCGCCGACCAGGCCATCCTCCGCCAGACCGGCGCGCGCGGGCTGCGCGCCATCATGGAGGAGGTCCTCCAGGCGGTGATGTACGAGGTCCCGTCCCGCAAGGACGTGGCCCGCGTCGTCATCACCGCCGACGTGGTCCTGTCGAACGTCAATCCGACGCTCATCCCGCGGGACGCCCGCGGGCGGGGGCCGGGGGAGCAGAAGACGGCGTAACCCGCAGATGGACACACCAGGCACATGACGAAGGGGCCCCGGTCGACCGACCGGGGCCCCTTCGTGGTCGACTTCGTGGTCGACGCGAACGGTCAGATCTTTTCGCGGACGTCGTCACGGAGCTTGGCGGCGGTCTGGGCCGCGACGTCCATCGAGCCGCTCTTGCCCGCCAGGATGCTCGCCGTGTCGTACGAGACCACGTAGGCGACTGTGCTGCGGTCGCCCCAGATGCAGATCGGCATCCGGGTCTTCTTGCCGCCGGCCTCGGTCTCCACGAACTGGCACTTCATGACACCGTTCTTGAAGCCGGCGGGCGTCATCTTCTGAGGGCTGCCGACGAGTTTGCCGTCGGAGGCGGAGCCCTTCTCGGACTCCTTCTTGGTGTTGGCGAACATGGCGTCGATGACCTTCTCCGGGTCGTCGATGCTGCCGTAGACGCCGCTGAACGTCACCAGCTTGCCGTTGATCGGGCTGCCGCTCTGGTAGCTAGCGCTGACGTCCTTGGGGTTCTTGACCCCCCAGTTCTCGGCGTCCTTGATGTCCGACTTCGACATGGTGCCGGACTTGGCGTCGCCGCTCTTCTTGTACGTGCCGTCGATCACCGTCGCGGGCGCCGTCAGCTTGTGCGCCCCGTCGGCCGCCACCGAACTGCCGCCCCCGCCGCCACCGACGAGGAGGGCCGCGCCCACGGCGATCACGGCCACGACCGCCACCGCGCCGATGATGAGCGCCGTCTTCTTCTTGCCACCGCCGGGCGCGGGCGGCTGCGGGACGCCGTAGGGCTGCTGACCGTAGGGAGGCTGCTCACCGTAAGGGGGCTGCTGGCCGTAGGCGGGCTGCTGACCGTACGGAGGCGTCTGGGGCGGGACACCCTGGGGTGCCTGGGGTGCCTGCTGGGGGTAGCCGTAGCCGGGCTGCGGGGGAGTCCCCGGGGCCTGCGGCGGGTAGCCGTAGCCGGGCTGGGGCGCCTGCGGCGGCTGGCCGTAAGGTCCAGGCTGCCCCGGCTGACCGCCGTACGGTCCGGGCTGCTGGGGCTGCCCGCCGTACGGGCCCGGCTGGTTGTAGCTCATTCTGGGTTCCCCTCCAGATGCTTATGTGTTCCTGACATCCTGGCGCAGCGCCCGGGACACCACTGCGCTGGGGGGCGGACCGTTACGAAAGAAACGCGTTTCGGGACAGGGCGGAGACGCCTCTAAACTGACCCCGTGACCGAGAACGCTCAGCAGCAGCCATCAGCGCCCGATCCCGAACTGCCGACCCAGTACGCGCCGGCCGAGGTAGAGGGGAAGCTGTACGAGCGCTGGGTGGAACGGGGTTACTTCGCGGCCGACGCGAAGAGCGACAAGCCCCCGTACACCATCGTCATCCCGCCGCCGAACGTCACCGGCTCGCTGCACCTGGGCCACGCCTTCCAGCACACGCTGATGGACGCGCTGACCCGCCGCAAGCGCATGCAGGGCTACGAGGCGCTGTGGCTCCCCGGCATGGACCACGCCGGTATCGCCACCCAGAACAAGGTGGAGCAGCAGCTCGCCGAGGAAGGCAAGTCGCGGCAGGACCTGGGGCGCGAGGAGTTCGTCGAGCGCGTCTGGCAGTGGAAGGAGGAGTACGGCGGCAAGATCCTCGGCCAGATGCGGCGCCTCGGTGACGGCGTCGACTGGGACCGCGAGCGGTTCACCATGGACGAGGGGCTGTCCAAGGCCGTCCAGACCATCTTCAAGCGGCTGTTCGACGACGAGCTGATCTACCGCGCCGAGCGCATCATCAACTGGTGCCCCCGCTGTCTGACGGCGATCTCCGACATCGAGGTCGAGTACCAGGACGACGACGGCGAGCTGGTCTCGATCAAGTACGGGGAGGGTGACGAGACCCTCGTGGTCGCCACCACCCGTGCCGAGACGATGCTGGGTGACACGGCGGTCGCCGTCCACCCCGACGACGAGCGCTACAAGCACCTGGTCGGCAAGCGCATCAAGCTTCCGCTGACGGACCGTACGATCCCGGTCGTCGCGGACACCCACGTGGACCCCGAGTTCGGCACGGGAGCCGTGAAGGTCACCCCCGCCCACGACCCGAACGACTTCGCGATCGGCCAGCGCCACGGCCTCGAGTCGATCACGGTCATGGACGAGCGGGCCGTCATCACCACCCACGGCCCCTTCCAGGGACTCGACCGCTTCGAGGCGCGCAGCGCGATCGTCGCCGCGCTGCGTTCGCAGGGCCGGATCGTCGCCGAGAAGCGCCCCTACACCCACTCCGTGGGCCACTGCTCGCGGTGCAGGACCACCGTCGAGCCGCGCCTGTCCATGCAGTGGTGGGTCAAGGTCGCCCCGCTCGCCCAGGCGGCCGGTGACGCCGTCCGCGACGGCCGGGTCGCCATCCACCCCGCCGACATGTCGAAGCGCTACTTCGACTGGGTCGACAACATGCACGACTGGTGCATCTCCCGGCAGTTGTGGTGGGGCCACCGGATCCCGGTCTGGTACGGCCCCGGCGGCGAGGTCGTCTGCGTCGGCCCCGACGAGGAGCCGCCGGGCACGGAGGCCGAGGGCTGGAAGCAGGACACGGACGTCCTGGACACCTGGTTCTCGTCCGGCCTGTGGCCGTTCTCCACGCTGGGCTGGCCCGAACAGACCCCGGACCTGCGGAAGTTCTACTCGACCGACGTCCTGGTCACCGGCTACGACATCATCTTCTTCTGGGTCGCCCGGATGATGATGTTCGGCCTGTACGCGATGGACGGCGAGGCGCCCTTCAAGACCATCGCCCTCACCGGCCTGGTCCGTGACGAGCGCGGCAAGAAGATGTCGAAGTCCTTCGGCAACGTGGTGGACCCGCTCGACTGGATGGACAAGTACGGCTCGGACGCCGTCCGCTTCACGCTCGCGCGCGGCGCCAACCCCGGTACGGACGTGCCGATCGGCGAGGACTGGGTCCAGGCGTCGCGGAACTTCGCCAACAAGATCTGGAACGCCACCCGCTTCGCGCTGATGAACGGCGCGACGGTCGAGGGCCCGCTGCCGGAGCCGGAGAAGCTGTCGGCGACCGACCGGTGGATCCTGTCGCGGCTGAACAAGACCGTGGCCGAAGTCGACGCGTTCTACGAGGACTTCCAGTTCGCGAAGCTGTCCGACGCGCTGTACCACTTCGCGTGGGACGAGGTCTTCGACTGGTACGTCGAGCTGTCCAAGACGACCTTCATGGCGGGCGGCGAGCCGGCGAAGATCTCCGGCCGGGTGCTCGGCGAGGTCCTCGACGTGACGCTCCGCCTCCTCCACCCGGTCGTCCCGTTCGTGACGGAGACGCTGTGGACGACGCTGACCGGCGGCGAGTCGGTCGTCGTCGCCGACTGGCCGAAGGACAGCGGGTTGCGTGACGCCGCCGCCGAGCGGGAGATCGAGACGCTTCAGCAGGTCATCACGGAGGTCCGCCGCTTCCGCGCGGACCAGGGGCTGCAGCCCGGTCAGCGCGTCCCCGCCCGGCTGACGCTCGACGGGACGGCGCTGGCCCCGCACGAGGCGGCCATCCGGCAGCTGCTGCGCCTGCAGCCGGAGGGGGAGGCGTTCGCGGCCACGGCGACGCTGCCGGTCGCCGGTGCCACGGTGGCGCTCGACCTCTCCGGCACGATCGACGTGGCGGCCGAACGCAAGCGGCTCGCCAAGGATCTCGCCGTCGCCGAGAAGGAGAAGGCCCAGGCGAACGCCAAGCTCGGCAACGAGGCGTTTCTCGCGAAGGCTCCTGACCAGGTTGTGGAGAAGATCCGTACGCGGCTCGCCAAGGCGGACGAGGACATCGCGCGTATCCGGACGCAGCTGGATCGACTGCCGGAGGCGTAGCCACGTGGCCCTCCGGGATCTTCGAGGTTCCGGGGGGCTCGGTCGTTTCCCGGGTGTGGGTGGGGGCCGGTCGCACGGTTCCCGGTGCCCCTTGGGTGGGGTTCGCCCTCGGGGTTCGGGGGTGCCTGGTCGTTCTTGGGGTGCGGGTGGGTGGGGGTTGCTCGCACGGTTCCCCGTGCCCCTTGGGTGGGGCTTCGCCCTCGGGGTTTGGGGGTGTTCGGTCGTTTTTGGGGTGCGCGTGGGTGGGGGCTGGTCGCGCAGTTCCCCCGCGACCCCGGGGCGGGCTTCGCCCGCGGGTGGGGCTTCGCCCCCCCGGGTTGGGGGGCTTGGTGGTTCTTCCGGCGGGGGTTTTCAGCCTGTCCGGCGTTTGAGGACGAGGCCGTTCAGGCCGATGCGGGGGTCCAGGGGGCGCAGCGCCCCTGGCCGGTCCCCCGGGCGAGCGGAGCCGAGGTCGCGCGGACCGGCGGGGGCGGGAACCCCCGGAGGGGCACGGCTCCGTAGACTGGGAGCGTGAGTGAGCTCCCCCCGTACGACGACAGCAGCGAGTCAGACGAACCGGAACCGCGCGATCCGATCGGTCTCTTCGACGAGATCGTCGCGGCCGAGACCGACCGTGACCCCGATCTCGCGGTGATCGAGGCCGGCAGCCGCACCCTGCGCGCCCGGGGCAGCGCCGCCCAGCGGGCCGACGTGCCCGCCCGCCCGGCCGACCCCGAGATCGACAGGGCGCTGCGCGAGGTGGAGGCCGAGCTCGCCACCCGCTGGGGCGAGACCAAGCTGGAGCCCTCCGTCAGCCGCATCGCCGCGTTGATGGACGTGCTGGGCGAGCCGCAGCGCGCGTACCCCTCGATCCACATCACGGGGACGAACGGCAAGACGTCCACCGCACGCATGATCGAGGCCCTGCTGGGCGCCTTCGACCTGCGCACCGGCCGGTACACCAGCCCTCACGTCCAGTCCGTCACCGAGCGGATCAGCCTCGACGGGACCCCGATCTCCGCCGAGCGGTTCATCGAGACGTACGAGGACATCAAGCCGTACGTCGAGATGGTCGACTCCCAGCAGGAGTACCGGCTCTCCTTCTTCGAGGTGCTCACCGCCATGGCGTACGCGGCCTTCGCGGACGCTCCCGTGGACGTGGCCGTCGTCGAGGTCGGGATGGGCGGCAGCTGGGACGCGACCAACGTGATCGACGGCGCCGTGGCCGTCGTCACCCCCATCGACCTCGACCACACCGACCGCCTGGGCACCACCCCCGGCGAGATCGCCACGGAGAAGGCCGGCATCGTCAAGCAGGACGCGACCGTGATCCTGGCGCAGCAGCCGGTGGACGCGGCCCAGGTGCTGCTGAAGAAGGCCGTCGAGGTCGACGCCACCGTGGCCCGCGAGGGCCTGGAGTTCGGCGTCGTGGCCAGGCAGGTCGCCGTGGGCGGTCAGCTGGTCACGCTGCGCGGGCTCGGCGGGGAGTACGAGGAGGTCTTCCTGCCGCTGCACGGCGCCTACCAGGCGCACAACGCCGCCGTGGCGCTCGCCGCCGTCGAGGCGTTCTTCGGCGTCGGTGCCGCGCACGCGCAGAGCCTCGACATCGACACCGTCCGCAAGGCCTTCGCCTCGGTGACCTCACCGGGCCGCCTGGAGATCGTGCGCCGCTCGCCCACCATCGTCCTGGACGCCGCGCACAATCCGGCGGGCGCCCGCGCCACCGCCGAGGCCGTCAGCGAGGTCTTCGACTTCAGCCGGCTGATCGGTGTGGTCGGCGCGAGTGCCGACAAGAACGTACGGGGGCTGCTGGAAGCCTTCGAACCGATCTTCTCCGAGGTCGTGGTCACGCGGAACTCCAGCCATCGCGCGATGGACGTGGACGAGCTGGCCGGGATCGCCGTCGAGATCTTCGGCGAGGACCGGGTACAGGTCGAACCGCGCCTCGACGACGCGATCGAGGCCGCGATCACGCTGGCCGAGGAGGAGGGCGAGTACACCGGCGGCGGTGTCCTCGTCACCGGTTCCGTCATCACCGTCGGCGAGGCCCGACTGCTCCTGGGAAGGCGCTGACCCCCGTGCGTACGCTCTGTGCTTCGACCCTGATCGGCGAGTTCTTCGTCGTCGGCTTCGCCGGGCTGGTCGCGATGAAGGACCCGGGGCTGTCCACGGCCACCGTCTGGACGGTCAGCGGGATCGTCATGGTGCTGAGTGTCCTGCTCTGTGGCATGATCACCCGGCCCGGCGGCGTGCAGCTCGGCTGGGCCCTCCAGATCGTGCTGATCGCCAGCGGGTTCTTCGTGACCTCGATGTTCTTCCTGGGCGCGATCTTCGCGGCGCTGTGGTGGGCTTCGGTGCACTACGGCCGGAAGATCGACGAGGCGAAGGCGCGGTTCGCCGCGCGGGCGGAGGCGGAGGGGCACGCCGCGTAGCGGACGCGCCCCACGGCTTCCGCGCGGGTCCCGAGGCTCCGTACCACCTGACTCTGCGTGACACCCACCCCGACACGCCCTGTAGCCTCGGTCACCCGCACACTTGTGACCTGAAGGAGCACCACCGTGAGCCAGCGCACCCTCGTCCTCCTCAAGCCCGACACCGTCCGTCGTGGCCTGACCGGCGAGATCATCAGCCGCATCGAGCGCAAGGCCGGCTGGCAGATCACCGCGCTGGAGCTGCGGACGCTGGACCAGGACACGCTGGAGCAGCACTACGGCGAACACAAGGGCAAGCCCTTCTACGAGCCGCTCGTCGAGTTCATGGCGTCCGGCCCGGTCGTGGCGCTGGTCGTCGAGGGCGAGCGGGTCATCGAAGGGGTGCGGGCGCTGGCCGGCCCCACCGACCCGATCGCCGCGGCCCCCGGCTCCATCCGCGGGGACTACGGCGTGATCGTCCGCGAGAACCTGATCCACGCCTCCGACTCCGAGGAGTCCGCCGAGCGTGAGCTGAAGATCTTCTTTCCCGGCCGCGGCTGAGTTCCACGGACCGCGCGAGCGCTAATTTTCCGCGAATTTTTCGCGGGACCGTCTCGTCATTCGGATGTCCGATCCGGGGCGGCCGCGAAATTTCCGGCCGTCCTGTGGCATATGCGTGCCGATCGGGGGAACGCGTGCCCCCGATGGCCCGTCTCCACAAGCGGGGCGGCGTCGCACATGCTGACAATGGCGAAGACCCTCGCGCAGTGTTCGTGCAGGCGCGTCTACGATGTAAGCCTTCACGTCACAGCACCCACCTCGCCTTACCTGACAAGCCGTCAAAGCTCCACTTGGGAAGGCCAGACGAATCCTGATGGGGAACTCAATGTCGTTCATCGGCCGTGACATGGCTGTCGACCTCGGGACCGCCAACACGCTGGTGTACGTCAGGGGTCGCGGGATCGTACTCAACGAGCCGTCCGTCGTCGCGATCAACACCAACACCGGTGGCATTCTCGCGGTCGGCGCGGAGGCCAAGAAGATGATCGGGCGGACCCCCGGCAACATCGTTGCCGTACGTCCGCTGAAGGACGGTGTCATCGCCGACTTCGAGATCACCGAGCGCATGCTCCGCTACTTCATCCTGAAGATCCACAAGCGGCGCTACCTCGCCCGTCCACGTGTCGTCGTCTGTGTGCCCTCCGGCATCACGGGCGTCGAGCGCCGTGCCGTCATCGAGGCGTCGTCCCAGGCCGGCGCCCGCCAGGTGCACATCATCGAGGAGCCCATGGCCGCGGCCATCGGTTCCGGCCTGCCGGTCCACGAGGCCACGGGCAACATGGTGGTGGACATCGGCGGCGGCACCACGGAGGTCGCGGTGATCTCGCTCGGCGGCATCGTCACCGCCCAGTCCATCCGCGTCGCGGGCGACGAACTGGACAACGCGATCATCCAGCACATCAAGAAGGAGTACAGCCTCCTCCTCGGTGAGCGGACCGCGGAACAGATCAAGATCACGATCGGTTCCGCGTACGACCTCGACACTGACGAGCACACCGAAATCCGTGGCCGGGATCTCGTCTCCGGGCTGCCCAAGACCGTCGTCATCTCCGCGGCCGAAGTCCGCAAGGCGATCGAGGAACCGGTCAACGCGATCGTCGACGCCGTGAAGACGACGCTCGACAAGTGCCCGCCGGAGCTGTCGGGCGACGTGATGGACCGCGGAATCGTTCTGACCGGCGGCGGAGCCCTGCTGCGTGGTCTCGACGAGCGGCTGCGCCGCGAGACCGGCATGCCGATCCACATCGCCGAGGACCCGCTGGACAGCGTGGCGCTCGGCGCCGGCAAGTGCGTCGAGGAGTTCGAGGCGCTCCAGCAGGTGCTGGACGCCCAGCCGCGCAGATGAGGTAACTCTTCGGTTCCGCCGTACGAGATGATCTCCTCTCGTACGGCGGATCGTTGATATAGAGGCATAAGCTCACCCAAAGAGCCTCTTGGGGCAGCCTCTTGGGGAGGCCCTTCGGTCAGTCCTGCGGGCTGCCCTCTTTGGGTACGACGAATTCCGACGAGGAAGGCACGGCCGCCGCACGTGAGGGACACACGAGAGAGCCGGCTGCTCCTGGTGCTGCTGATCGCCATCGCGTTCGCTCTGATCACGGTGGACATCCGGGGCGGAGAGGACTCACCGGTCCAGGGCGCCCGTCAGGCCGCCGCGACAGTCTTCGGCCCGATCGAGAACGGGGTGTCCTCCGCGGTCGACCCCGTCGGCAACGCGATCACCGCGGTCCGCGACTCGGACGACCGGCACGACCGCGTCGCCCGGCTCGAACACGACAACGCGGCGCTGAAGGCGAAACTCGGCAGCGACGACCGCAATCGCAGCCGGCTGGGCCAGCTCAACAAGATGCTGCGCATGGCCGGCGACGGACAGTACGGCATCAAGGGCGCCGAGGTCATCGCCATAGGAGCGGCCCAGGGCTTCTCCTGGACCGTGACGATCGACGTCGGCGCGAACGACGGCATCACCCGCGACATGACCGTCCTGAACGGCGACGGACTGGTCGGACGCGTCACCACCGTCGGCCCCGACACCTCCACCGTGCTGCTCGCCAACGACCCCGACTTCACGGTCGGCACACGCATGGAGTCGAGCGACGAACTCGGCTTCGCCTCCGGACAGGGCGACCGCCCGCTGCGGGTCGAGCTGCTCAACGGCAAGGCCAAGATCAAGAAGGGCGACCGCCTGGTCACGTTCGGCTCGCAGGCCGACAAGCCCTTCGTCCCCGGCGTCCCGGTCGGCGTGGTCTCCCGCGTCGACCCCTCCGGCGGCGGCCTGACCCGCACGGTCTACGTGACGCCGTACGCCTCGTTCACGAAGCTCGACATCGTCGGCGTCGTCGTCCGGGCCCCGCGCAAGGACCCCCGCGACGAGGTCCTGCCCCCCAAGCCCAGACCGACGCCCACGCCGACCGTGACCGTCACGGTCACCCCCTCGGCGGACGCCCCCCTCGACGGCCAGCAGCAACAGCAGTAGGAGCCGAACCCCATGCGTCTCAACCGGATGCTGCTCTCCACCACCCTGGTGGTCGTCGCCCTGGTGATCCAGGTGAGCGTCCTCGCCCGTCTCCACCTCCCCGGTGCCGTCCCGGACCTGGTCCTCCTGACCGTGCTGGCCCTCGCCATGGTCTACGGCCATGTGGGCGGCGCCCTCATCGGCTTCGGCGCGGGCCTGCTCGCCGACCTCGCCCCGCCCGCCGACCACGCCGCCGGGCGCTACGCCCTCGTGCTGTGCGTCATCGGCTATCTCGCCGGTCTGGTGAAGCCGGAGAACGGCCAGCTCAAGTCCGCGACCGGACCGATGGCCGTGGTCGTCGCCGCCGCGGTCGGTTCCACCCTGCTCTACGCCGGTGTCGGCGCCCTGGTCGGCGACACCGCCGCCCGCCATGTGGGTCTCGGCAGCCTGCTGTTCACGGCCGCGCTGTACGACCTGCTGCTCGCGCCGTTCGTGGTGCCGGGGCTGATGGCGCTGGCCCGGCGCGCGGAGAACAACCCGCTCGGCGAGTCCGGCGCGTCCGCCAAGGCCGCCGACGTCTCCTCGGGGTGGCTCGCCTCCGGCACCGGTCTGCGCATCGGCAGCCAGCGCGGTATGCGGGTCAAGGCGGCCAGGGCGCGCGTCGCCCGCGCGGGGCGCATCAAGGGGGTCAAGCGACTGTGACCGCGGATGAGTTCACTCCGGGCGCCGTGGCTCGCGCACACAGGTTGGCCGGGTATTCGTATGTCTCGTACACACACTGAGAGGGGGAGGCAGCAGCAGTGACCAACATCCCCGAGACCGGCAGGACCCCACGGGTCCAGATCCGGCTCGTCGTCATCCAGATTCTCGTGCTCTCCCTCCTCGGCACCCTCGGCGGCCGCCTCTGGTACCTCCAGATCCGCAACGGCGACGAGTACGCCAAGGAAGCCTCCGGCAACCACGTCCAGCAGGTCGTCCAGCCCGCCGTGCGCGGCTCGATCCTCGACGCGCGCGGTGTGCCGATCGCCGACAACGAGACCCGGCTCGTGGTCTCCGCCTCACGCACCGACCTCCTGAAGATGAAGGACGACGGCAAGGCGGTCCTGACCAAGCTCGCCGACGTGCTCGGCGAGAAGCCCGAGGACGTCATCCAGAAGGTCCGGCTGTGCGACGCGAAGACCCCGCAGCCCTGCTGGAACGGTTCGCCCTACCAGCCGATCCCCATCACGGACGAGGCCACCGCCAAGCAGGCCCTGCAGATCCGTGAACGCTCCGAGGACTTCCCCGGCATCACCGCCGAGCCCGAGGCCGTACGGCGCTACGCCGCTCCCGGCAAGTCCAACACCGCGCAGGTCCTCGGCTACCTCTCGCCGGTCACCGACGCCGAGATCACCAAGGCCAAGGACACCGAGTCGCCGTACCTGCGCTCCGACCAGGTCGGCCGCTCCGGTCTCGAGCGCCAGTACGACAAGCAACTGCGCGGCAAGGCCGGCGTCACCCGCTACGAGGTCGACAACCTGGGCCGTGTCATCGGTAAGGCCAAGAGCGACAAGGCCGAGTCCGGCGCGAACCTCGTCACCAGCATCGACGCCCGCGTCCAGCGCGTCGCCGAGTACGAGCTGAACAACGCGATGAAGGTCGCCCGTACCCAGTACGACAAGATCACCAGCGAGAACTACAAGGCCGACTCCGGCGCGGTCGTCGTGATGGAGGCCAAGACCGGCCGGATCGTCGCCATGGCGTCCAACCCGACGTACGACCCGAACGCCTGGGTCGGCGGCATCTCCGCCAAGGACTACACGCGGCTCACCGGCAAGGACTCCGACTACCCGCTGCTCAACAGGGCCATACAGGGTCAGTCCGCGCCCGGTTCGACGTTCAAGGTCGTCTCCACGGCCGCCGCGGTCGAGGCCGGCTACGCCTTCGACGGCAACTACCCCTGCACGAGCTCCTACTCGGTGGGCAGCCAGGTCTTCAAGAACTTCGAGGGCGAGAACTTCGGCCCCATCTCACTCGGCCGGGCCCTCGAGGTCTCCTGCGACACCGTCTTCTACGGCCTCGCCGACAACGAGTGGAAGAAGGACGGCGGCATCAACCCGAAGAAGACCCCCAAGGACTACTTCTACAAGGCCGCCCACCAGTTCGGCCTCGGCAAGGAGACCGGCGTCGACCTGCCCAACGAGGTCACCGGCCGGGTCCCCGACCGCCAGTGGAAGCAGAACTACTGGAAGGCCAACAAGGCCGTCTGGTGCAAGACCGGCAAGAAGAACGGCGACTACGTCCAGCGGATCGCGTACGAGAACTGCCTCGAAGGCAACAAGATGCGCGAGGGCGACTCGATCAACTACTCCATCGGCCAGGGCGACACCCTCGTCACCCCGATCCAGGAAGCCATGATCTACGGGGCGATCGCCAACGGTGGCACCGTGCACACGCCCACCATCGGCAAGGCGATCGTCAGCGCCGACGGCCGGAGCGTCGAGGAGATCAAGCCCAAGGTCCGCGGGAAGCTGCCGGTCAGCAAGGCCACGCTCAAGGGCATGAACGCGGCCCTGGAGGGCGTCGTCACCCGCGGAACGGCCGCCTGGAAGTTCGGTGGCTGGCCGCAGGACAAGATCCCGTTGCACGCCAAGACCGGTACCGCCGAGGTCTACGGCAAGCAGACGACCTCCTGGCTCGCCACCTACTCCAAGGACTACACGATCGTCATGACGATCGCCCAGGCCGGTACGGGCTCCGGAGCCTCCGGTGAGGCCGTCCGCAACATCTACAACGCCCTGTACGGCGTCTCGCCCGACGGTGCCATCGACAAGAAGAAGGCCCTGCTCCCCACCCCGCAGAAGAGCCTTCCCAAGATCCAGCCCGACGGCTCGATCGACTCCCCGGAGATCTCCAAGGACCCGGCCAAGGACCAGCAGGCCAACAAGAAGGACACCTCCGGCACCACCGACCAGCAGCAGGACGGGGCCACCACGCCGTCGCCGAACGCGAGCAACCGCAACACCCGCAGGCGCTCGGAACGCCCGCGGAAGCGGCGGAGGATGAGGATCCTGACATGACCGGAGCGAACAACTTCTCCGTCTCCGGGTACGGCCCCGAGCGCGGCGGCATGTCGCGGCTGCTCGCCCGCGACTCGCTGGCCCGCCGCCTCGACTGGCCGATACTGCTGTCGGCCGTCGCGCTGTCGCTGATCGGCTCGGCCCTCGTCTACTCGGCAACCCGCAACCGCACCGAGATCAACCAGGGCGACCCGTACTACTTCCTCATCCGCCACCTCATGAACACCGGCATCGGCATCGCTCTGATGATCGGCACGGTCTGGCTCGGCCACCGCACCCTGCGCACCGCGGTCCCGATCCTGTACGGCCTCTCGGTCTTCATGATCCTGCTGGTGCTCACCCCGCTCGGCGCGACGATCAACGGCCAGCGCAACTGGCTCGTCGCGGGCGGTCTCTCGCTCCAGCCCGCCGAGTTCACCAAGATCACGATCATCCTGGGCATGGCGATGCTGCTGGCCACCCGGGTGGACGCGGGCGACAAGCAGTACCCGGACCACCGCACCGTGCTCCAGGCACTGGGCCTCGCGGCCGTCCCGATGATGATCGTCATGCTCATGCCCGACCTCGGCACGATCATGGTCGCGGTCATCATCGTGCTCGGTGTGCTGCTCGCCTCCGGCGCCTCCAACCGCTGGGTGTTCGGCCTGCTCGGGGCCGGCGCGCTGGGCGCGGTGGCGATCTGGCAGCTCAAGATCCTCGACGAGTACCAGATCAACCGCTTCGCCGCCTTCGCCAACCCCGACCTCGACCCCGCCGGCGTCGGCTACAACACCAACCAGGCGCGGATCGCCATCGGCTCCGGCGGCCTCTTCGGCACCGGCCTGGGGCACGGCTCCCAGACGACCGGCCAGTTCGTCCCCGAACAGCAGACGGACTTCGTCTTCACGGTCGCGGGCGAGGAACTGGGCTTCGTGGGCGCCGGCCTCATCCTGTTCCTGCTCGGCGTCGTCCTGTGGCGGGCCTGCCGCATCGCCCGCGAGACCACCGAGCTGTACGGCACGATCGTCGCCGCCGGCATCATCGCCTGGTTCGCCTTCCAGGCATTCGAGAACGTCGGCATGACGCTCGGCATCATGCCGGTCGCCGGCCTCCCCCTCCCGTTCGTCTCCTACGGCGGTTCATCGATGTTCGCGGTATGGGTGGCGGTGGGCCTGCTGCAGTCGATCAGAGTCCAACGGCCCATGTCGGCGTAGGTCTTTGGCGGTTGGGCGGGGAGGTGTCGCGCGGGGCGCCGGGCGGGGCGCTCCGCGGGGTGTCCCGCGAGGTGCCTCCGGCGCCCGTCGGTGTTCGTGGCGCCCGTCGGTGTCCGCGGCGGCCCGGTGGCCGGGGCTCGGGCGGCGTGATGGCGCGGGGCGGGCCGATCGGGCCCCCGGAGCGGGCCGGGGCTCTGGGAACGGGGACCGCCTGATGTTCCCGCGGCCTCCTGGCGCCGGGAACCCGGACCGGCGTGGCGTTCCGCCGGGCTCCGGGCAGGGCCCGACTCGTGCCGGGGTGCCCGCGCCGGACGACGGCTGCCGCCCCCCGGATGCCGGTCGGGCCGGTTGGTTCGTTCGGGGCGGCCGGGTTTTTCGGACGAGATCGTTCAGGTGGCCCGGGGGACCGGGGACGACGGCCCCGGGGGAACGGCACGGGGAGCGGCGCCGGGGGCGAAATCCGGTCTCCCGCGACCGTCCCGGCAGGTCCGGGCACTGCCATCCCGGCCCCGCTGCCACTAGATTCGGGTCATGGCGGACACCAAGCGAGAAATCGAGCGGAAGTACGAGGGCTCTCCCACCGGAGGTGACCCGGCCCTGCCGGACCTGACCCGCGTCCCCGGAGTCTCCGGCGTCATCGACAAGGGCGTGGCGGACCTCGACGCCACCTACTACGACACGGCCGACCAACGACTCGCCGCCGCCTCCCTCACCCTGCGCCGCCGCACCGGCGGCGGCGACGCCGGCTGGCACCTCAAACTCCCCGTCTCCGAAGGCGTCCGCGACGAGATCCGCGCCCCGCTCTCCGACACCGTCCCCGACTCCCTGTCCGCCCTCGTACGTTCCCGGGTGCGCGAAGCCGAACTCGTGCCCGTCGTACGCCTGCTGTCGGCCCGGGACGTCCGCCACCTCGTCGACGCCTCCGGAGCCCTGCTCGCCGAGGTCAGTGTCGACCGCGTCCGGGCGGAGCGCCTCAGCGGCGGTACCGGCGTCGCCGAGTGGACGGAGATCGAGGTGGAGCTCGCCGACGACGGCGATCCGGCCTTCCTCGACAAGGTGGAGAAGAAGCTCCGCAAGGCGGGCCTCGAACGCTCCTCGTCGAAGTCCAAACTCGCCAGGGCCCTCAGCGACACGGACACCACGGACACCACGAAGACCACGGACACCACCAAGACCACCAAGGCCACCAAGGCCACTGACACCACAAAGAAGCGGGTCGCGCCCGCGCTCGCGCCCGCGGACCGCGCCCCGCGGACGGCTGGGGACCACGTCCTCGCCTACCTCCGTACCCAGCGCGACGCCATCGTCGAACTGGACCCCGCCGTCCGCCGCGACCTGCACGACTCCGTCCACAGCATGCGCGTCGCCACCCGCCGTATGCGCAGCGCCTTCCGCTCGTACGGCAAGATCCTCGACCGCGCCGTCACCGACCCGATCGGCGAGGAACTGAAGTGGCTCGCCGGCGAGCTGGGCGTCGGCCGTGACCAGGAAGTCCTCACCGAACGCCTGACGGCGGCGCTCGACGAGCTCCCGGGTGCCCTGCTCACCGGCCCCGTCCGCGACCGTCTGCACACCTGGTCGCAGGCCCGCGGTGACGGCTCCCGACGCCACGTGATCGCCGTACTGGACGGCAGCCGCTACCTGGACCTGCTGGCGGCGCTCGACGGTGTGGTGACCGGCCCGCCCCTGCTGAAGGCCGCGGCGGGCGACCCCTCGAAGGTGATCACCAAGGCCGTACGGAAGGACTTCGCGAAGGTCTCCGCACGGGTCGACGAGGCCCTCGACCTGGCCCCCGGCGCCGAGCGCGACCTCGCGATGCACGAGGCCCGCAAGAAGGCCAAGCGCACCCGGTACGGGGCCGAGGCCGCCACCCCCGCCCTCGGCGGACCCGCGGCGGGCCTGGTCAAGGCGATGAAGTCGCTGCAGAGCCTGCTCGGCGACCACCAGGACAGCGTGATGGCCCGCGAGGCCCTGCGCGAGCTGGCCGCCCAGGCCCACGCGGCGGGCGAGAGCGCGTTCACGTACGGGTTGCTGTACGGCCGTGAGGAGCGGCGCGCGGCGGCGGTCGAGGCGGCTTTCCCGGGGGAGTGGGAGTCGATCAGGGGAGGCAGCGGCATCTGATCGTACGGAGGCCGCTCCCGGCCGCGTTACGCTGGATGGTCACCCCTGTCAGTACGTTCCAGCTCACGAAGGTTCGCGAGATGCCTGCCGAAGCCGCTGTATCGGTGTTTCCACAGCTCGAAGCTCTGCTCCCGCATGTGCAGAAGCCGATCCAGTACGTCGGCGGAGAGCTCAACTCCACGGTCAAGCCCTGGGAAGCCTGCGACGTCCGCTGGGCGCTGATGTACCCCGACGCCTACGAGGTCGGACTGCCCAACCAGGGCGTCATGATCCTCTACGAGGTCCTCAACGAGCGTGAGGGCGTCCTCGCCGAGCGCACGTACAGCGTCTGGCCGGACCTGGAGGAGCTGATGCGCGAGCACCGGGTCCCCCAGTTCACGGTGGACAGCCACCGCCCGGTGAAGGCATTCGACGTCTTCGGACTGTCCTTCTCCACGGAGCTGGGCTACACGAACATGCTGACGGCCCTGGACCTGGCCGGGATCCCCCTGGAGTCCAAGGACCGCACCCTCGACGACCCGATCGTGCTGGCCGGCGGTCACGCGGCCTTCAACCCCGAGCCCGTCGCCGACTTCATCGACGCCGCGATCATCGGTGACGGCGAGCAGGCCGTGCTCGACATGACCGAGATCATCCGGGCCTGGAAGGCCGAGGGCCGTCCGGGTGGCCGCGAGGAGGTCCTCTTCCGCCTGGCGAAGACGGGCAACGTCTACATCCCGGCGTTCTACGACGTCGAGTACCTCGCCGACGGCCGGATCGCCCGTGTGGTGCCCAACAAGTCGGGCGTTCCGTGGCGCGTGTCGAAGCACACGGTCATGGACCTCGACGAGTGGCCCTACCCGAAGCAGCCCCTCGTCCCGCTCGCGGAGACGGTCCACGAGCGCATGTCCGTGGAGATCTTCCGCGGCTGCACGCGCGGCTGCCGCTTCTGCCAGGCGGGCATGATCACCCGTCCGGTCCGTGAGCGTTCCATCACGGGCATCGGCGACATGGTCGAGAAGGGCCTGAAGGCGACGGGGTTCGAGGAGGTGGGCCTGCTGTCCCTGTCCTCCGCGGACCACAGCGAGATCGGTGACCTCGCGAAGGGCCTCGCGGACCGGTACGAGGAGGACAAGATCGGCCTCTCCCTCCCCTCCACCCGTGTCGACGCCTTCAACGTGGACCTGGCGAACGAGCTGACGCGCAACGGCCGCCGCTCGGGCCTGACGTTCGCTCCCGAGGGCGGCTCGGAGCGCATGCGCAAGGTCATCAACAAGATGGTCTCGGAGGAGGACCTGATCCGGACCGTCTCCACCGCCTACGGCAACGGCTGGCGCCAGGTGAAGCTGTACTTCATGTGCGGCCTGCCGACGGAGACGGACGACGACGTCCTGCAGATCGCCGACATGGCGATGAACGTGATCGCCGAGGGCCGCAAGGTCTCCGGCCAGAACGACATCCGCTGCACGGTCTCGATCGGCGGCTTCGTCCCCAAGCCGCACACCCCCTTCCAGTGGGCCCCGCAGCTCTCCGCCGAGCAGACGGACGACCGCCTCGGGAAGCTCCGCGACAAGATCCGCGGCGACAAGAAGTACGGCCGCTCGATCGGCTTCCGCTACCACGACGGCAAGCCCGGCATCGTCGAGGGCCTGCTCTCCCGCGGAGACCGCCGTATCGGCTCGGTCATCCGCGCCGTCTACGAGGACGGCGGCCGCTTCGACGGCTGGCGCGAGCACTTCTCCTACGACCGGTGGATGGCCTGCGCCGAGAAGACCCTCCCCGCCTTCGGCGTGGACGTCGACTGGTACACGACCCGCGAGCGCACCTACGAGGAGGTCCTCCCCTGGGACCACCTCGACTCCGGCCTCGACAAGGACTGGCTCTGGGAGGACTGGCAGGACGCCCTCGACGAGACCGAGGTCGAGGACTGCCGCTGGACACCGTGCTTCGATTGTGGGGTCTGTCCTCAGATGGACACCCACATCCAGATCGGCCCGACAGGCAAGAAGCTGCTGCCGCTGACGGTCAAGAACGCGGCGCCTGCGCCCGCTTCGAGCGGTCACACGCACTGAGGTGAACGGGGCGCTCGATCGGGGGATTGAGGCGCTGGCGGGGGTGAGTGAGGACGAGGTCGCCGCGGCGTTGGCTGCGGTAGGCACTTCGGGCCCTCGCCGTTCCGCGTCGGCGGCGCCCTCCCGGACGCCGTTGCCGGGCCCTGGAGCTGCTGCGGGGATCGTCTCCGAGGTGGAGTGGACCTAGGGCAGGTTCGGCGCTGCCAAGCGGGATAGAGGACCATACGAGCCCCCTTCGCTTGACTGGGAGGGGGCTCGTTGGCTTTCCGTGACTTGTGGGTCCGTGAGCCGCGGCTTCCCTGAAGCGCACTGAGTTACAACCTTCTCCACTACTGATCAAGCCCCGGCTGCGCTCCGCTCCGCCGGGCGCGCTCCTGGCTCCGCTCCGCCGCCGTTCCTGCCTTCGGCCCGCTCCGGCGGGCTGCGCCAGCGCGCACACGAGGGCAAGCCCGGGGCGATGGGTTGATCACCGTACGTACGTCACGGTCACGGCGATGCCTCCGGCGGGGGATCGGCCGGCACCGGGATGGAAGGGGCGCCGTTCCCGGCCACAGGTCCGTAGGGGCGTGCGCGGGGTGCTCCCATCCCGTCTGCCGTCGACCCAGGCAGAGTTGAGCAGCCGCGGCCCAGGGCGTCCAGGTCGTTCGTACAGTGGCGCGCTCCACCTGGACGCACTAAACCAGGCCCGCTCCACGCTGTGTGGGTCGACGGCGGACGGGATGGGTCCTGGGGACAGTGGGGGGCAATGAAGTCGTGCTCTGCGAATCGGCCTGCTTCTCTGATCAGGACAACCGACGGCGGGAGGGGCGGCGTGAGTAAACGGCGGTACGTAGCGCGCGGAGTGCCAGGCGGATACCGGATCTGGGACAACAAGGGACGGCGCTGGTGGGGAGACCTGTACGAACTCTGCCCCGACGATCTGCTGACAGAGCTGAACAGCCGTGCTGATCCTGACGGAATCGCCACTCTCCTGAAGCGCTACCGAGCGCTGAAACGGTAGTCGTCGTTCGCCCGTGCCCTACGCGTGCCCGATCGACCGGGGAACACCGGCGAACAGTGGTCACGAGCGGGCATCAGCCATGACGAAGGCCCCCGACCGATGTTGTTGGTCAGGGGCCGTTCACCTGCGGTGGGTGTGGGATTCGAACTCACGGTGACATCGCTGCCACGACGGTTTTCAAGACCGTCCGCCGATCAGGAGTAGAACCCCCTGCCGTACTCCTCGGGCCCGACAGCGAAGTCGTCCGGACGATCACGGCGCAGCTCCTCATACCGGACCGCGAACACGTCAATGGCTTCATGAATCGTGCAGTCCAACGCTTCGCGGATCGTCTTGAGCGCGAAGATGATCCGGTGATCGACGATGTCGCGATCTACGCTTGCCGGCAGTGTGGTCACGGGTCCCCCGAAGTCGCTGTACAGCAGCGGAGTACAGCAACCGCACAGACCGCAGTCAACCGAGTAAGACCTCTGGCAAATCAACGGCCAGCCAATCGACCCTCAGTAACCGTCGCGCCCATAGTTCGCATCGAGGGGGCGCGGATCGGTCGGAGTGACAGGGGCAGTCAGACTCCACCAGGAATTCGCAGGTCAGGCCTGTGATTCTCCAGCCTCGCTCCTAAAGAGGTAGTCGGGGCTCTGACGGGACTGTGGGTGGCTTCGTACCCTCAGATGGACACCCACTCCAGATCGGCCCGACAGGCAAGCTGCCGCTGACGGTCAAGAACGCGGCGCCTGCGCCCGCTTCGAGTGGTCACACGCACTGAGGTGAACGGGGCGCTCGATCGGGTGGGCGGGGTGTCGGTGGGGGTGAGCGAGGACGGGGTGGCGGCCGCGTCGGCCGCGGTCGGCGTCTCGTCCCTCACCCGTCGACTCTGTCGACACCTTCTCGCTGCTGCCGGGACCTGAGGCGTCGCCGCACATCGTGTGCGAGGTGGAGCGGGTCTGAGGGCGCCTCAGTTCGCCCACCTGACCGGTCACATGGACTGACTGGCAGGCCCAGTTGATCAGGGAGCCATCTCGCATCAAGCGGGCGTGGAGCAGACTCGCAGGTCTCTTCGGGTTGTCCTCGCCACCGAACGAGGGAGTGGCCAGCGTGGCTGCATGCGCCGGAAATCGGTAAAGCACATTCTCGACGCGGTCGCGCATTTGTGTAGTGCGCCCATGCAGGCCCTGAGCCTGGACCCCGTCGATCCGAAAGCAGGGATGCCGCCTTGCCCGCACTTCGAGCCCTTGCCGGTGCCGTCGCGATTGCTGCGGCCGCCACCGCCGTCACCGCCGTCCCCGCGGTTGCCCACAGCCCTGAGCATGTGCGGTGCAAGACGAGTTCCCTTGTCGCCGCCATCACCAGAGCCAACGCCCGAGGTTTTGGCAAAATCAGTCTCGCCAAGGGCTGCGTCTACGACTTCACGGCACGCTTCTCGGGTGATGACGCGACACCTCCGATCAAGGTGCCTGTCACCATCGACGGAAACGGCGCCACTCTCCGGCGCGGTACCACCGCGAACCTCTTCCGCCTTCTCGATGTCGCGGCCGGTGGCAGGGTGACGCTCAGCGATCTCAAGATCGAGAATGGTGAAGTGACTGGCGACGGCGGGGGCGTCCTCGTCCAGGACAGGGGGACACTCCACGCGACATCCGTCCTCGTCAAAGGCAACACCGCCGGTAACAACGGTGGCGGCATCGAGAACCTGGGAACCCTGAGGCTCGTTCGGTCCAGGGTTGTCGACAACGATGCCGCAGGCTCGGGTGGGGGGATCTCCAGCGAGGGCTCCACCTCCGTCGTTTCCACCTCGATCGAGGACAACACGGCCGGCAGCTTTTTTGGCGGAGGCGTGTTCAACGACGACAGGATCACCATCTCCCGCAGCTCCATCACCGGCAACAGGGTCACGGCAGGCGACGGCGGCGGCCTCTGGAACGACTTCCGGATGACCGTCGACGACAGCACGATCGTCGACAACACCGCCAGCGACCACGGAGGGGGCGTCACCAACGCACAGCTCGGAAGAGCCACCTTCAACCGGAGCACCATCAAGAAGAACACCGCCGGTCTGCTGGCCGGCGGTATCTACAACGTCAACTCCGGCTCGTACCTCGTCCTCAACCGCAGCTCCGTCACCGAGAACAGCGCGAGCAGTGCCCCTGGAGGCGTGTTCGACGGGACCGGAAGCGTCGTGGTGAACAAACGCTCCCCCATCACGGGAAACCGTCCCACCAACTGCGTCGGCAGCCCCTCTCACGTGGCCGGTTGCACCGGCTGACCCGCCTCCCCACGTCCCGCCGCGGGCCCCGGGCTGTGCACCGCCGGTTCCCGTGCCCCTGCCGTGCCCGATCGACCGGCAACCAGCGGCGGACAGCGGGCAGTCACCGACAGCGCGCGCGACGACGGCCCCTGACCGATTCACCTGGTCAGGGGCCGTCCTGCGGTGGGTGTGATGCGGGTGTGGGATTCGGACCCGCCCTGCCGTCAGGTCGCCACCCGCTGCTTCTGCCGTCCGCGGCGCTGGTTCGGCGCAGGCAGCGCGGAGCGCAGTTGCCTGCGGGAGCTGAGCCCGAGGTTCGTGAAGACGTTGCCCAGGTGCCATTCCACCGTGCGTGGGCTGACGAAGAGTTCGGCCGCCCCGTTTCTCCGTGGCCCGTTCCCCGGGCCCTTTCCCCGGACGGACGTTCGCTGTTCCACGAGTGGGTGCCCCGCTGGTCCACGAGATCGCGACGATGGACAGCCCTCATCCGCTCCAGCGGCGATGTGTCCCTCCCGGCAGTGACGCCGGCACCCGGAACCTGACAGCGGGAGTCGGCGGAGGACCTGGGACTCCGCTGTCCCCGGCAGGCGCGGCCCAGCGAGGTACGCGCACCGGATGCGGGACGGTTCCGGCACGCGGCACAACCAGCGAGCGCCCTGGAGAGTCGTACGCGGCATGATCAGCTTGCGCGCACGGCACGCTCTCAGCGTCTCCACGCTCGTCGTGGTCCTGTCGTCATTGCTCCTCTCCTGCAGCGGTAGCCCGGGTACGACCTCGAGCGATGAGGAGTCTCCCGTCCGTAAGACGGTGTCGGCTCCCGCGACCGAGGAGCCGGCCGCCCCGAGCACGGTGGAACCGGCACCGGGGGCCGAGAAGGTCCGCGATGCGTTCGCCCGTCTCCAGG
This sequence comes from Streptomyces sp. NPDC057950, assembly GCF_042887295.1. NCBI lineage: Bacteria > Bacillati > Actinomycetota > Actinomycetes > Kitasatosporales > Streptomycetaceae > Streptomyces > Streptomyces sp. NPDC057950. Next base: position 92,420 of record NZ_JBHVPP010000003.1, read on the forward strand.
CCACCTACAACGACGGGTGCACGACCCCGGGGAACTGCGAGTACTTCCTGGGGCGGGTGCTCGATGAGCTCAACAGTCTCGACAAGGCGATGAAAGCGGACCCCCAGGGCCCCGGGCACTTCAAGGAACCCCTCGCATGGAACGTGGAACTGCGGGCCGAACTGGGCGACGACAGCTCCTTCGAGAACCTCAAGAAACACCAAGACCTGCTCACCGGAACGCGAGACAAGATCAATACCTGGATGCAGGGTCACCCGGAGGACTACCGATGAGGCCGAGGCCGGAGGGGCCGGGGGCCATCGAGGTGCTTCGGCCTCTCAGCGCGACCGGCAGCGCGTCCGGGGTGTCGTACCCGTCGTGATCGAAGCACGTACGGAACGCGGCGTGAGGTGGTCGCCGGCCGTCTCCTCGGCAGCGGGCGCCGGGAGTCTGGTCCTCGCGGCCGTGGCGAGTTGGAGCAGCCTTCTGCTGGTCGTCCGGGGGCGGGTGGTGCCCGGCTGGGGGGTGAGCGCGGCTCTGCTTGTCCTGTCGCTCGTTCTCCGGTGGGTCCTCACCCGGGTGGGCCGCCCGGCGGCTGCCGCGAGGCTCCCGCGGAAGCGGGTCAGGTGGGCTCGGCCGGGGAGGACTCTGCTGATCGTCATGGCGGTGCTCGGCACTGTGTGGGGAGCGGTGGACGACCTGATCTCGGATGCGGAGTACTACGTGCTGAGCCCCGTGGGACCGGAGGGCTGCACGGCCGTGGTGCGGGAGACGTCCTTTCTCGTGATCGGCAACGGTGAGGCGTACGCGGTGGGGCGTACCGGCCTGGCTCTGGGCGCGTCGGGATCCTGGACGGTCGACGACGGTTACCGGCCCGTCGGCGCAGGCACGTACGAGTTGGACTGGGGGCGGGACCGCGGTCTTCTGCGGATCGTCGGCACGAGCACCGATCCGGTCCTGTACGGGGGTTCGGCCGACATCGACTGCGGGTGGTGAGGCCGGTCGCGCTCGCCGGCCCGCCGGGCGCGTGGCCACGACGGTGCCGAAGGTGCTGTACGGCGGCGCGGTACCGCAACGCGTTCGCCCGACGGGGCCTCGTATCGGCGACCCGGCGCGAGCCGGCTGACATCGACGGGCCGACATCGACCGGCTGACATCGACCGGTCGACACCAGCCGGCCGGGATCCGTCAGCCGACATCAACGACGCTGTACGCAAGCGGCCTTGAGCGGCCGAGTACGTCGGACCGGCGAGAGCGGCCCGGCTCCGGGCGGGCCGGCCGATCGGACTCCTGGAGCGGTGCCCACCCGGAGGCTGAAGGCCGTCAGGGCTGGGGGAATCGCAAGTGTCGTCGTTCGGCGAGTTCCTCCGCGCTGACCACGGTCAGAACGGGGGTGCCCGGCTGCGCGAACATGGTCACCACCAGTTGCGACTGCGCGTCCGGGAGGTTGTTGCCTCCCTGGTAGTGGATCACGTCGCCGCCGGGCTCGAACAGGGCGTCCCCGGCCTTGAGCACCCGGGGCGGTTGCCCCTCCAGCTCGAAGAGGATCTCGCCCTGGGTCACGTAGCCGAAGAGCGGCCCGGGGTGACGGTGCGGCGGCGCGCCCGGGTCACCGGGCGACAGGGTCACTCGGATGGTCCTCGCCTCGGAGCCGGCCGGGATCCGGGCCGCGGCTTCCGGCAGGGTGGCGATCACCTCGACGCCCGGGGGCAGGTGTGCGTGTTCAGCGCTCATGTGGTCCTCCAAACAGGGACTGTCTGGAGATGACGACAAGACGGCCTCCTCGTTTGTGACAACCCCGTGTTCGTGATACCCGCGTCGGTGACGACCCCGTGTTCGTGACAGCCCTGCGCGGCGAACCCGGCCAGGGGCGCGCGGAAGGTCCGGTAGCCGTGTCCGGGGCCCTGGTCACGATGCGAACCGCGGTTGCCGCACTCACACTTCACTCGGCGGGGCGATCTCGTCGAGCAGGCCGCGGATGCGCTTCTCGATCTCGTCGCGGATGGGGCGGACGGCGTCGACTCCCTGGCCCGCGGGGTCGGGGAGCTCCCAGTCGAGGTAGCGCTTGCCGGGGAAGAACGGGCACGTGTCGCCGCAGCCCATCGTGATCACCACGTCCGACGACTGGACGGCCTCCACGGTGAGCACCTTGGGGACCTCGGCGGAGATGTCGATGCCGGCCTCCGACATCGCTTCCACGACAGCCGGGTTGACCGTACCGGCGGGCGCGGACCCGGCGGAGCGCACCTGCACCCGATCCTCCGCGAGATGGGTGAGGAACGCCGCGGCCATCTGGGAGCGCCCGGCGTTGTGGACGCAGACGAACAGCACGGACGGGCGGCGTTCTGCGGGGGTATTCATCGCGGTTGTCCTTCTGGGCGGAAGCCGGGCGGGGGAGTGGCGGAAGCCGGTCGGGGGAGTGCGGGGAGGGCGAGTTCGGGATCGCCCTGAACGGGGGCGGTGCCGGTTCGCGCGGGTGCCGCGCGTCCGAACACCGCCGTCACCAGCGCGAGACCCAGTGCGGCGCCGATCAGCTGGGCCACGATGAACGGGCCGACCGAGGCGGGTGCGATGCCGGCGAACGTGTCGGTGAGGGCGCGCCCGACGGTGACGGCCGGGTTGGCGAACGACGTGGAGGACGTGAACCAGTACGCCGCTCCGATGTAGGCCGCTACGGCCACAGGGGCGAAGTGAGCGCGAGCGGTCCGGCCGAGCCCGAAGATCAGCAGGACGAGTCCCGCGGTCGCGACCAGTTCGCCCAGCCACAGGTGACCGGAGGAACGGTCGTGCGTGGACCAGCGCACCAGGGGCTCGGCGAACATGGCGTCGGCCAGGATCGCGCCGCCGATCGCTCCGGCGGTCTGGGCGGAAAGGTAGGCGGCTACGTCCCGACCGCTCAGGCCGTCGCCGGAACGACGGTCGGCGCACCAGGCCGCGAGGGTGACGACGGGGTTGAAGTACGCGCCCGAGACCGGCTCGAGGAGCGCGATCAACACGCCAAGCCCGAAGACGGTGGCCAGCGAATTGGCCAGCAGTTGGACTCCGACGTCCCGGGTCAGCTCGGTGGCCTGGATTCCCGAGCCGACCACCACCGCGACCAGCGCGGCCGAGCCGACAGCCTCGGCAAGAGCCCGCTGCCTCAGCGAAGCGCTCACGCGGTCGCCTCTGCCGCCCGTGCAGCCTGTTCAGCCTGTGCCGTCTGTGCCGTCTTGAGGAACAGGGAGAGCCGGTCCAGGGTGCCGGGAAGCACCCAGTAGTAGACCCACGTACCCCGGCGTTCGCAGTCGATCAGGCCCGCCTGCCGAAGCAGCTTGAGGTGGTGGGAGATGGTCGGCTGGGACAGATCGAAGGCGGGTGTCAGGTCGCACACGCAGACCTCACCGCCCGCCCGCGAGGCGATCATCGACAGCAGCCGCAGGCGGACCGGGTCACCGAGAGCCTTGAAGATCTTCCCCAGCTCGGCAGCCTGGTCCTCGTCCAACGGCACGGTCACCGGGCCTGGGCGGCAGGCGGCGGACCGGTCCTCTTGCCCGAGCACCCGGAGTTCTTGCTTCGACATGCTTCTATGTTGACGTTCTTCGATCCAGAGCGCAAGGTTGTATCGACATATGTCAATGCAAGCAGATGGGGGTCATGTCATGTCTCGTGCTCAGCTCGCCCTGCGCGTCAGCGACCTGGAAGCGTCGATCACCTTCTACTCGAAGCTGTTCGGCACCGAACCGGCCAAGCGGCGCGAGGGCTACGCCAACTTCGCCATCGCCGAGCCCCCGCTCAAGCTCGTCCTGATCGAGGGCGAGGCCGGACAGGACACGCGGCTCGATCACCTCGGCGTCGAGGTCGAGTCCACCGACCAGGTCACGGCCGCGACCGGTCGCCTCGAGGACGCCGGGCTGGCCACCTTCGAGGAGAACGACACGTCCTGCTGCTACGCCCTCCAGGACAAGGTGTGGGTCCATGGCCCGGGGCGCGAGCCGTGGGAGGTCTACGTCGTCAAGGCGGACGCCGACACTCTCGGCGAGAGCGCCGACCCCGACGCGGCGACGGACGGGTGCTGCGCCGGCCGGGCCGCGGAGGACATGGCGGCGGGAAGGGGCCATGACCAGGCCCCCTCCTGACCGGGAAGAGGGCATGACCAGGCACCCTCCTGACCGGGAAGAGGACATGGCCAGGCCCCCTCCCGGTCGGGAGGGGGCCTGGCCCGGCTGGTCGTTCAGCGGAACGCGGGCGGGACGCTCTGCTCGTACTGGAAGACGTTGCGGGGGTCGTACTTCGCCTTGATCTTGCGCAGCCGGTCGAAGTTGCCGTCCCAGTAGGCGGTTTCCCAGTCCTGCATGCCGATGTTCGGGACGTTGACGTAGGCGCCGTGCACGTAGGGCCGCAGAGCCTGGCTGAACTCGGCGATCCACGCCTGTGCCCGCGGGGTCAGCGCGTCGCCGCTGCCCGGCACGCTGCGGTCCCCCCAGCCGGCACCCGGCTCGGAGTAGAAGAGCGCGTTGCGATGCGGGAACGCCGTGCCGCCGCGCGGGCTCTTCCTGACCGCTCCGCCGAAGGCCTGGGTGAAGAAGTTGCTGTCGTCCGTCGGTGCGTCCCGCATGAACGAGGCGATCACGCTGATCGCCTTCTTCGGGAACGGCTTGTCGGTGAACTGCGAGAAGAACTTCCAGTTCGCCGGCTCGTCCGCGGTCGGAATCTGGAATCCCGCGTATACGTCGCCCCAGTTACCGACCTGCACCGAGACTTCGGGGCGGCCGATCGAAAGGATCGGTGCCAGCAGTCTCTTCGCCTCCGCGGGCGTTCCCTCCGCGAGAACCGCGAACAGCAGGATCTGGTTCCTGTGAATTTCGAGCTGGGTGCCGAGACGGTTGTCGGCGACCGGCGCCGTACGCTGCCACGTGTCGAAGAGCCTCTGCAGGTCTCCGAGGCCGTCCCACGTCGCCTGCACATAAGAGACGCTCTTGAGCGGGGCCACTTTGTAGGTGAGCGACGTGACAATTCCGAAGTTGCCGTTGCCGGCCCCGCGGAGTGCCCACAGCAGGTCCGAGTTGTTCTTCAGGTCCGCCTTGACGACCTTGGCGCAGTCGCCGTCCGAGGCGACGACGACCTCGGCCCCGATGAGGCTGTCGCAGGCCATTCCGAGGTAGCGGGTGAGGAAACCGAAGCCGCCGCCGAGCGTCGCGCCGGACAGGCCCACGGTGCCTTCCGTGCCGGTCGTCACCGCCAGGTTCTTCTTCGCGAGTGTGGTCACCGCTTCCAGCTGGCTGAGCCCGGCTCCGACCGTCGCCGTACGGGCGGCCGTGTCGATGTGGGCCGACTTCAGCTCGCTGACGTCGATCACGATGCCGTTGTCCACGTTCGACCAGCCCTCGAGGCTGTGGCCGCCGCTCCGTACCCGCAGCGCGACATCGTGCTGCCGTGCCCAGGTGAGGGCGTTGACCACGTCCTGGGTCCGCTGGGCGTAGACGATGACCAGCGGATAGTGGACGAACAGCTCGTCCCAGCCCAGGCTCGCCTCGGCGTAGCCGGGGTCGTCGGGACGGACGATGCGGCCGGTCAGCTTCGCCGGCCCGCACGTCGCGTTGCCAGCCTCGTGGGTGACGGCGCTCGCGCCCGGGGCCTCCGCGGCCGCGATGCCCGGGAGAACGACCGCGCCCGCGCCGGTGACCGCCGTGGCCTTCAGCAGTCCGCGACGGGAAAAGTCCTGCATGGTCCGTATCCTCTCGACCGGACTGCGCCAGTATTCGTCCGGGGAAATCACCCCTGTGAATTGGCGCGTTCGATCCCTCGTGGATCTCGTGGATATCTCCGGAGCCGCAGGTTAACAAGGGTGACAGTGACGGAGGCGCCCGACACGCTATTCCGTCGACGACGGCGATCTGCTGAATAGCCTCGCCATTCCTTGATTTGTCGTCGATGTGGATTGGGCGGATCGCCGGCCGGCGGATTGATACGGTCACACGGCAGATTAATACGGTCACATGAATCGGGTCATCGCGGTACCCGGTGAAAGCACGGCCACCGGATCTCGCCGGACGTGACCATGCCCGCCCGGAGAACGGAATTCGGGGCGGGCCATGGGTCATGACTGATCGTGCGGCACGCGGGCGTCCGTCGGCCCGCGGTGCGGCACGCGAGGCGGGTGTCAGCCGCGGCGCAGCATCATGACGACGGCGACGATGACGATGATGAGGACGACGGTACCCAGTCCTATGTACATGGATTTCTCTTTCCTTCGAGGGAGTGGCACCCATCGGTGCCTCGATGAGCCGAGTGCCCCGGTCCGGTCCTTTCAGCCCACCCGGATCCTTCTGTTGCCCCGCCGTGACCCGTACTCGGCCTGGAGCGGCGCAGGCCGGCTCTCCCGGCGGCGGGTGCCGACCGGCCTCGGGTGAGCGCGGTCGCGCGGGGACGGGAGGCGGGAGGCGGGAGGCGGTCGCGCGCATCCGTACGCCCGGGTGACGCGTCTCCTTCGGTATGGATCTGGTGAAGCGGCCCGCTGAGCCGCCCGCTGAGCGGCCCGCTGAGCCGCCCGCTGAGCGGCCCGCTGAGCCGCCCGCTGAGCGGCCCGCTCAGCGGGCCGCTGAGCCGCGCGCTGAGCGACCCGTTGGGCGACCCGTGCCCCGTGCCGAGGGATGCCTCACCGTCGCTGTCCGGCTGCCGGTCCGGATCGTCGTGCTCGTGCTCGTGGTGCCGGTGCGCATGACGTGGGACGCGCTGGTCGTCGTCGGGCGGTCGCTGCGCGACACCGTGCTGCGGCCGGCGGGCCGGGCGCTGCTGTGGGTGGCGTGGGCGGTGTTCGTGTGGCCCTTGGTGACGCTGTGGCGGTACGCCGTGGTCCCGGTCGTCGGCACACTGGGCCGGGTCGGGTACCTGCTGCTCGTGGTCCCCGCCGGCTGGCTGTACGGCCGGGTGCTCACCCCCCTCGGGCACGCGATCGCCTGGGCGGCGCGGAGCACCGGCGCCGCACTGGCCTGGCTGTTCCGGGGCGTTCTCGGCGGCCTCGGCCGGCTGCTGCGCGGCACCGGCGCCGGGCTCGGCCGGGTGTACGCGTGGTTGCTGGCGCCGGCGGGCCGCGCGCTCGCCCGGCTGCTCAAAGGTGTCGGGGTCGGGCTCGCGGCTGCCGGACTCGGGGTGTGCAAGGCCGTGGCCTGGCCCGCGTGGTATCTGATCGTCGTACCGGCACGGTGGTTCTACGAGTGGGTCCTCGCGCCCGCCGGACGGGCGGCCGCGTGGACGGCCCGCGGACTCGGACGACTCGTACGGATGATCTTCCGCGGGATCGGCACAGGTCTCTACTGGACGCTGCGTGTCCTGCTCGTCCTGCCCGCGCTCGCCGTGTGGCGCTGGGTACTGGTCCCCGTGGGACGCGTCCTCGCCGTCGTCGGCCGGGAGATCGCGGAGGCCCTCGGACACGCCTGGCGGGTGGCCGGGCATCTCTCGCTCGCCGCCGGACGCTTCCTCGCCCGGCTGTTCCGGCGGGCCTTCGTGGAGCCCGCGCGCTGGGTGTACCGGAGCGTCCTGACACCCGTCGGGCATGCCGTCCGGGACACGGTCCTGCGGCCCGCCGCCGAGGCCGCCCGCGGTGTGGGCCGGATCACCCGGCAGACCCTGGCCGCCGCCCGCGAGTCCGCGCGGCAGGCCCGCGCCGACGTCCGGCGGATCCTGTTCGGCACGCCCCGTGAGCCCGAGCCGCTCCGGTCGGCGGACCACCGCGGGGAACCGGGAGCCGCCGCTGCACGTACTCTAGGTAGCAGTACGACCGCTCTCACGAAGGACTGAACGACACTGGGCAAGCGACAGCCCGAAGGCCCGCCGCCCGCACCCGCGGTGCAGCGCATCCGACTGCGCTACACCAAGCGCGGCCGCCTCCGGTTCACCAGCCACCGTGACTTCCAGCGCGCCTTCGAGCGTGCGTTGCGCCGTGCCGAGGTGCCGATGGCCTACTCGGCGGGGTTCACGCCGCACCCGAAGGTGTCGTACGCCAATGCCGCACCCACCGGCACGGGCAGTGAGGCGGAGTATCTGGAGATCGCGCTCACGGCGGCGCGTGACCCGGAGAAGCTGCGTGAGCTCCTCGACGAGTCGATGCCCGTGGGGCTCGACATCATCGAGGCGGTCGAGGCCCGCACCTCGGGTCTCGCCGAGCGGCTCACCGCGTCCGTGTGGGAGCTGCGCCTCGACGGCGTGGCGCCCGAGGACGCGGAGCGCGCGGTCGCCGCCTTCACCGCGGCCGACGCCGTGGAGGTCCAGCGCAGGACCAAGAACGGGATGCGCACCTTCGACGCCCGCAGCGCGGTGGCGAGCCTGGAGGCGCACACCGCACAGGCTGATAGGCCGACGGACCAGCCCTGTGCGATACTGCGGCTGGTTGTTCGGCACGTGACGCCTGCCGTTCGACCCGACGACGTCCTGTCCGGTCTTCGCGCCGTGGCCGACCTGGCGCCGCCGGTCGCCGCAGCGGTGACCAGGCTGGCGCAGGGGCTGTTCGATGAAGAGACCGGCACGGTGACCGACCCGCTCGCGCCCGACCGCGAGGCAGTCACGGCCGCTCCAGCCGATCGCACAGGGGCCGCCACAGCTGCCGCCGCGAAGGCGTCGGCGTAAGGAAGGTCCCGCGTAGGGACGGATGTCGTAGCGCCGCCCTCGTATCCGGGAGCCACCTGGGTCGGGCAGCGCACCCACCAGAAGACTTTCGCCAGGCCGTACGCACACATGGCGTACGGAACCGGTGAGACAGGACACAGAGAGCTCCCGTGCGGCGCCCGCGCCCCGGACGGCGGCACCGCGCATCGCGCGAGCCGCGGACGTCACCGGCACTGCCGGACCAGGCGCGGCGCCCGGGAGCCTGACGGGAGATCCACCCGCATGCTCGAGCCGACCGAACCCACTGAGCCCTCCACGGGCTCCGACACCAACAACACCCCCAGCGACACCCTGCCGCCGCGGCGCCGCCGCCGTGCGGCGTCGCGTCCCGCCGGCCCGCCCACGGGCGCGGCCGAATCAGCGGCCGTGGCCGAGACCACCGCGCCGGCCATACCGCCGGTGGCATCCGCCGAGGCCGCCGAGGCCGAAGAGGCCGAGGAGACTGTGGTGGCAGCGGCGGCCGAGGCCGTCGCCGATCCGACCCCGGCCGACAGCACCGGCGCCGAGGACACCGACGCCGAGGAAACCGCTCCGCGCCGTAGCCGCCGTCGTGCCACCCGCCGGGCTTCCGCGCCCGCCGGCGCTCCCGTGACGGCAGAGGCCGCCGAGGCGGCGGAGCCGGCCGGGACCGTGGCTCCCGCCCCGGAAGCGCAGCCCCCCGCCGTGGAGGACCGGACCGAGCAGGCCGCCGACGAGACCGCGCCCGCCGCCCGTCCGCGCCGCCGTGCCACCCGGCGCGCCTCCGCGCCGACCGGTACGCCCCAGGCCGCCACCGGCGCCGAGGCCGCCGAGATCGTCGCGCCGGCCGAAGCCGTGGCGGAGCCGGTGCCCGCCGAGGCCGAGGCGCCCGCCGACGACGCCGCGCCCCGTCGTACCACCCGACGTCGCGCCACCCGGCGCGTCTCCGCACCCGCCGGTGCGCCCGAGGGCGACACCGCCGACGAGCGTGTGGAGGCGCCCGTGTCCAGCGAGACCCAGCCCAGCGAGACCCGGCCGTCCGGCGGGAGCACCGCCGCCGAGGCCGCCGAAGCCGTCGAGACCACGGAGTCCGCGGAGGACGCTGCCCCGCGCCGTGGCCGCCGCCGCGCGACCCGCAAGGCCGCCGTCGGTTTCTCCGCCCCCGCGCCGAAGGAGACCGAGTCCGGCCGTCGCCCCGCGCGTCCGGCCGTCGCCGTCTTCCAGGCGCCCGTGTTCACCGAGCCGATGTTCCAGACGCCGGAGCGGGCCGCGGCCGCGGCTGCCGCCGAAGCGGCGGAGGAGGCCGTGGAGGCTCCGGAGGCCGACGAGGTGACCCAGGTCGCCGAGGTCACCGAGGTCCCCGAGCCCGTCGCCGCCGCCGAGGAGACGACCGGCGGACGCCGTCGCCGTCGCCGCCGGGCCGTCGAGGACGAGCCCGTGGCCGCCCCAGTACAGGCCGCCCCCGTCGAGGACGTCGACGAGGCGGAGGAGAGCGACGAGTCCGCCGAGGACGCCGTCGAGGGTGACGAGTCCGACGAGGAGGAGTCGGCCGGTTCGCGCCGTCGCCGCCGCCGTGGTGGCCGTCGCCGTCGCCGTGGCGAGTCCGCGGACGCGGACGGCGAGGCCGGTGACGACGAGTACGCCGCCGAGCAGGCCGCGCAGGACACCGAGGACACCGCCGAGCAGACGGCCGAGGACGCGGAGGACGCCGAGGACGCGGACGAGCGCGAGGAGCAGGGCGGCTCCAGCAGCAGCCGTCGCCGTCGCCGTCGCCGTCGTCGCGCCGGTGACTCCGGCACGGACGCCGAGTCCACCGACAACGACCCCGAGCGCACCGTCGTCAAGGTCCGTGAGCCCCGCGGCAAGAAGGACGACCACCCGAGCGACGAGGTGCAGTCCATCAAGGGCTCCACCCGCCTGGAGGCGAAGAAGCAGCGCCGCCGTGAAGGGCGCGAGCAGGGCCGCCGCCGTGTTCCGATCATCACCGAGGCCGAGTTCCTGGCCCGCCGTGAGGCCGTCGAGCGCGTGATGGTCGTCCGCCAGAGCGGCGAGCGCACCCAGATCGGCGTCCTCGAGGACAACGTGCTCGTCGAGCACTACGTCAACAAGGAGCAGTCGACCTCTTACGTCGGCAACGTCTACCTGGGCAAGGTCCAGAACGTGCTGCCGTCGATGGAGGCCGCCTTCATCGACATCGGCAAGGGCCGCAACGCGGTCCTCTACGCCGGTGAGGTCAACTTCGAGGCGCTCGGCATGGCCAACGGGCCGCGCCGCATCGAGGCCGCCCTGAAGTCCGGCCAGTCGGTCCTCGTGCAGGTCACCAAGGACCCGATCGGCCACAAGGGCGCCCGCCTCACCAGCCAGGTGTCCCTGCCCGGCCGCTACCTGGTCTACGTGCCCGAGGGCTCGATGACCGGCATCAGCCGCAAGCTGCCCGACACCGAGCGCGCGCGTCTGAAGACCATCCTCAAGAAGATCGTCCCCGAGGACGCGGGCGTCATCGTGCGCACCGCCGCCGAGGGCGCGAGCGAGGACGAGCTGAGCCGTGACGTCGAGCGTCTGCAGGCGCAGTGGGAGGACATCCAGAAGAAGGCGAAGAGCGGCAACGCCCCGACGCTGCTCTACGGCGAGCCGGACATGACCGTCCGCGTCGTCCGCGACATCTTCAACGAGGACTTCTCCAAGGTCATCGTCAGCGGCGACGAGGCGTGGGAGACCATCCACGGCTACGTGGCGCACGTGGCGCCCGACCTGACCGACCGGCTCTCGAAGTGGACCTCCGAGGTCGACGTCTTCGCGACGTACCGCATCGACGAGCAGCTGATGAAGGCGCTGGACCGCAAGGTCTGGCTGCCCAGCGGCGGTTCGCTGGTGATCGACAAGACCGAGGCGATGGTCGTGGTCGACGTCAACACCGGCAAGTTCACCGGCCAGGGCGGCAACCTCGAGGAGACCGTCACCAGGAACAACCTGGAGGCGGCCGAGGAGATCGTGCGCCAGCTGCGGCTGCGCGACCTGGGCGGCATCGTCGTCATCGACTTCATCGACATGGTCCTGGAGTCCAACCGGGACCTGGTGCTGCGGCGCCTCCTGGAGTGCCTGGGACGCGACCGTACGAAGCACCAGGTGGCCGAGGTGACCTCGCTCGGCCTCGTCCAGATGACCCGCAAGAGGGTCGGCCAGGGTCTGCTGGAGTCCTTCTCCGAGACCTGCGTCCACTGCAACGGCCGCGGTGTGATCGTCCACATGGAGCAGCCCAGCTCCGTCGGCGGCGGCGGCAAGCGCAAGAAGCGCGGCCGTGGCGGCGCCGAGCAGGTGCACGAGCACGACCACGACCACGAGCAGACGTACGAGGCGGCGGAGGAGCCGGAGACGGCGGAGTCCGAGGCCGAGGTCGCCGCCGAGGCCGCCGCGCCGGCGCAGCCCGTGTCGGAGTTCCGGGCCGACGAGGAGTTCTACAGCAGCGCCGCCGAGGCGGAGGCCGCCGCGTCCCGTGGCCGGTCGCGGCGCCGCGCCACCCGGCGTGCCTCGGCCCCCGCGGGTGCGCCGAAGGCCGAGGAGCGTGCTCCCCGGAGCCGGCGCGAGGAGCGGGCCGAGCGGGCTTCCCGCGAGGCCGCCGAGGCCGAGCCGGTCGCGGTCGAGGACCCGGTCGTCGAGGCCCCCGCGGTCGAGGCCCCGGTGGCCGGGACCGTCGAGGTGACGGAGCCCGCGCCCGCCCCCGCCGTCGAGGACGAGGCCGCTCCCAAGGGCCGTACGCGGCGCCGTGCGACGCGGAAGGTGTCGGCTCCGGCCGGTTCACCGAAGGCGGCGGAGGAGGCCGCGGTCACGGTCACGGAGCCGGTCGCGGCGCCCGCGCCGGAGACCCCGGCCGAGCAGGCCGCCGAAGCGCCCGCCGAGACGCCCGCCGAGAGCGCGGCTCCGGCCCGCCCGCGTCGGCGCGCCGTCCGCAAGGCCACCGCGCCCACCGCGTCCGAGGAGGCGGCCGTCGTGGTCGTCCCGACGGTGGCGGCCGAGCCGGTCGGCGAGACCGGGGGTGACCAGGCGGCCGACACGGCGGCCGACGCCGGTGTGGACGCCGAGGCTCCGGCCCCGGCCAAGAAGACGGCCGCCCGCAAGACGGCCGCCAAGAAGACGACGGCGAAGAAGACCGTCGCCAAGAAGACCGTGACGGCCAAGAAGACCGTCGCCAAGAAGACCGCGGCGAAGAAGGCCACGGCCACGAAGGCGACGGCGAAGAAGACCGCCGTCAAGAAGTCCACGGCGGCCGCCGAGCAGACGGCGCCGTCGGTCTCGGCGACGACGGAGGACTGAGCTCCGGATCGCGTAGCGAAGCGCGGGGCACCGGACGACCGGTGCCCCGCGCTTCCTCGTTCCCCGCGTCGCCGGTGAGTTCGCCGCAGCCGGGCCGCGGATACGGTCACCTGTGGCGAATCCTGTGATGGACGGCACGTCAACCCAAGGTTTCCTTGTCGTAACCCTGAGGAAAAGCTTTGCACTTCTGCTGGTAATCTGACCGCGGACTCGGCTGCTGGTGACATGCGGGCCGTAGACCACGCGAGGTGCCCCAGGGGGCGGGGTCTCGCGGGAAACGATCGCCGTCGCAAGTCGTCGGCGGACTTCCAGGGATGCGGACGTGCCACGCTCGACACCGTTCCTTCCCGACCCGTGCACAAAGTGGTGCGCCCGAGAGGTCGCCGATGAGGAGGGGATGTCGATGAGCGACGCCCATGAGCTGATATCCGCCGCACGACCCGTGATCGGCGAGGAGGAGATCGAAGCCGCGGTGCGCGTACTGCGCAGCGGCCGGGTCGTCCAGGGCCCCGAGGTCGCCGCCTTCGAGGCCGAGTTCGCGGACGTGGTGGACGGACGGCACTGTGTCGCCGTCAACTCCGGTACGTCCGCACTGCACCTGACGCTGCTCGCGCTGGGCGTCGGCTCGGGCGACGAGGTCATCGTGCCGTCGTTCTCCTTCGCGGCCTCCGCCAACGCGGTACGCCTCGTCGGCGCCGACGTGGTCTTCGCCGACATCGAGGCGGACAGCTTCTGTCTGGACCCGGCGGCGGTCGAGGCGGCCATCACGCCGCGCACCGCCGCGATCATGCCGGTCCACCTCTACGGCCACCCCGCGGCCATGGACCAAATCATGGCGATCGCCGAGCTGCACGGACTCGCCGTCGTCGAGGACGCCTGCCAGGCGCACGCGGCCGCCCTGCACGGAACGCCGGTCGGCGCCTTCGGCAACGCGGGAACGTTCAGCTTCTATCCGACCAAGAACATGCACAGCCTCGAGGGCGGCATGGTCACCACCGCCGACGCGGAGATCGCCCGTACCCTGCGCCTGCTGCGCAACCAGGGCATGGAGCAGCGCTACGCCAACGAGATCGTCGGCGCCAACGTCCGCATGACGGACGTCTCCGCCGCCATCGGCCGGGTGCAGCTCGCCAAGCTGCACGGCTGGACCGAGCAGCGCATCGCCAACGCCGCGTACCTGACGGAGCACATCAGCGCGCCGTCCGTAGTCACGCCGAGCGTCGCCGAGGGCGCGCGCCATGTCTTCCACCAGTACACCGTGCGTGTCCGGGGCGACCGTGACGCCGCCATGGCGGCCCTGACCCAGGCGGGCATCGGCAACGCCGTGTACTACCCGACGCCGATCCACCGGCTGAAGCCGTACTGGGAGCCGGATCAGAAGGCCGGTCGCGTCTGGGACCTGCCGGAGACGGAGCGCGCCGCCGCCGAGGTCGTCTCGCTCCCCGTCCACCCGGGGCTGTCCGCCGGGGACCTGGAGCGCATCGTGTCCGCCGTGAACGCATTGGGGGCCCAGCTGTGAGCAGCGGCAACAACCTGCGGGCCGGACTCGTCGGCCTTGGTTCCATGGGGCGTCACCACGCCCGCGTCCTGGCCGGGCTGGAGGGCGTCGACTTCGTCGCCGTCGTCGACCCGATGGGCGACAAGTTCGGCGCCGCCCAGGGCGTGCCGGTCCTCGACACCGTCGAGCAGCTCATCGGCCTCGGCATCGACTACGCCGTCGTGGCCTGCCCCACGGCGCTGCACGAGCCGGTCGGCATGCAGCTCGCCGAGGCCGGTGTCTGCGCGCTGATCGAGAAGCCGGTCGCCGACACCGTGGAGGGCGCACACCGTCTCGTCGAGGCGTTCGAGTCGCGCGGCCTGGTCGCCGGGGTCGGTCACATCGAGCGGTGCAACCCGGCGCTGCGCTCGCTGCGCGCCCGGCTGGAGGCCGGCGAGCTCGGTGACGTCTACCAGGTCGTCACCCGCCGCCAGGGTCCCTTCCCGCACCGCATCGCGGACGTCGGCGTGGTCAAGGACCTCGCCACCCACGACATCGACCTCACCGGCTGGGTGACCGGGCGCGAGTACGTCTCCATCGCCGCGCACACCGTCTCCAAGAGCGGCCGCGAGCACGAGGACATGGTCTCCGCCGTCGGCCGCCTCGACGACGGCACGATGGTCAACCACCTGGTCAACTGGCTGAGCCCGCTCAAGGAGCGCTTCACCTCGGTCACCGGCGAGCGCGGCTGCTTCATCGCCGACACCCTCACCGCCGACCTGACGTTCCACTCCAACTCCGCCATGGCGACGGAATGGGAGGCCCTCCAGGCCTTCCGTGGCGTCTCCGAGGGCGACATGATCCGTTACGCCATCCCGAAGCGCGAGCCGCTCCTCGTCGAACACGAGCTGTTCCGCGACGCCGTGCTCGGCAAGCCCGCCGACATCTGCACCCTGCGCCAGGGCACGCGGACGGTGGAGGTGGCGGCGGCCGTGCTCGAGTCGGCGCTGGACGGCAGCACGGTCCTTCTCGACCGCGACAGCTGCGGAGCCGTCTGAGCATCTCCGACTCACGTCGGTGGTGGCCCCCGGCCCCCTTGGGCGCAGGGGGCGGAATTCCTGTCCCACCCGGAGGAAGCAAGCAATGGAATCCCCTGCCCGCAGGCCGAGGCTCGCGGTCATCGTGGCCAACGGCATCACGGGCGACTCCCGCGTCCAGAAGACCGCGGTCGCGGCGGCGCGAGACGGCTGGGACGTGACCCTGATCGGCCGGAGCGACACCAAGCGGGTCCAGCGCTCCAAGATGGGCCCGATCGACGTGATCCGGGTTCCCGTCGGTGCGGACTTCCTGCGCGGGGTGAACGCTCGCAAGGGCCGTCCCCTGCGAGCGGCCGCGACACAGTTCCAGCTCCAGGACCAGGCGGCCCTGAACCGCTATACGGCGGCCTACCGGGCCTGGGTCCGTCAGAAGTCCGCCGAGAGCAGCTGGGCGGGTTCCCCGCGTCGTACGTCCATCAAGGCGGCGCTGCGAGCCCGCCGGTCCGTGCACCGGCTGCGGGTCCGGGCGTTCAAGTGGGAGCAGCGCCGTCGGCCCAAGGACCCGGCTCCGGTGGGCGACTGGCGCCGCGACTGGCCGCAAGTGGTCGATCTCGACCTCGCGTTCGGCCCGGTGATCGAGGAGATCGAGCCGGACGTCATTCACGCCAACGACGTGACGACGATCGCCACCGCGGCGCTGAGCGTCGCCCGGCTGCGGGCTCGGGGCCGCACGTGCGCCTGGCTGTACGACGCGCACGAGTACATCAAGGGCGTGGAGTGGCCCAACGCCCGGCAGGCCTACGCGCTGCCCGCGCTGGAGGCCGAGTTCATCGGCCGCGCCGACGCTGTCGTCACCGTCTCCACACAGATGGCGGAACTCCTCAGGGACGACCAGGACCTGGCCGAGCTGCCGCTGGTCGTGGGCAACTCACCGGTCCGTGAGGTGATCGGCGCGGGCCGGTCCGCCTCATCGGTCCGTGAGGCCTGCGGTCTCGGTCCCGAGGTGCCGCTGATGGTCTACTCGGGCTGGATCGGCCGTGAACGCGGGGTGGACGCCGTCATCGACGGCCTGCCCGAGCTCCCCGGCTTCCATCTCGCTCTGGTGGTGGGCCGGACGACCCCGCTTCTCGAGGAGTTGATCGCCCAGGCGGAGACCCTCGGTGTGCGTGACCGGGTCCACCTGGTGCCCTACGTGCCGCAGCACGAGGTCGCCGACTACCTCTCGTCCGCGGACCTCGGCCTCACGCCCTTCAAGCGCGTTCCCAACTGCGAGGTGTCGCTGCCCACGAAGGTCTCCGAGTACCTCCAGGCAGGGCTGCCGCTGGTCACCAGCGACGTGAAGGTCATCAAGGCGTACGTCGAGGAGCACGGCCTGGGTGAGGTGTGGACCTGGGACGATCCGAAGACCTTCGCCGCGGCCGCCGCACGGGCCATGGACAACCGTGACAAGCTCGCCGCCGCGATCACGGAGGAGGTCCGCACGGACCTGTCCTGGGAGTCGCAGAGCGGCAGGTTGCTCCAGCTGTACCGCGAGTTGTCGAAGAAGACCCCGCCCGGCCCGCGGCCGGAGGTTTCCTGGACCGTGCAGGAGACCCCCGACGCCGTACGGACCGTGGAGGCCGTCGGTGCCGACGGGCAGCCGGCGTGGCGAAGGCTCGGCGACACCCGTGTCAGGCTGGGCCTCGGCCCGGCCAACTACGCGGGCCAGGGGGCCGCGTACGCCCAGGCGATCACGCGTGTCGACCCGGACGTGTCCGTCGAGGTCGTGATGAACAAGCGGCCGGAGTCCTTCGACTACCCGGCCGACGTGTACGTGGACACGACCCGGATGCGTGAGCTGAGCGTCCAGCTCCAGCAGGTGGAGCGGATCGTAGGCCGTTACACGCACCTTCTCGTCGACGCCTTCATGCCCGTCTTCGGCCATCTCAACGGCAAGTCCGTCGCCGGTGATCTCGACGCGCTCAAGCAGGCGCGGATCAAGGTGGCGCTGCTCGCCCACGGCAGCGACATCCGTCACCCGGCCCGTCACATGGCACGCCACGAGTTCTCGCTGTTCCACGACGCCCCCGAGGGCATCGTGGAGAAGCTCCAGGCGAAGGCCGAGCTGAACAGGCGGATCGCGAAGGAGGCGGGGCTGCCGCTGTACGTCACCACGCCGGACCTTCTGGAAGACCTGCCGACCGCCACCTGGGCGCCACTGGTCGTGGACGTCGAGAGCTGGGCCACCGACCGTCCGGTCATGGAGCGTGAGTGCCCGCTGGTGCTGCACGCTCCGTCGAAGCGGTGGACCAAGGGCACGGACCGGATCATGCCGGTGCTCACCGAACTCCATGACGAGGGCCTCATCGAGTTCAGGCTCGCCGAAGGCATTCCGTGGGCGGAGATGCGTCAGCTGGTGCAGAGCTGTGACCTGGTGCTCGACCAGTTCACGACCGGCAGTTACGGCACGTTCGCGGTGGAGGCGATGGCTGCGGGCAAGCCCGTGGTCGCGTACATCAGCGACGGAGTGGCGGCCGCGACGGAGGGCGCCCTGCCCATCGTCAACGCGACCCCGGACACCCTCCGTGAGGTCATCCGGTCCCTCGTCGCCGACCGGGAGGGCACGGCACGGATCGGCCGGCGGTCCGTCGAGTTCGCCCGCACCTACCACGACGGAAGCTGGACCGTGCAGGTCCTGAGCGATTTCCTGAAGTGACCGGTTCAGAAAGGCTGTTTATGGAAGCGCAGAGTGCCGACGCGTCGCGCCCGGCCAAGGGCCGTGTCGTGATGCTGGTCGACAACAAGGTCGACGGCGACTCGCGGGTGCAGAAGGCCGCCGAGTCCGCCGCGGCAGCCGGCTGGGACGTGGTGCTGCTCGGTCTTGTCCGGTCCGGCGGCGGGCGCACCTGGAAGCTCGGGGACGCCGAGGTCAGGCTGCTGCCGCTGAAGACCCCGCTGTCCAAGCGGCACGCGGATCGGCACCGCTCACCGCTGCGCCGCCCGTTCGCCTACCCGCCGGGTCCGATGGCCGCCTACCGTCGTCAATGGGTCAAGGCGTGGCGGGTCGATCTGTCCACCCGGCGGGCGGCGCTGAAGGTGGCGCCCGCCGCGGTCGGCACCCCGCTGTTCCGGAAGGCCGAGAAGGTCCGCCTGACCGTCGCCGGCCCGGTCTCCAGGCTCATGCAGAAGTGGGTCGAGTTCCGCGCCCGCCAGGCCGGGCAGGCACAGAAGGCCGGCCGTGCCCTGCGCGGCCCGCTCGACCGTGCCTTCACCGCGGTCTGGAAGGGCGTCAAGGGCAGGCGGGCCTGGCGCCGCCTCGAACCGGTGCTGTGGGACTACGAGCTGACGTACGGCAAGGAGATCGACGCCCTCAAGCCCGACCTGATCCACGCGAACGACTTCCGGATGCTCGGGGTGGGCGCCCGCGCGACCGTACGGGCGCGTGCCGCGGGCCGCTCGGTCAAGCTGGTGTGGGACGCGCACGAGTTCCTGCCCGGTGTGCGGCCCTGGGAGGACAACGCCCACTGGATCCCCGGCAACACGGCGCACGAGAGCGAGTACGCCCCGTTCGCCGACGCCGTGGTCACCGTCTCCGAGGGGCTGGGCGACCTGCTGCGGGAGCGGCACGGGCTCAAGGAGCAGCCGACTGTCGTTCTCAACGCGCCCGACCGTCCCGTGGAACGGGACCCGGCGATCGAGGACGTCGAGCCGGAGCCGGATCTGCGCGAGCTGTGCGGGATCGGCCCGGATGTACCGCTGGTCGTCTACAGCGGCTCGCCCGGCCCGCAGCGTGGCCTCGGCGACATGGTGGAGGCACTGCCCGGACTGGACGGCGTCCACATGGCGTTCGTCGTCCCGTCTCCGGCGGCCGCCTACATCCAGAGCCTGCTGAGCCGTGCGCAGGAGCTCGGTGTCGGCGACCGTCTGCACGCCGTTCCCTACGTCAAGCACTGGCAGGTGGTGCGCTTCCTGTCCGCGGCGGATGTCGGCTGCATCCCCATCCACCACTGGCCGAACCATGAGATCGCGCTGATCACGAAGTTCTTCGAGTACTCGCACGCCCGGCTGCCGCTGGTGGTGAGCGATGTCAGGACCATGTCCGAGATGACCCGCTCGACGGGCCAGGGCGAGATCTGCAGGGCCGAGGACGTCGCCGACCTCGTACGCGCCGTCAAGGCCGTGCTCGCCGACCCGGAGAAGTACAAGGCCGCCTACGACAAGCCGGGGCTGCTCGACACCTGGACCTGGGAGGCGCAGGCCGGTGTCCTGGACGCGCTGTACACCGGTCTGGTCCCGGAGACTTCGAAGGAGAGATCATGAGCGCGTCCCCCGACGTCAGCGTCGTCGTCGCGGTCTACAACACCATGCCCTATCTGACGGAGTGCCTGAACTCCCTGATCGGGCAGAGCATCGGCCGGGACCGGCTGGAGATCGTCGCGGTCGACGACGGCTCCACCGACGACAGCGGTGCCGAACTCGACCGCTTCGCGGAGCGTTACCCGGGCACCGTCAAGGTGCTTCACCAGGCCAACTCCGGTGGTCCGGCCGCCCCGAGCAACCGCGCGCTGGACATCGCCACGGGCCGCTACGTCTACTTCATCGGCTCCGACGACTACCTCGGCGAGGAAGCGCTGGAGCGCATGGTGGCCTGCGCCGACGAGCACGGCTCCGATGTCGTCGTCGGCAAGATGGTCGGAACGAACGGCCGGTACGTCCACCAGGCTCTCTACAAGGAGAACAACCCGGACGTGGGCCTCACGGACTCCGCCCTGCCGTGGACGCTCGCCAACACCAAACTGTTCCGGCGCGACATGGTCGAACAGCACAAGCTGCGCTTCCCCGAGCACCTGCCCGTGGGCAGTGACCAGCCGTTCACCATCGAGGCCTGCGTGCGTGCGCGGAAGATCTCCGTGGTGGCCGACTACACCTGCTACTACGCGGTGAAGCGGGGCGACGCCAGCAACATCACCTACCGCGCCGACCATCTGGCGCGGTTGCGGTGCGCCGTGGAGATCATGGATTTCACGGCCGGTCTCCTCGAGGCGGGCCCGGAGCGCGACGCCGTACTGCGCCGGCACTTCACCTGGGAAGTGGCCAAGCTCGTCCAGGACGACTTCCCCGGGCTCGACGCGGAGCTCCAGCGTGAGCTCTGCGCGGGCGTCGGGCGGCTCGCCGACGCCTACCTGACCGACGGCATCCGTGACGCCATGGACGTCAAGCGCCGGGTGCGTATCTGCCTGGCCCGGGCCGGCGCGGTCGACGAGCTGTCCGAGGCGATCAGCGCGGAGAAGGCGAACGGGGCACCGCCGTTCGTCGTGGAGGGCGAGCGCGCCTACGCCCGCTACCCGGGCTTCCGCGATCCCCGCATCGGCCTGTCCGACCGTTGCTACGAGCTCGTCGGGGAGGCCGTCCCCGGCCGTCTCGCACAGGGCACGGAGCTGCTCGCCTCCACCTGGGAGCAGGAGGGCGACGGGATCACCTACACGGCCACCCTCCGGCTGCCGGTCCTCGGCGACGTCGACGGAGCCGTCCTGCGTCTCGCCCAGGGCGCCATGCCCGCGTCCGCGGACAAGCCCAAAGCCAGAAGGCTCCCCAAGGGCCACGAACTCCCCGCTCCTGTGGGCGCCTTCACGACCGAGCTCGCCGACGACGGCGCTGCCACGGTGCTGCGCGCGCGCATCCCGCTCGAGCGGAGTTCGGTCAAACTGGGCGCACGGGTCTACCTCGACGTCGCCGGTTCGACCTATGAGATCCCCGTGCGCGGCAAGGGCAAGCCCATGCCGCTGGCGCGCCGCTGGGGCGCCTACGAGGACCCGTACTACGCGCGGGCGATGGTGAATCCCAAGGGCCGCGTGGTGATCACCACGGGTCCGCTGTACCCGCCGAAGCCGTCACTGGCCTCCCGGGCGAAGTCGGCCCTCGCCCGGCGACTGAAATCCGTATCCGCCGGCCCGAAGCCGACCGGTTCCCCCACGAGCCGTTCGAAAAGGAAGTAGCGACCGTCCATGAACATCTGTGTAGTAGCCCTCGGCAAGATCGGGCTTCCGCTGGCCGTGCAGTTCGCGTCCAAGGGGCACCGAGTCGTCGGCGCGGACGTCAACGAGAAGGTCGTCGAGCTGGTCAACGCCGGCATCGAGCCGTTCCCCGGTGAGCACGACCTGGACGTCAAGCTCAAGCAGGCCGTCGAGGCCGGGCTGCTGAGCGCGACGACGGACACCGCGGAAGCGGTCGCGCAGTCCGAGGCCGTGGTCGTGGTGGTCCCGCTGTTCGTCGACGTCGAAGGCACGCCCGACTTCGGCTGGATGGACTCCGCGACGAAGGCCATCGCCCAGGGCCTCAAGCCGGGCACGCTCGTCTCCTACGAGACCACGCTGCCGGTCGGCACCACCCGCACCCGGTGGGCGCCGATGCTGGCCGAGGCCTCGGGCCTGACCGCGGGCGAGGACTTCCACCTGGTCTTCTCGCCGGAGCGGGTCCTCACCGGCCGGGTCTTCTCCGACCTGCGCCGCTACCCCAAGCTGGTCGGCGGCATCGACGAGGCGTCGACCGCCCGCGGTGTGGAGTTCTACGAGCAGGTGCTCGACTTCGACGAGCGCGCCGACCTGCCGCAGCCGAACGGCGTCTGGGATCTGGGCACCGCCGAGGCATCCGAGCTCGCCAAGCTCGCCGAGACCACTTACCGCGACGTCAACATCGGCCTGGCCAACCAGTTCGCGCGCTTCGCCGACAGCAACGGCATCGACGTGAAGAAGGTCATCGAGGCCTGCAACTCGCAGCCGTACAGCCACATCCACCAGCCGGGCATCGCCGTCGGCGGCCACTGCATCCCGATCTACCCGCGGATGTACCTGTGGAACGACCCGTCCGCGACCGTCGTCCGCTCCGCCCGTGAGGCGAACGCGGCCATGCCGGAGTACGCCGTGGACCTGCTGGCGGCCGCCTACGGCGACCTGACCGGGGCGAACGTCCTCGTGCTGGGCGCGGCCTACCGCGGCGGCGTGAAGGAGACGGCCTTCTCCGGCGTCTTCCCGACCGTCGAGGCGCTCAGGGCCCGTGGCGCCGTCCCGTTCGTCTCGGACCCGATGTACACGGCCGAGGAACTGTCGGCACACGGTCTGCCGCCGCACGCCGGTGAGAAGGTCACCGCGGCGATCCTGCAGGCCGACCACGCCGAGTACCGGACGCTGGTCCCGGCGGACCTGCCGGACGTCACGGTCCTGGTCGACGGACGCCGTACGACCGACCCGGAGGCATGGAAGGGCGTCCGCCGGGTCGTCATCGGCGGCTGACACCTCCCCCGCACGACAAAGGCCCGTCCGGTACGCCCGGACGGGCCTTTGTCAGGTTCGCGGTCAGCCGCGGTCGGCCGCCGCGCGTCCGCGGGACTCCTTCTCCAGGGTGGTGCGCAGCCATCGCTGGGACGGCTTCTCCACGCATCGGTGGACGAGCCACGACAGCACGAGCAGCAGCACCGCCGTGATGCCCAGCGTGGCCCATGCCCCCACATGCCCGTACAGCGTGCGGATGATCGCCCAGCCCAGTTCCTCGTGGAGGAGGTACAGCGGGTAGACCAGAGCGCCGGCCGTGGCCAGCCACTTCCAGCCGATGCGGTCGAGTCTGTGCAGGGCGACCCCGAGGACCAACAGATAGAAGACGGTGACCAGGGCGAGCGCGATGTACGGGTCGCGGTCCATGCCCTTGTCGTGACGCAGGTGGTCGGCGTGCTGGACCAGGTCGCTCTGCATCACAAGCCAGCTCGCGCCCAGCAGGCCCCAGAGCTTGAGGTCCGGACCGAACCGGTACATCAGGTACATCGCTATGCCGGAGACGAACAGCGCCGTGTTCAGCGGCTGGGCGAAGATCCCGAGCAGGGGCACGTCGTCCTGCTGCACCAGGATGCTCGCGAGCAGCCACAGCCAGCAGAAGACGGACACCCGGATGTAGTTCAGGCCCTTCCAGAGGACGACCAGGAAGACGAGGTAGAAGGTGAGCTCCACCCAGAGCGTCCAGTAGGCACCGACGAGGTGCCGTGCGGAGAGCGGTACCTGGAACATCGTGAGGTCGGTCAGCGAATCGCTGATGCTCGGGGCCTTGCGCGCGCCGTCGGGGAGTCCTCGCCAGACGAGGAAGGCGACGACGACCGAGAACCAGTAGGCGGGGAACAGGCGCAGAAAGCGGGCCTGCACGAACTGACCCGGCGTCCGGTCCCAGGCGGACATGCAGATGACGAAGCCGCTGATGATGAAGAAGAGCTGCACGCCGTAGGAGCCGTACGAGGCGACGGGGAAGAGCCAGGGGAACAGGTCCTTGGGGTTGGCGCCCCAGTTCGCCTTCGTCGCCGCGTCCACTCCGGTGAAGTGGAAGAGGAGCACGGAGAGCGCCGCCACGACCCTCAGCGCGTCCAGTGCGTAGAGCCTGGAGGCCCGCTCCCGCGGGGGCGCCGTGGCCGGGGCACCCGGTCCGCGCTCATCGGATCGTCGCGATTCCGGCACCTCCGGCTGAGCCGGCACACCGACATGGCTCTGGGACACTGCCTCCCCCTCGCTGCTGCCCGCGTACGCCGTTTCCGTGCAGGCCACTTCGTCGCCTCGCGGTGTTCGGCCGCGCCGGGTGAGCATACGGTGCGGGAGCGGGGCGCCTTCGTGCGGGCGGCCTCCTCGCCCTCGGTCGGGCATGCTCCGCGGTGCGCGGCCCTTTCGCCAGTGGTTCAGGAACTGGTCACATGGAAGTCGTCGTATGATCCGGCCCCGGCCACATTGCCGGGTCTGGCCGCTCACCGCTCAGGATCCTCACGTGCCCGCTGTCCTCACCGCCGTCACCCCACCCTCCGTCGCACGGATCGCCGCCCGTGCGCGACGCAGCCGGTCCCTTCTGGCGTTGTCGGTCTGTGTGCTGTACGCGGTGTTCCAGCTCGTCGCGGGGCCTCGGTGGACGTTCTTCCCGGATTCCTACCGGTACGCGCGGGCGGCCGAGCAGTATCTCGGCTCCTCGCGCGAGGAGGCACACCGCACGGCGCTCGCCGCCTTCTGTGCCAGCCGCGCCGATCGCACGGCGCACGACGAGCTGCTACAGCCGACGGTCCACGAGAGCCGGCACACCCTCAGGA
The DNA here is from genome assembly GCF_042887295.1 of Streptomyces sp. NPDC057950. Classification (NCBI taxonomy): domain Bacteria; kingdom Bacillati; phylum Actinomycetota; class Actinomycetes; order Kitasatosporales; family Streptomycetaceae; genus Streptomyces; species Streptomyces sp. NPDC057950. The sequence goes on from NZ_JBHVPP010000003.1 coordinate 116,907, forward strand.
CCGCTGCCGAGCGTGCCTGCCTCGACCGGTGGATCGACGCCCCCGACGTCACCACCGGAGACCCCCGGTACCAGGCCGTCTTCTCCGGAAGGCCGGGCTACCCCCTGCTCGCCGCGCCGTTCGTGGGGACCTTCGGGGTGCTCAAGGGGATGCGGCTGCTGGGAGTGCTCCTGGCCGCGGGGGGCTCGCTGCTCGTGTTCGGGCTGCTCGGCTGCGCGGGGCTGAACCGGCGGGCCGCCGTCGTCGGCCAGGTGGCGTTCCTCGCCACACCGCTCGGTTGGTGGAGCGCCCAGGCTCTGGGCGAGGGGCTCTTCACGGTGTGCGTTCTCTGCGTGCTCTGGGGCGGTCTGCTGCTGCTCAGGGGCCGGTCCCTGGGGAAAGGCACGGCCCTGGTGGCCCTCGGGTACACGGCCGGCGGGATCACCCGCTACTCCTCGGTCCTGGTGCTCGCGGTGGTACTCGGCACGGCCGCGACCTGGGCTCTGTGTCGCAACCGCCCGTCGCGTCACCGGGGGACGGCCGTCCTCGCCGTGTGCTCCGTGGCGGCGGCCGGTGGGGTTGCCGCCGCGATGCGGATTCTCGGCCTGGCTTCCTCACAGGTCACCCTTCAGGACACCTTCACCCATCACTTCGACACTCCGGAGATCGCCGACCCCTGGAGCGCGCTGCTGACTCTCGCCGTCCGGTTCGGGCGGGACTGGAGCGCCCAGCAGGCCGGGATGCCGTACTTTCTGGTCCTCACGGCCGTCGCGGCCTGGGCGCTGGTTCGTTACGGCAACGGCCTGGGCCTGCTCGCTCTCGCCACCGCGTTCACCGGCGCGTGTGTGGTCGCGGCCCATCCGCTCGTCCAGGAGGCCGACCGTCTCGGCGTCCTGATGTGGACGCCTGTCGTTCTTGGCCTGCCCCTCGTCGTCGACCGTCACTGGGCATCGGTTCCGGTGACAGAGCTGGAGCTACGCTATGCCGCTGCCACGGATACCCGCTGAGCAGTTGATCGGCCTCGCCCGCCCGGTGAGCTCAGGCCTGGCCAGGGCGGGAGCGCCGGTCCTCGGGGCGCGGCTGCTGAACGTGCTGGCCCACCGTGTCCCGGAGCGCAGGCTGAAGGCCGACCTGCTGGCCGAGGCCGCTGAGCTGGAACTCTCCCACGGCCTCGCTCCCCGCCGCCTCAGGGCCGCCTACGCGGCCGAACTCGCGTGCGCGGACACGCTGTCGAAGCAGGGGAACAAAGCCGCCGCGACCGCGTCGGCCGCCAAGGCGCTGATGCTGGCGTTCCATCGCGTGCCCCACCTGGACGGGCTGACCTCGCCACTGGCCGAGGACCCGCAGGGCTTCACGGCCGCGCTGCATCGCAGCCGTGCCCTTCGGGCGATTACGAAGCCGCGTGGTCGTACGGAGCCCGCCGCCCCCCTGCCCGCCGACCGGCCGCTTCGGCTGCTCATCGTCAACCGGGCCAACGCGAATTTCCTCCCGCTCATCACCGACCGCTACGAGGGGCATCCCGACGTCGAGGTCCGGACCCTGGACCTGGCCGCCGACCCGGATCTCGCGCCCCTGGCCAAGGGGCTGGGGCGGATGATGGCGCGTGCCGTGGGGGGCCAGGCCGACTACGGGCGGGCGGTCGAGCAGGCGTTGCGACCCCACCTCGACTGGGCCGACACGGTCTTCGTCGACTGGTGCTCGCTCGGCGCGGCCTTCGTGACCCTGGTCGATCCGGGCACCACCCGGGTGGTCGTCCGGCTGCACAGCTTCGAGGCGTTCAGCTACTGGCCGCACATCATGGATTTCTCGCGCGTCGACGACCTGGTCTTCGTCGGCGCCCATGTACGGGATCTGACGACGGCCGCGGTACCGCGGCTGCTGGCCGAGGACGCGCCCCGGCTGTCGGTGATCCCCAACGCCATGGAACTGATCCCGTACCGGCGGCCGAAGCGTCCGGACGCGCGGTTCACCCTCGGCCTGGTGGGCATCGGGCAGATCGCCAAGGACCCCCGTTGGGCGGTCGAGGTCCTGCGGCTGCTGCGTCGGCACGACGACCGCTATCGGCTGTTGCTTGTCGGCGGCGGCCTGAACACCGAGAGCAGCCCGGCCGTACGGCGCTACCACGACCGGCTGGAGCGGGACCTGGCGAAGCTCGAGCCGTCGGGCGCGGTCCGCCGCATCGGACAGACCGACGACGTGCCCGGCGTCCTGGAGGAGATCGGCACGATCCTCAGCACGTCGGTGCGGGAGAGCTTCCACTGCGCGCTCGTCGAGGGCGCGGCCAGCGGTGCCGTTCCCGTCGTCCGTGACTGGCCGTTCTTCGCGGACGCGGACAACGGCGCCCGTACCCTCTTCCCCCCGGAGTGGGTCGTCGGCACGCCGGAGGAGGCGGCCCGGCGGATCCTCGAGGTCACCGCCACCGAGGAGACCTGGCTGAAGGAGGGCCAGGCGGCCGCCGAGCACGCGCTCGCCCGCTGGGACTGGACCGTCGTACGCGGTGATGTCGACCGGTTGCTGCTCGGCGGTCACCGCAACGTCCGACCGTGAGCCGGGAGAGCGGGGGAGGACCCGCTTCCCCGACGCACGGGACGGCGTTCAGCCGGTCCGCCCGGCCTCAGGCATTCCGTTCGACGAGGGTGCCGTCCTTCTCCTCGTAAACGCCGCCGGTCTGCGGGCACTCCCAGACGTCGGCCTCGCTCGGGTGCTCGACCAGCTTGACGCCGGCCCTGCCGACCCAGCCGACCCGTCGCGCGGGAACGCCGACGACGAGGGCGAAGTCCGGCACGTCCTTGGTGACGACGGCACCGGCGGCGACCATGGCCCAGCGGCCGATGGTGATCGGCGCGACGCAGACCGCGCGGGCACCGATCGAGGCGCCGTCGGCGATCTTCACGCCGACGGCTTCCCAGTCACCGCCGCGCTTCTGCTTGCCCTCGGGGTCCACGGAGCGCGGGTTGTGGTCGTTGGTGAGGACCACGGCCGGACCGATGAAGACGCCGTCACCGAGTTCGGCGGGCTCGTAGACGAGCGCGTAGTTCTGCAGCTTGCAGTTGTCTCCCATGCGGACGCCCGAGCCGACGTACGCGCCGCGACCGATCACACAGCCCTCGCCGAGGCGGGCGCCGTCACGGATCTGCGCGAGGTCCCAGACGCTGCTTCCCGCGCCGATCTCGGCGGTCTCGTCGACCTGGGCGCTGGGCTGGACCCTGTAGTTCACTTGTCTGCCTTTCGGTGTCCGGGTTCGGTTGGGGAGCATACGGGTGAAGGCGTACCGCCTGTGACGTGCGCTCCTGGAGGCGTACCGCGTCCTACGGGCACATCGGGGGTGCGCGGCGACCGTGCGGGCCGACCGCCGGCAGCGCGCCCCGGGGCCCGGTTTGACCCCTCAAGCCGGGCCCCGTAACCTTGACCGTCGGCGTGTCCCCTGACGCGTCACACCCCCGTAAACCTCTTCCTCCTGGTGCCGCGAGCTTCGTGCTCCACGCTCCGGGAGAGGCCGCTCGCGCGAGTCGGCGGCTGGACTGCGGGGTCCGTTCCGAGCGAAAGAGAGATCCGCGTGTACGCCATCGTGCGCAGCGGTGGTCGCCAGCACAAGGTTGCTGTCGGCGACATCGTTGAGGTTGACAAGATTCCCACCGCCAAGGTTGGCGACACGGTCGAGCTCTCGACCCTGCTCGTTGTCGACGGCGAAGCCGTGACGAGCGACCCCTGGGTCCTCGCGGGCATCAAGGTCCAGGCCGAGATCGTGGACCACCACAAGGGTGTGAAGATCGACATCCTTCGCTACAAGAACAAGACCGGCTACCGCCGTCGTCAGGGCCACCGCCAGCAGTACACGGCGATCAAGGTCACTGAGATCCCCGCGGCTGCGAAGTAAGGGTAGGGACTGAGACATGGCACACAAGAAGGGCGCATCGTCCACTCGGAACGGTCGCGACTCCAACGCTCAGCGGCTCGGTGTGAAGCGCTTCGGCGGTCAGACCGTCAACGCCGGTGAGATCCTGGTCCGCCAGCGTGGCACCCACTTCCACCCCGGCAACGGTGTCGGCCGTGGCAAGGACGACACGCTGTTCGCGCTGGACGCCGGTGCGGTCGAGTTCGGCACGCACCGTGGCCGCAAGGTCGTGAACATCGTTCCGGTCGCCTGACCCAGTCCCGTCGAGGCTGAGCCGGTTCCACGCGGACCGGATCCAGTGCCTCGGGGCCCAGGCTCCGTAGAACAGAGTTCTTCGCGAGGCGGACCTCACTTCCCCCACGGGAAGCGGGTCCGCCTTTCGCGTGTTACGTAAGAGACATTCCGTACGTACAGAAGTAACCGAAGTGCTGGAGGCACCCCACATGACCACCTTCGTGGACCGCGTCGAGCTGCACGTCGCCGCGGGTAGCGGAGGTCACGGCTGTGCCTCCGTACACCGGGAGAAGTTCAAGCCGCTAGGCGGCCCGGACGGCGGCAACGGCGGCCGTGGCGGTGACGTGATGCTGGTCGTCGACCAGTCCGTCACCACGCTGCTCGACTATCACCACTCACCCCATCGCAAGGCCACCAGCGGCAAGCCCGGCGAGGGCGGCAACCGCTCCGGCAAGGACGGCCAGGATCTGATCCTGCCCGTGCCGGACGGCACGGTCGTGCTCGACAAGGCGGGCAACGTCCTCGCGGACCTCGTCGGACAGGGCACCTCCTACGTCGCCGCCGAGGGCGGCCGCGGCGGCCTCGGCAACGCGGCGCTGGCCTCGGCCCGCCGCAAGGCGCCCGGCTTCGCGCTGCTCGGTGTGCCCGGCGGCCTCCAGGACATCGTCCTGGAGCTGAAGACCGTCGCCGACGTCGCCCTGGTGGGTTACCCGAGCGCAGGCAAGTCCTCGCTCATCTCGGTCCTGTCCGCCGCCAAGCCGAAGATCGCGGACTACCCGTTCACGACCCTTGTCCCGAACCTGGGCGTGGTGACCGCGGGTGAGACCGTCTACACCATCGCGGACGTGCCCGGTCTCATCCCCGGCGCGAGCCAGGGCAAGGGCCTCGGGCTGGAGTTCCTGCGCCATGTGGAGCGGTGCAGCGTGCTCGTGCACGTCCTGGACACGGCCACCCTCGAATCCGAGCGCGACCCGATCTCCGACCTCGACATCATCGAGGAGGAGCTGAAGCAGTACGGCGGCCTGGACGACCGTCCGCGCATGGTCGTCCTGAACAAGATCGACGTGCCGGACGGCAAGGACCTCGCGGAGATGGTCCGCCCCGACCTGGAGCGCCGCGGCTACCGCGTGTTCGAGGTGTCGGCGGTCGCTCACATGGGTCTGAAGGAGCTGTCCTTCGCGCTCGCCGAGATGGTCGCCGCCGCGCGTGCCGCGAAGCCCAAGGAGGAGGCGACCCGGATCGTCATCCGCCCGAAGGCGGTCGACGACGCCGGCTTCACCGTGGCGCAGGAGGAGGACGGCCTCTTCCGCGTGCGCGGCGAGAAGCCGGAGCGCTGGGTGCGTCAGACCGACTTCAACAACGACGAGGCCGTCGGCTACCTCGCCGACCGCCTCAACCGTCTCGGTGTCGAGGCGCAGCTGATGAAGGCGGGCGCCCGCTCGGGCGACGGCGTCGCCATCGGCCCCGAGGAGAACGCGGTCGTCTTCGACTGGGAGCCGACGGTCATGGCCGGTGCGGAGATGCTCGGCCGCCGTGGCGAGGACCACCGCCTCGAGGCCCCTCGCCCCGCCGCCCAGCGCCGCCGCGACAAGCAGGCCGAGCGGGACGAATCGGAGAAGGAGTACGACGACTTCGAGCCGTTCTAGGCGAGGTTCCAGGCGACCGGCCGATCGGCCGGAACACCGCACCACGGGCGCGGAGAGGATCTTCCTCTCCGCGCCCGTGCTGGTTCACCGGCGGGCTCTCGAGCACCCCGAAGCGTCTGCGGGCTCCCCTGAGGTCCGCGCAGGGAACGGCGGAGTCGCCCGGCGCGGTGGGGCGCTCGCTGCTCGCGCACTTGTCATGTCTGTGATGCGCCCTGTTCAAGAGGTGGGCCGCTGTCCCCTGTGGGCTTGTCGGTGTCCAAGAGGCAACCGACGCAGGGGAGTTCGCCGATGTCCGGAGCCGTCTCACGCGATCGTCGCCACTTTCTCACCGCCTCGGCCGCTGTGCTGGGCGCCGCCGCCTCCGCCCAGCTCTGGGTGCCCGGCACCGCGCGCTCGGCCGTACCCCCGCTCCCCGACGGCGTGTTCAGCCTCGGCGTCGCCTCCGGCGACCCGCTGGCGGACGCCGTCGTGCTGTGGACCCGGCTCGCCCCCGACCCGCTGAACGGCGGCGGCATGCCCGACCGTGCGGTGGAGGTCGGCTGGGAGATCGCCGAGGACGCCCGCTTCCGCAAGCAGGTGCGCCGCGGCACCGCCCAGGCACGTCCGGAGTACGGCCACAGCGTTCACGTCGACGTCCGCGGGCTGCGCCCGGACCGCGTGTACTGGTACCGCTTCCGAGCCGGCGGCCGGCTCTCGCCGACCGGCCGCACCCGAACGGCGCCGCCTTCCTTCAGCGCGGGCGGCTCGCTGCGCCTCGCGCTCGCCTCCTGCCAGAACTGGCAGCACGGCTACTTCACCCCGTACGCCGACATGCTCCGCCAGGACCCCGACGTCGTCCTGTTCGTCGGCGACTACATCTACGAGTCCGCGCCGTCGGCGACGGCCGTGCGCCGGCACGAGGGAACCGGGGAGCCGCACACCCTCGTCCAGTACCGCAACCGGTACGCCCAGTACCGCACCGACCCGCACCTCGCGGCGATGCACGCGCACGCTCCCTGGGTGGTCACCTTCGACGACCACGAGGTCGACAACGACTTCGCGGGGGAGGTCCCGCAGGACCCGGACAAGCAGACCCACCGGGCGTTCGTGGCCCGGCTGACCGCCGCCTACCAGGCGTACTACGAGCACATGCCGGTCCGGGCCACCGCGATTCCGGACGGGCCGCACATCCCCATGTACCGGCGGCTCGACTTCGGACGCCTCGCCCGGCTGAACGTCCTCGACACCCGGCAGTTCCGCAGCAACCAGGTGACCAGCCAGGCGGGCGCCAAGAACCCCTCGCTCACCATGCTCGGCGCGGCGCAGAAGAAGTGGCTGCTCGGCGGGGTGCGCCGTTCGCCGGCCCGCTGGAACATCGTCGCCTCCCAGATCATGATGGCCGAGACCGACCTCCAGGTGGGCAAGGGCAAGCTCTGGTACTACGACGCCTGGGACGGCTACCAGGCCGAACGCAACGCCCTCATGCGGGAGTTCGCGACGGTCAGCAATCCCGTCGTCCTCAGCGGCGACCGGCACTACACGATGATCAGCGACCTCAAGAAGGACTTCGCCGACCCGCGCTCCGACGTGGTCGGCGCCGAATTCGTCGGGACCTCCATCTCCACCGGCGGCGATCAGGACCTGGCGGTCTTCCAGCGGGAGTGGAAGGCGCGGATGCCGGACAATCCGCACTGGAAGTTCATCGACGCCCACCGCGGGTACCACCTCTTCGACATCCGGCCGGACGGCATCGACGCCCAGGTGCGCGTCCCGGCCACGGTGCTGAAGCCGGATGCCACTTCCCGCACCCTGGCCCGTATGCGGGTCGAGGCGGGGGATCCGGGCGTACGGCTCGTGTGATCCGGGCGCGGCCCGTGGACGGGGTTCGCGCCCGGATCACACGGCCCGACGCCCGTCCACATGGCCCGACGCCCGTCCACACGGCCCGGCGCCCGTCCACACGGCCCGGCGCCCGTCCACACGGCCCGACGCACACCTTCGCATCCCCGCTCGGATTGCCCCGCGGTCTCCTGATGGAGGTCCCGGACACTGCCGATCGTTCCCTCGCGCCGGCCGGGAACGAAATACGGCGCATACGCGCCAGGGAATTCCACGGAAATGGACTTCCGTACGGGATCCATTCGAAACTCGTGCGCAACGGCGCGGTCCCGGCGATGAGGAATTCCTGCCGTCAGCCGTCAGCCGTCAGCCGTCGGCGGAGGTACGGATCAGTACTCCGGTGTGGGCCCTGGCGACGGCCGGGGCCATCGGCGCGCGTAGGGCCGACCGGGCGCCGTACGGAGCGGTCGCCGCGGGCGCCCCGAAGTCCCCGTACGCTCCCGCGGTCCGACCGGTTCATCGGACGCCGGCGGGGGAACTCGTCCGTGTCCTGGGTCACCTGATGCGCAAGCGCATGAAGCGAAGGTAAGAATCCCGGGCGGGACGTGTGCAGTTACTCACAGCAAATCCGGACAATTCATCCGGCACTCTCGAAGTGGCCTGCATGAAAGGTGAATAACTGGTTGCGCGCACATATGCAGTAGGCGGCGCTCGCCTTGCATGGCGGTAACCGTAAGTGGGACCATTCCTGGGTTCCCTGTCGTCCCAAGGTAGGTCGCCTGTGTCTGAGCACTTTGCCAAGCCCCGTACCACCGCAGTGATCCTGGCCGGCGGTACCGGCCAGCGCGTGGGTCTGTCGATTCCGAAGCAGCTGCTGAAGATCGCCGGCAAGGCGGTCATCGAGCACACGCTGACCACCTTCGAGCAGGCCGACTCGATCGACGACATCATCGTGCTGATGGCCCCGGGCTATGTCCCGGACGTCGAGAAGATCGTCGCGAAGGCGGGGCTGAAGAAGGTCACCAAGGTGATCGAGGGCGGCTCGACGCGGAACGAGACGACCGAGCGCGCCATCGCCGCCCTCGGTGAGGGCCTGGCCGAGGGCGAGGACGCGAACGTCCTGTTCCACGACGCCGTACGCCCGCTGCTGTCCGAGCGCGTGATCGACGACTGCGTGACCGCGTTGGAGCGCTTCCAGGCCGTGGACGTCGCCATCCCGTCCGCGGACACCATCATCGTGACCCGCACCCACGGCGAGGACGGCGAGTTCATCACCGAGATCCCGGACCGCTCCCGGCTGCGCCGCGGCCAGACGCCCCAGGCGTTCAAGCTGTCCACGATCCGCCGTGCGTACGAGGTCGCGGCCGGTGACCCCAACTTCCAGGCCACCGACGACTGCTCGGTCGTGCTCAGGTACCTGCCGGACGTGCCGATCCACGTCGTCGCGGGTGACGAGTACAACATGAAGGTCACCCAGCCCGTCGACGTCTTCATCGCCGACAAGCTCTTCCAGCTCGCCTCCACCGCCGCGCCCGAGCAGGCCGACGAGGCCGCCTACCGCGAGCTGCTCACCGGCAAGACCGTGGTGGTCTTCGGCGGTTCGTACGGCATCGGCAAGGACATAGCCGAGCTCGCCGAGGGCTACGGGGCCAAGACCTACGCGCTCGGCCGCTCGACCACCGGCACGCACGTCGAGAACCCCGAGGAGGTCGACGACGCGCTGTCCACGGCGTACGCGGAGACCGGGCGCATCGACTACGTGATCAACACCGCCGGCGTGCTGCGCATCGGCAAGCTCGCCGAGACGGACAACGCGACCATCGAGGAAGCGCTGAAGGTCAACTACCTCGCGCCGGTGCAGATAGCCCGCTCCTCGTACAAGTACCTGGCCGAGACCAGGGGCCAGCTGCTGCTGTACACCTCCAGCAGCTACACCCGCGGCCGCGCCGAGTACAGCCTCTACTCCTCCACCAAGGCCGCCATGGTGAACCTCACCCAGGCGCTGTCCGACGAGTGGGCCGGCGACGGCATCCGCGTCAACTGCATCAACCCCGAGCGCACCGCGACCCCCATGCGCACCAAGGCGTTCGGCCAGGAGCCCGCGGGCTCGCTGCTGTCCTCCGAGGCCGTCGCGCACACGTCACTGGACGTGCTGCTCTCCGAACTCACCGGTCACGTCATCGACGTACGGCAGCAGGACCCGACGGCGGGCGCGGGCCGCGCCTCCGGTTTCGAGGCGGCTCTGGCGAGCGTCCTGGACCGCCAGGACGGCGTGGCATAATCAAAAAGAATAGTCTTTTGGAATTCAGGCCCTTGTGTCCGCGTGTTCGCCGCGAATTCACAAGGGCCTGAGTCCGTAGGGTTCGCTTTTCCGTTTCTGGTTCATCTCGGTATCAAAAAAACTTTTGGTATCAAACCGGCACTCACCCCTCAAGAGCAGGTTTCTCCGTGATTTCCACCGCTATTCGCGTGGCCCGTGTGGGCAGCGCGACCGAGCTGGCGGCGGCGGCCCTCATGATGCTGGGCTTCCCCTGCCTGATGCTCGCCGCGCTCCTGCCGAGCGTCGACGCCTTCGCGGCCGCGGCCGCCGTGACGTACCTGACGGACCACTATCTGCACCGGCGCGGCAGCTATCTGGTCAACCGCCTCGACAAGGTGCGGGCCGGTGTGTCCATCAGGTTCCTGATCCGGGAGCTGCTGCTCGTCCTGCTCCTGGCGCGGCTCGACCTGTCCACCAGCATGCTCTTCAACGCGGCGATTGCGTGCTTCCTGGCCTTCTTCGGCCTTCAGGCACCGCACGGCGCGCTGGTCACGCTGATCGCGCTGCGCCGCAAGCTGCCCATAGCCGCCCGCAACGTCGATCTGGACCCGCGTGTCCGTATCCCGGACGCGCCGCCGCGCCGCCTGCTCTCCCGGGCCGCCGAGAAGATGCTCCACCTCGACGTGGTGGCCGTGGCCGGCCTCCTCGTCTCCGCGGCGACCGACGACAACGTCTACGGCTACGTGGGCATCGGGGTGACGCTGCTGCTGGCGCTCGGTTATGTCGTGGCCCTCGTCCCCTTCGTGCGCGGCCGGAGGATCCCGCCGAACGCCGGTAAGGTTCTGGCGGGCCTCGACGACTGGCTGCGCGCGTACCGCCCGGAGACGCTGCTCTACTTCTCGGGCTCCAAGGACTCCGCGTACCAGGTCAACATGTGGCTCGAGACGATGGAGCTGCTGGACACCCGGCCGCTGATCATCCTTCGCGAGCGGTCCGTCCTGGAACGCATGGCACCCACCACGGTGCCGGTCATCTGCGTGCCCGGAGGGGTGCACCTGATGAACATGGACCTGTCGACCGTGCGGGTCACGCTCTACGCGGCGAACGTCGGCAAGAACATCCACATGCTGCGAGTGCCCACCATGAAGCACGTCTTCATCGGACACGGTGACAGCGACAAGCTCGCCAGCGTCAACCCGTTCAGCAAGGTGTACGACGAGGTGTGGACCGCCGGCCGCGCGGGCCGTGACCGTTACGCCATCGCCGATGTGGGCGTCCGTGACGACGACATCGCCGAGGTCGGCCGCCCGCAGCTCGCGCCGATCCGGACCTGGCAGGGCGCGCCGGACGGACTTCCCGGCGCCGCCGCCGACGGACGCTGCCCGACGATCCTGTACGCCCCCACGTGGGAGGGCTGGGACGACAACCCGGGCAACACCTCGATCCTGCTTGCGGGCGAGAACATCGTCCGTCGCCTGGTGCGGGCCGATCCGCCCGTCCGTGTCCTCTACAAGCCGCACCCGTTCACCGGCACCCGCAGCTCGCGGGCCAAGGCCGCGCACGAGAGGATCGTCGCGCTGGTCGAGAAGGCGGCCGCCGAGCGCACCGCCGACCCCCGCTTCACCGGCGACGCGGCGGCCCAGAGCGCCGCCGTGGCCGAGCTGGCCCGGGTCGCGGCCCGTATCGAGCAGCTGACCGGTGTCGCCGAGAGCGGCGACGACGCCGAGGCCACCCGTGACGGCGTGGTCGATTTCGCGGCGCACGCCGAGGTCGCCCGGCTGCGCGCCGAGTGGAACGACGCCTACTGGCGTTCCTTCGGCAGCGCCGAGCACCGGGTCATCACCGGCGCCGAGCCCCGCCTGTACGACTGCTTCAACGTCTCCGACGCGATGGTCTCGGACATATCCAGCGTGGTCTCCGACTTCATCGCGAGCGGCAAGCCGTACGCGGTCACGGACTCCGCGGAGCTGGGCGTCGAGGAGTTCAAGCGGCAGAACACCGCGGTGCGCGCCGCCGTGATCCTCTCCAACTCGGCCGCCGAACTGGACGAGCTGCTCGCCGGGGTCGTCGACCCGTCGGCGGACGCGCTGGCCACCGACCGCCGGGAGCTGAAGCGGTATCTGCTGGGCCCCGACGAGCCGACGTCGATCGACCAGTTCAACGGCGCGGTGCGTGCCCTGGCGGAGAAGTCCCGGGTGCGCAACCAGGGCCAGCGGGCCGGAGCGGCGGCCGCCGCCGCGGAGTCGGCGGGCGCGGTGCCCGGTCAGCGGGCCGCCACGGCGGGCGAGACGGGCGGTGCGGCGGTCAAGGGGTGATCTGATCGTCCCCTCGCCGCCGGCCGGCCCCCGGTCGTCCGCGCGCGTGTGACAGAGCCCGGCTCCGAAATACACCTCGGAGCCGGGCTTCTCTCTGTGAAGCGCGTCACACTTGAGGGCTTGCCAGGCAACCGATCGGCGTTTCTGTCCGTCTTCTATGTAGTCCTTCCGGTGATGCGGGGGAAATATTCTGATGACGATGGGGAAACGTGACAGTGACGCAGCCTGATGTGAGCGTGATCATCGGGGCGTACGAGGCCATGCCTTACCTGGTGAAGTGTCTGCAGTCGGTGGAGGACCAGACCCTCGGTCCCGAACGGATCGAGGTCATCGCCGTCGACGACGGGTCGATGGACGGCACCGGGGAGCACCTCGAGGAGTTCGCGGAGCGCACCGCCATGGCGGTCACCGTGATCCGGCAGGCCAACTCGGGCGGCCCCAGCGGTCCGCGCAACGTCGGCCTCGACAAGGCCCGCGGACGCTACGTCTTCTTCCTCGACGCCGACGACCACCTGGGCCCGGAGGCCCTGGAGCGCATGGTCGCCATGGCCGACGCGCAGGGCACGGACGTCGTGCTCGGCAAGGTCATCGGGGTCAACCGCAACGCCCCGAAGTCGATGTGGGGCAAGACCCTGCCCCGCACGGACGTGTTCTCCTCGCAGATCAAGTTCACGCTCAGCGCGCAGAAGCTCTTCAGGCGCGAGCTGCTCACCCGGCACGGCATGCACTTCGACGAGTCGCTGAAGACCGGCGAGGACGCCCTGTTCACCATGGAGGCGTACCTCCGTGCCGACGGTGTCTCCGTGGTCGCCGACTACGACTGCTACTACCTGGTCGGCCGTGAGGACGGCAAGCATGTGACCAAGAGCGGCGGTTACCGGCTGCGCTTCGACTCCGCCCGCGCCCTGATGGGGCTGATCGCCGAGCACGTGCCCGCGGGCAAGCGCCGTGACGGCCTGATGGTCCGGCCCTTCCTCGTCACCCTGCTCCCGCAGTTCGGTCCCGTCTTCCTCAGGGACGACGAGGAGGTCAGGCGCGACAAGCTCGAACTGGCCAAGCCGCTGATCGACGCGTACTGGACCGAGGGCGTCGCCGACCGTCTCAAGGTCAACGAGCGGCTGCGGGTGAACCTGGCCGGACTGGGCCGGGCCGATCTCCTGGTCGACCTCCTGGAGTTCCTCAGGAAGAAGAAGGCGCCCGCGCTCCACGTGGATCCGCGCAGCCGCAAGGCGTACCTCGGTTACCCGCACTTCCGTGACAAGGAAGCGCCCATTCCGGACGGCTGGTTCATCCCGACCAGCCGCGAGACGGTCGCCATCGACAGCTTCAAGTTCGCGCCGGCCGCCCACTTCCCGGGTATGCGCACCGCCCGCCGGGTGGCCCGCAGGGTGCTGGGACCCCGCCACGTGGAGGGATGACGCGAAACGCCCGTTCCGGCGCCCTGCGGGCGTACGGAACGGGCGTCGACGGGGCGCGTACCGGGGGAGTGCGCACCCCGCGAGGGTGGGCGGAGGTCAGCGGCGGCCCGACTGCAGCGCCTTGCGCAACGGGCGCCCGACCGCGCGGCGCGCCATGCGGTAGACGGAGCGCGCCGGGACAGCGGGCTGCGCCGGGGCCTTCGGGGCACCCTTCCGGGCCCGGTCGAGGTCACGCTTGAGCTTGGCGTTGTCCGCGGACAGCTCGGTGATACGGGTCTGCAGCCAGCCGAACCGGGTGGTGAGCGAGGTGATGTCGGCGTCGTTCCAGGGCCGGATCCCGGCCGGGAAGGTGAGCGAGGCCATGCGCTTGTCGTAGGCGGCGCCCCCGTCCCCGTGCGTGAAGGTGTTCCGCAGGCCGTTGCGGTCCAGGAAGCCCGTGAAGCGCTCGAAGCGCTCCTGGTGGCCGCCCGTCAGCGCGCCGAAGTCCGCCTCCGCGTACAGCTCGGCCGGGTCGAGATCCCGCGGCAGCGCGTTGATCCTGCGGTGCGGGATGTCGAAGTAGCGGCACAGCTCCAGGGTGCGCGAGTCGCCGCACAGCACCGTCGCGGGCGTACCCGCGAGGAGTGCCGCGATGTTGCCGTGGATGCGGGAGCCGAACGAGAAGTCGAAGTCCCGCAGGTCGTCGATCCAGGTGACGGGGTCGATGTAGACGCGGACCTTGTCCTCGCGGTACATCGGGTGGTCGGGGTGGGTGGGCATCGCGGTGACGGAGCCGTTCGGGTCCGACAGGTCGCGCCAGTGCAGCTGGCGGGCGTCGCTCAGGTTCTGTCCGACGAAGCGCAGGTGCGGATAGCGCGTGTGCGTCTTGCGGATCACCTGGTCGAGGCCCTGGGACTTCACCGCGCTGTGCGAACCGTTGACCGCGATCCGGGACTCGGGACCCAGCGCGGGAGCACCCTTGCGGACGTCGAGGTCCTTGCCGTACATGAACATGGACGGACAGCCGATGACCTCGACGTCGCCGAAGCCCATGTCCTTCAGATAGCGCTCGGTGAACTCGCCGCGCACCCCGATGGACGCGCTGCGGTCGAGAACCGCGGCGACGAACTCCCGTACGGCCGGCTCCATGGGCTTCAGCCGGGCCGGGTCGTAGTCCAAGCCGGTCTGCGCGCCGATCCCCGGAACGACCACGGGGATCCGCAGCTTGCTGATGAGCTGCGTCAGACGCCTCAGCTGGGGCTCGAACGAGGGCCGGAAGGCGTTGGCCAGCGGTACGACGAACGCGTCGTATTCCTCGTTGATCCGGCCCGCGGCCGCGACGTTGGTGCGGATGCCGTTCGACACGACCTCCGTGTCCGGGGTTTCAAGGATCTTGTGCGCGGCGTCGCTGAAGATCAGGTTGCCCGAGTTGGTGGCGAAGACGTCCTGGTGGAGGGCCTGCTCCACGGGAACGGCGTCGTACGGGCTTTTCCCTGATCTCAGGAGTATGCGCTTCACTGGATGAACATTAGGTGCCACAACGTTCAACTTATCTTTGCGCCCTCTTTAAGTTCCATGAGGAACCTGTACAACCTTTTCCGCATGCGCGAACCGTGAGCGGGTGACTACACGGAGGCGTCCGCCAACTGGACCGGGAGGCGTATGCCCGGCCCCTTCGCGTAGATTGCCCGGCGGGACGAACCGGACCGACGCGAGGGGACACACCGCAGGTGGCAGGGCAGGCGGAAGGGAACGCGGAAGGGTACGCGGCAGGGCGGGCGGCAGCGGTACGGCAGGCTGTGACGCGGGCCCACCGGATGGTCGTCAAGGTGGGTTCGTCCTCGCTGACGACGGCTGCCGGCGGCCTCGACGCGGACCGTGTCGACGCCCTCGTCGACGTGCTCGCCAAGCACCGCAGCGGCGGCGAGAAGGAGATCGTCCTCGTCTCCTCCGGCGCCATCGCCGCCGGTCTGGCCCCGCTCGGCCTGCGCCGCCGCCCCAAGGACCTCGCCCGGCAGCAGGCCGCCGCCAGCGTCGGCCAGGGCCTCCTGGTCGCCCGCTACACCGCGTCCTGCGCCCGCCACGGCATCCGTGTCGGGCAGGTGCTCCTCACCTCCGACGACACCAGCCGTCGCGCCCACCACCGCAACGCCGCCCGCACCCTCGACAAGCTCCTCGCGATGGGCGCCCTGCCGGTCGTCAACGAGAACGACACGGTCGCCACGGACGAGATCCGCTTCGGCGACAACGACCGGCTCGCCGCCCTCGTCGCCCACCTCGTCCGCGCCGATCTGCTGGTCCTGCTCTCCGACGTGGACGGTGTCTACGACGGCGATCCCGGCCGGCCCGGCACCTCGCGGATAGCGGAAGTGCGCGCACCGCAGGACCTCGCGCACATCGACATCGGCAGCGCCGGCAAGGCGGGCGTCGGCACCGGCGGCATGGTCACCAAGGTCGAGGCCGCCCGGATCGCGGCGGCCGCGGGCATCCCCGTCGTGCTCACCTCCGCCGTGCACGCCGCCGAGGCCCTGGCGGGCGGGGACACCGGCACCTACTTCCACCCCACCGGCAAGCGCTCCGCCGACCGGCTGCTGTGGCTCCAGCACGCCTCGACCCCGCGGGGCGCGATCGTCCTGGACGACGGGGCCGTGCGCGCCGTCGTCGACCGGCGCACCTCGCTGCTGCCGGCCGGCATCGCCGCCGTCGAGGGCGACTTCGCCGCGGGCGACCCCGTCGAGCTGCGCGACAGCGGCGGCCGCGCCGTCGCGCGGGGTCTGGTGAACTTCGACGCCAAGGAGATCCCCCAGCTCATCGGCCGCTCCACCCGCGAGCTGGCGCGCGAACTGGGCCCCGCCTACGAACGCGAGGTCGTCCACCGCGACGACCTGGTGCTCCTGTTTCCGTAGGACGTCTGTCCGCGGCACCCGTGCGCCGTAGCGCCGGTGTACGACCCGGGGGCCAATCCCCGCACCCCGGCCGAAAACTGGTGTGAACGTTTCGCGGACGCCCGTCGCGGCGCGGTGAAACTCCGTAAAAGCGCCACGCGGACGCTCCCCACCTGCTCAACTTTGTTGCAGGGAGAGCCCGAGGTCGTGTGACCACCATTGCGTGAAGGAGGCCGTCGTGAGACGAGTGCGCCCTGGGGCGGCGGCGTCGCGCGGCGGTGCGTCCCCCACGCTCGGCTCCGCCCGAGTGGGGGGAGCCCCGTCCCGTGCGGCGGGCGAGGAACGGGCCCTGACGAGCGTCGCGGCCGGAGACACCTTCGAGGGCGAGGAGCCGGCCGACCAGCCGCGGCTGTGGCACGTCACGCTGAGCGTCTCGGGCGGCGAGGCCCCGCTGAAGGAGGTGCGGCGCGGACTGGAACAGCTGGCCCACGACCACCCCTTCCTGCTGACCAGCCGGTACGCCAACGACCACGCGGAGATCCGCTACTGGGAGGAGGCCCGCGACCTGCACGACGCCGCGGCCGTCGCGCTGCGCCTGTGGGGCGAGCATCGGCAGACCGCCAAGCTCCCGCCCTGGGAGATCGTCGGCCTGGAGGTCATCGACCGCGAGACCTACCACCAGCGCATCGCCGAGGGGTACGGGCCGCTTCCGGCCACTCCGGTGGGAGTTCATCCCTTTTGAGGGTGTCTCGGGGTGTGGGACGACGGCCGGCCGGACACGTCGGGCGCACTACCCTTCCGATATGACCACGCTCTCGCCGTACGACTCGATGTCTCCGGTCACCCGGGCCGCCTACCGCGCCAAGGCCGCTGCCGCCGACCTCGCACCGCTGCCGCGGGCCGAGAAGGACGACGCGCTGCTCGCCATCGCGGACGCGCTGGAGGTCCGTACGAGCGAGATCGTCGCGGCCAACGCGAAGGACATCGCGCGGGCCCGGGAGGCCGGGACCAGCGAGACCGTCATCGACCGGCTCACGCTGACGCCCGAGCGCGTCCGCGCCATCGCCTCGGACGTACGGGACGTCGTCGCGCTGCCCGACCCGGTCGGCGAGGTCGTGCGCGGCTCCACCCTCCCGAACGGCATCGACCTGCGCCAGGTCCGCGTCCCGCTCGGTGTCGTCGGCATCATCTACGAGGCCCGCCCGAACGTGACGGTCGACGCCGCCGCCCTCTGTCTGAAGTCCGGCAACGCGGTCCTGCTGCGCGGCTCCTCCTCGGCCTTCGAGTCGAACACCGCCCTCGTCCGCGTGCTGCGCGACGCCGTGGGAGGCGCCGGACTGCCCGCCGACGCCGTCCAGCTGGTGCCCGGCGAGGGCCGCGAGTCGGTGCGCGAGCTGATGCGGGCCCGCGGTCTGGTCGACGTCCTCATCCCGCGCGGCGGCGCCTCGCTGATCCGTACGGTCGTCCAGGAGTCCATCGTCCCCGTCATCGAGACCGGCACCGGCAACTGCCACGTGTACGTCGACGCGAACGCCGACCTCGACATGGCGATCGACATCCTGATCAACTCCAAGGCCCAGCGGCCCAGTGTCTGCAACTCCGCCGAGACGCTCCTCGTGCACCAGGACATCGCGCCCGAGTTCCTGCCGCGCGCCCTGGACGCCCTCGCGGACGCGGGGGTCACCGTGCACGCCGACGAGCGCGTCCTCGCCTTCGCCAAGGACTCCAAGGCCACCGTCGTCGAGGCCACGCCCGAGGACTGGGAGACGGAGTACCTCTCCTACGACATCGCCGCCGCGGTCGTCGACTCCCTCGACCGGGCCGTCGAACACATCCGGCTGTGGACCTCCGGCCACACCGAGGCCATCGTCACCACCTCGCAGCAGGCGGCCCGCCGCTTCACCCAGTTGGTGGACTCCACCACGGTCGCCGTGAACGCCTCGACGCGGTTCACCGACGGCGGACAGTTCGGCTTCGGCGCGGAGATCGGCATCTCCACGCAGAAGCTGCACGCCAGGGGGCCCATGGGGCTGCCGGAGCTGACGAGCACCAAGTACATCGTCACCGGGGACGGGCACATCCGGCGCTGAGACAGCGGGGCGCCGGGGCGCGGAGCGCGCGGCGCAGGTCATACGGCGCGCGACGGAGAGGCCCGCGCCGCGGCCGTCTCGCCAGGCGGATGAATTTCCATACCGTCTGCCCAAAATGACCCCCCAGGTCTACTCTGGATCCGTGCCGGAGGACGTGGGGGGCACGCCGTTCCCTGACGGCTGGGAGCCCGACGACGACCGCGACCGCGGGGGTGCGGACGAAGAGTTCGCCTCCGTGGTCTTCGACGAGGACTTCGTCCGGGCGGCGGTGATCCACGAGCCGACCGCCGTGGAACGCCTGCTGGCAGCCGCTCAGGCCCGCGCGGAGGCATCCGAGGCGGAAGCGCGCCGGGCGCACGCCCGGGGCACCCGCGGCGACGACGAGCGTTACGAGGACGGTTTCGGCCCCGACGGCCACCGCGGACACGGACGTGACCCGGACAGGGACGACCTGGACGACACCGAGGTCCTGGACGGCCGCTACGGCGCGCCGGGAGCGTACGGCAGGGCCTACGGGAAGCAGGCCCGCTGGCACCGTCCGGTGGCCTGGGTGCTGGCCCTGGTGATGGGCATCGGCATGGTCGCCCTGGCCTTCACGGCGGTCTACCGGGGGGCCTCCTCGGGCCACCAGGACCAGGTCCCCTCACCGGCCTCGACCGGCCTCGAGCAAGGCCGGGACAAGGTCACCGGCACCGGGCCCTCGGCTTCGGCCCAGTACTCCCACCCGGCCGTGCCGGCAGTGCCCCGAACCCCGTGACACCAGCGGCGTTGTCGACCCTTCGAACACCCTGAAGATCCCGGGTGGTCTTGGTGGGATCCTGTCAGAACTTGTCGTGCGCCACCGCGTTTACCAGGGGCTCCGGAGACCTACCCTGAAGGTATGGGCGGGCCTGGAGACCCTCCTGAGGGGACACCCGAGGGCGCTCCCGCAGGTGGAGAGGACGAGTACCGATCCGTCGTCTTCGACGAGTCGTTCGTCCGCGCTGCCCGCCTCCAGGAGTTCTCCGCGCGGGAGCGGATGGCCGACCACGCCCCGGCCGTACGCCGCCGTCCCGCACTCCAGCGCGGCCTGTCCCGGCAGGCGCTGATCCTGGTCCTGCTGATAGCCGTCGCCTTCGGCACCGCGATCTACATGGGCGTACGACACCCGTACCAGAACCCCGTCGCCCAGCCGCCGGAGCCGCTGCGCATGACGGTCATACCCCTCGCGCCCCAGACCCCCGTGCCGGGGGCCACGAACGTCGACGACCTGTACGCGCACAGTCCCGCGGCGCAGTTCGGTGTCGGCGCCGAGGGCATCGCGCTGCCCGCCTCCCGCCGCACCGCGCACTTCTCGGACAGTCAGGTCGTCGCCGCCCTGACGACCGCCAAGGACTACCTGGTGAAGTCCTCGCTCGACCCGGAGGTGCTCACGGGCGGCACCGACCGGCCGGTACGGATTCTGCTCGACCCCCAGCAGCTCGACCAGTTCGACCAGAGCTTCACCCACCCGGCCGCCGACGGGCGGCACGCGCCCACCGGCTGGCTGGTCCGCTTCGACACCGCCCGCACCGAGCTGGCCGACCTCAGGATCCGGGTCCAGGGCACCCTCCAGGCCGCCGAATCCGGCCCGGACACCCTCGAGGTCGTCGCGGACCACACCTTCGTCTACGCCCTGAGGCCGACAGGCGCGGACAGCCGTGCGAAGGCATCCCTGTTCACCGTCCGGCGCGAGCTGCACTTCCGCTTCGACCGCGACGACCTGCGCATGCACCAGGCCGAGCTGGTCGTCTCCTCCCTCCAGGCCGGACCGCTCGCCTGCGCCGACGCCTCGGTGGACCGGCTGCGTCCCCTGCTCGCCGGGCAGACGGCGAAGGCGGGCGGCCCGGCCGCCACCGACCCGTACGCGACCGGCAGCGCGGCGGCGCTGTGCGGGTCGCTGGCGACGAGCGCGCAGCCGAAGATCTGACCTGACCCGCGCGCCGCCGCCCGGCGGTCCCGGGGCGGTGCCACGGGGTGGCACCGGGGTGATCAGCGACCGGCGGAGCGGCGCGGAGTCCGGTCAGCCGTCGCCCTTGGGTCCCGCGTCGCCCGTGGAACCCCCGTCACCGCCGGGACGGCCGTCGTCCGGGCCGGTGTCACCGGGGCGCTCGTCGCCGTCCCGCCCGCCCCGCGGCGGAGCGTCCTTGGGGGAGCCGCCGAAGCCGCCGAAGCCGCGCCGTACCCGGCCCCCGAGGTCGCCCGCCCCGCCCGCGATGTCGCTGACCAGCTTCATCAGCGGGTCCTTGGAGTTCTTCACATCCGTCGCGTAGCTCGACGCCGACTGCCGGAACGAGTCCGAGACCGACGTGTCCTTGTCCTCGCTGCGCCGCGGATAGTGACCGTCCATGATCCGCTGGTAGTCGCGGGACTCGGCCCACTTCTTCAGCTCGGCGGCGCGCACCGTGGTGAAGGGGTGCGTACGGTTGAGGACGTTGAGGATCTTGAGCACGGAGTCGCGCAGGTCGCCCCCGGCCTCGTACTCCTCGGCCTGCGCGAGGAACGCGTCCACGTTCATCTCGTGCAGGTGGTTGCCGCCCGCGATCTTCATCAGTCCGCGCATCGAGGCCCGCGGGTCCTGCCCGACGAGCAGCCCCGCCCGGTCGGCCGACAGCTCCGACTTGCGGAACCACTCCCGCAGCGCGGTCACGATGGTCATGATCGCGAGGTTGCCCAGCGGGATCCAGGCCACCCGGAGGGCGAGGCTGGTCAGGAAGAGCAGAATCGTGCGGTAGACGGAGTGACCGGACAGCGCGTGGCCGACCTCGTGCCCGACGACGGCCCGCATCTCCTCCTCGTCCAGCAGCTCCACGAGTCCGGTCGTGACGACGATGATCGGCTCGTCCAGGCCGATGCACATCGCGTTCGGCTGCGGGTCCTGGGTGACGTACATCGGCGGGACCTTCTCCAGGTCCAGGATGTGACAGGCGTCCCGCAGCATGGCGTTGAGGTGCGCGAACTGGGCGTCCGAGACGCGCACCGAGTCGGAAAGGAACAGCAGCCGCAGGCTGCGCTCGGGCAGCAGGCCGCTCAGGGCCTTGAAGACCGTGTCGAATCCGGTGAGCTTGCGCAGGGCCACCAGGGCCGAGCGGTCCGCCGGGTGTTCGTACGCCCGCGAGGAGATCCCCTCGAAGCGCCTGCGCTGCCTGCTCGGCACCTTCTCGTGCCCGTTCCCCTGATGACTGTCGTCAGACATGTGTTCCCCCATGTGCGTCAGAGTGCCCTATGTGCCCCCAAGGCACGGCCCAGCCTAGGCGGAGATACCGTGGACGGGCAGTACAGAGAAGGAGTCGTACGCCATGGAGCACATCCCCGCAGCCGCCTGGCTCACCGAGGCCGCGAGCGCGGCAGACAAGCAGGGCCCGGGCGATCTGCTCCGCGTCGTGCTGATCGTGATGATCGTCGGACTGGCCCTGACCGCCTGGTTCCTGCTGCGGGGGTACAAGCGCGAGGACGACTGAGCACAGCCCGGGGCGCACGGCGCCGGGAGAACCGGCGCCGGGACCGTCGTACGGGGCGCCGGTGACCGTCGCGCGCGGCAACGGGCTTCCCCAACGGCGGAGTCGGCGTGATCGCGGCCGGGGCACCCGCTTACGATGGGCCGACGTCGTTATCCCGCCCTCCCCCACTCTCGACTCCGCTCGAGCGGGGGGACCTCCATCGGATAGGTCCTGCCGAGATGAGCTTCCACAGCACTGCCGCACAGTTGGTCACTCTTGCCGCCGAGGGCGAGGAGCACGGTGGTAACCACGAGAGCCTCAGCCCGTTCCTGACCGGTGGCGGCGCCCTCTTCGTCCTGCTCCTGCTGCTGTGGATCACGACGCGTTTCAACCGCGACCGCTGAGCCCTTTCAGCCATCCGCGGCCGTCACCGGGACCCCTGTCGGGCGGAGCCCGCCGACCGGGCCGGTAGGGTCTGCACGCATGGGAGAGCAGGACATGCCTACCGGTCCGGCGAGTGACTCGGAGAGCGGCTCCGTCGGCGACGCCGCGGGTGGCGCGGCGCGTGGCGGCGTGAGCCGGCTGACGACCGGCCGCCGCAACGGCCCCTCGAATCCCGGCAAGCGCCGTCTGGGCGTGATGGGCGGGACGTTCGACCCGATCCACCACGGGCACCTGGTGGCGGCCAGCGAGGTCGCCGCGCAGTTCCACCTCGACGAGGTGATCTTCGTACCGACCGGGCAGCCGTGGCAGAAGACCGACCGGAAGGTCTCCCTGGCCGAGGACCGCTATCTGATGACGGTCATCGCGACCGCCGAGAACCCGCAGTTCTCGGTGAGCCGCATCGACATCGACCGCGGCGGACCGACCTACACCACGGACACCCTGCGCGACCTGCGCGCTCTCAACCCCGACGCCGACCTGTTCTTCATCACCGGCGCCGACGCGCTCGGCCAGATCCTCACCTGGCGGTACGCGGAAGAACTGTTCTCCCTCGCGCACTTCATCGGGGTCACCCGGCCAGGCCACACCCTGACCGACCCCGGGCTGCCCGAGGGCGGGGTCTCGCTCGTCGAGGTTCCCGCGCTCGCCATCTCGTCGACAGACTGTCGTGCGAGGGTCGGCAGGGGAGATCCCGTCTGGTATCTGGTGCCGGACGGTGTAGTGCGCTACATCGACAAGCGTGAGCTGTACCGCGGCGAGTGAGCCGAGAGGGGCACCGGTGAACGACCGATACGACGGATACGCGGGCGGCGACCAGTACGAGCTCGTCGGCTACGACGAGTTCGGGCAGCCTGTGTACCGGCAGGTGCCGCCCCAGCCGTCCCAGCAGAACTACGACCCGTACGCGCAGCCCCAACAGCCCCAGCAGTCCCGGGGCTACGGCTACGACCCGTACGCGAACGGCGGGACGGCCTACGACACCGGCCGGCAGCCGGTGTCCTCCTACGACACCGGTCAGCAGCCGGTGTCCTCCTACGACACCGGTCAGCAGGCGTCCGTCCCCGCGTACGACCCGTACGGAGCCGGCGCGTCCGCTCCCGACGGGGCGGATACGGCGTACGACCCCTACGGGCAGTCGGCCCCGACGCCCCAGCCTCCCCACACGGCCCAGTCGGCGCACCCGGCGCAGACCGAGCGCGGCGGGCGGAGCGGACGGACGGGCCGGGCGGGTCGGACAGCTCAGCCGGGCCAGCCGGTGCAGACCGGCCGGCCGGCCCAGGACGGGCACGCCGGGTACGGCGGGTACGACGGGCAGACCCAGGGCACGGCCGGTGCCACGAGCACCGGGCAGCAGCCGCGGGTCGCCGGGCAGACCGCGTACATCCCGCAGCAGGCGGGCCCCACGGAGGACGGTGGGCCGCGGGCCGACCGGGACTACCGCACCGAGCAGTTCGCGTTCGTCGAGGAGCAGGAAGCCGAGTCCGAGGACGTCATCGACTGGCTGAAGTTCACCGAGAACCGCACCGAACGCCGCGAGGAGGCCCGCCGCCGCGCGCGCGGCCGGATCGTCGCCCTGGTCGTGGTGTTCGCCCTAGTCGTGGTCGGCGGTGTCGGCTACCTCTGGTACGCGGGCAAGCTGCCCGGCACCACCTCGCACGACAAGCCCGCCGCGACGACGGCGTCGAGCGCCCAGAACCGCGACGTGCTCGTCGTCCACCTGCACGACACGAAGGGCGGCGGCACCTCCACCGCGCTGCTCGTCGACAACACGACGACCAAGCGGGGCACCACCGTCCTGCTGCCCAACTCCCTTGCCCTGACGGGCGACGACGGTACGACGACCACGCTCGCCAAGTCCGTGGACGACGACGGTTCCTCCGGGACGCAGGACGCGATCGACACGGTGCTGGGGACCGACATCCAGGGCACCTGGCGTCTCGACACCCCCTATCTCAGCAACCTCGTCGAACTCGTCGGGAACATCGACATCACCACCGACACCGCCGTGCCCGACCCCGGCGCCAAGAAGAAGGGCGAGGCGCCCCTCGTGAAGAAGGGCGAGGACCAGACCCTCAGCGGCAAGGCGGCCGTCGCCTACGCGACCTACCGCGCCCCCGGCGAGGCGCAGAACGCCCAGCTGGAGCGGTTCGGGCAGGTCATGCAGGGCGTGCTGCGCAAACTGTCGTCCGACAAGCAGGCCGCGACGACCACCGTGCAGACCCTCGCGCAGATCCTCGACCCGCCGCTGACCGACCAGGACCTCGGCGTCTTCCTCGCCAAGCTCGCCGACCTCGCCAAGGGCGGCGACTACAAGACCGCGCTGCTGCCCGTGCAACAGGACGGCACCCTGAGCGAGAGCGCCACCGACAGCGTCGTCAAGGACGTGCTCGGCGGTACCGCGAAGAGCCCCGACGCCGGCGCCGCCGTCCGTGTCGGCATCAGGAACGCCACCGGCGTGAAGTCCGCCACGGAGAAGGCCCGCGTCGTCCTGGTCAACGGCGGCTACACCTTCCTGGACTCCGGCACCGCCGCCGCGGCCCAGAGCGTGTCCCAGATCACCTACACCGACGTCGCCAAGAAGAACGACGCCGTCGAGGTGGCGAAGACCCTGGGCCTGCCGACCAGCGCCGTGAAGAAGGGCAAGGCGACGTCCAACGCGGACGTCTCCGTGGTCCTGGGCCAGGACTACAAGGTGAGTACCCCGACCGGGTGACTCCGCGTGATCGGCGGTGACGGCCGCGATCGCGAGGTGTCCGCGGCCGTGCCCCGGGGCTTTTGGGGCACGGCCGCGGAAACGCGTGGGGTGCCCTCGGCTGTCCGTGAGACCCTTGAGTCATTACTGACCGCCGACGGAAAGCCGCGTAGTGACCGCCACGGACCGCTCCATCGAGCTCATCAAGACCGCCGCGCAGGCGGCCGCCGACAAGCTCGCGCACGACATCATCGCCTACGACGTCAGCGATGTGCTCTCGATCACCGACGCCTTCCTGCTGGCGTCCGCACCCAACGACCGCCAGGTCAAGTCGATCGTCGACGAGATCGAGGAGCGCCTGAGCAAGGAGCTCGGCGTCAAGCCGGTGCGCCGCGAGGGCGACCGCGAGGCCCGCTGGGTGCTGCTCGACTACGTCGACATCGTCGTGCACGTCCAGCACAGTGAGGAGCGCGTCTTCTACGCGCTGGAGCGGCTCTGGAAGGACTGCCCCGAGCTGGATCTGCCGGCCGACGCCAAGGCCACCCGCGGCAAGACCGCCGAGCACTCCAAGCTGCGGGCCGAGGAGGACTCCGCCGAACTGGAGGAGCTGCGGTGACCGCCGGGGCCGGCAGGAAGCCGGGCCGGGGCCGCCGCGTCATCCTGTGGCGGCACGGCCAGACCTCCTGGAACGTGGAGAGCCGCTTCCAGGGCTCCACGGACGTCGAGCTCACCGAGACCGGCATCGGCCAGGCCCGGCGCGCCGCCCGGCTGCTCGCCTCGCTGGAGCCCGACGCGATCGTCGCCTCGGACCTGAGGCGCGCCACCGCCACGGCCGCCGAGCTGGCCGAGCTCACCGGCCTGGACGTCACCCACGACGAGGCCCTGCGGGAGACCTACGCGGGCGTCTGGCAGGGCCTGACGCACGAGGAGATCCTCGGCCGGTACGGCGACGAGTACGCCGCCTGGAAGCGCGGCGAGCCCGTGCGCCGCGGCGGGGGCGAACTGGAGTCCGAGGTCGCCGACCGCGCGGCTCCCGTGGTGCTGCGGCACGTCGACAAACTTCCCGAGGACGGCACCCTCATGGTCGTCAGTCACGGCGGCACGATCCGTACGACCATCGGGCGTCTGCTCGGCCTCGAGTCGCAACACTGGGAGAGTCTCGGCGGCCTCTCCAACTGCTGCTGGTCCGTCCTCGGACGGGGCGCGCGGGGCTGGCGACTGCTGGAGCACAACGCCGGCACGCTGCCGGAGCCGGTGCTCGGAGACGACGACTGAGCGGATCGAGCGGCCCTCTGTCCGGTCCCGTGGACCCGTCGGGACCGGATTTCACTTTCCGGCAGGTCGCAGGCTAAAGTTCTTCTTGTTCGCCCCGCAGGGCGGGAAGAACGCAAGGGGCTATAGCTCAGTTGGTAGAGCGCCTGCATGGCATGCAGGAGGTCAGGAGTTCAATTCTCCTTAGCTCCACAGATCGGCTCTCCGGAGTCGTCGAAGATCGGTGAGGAAGATCCCGTCCCCTGTGGGGGCGGGATTTTTTGTGTGCCCCGGGCCGCCGCGCGACCTTCGGCACACTCTTCTTGAACCCGCTTGAGTCACTTGGGGTCCCGGGGGCGTATACCTCTGCGGACGCGCTCCTCATGTGCACGTATGCGCTGGCCGCGACGGCTACGTCGGGTGCCGTGTCCGGACTGGTACGAAGGCGTCGCTGACCGTATTGCTCCGGCCGTGGCAGAATCAAACGGCCGGAAGGGGGCGCGGCCCGACGGGAGGGAGAAGCGATGCCTGCGAGCATCCTCGAGGAGGTCCACGATCTTCTCGAAGTGGCACCGAAACGGAGAAGAGCCGCTCGCCCCGACTGTCCTTCCCGCGGATCCGTCCACATCGCCGAGGTCCTCGGCGACAGCGGCGGGATCCCCTATGTGTGCACGGCCTGCGGCCACAGCTGGAGCTGATCGATGGGTGCGCACAGGCGAAAGTGCGATTGGTGCGGCAGTGGTACGCCCATCGTCCGCGACATGGAACCGGTCAACCACGACTACCAGTACTGGTGCGAGGAGTGCGCGCGGGCGCTGATCATAAAAGGCGACCCGATCGAGACGTACCGCGAGCTGGAGGGCGAGCCGATCTACGGGCGGCTCCTCGACGAGCACTGCACGCTCAAGCGGTTCTACTCGTTCGCGACAGCCTGACCCAGAGAAGGGCGAGGAAGGCGCAGCCGGCTCCGGCGTAGAGGGCCGACAGCGCCGACTGGACGCCGTTCTGGTGGAGTTCGAGCCGGCCGGGGCCGTGCGGTACCCACCACAGCGCGTACGAGCAGAAGGCCACGGCGGTGGCAGCGGCGGCGGACACCCTCCCGCGGGTCGCGAGGAGCAGCGTCAACGGCACGCACCACACCCAGTGGTGCGACCACGACACCGGACTGACCAGCAGCGCCGTCACCGCGCAGGCGGCCACCGCCCAGGCCCGCAGACCACGCAGTTCCGCGGCCACTGCGGTTGTGAGCCCCAGAGCCCCCACCACGGCTGCCGCGGCGATCCACCACGGGCCGGGGTGCGCGCTGTGCAGCAGCCGGGCCAGGACCCCGCGCAGCGACTGGTTCGCGGTGTCCTCCACCAGTCCGACCCGGCCCGTCTCGAAGACCATCCGGGTCCAGAAGCGCCACGAGTCGTACGGCAGGACGGCGGCCGCGAGCAGCGTCGCCCCGGTGAACGCGACGGCCGCCCCGCGCGCGTGGCGCAGCCAGGGGCCTCCTTGGCCCCGGCGCGCCTGTTCCACGAGGCCGGCGACGAGCAGGAACACCGCGAAGAGCGCCGGGGTCAGTTTGACCGCCGCGGCGATCCCGATGCCCGCACCGGCCCAGCGTCGTACGGGCCGTCCGGTCAGGTCCCACAGCACCAGTGTGCCGAGCAGCAGGTTGACCTGCCCGTAGCGCAGTGTCGTCCACACCGGCTCGCACCATACGGCCGCCGCCGACGTCCACCACACGCTCCGCACGCGCGCGTGGCCGACGAGTCGCAGCGAGAGCGTCACGAACACCACGAGAAGGGCCAGGTTCCCGGCCGTCGCGAGCGTCCGCAGGTCCGGCGGGTCCAGCAGGGTCAACGGTGTGAACAGCAGGGCGGCGAACGGCGGGTAGGTGGTGGGCAGATGGGCCTCGGTCGTGCGCAGCGCGTAGAGGTCGCCGCCCGCGCGGACGGTCGCGCCCTCCGCCCGGTACACCGTCAGGTCGATCATGGACACGTGCGCGGCCCGTTGCGCGCACCAGAAGGCGGTGAACGACAACAGGCACGCCCCCAGGGCGAGGGGCGCGTGGCGGCGGACACGGGGGAGGGCGATCACGGTCACGGAGGCCGACACTATCCCGCATGTCCGTATTGTCCGAGCGGCGCGGAATCGATTTGGTGGTCCACGGGGAGGACCGTGTAATGTTTGCTTCGCCGCCGGGGAGACCGGGCGGAGCAGAACAAGGGGCTATAGCTCAGTTGGTAGAGCGCCTGCATGGCATGCAGGAGGTCAGGAGTTCAATTCTCCTTAGCTCCACAGGATCTGAAGGCGGGCCACCCGATCCGGGTGGCCCGCCTTCGTGGTGTTCAGCGGCCGCTGCCGAGCGCCCGGCGGCCCCGGCGCTGGGACAGCACCGGCAGGTTGTTGCGTGCCGGCGCGGAGGATCTGGTGTCCTCCTCGATGCGCAGGGCGAGCGCCGGGCAGCGGCGTACGGCCCGCAGGGCCTTCGCCTCCGCGTACCGGGGGACCTGCGCCTGCGCGACGGTGGGGAACCCGTCCGCGCCGAGCTCGAAGACCTCGGGCAGGATGTCCGCGCACAGGCCGTGCCCGCGGCACAGGGTCCAGTCGACGTAGATCTTCTGGCGGCTGGGGCCCGCCTCCTCCAGTGCCTGGCCGCCCGGGATGCCCGTCGGGGTCTGGCCGCCCTCGAAGAGCGGCAGAACGCCCTCCACGGGCCTTCCACAGCCGTTTCCGAGAACGTGCGCGGCGAGGTCGTCGGTGAACGCCTTGATCGTCGACTCGATGAACATCGCCGAGCCGTCCGGGTGGGAGCACGCGCCGCGCCGCTTCACGGCCTTGGCGACCTGCTTCACGGCCTCCAGGGCGGCCGGACCGCCGCCGTTGAGGATGTCCTCCAGACCGCGCGCCGCGGCGGGCAGGCCGAGGTAGCAGGGACCGCACTGTCCCGCGCTCTCCTCGGCCAGCCACTGCGCCACTCGCAGCGACTCGCCCAGCGGGCACGTCTCCTGGGTGATCGGGAGGATGGCGCCGGCGCCGAGCGCGCCGCCCACGGCGTCCAGGTTGTTGCGCGAGACGATCGCCTCGTTGACCGTCGCCGCGTCCAGCCACTTGCCGTGGTAGCCGCCGGTCAGCACGCCCTGCGGCATGGGCGGGGCACCGGCGAGCTGGAGCACGTACCGCAGCGGTACGCCGGTCGGAACCTCGATCACCATGGGGCGCGCGACCGCGCCGGAGACGGTGAGCATGACGGTGCCGGGCTCGTCGTACAGGCCGGTGTTGCGGTAGCGGTCGGGGCCGATGCGGGCGGCGATGGCCAGCTGCGCGAACGTCTCGGCGTTCGACAGCAGCGTGGGCGCGCCGCCGACGCCGGTCTGCGACGCGCTGATCTTGCGGCCGGGCGGGATGGCCGGGCCGCCGTCGATGGAGCGGATGAGCGAGGCCGCGGCCCCGGTCACCATGCGTACCGGATTGCGCTGCACGCGCGCGCGAAGCGGCGATCCGCGCCGGTCGCTCAGGCCGCGCTCGGCCAGCGCGGCCTCCATGGACCTCTGGGTGGACTCCCGCGTCACGCCGATGACCAGGGTGCGCGCGCCCATGGCCTCCGCGGCCAGCAGGGCTCCGTCCAGGATGAGGTGCGGGGCACGGTTGATGAGCACCGTGTCCTTGCGGCAGGCGGGTTCGTCCTCGCTTCCGTTGACGACCACGACGGGCCGGATGCCCTTGCTGATGGCCGATTCGGCGACCGAGCGCAGTTTCTTGGCGAAGGGGAAGCCCGCGCCGCCGCGGCCCTTCAGGTTGATGGCCTCGGCGAGGCCCGCGAGCTGTTCACCGCCCATCGGCTCGAGCGGCCCGTGCACCTTGAGGTGCATGGGCAGATCGAGCCGTTCAACCAGGTCGAAACCCGACGTGAGCTGCGGAAGTCCGACGACGCGGACCTCCGGGACGTCGGGCAGGGCCTCGTTCACTTAAAGCCTCCGGAAGGGGCGTTCCATGGTTCACCGGAGCCAGGAGCGTCGAAGGCACCCGGCAGTACGTCAGTCGTGGGACCGCTGTCGTACGTGTCGTTGGTGTTGTACGTGCCGAAGGCGGGGTTCGTCTCACCGGTGTCGTACACATCACTCGTGCCGTACCCGGCCGTGGCCGAATTGTCGTAGACGGGGATGTTGTATCCCGTGTCGGCGAGCGGGTCGTACGCGGAGCGCGGTGCCTCGCCGACCGGCGGCGGGGAGGGGATGGGCCAACTGCCCGACGGGCTGCTGCCGTCGGCGCGCGGAAACGTCTCCGTGGGCTGCGTGTTCACCGGCATCTGGAAGCGCTCGGTCGGCGCGGCCCCCGCGTTCCCGCCGGGCGTTCCCGACATGGCCCGGTAGGCGGCCGCGAAACCGGGCGCCCCGCCCGCGGCGGGGTCCGCCGGGGTCTGGTAGAGCGACTGCTCGGGGCCCGGGGTGCGCTGCGGCGGCACGAAGGGGTCTCCCGCGGACTGCCGGCCGGAGCGCGGTGCGAAGCCCGGCATGGTGTTCTCGGCCAGGGCGGCACGGGACGCGGTCAGTTGTTCCTCGCGTGCCATGCGGGCGCTGTAGCCGTTGCCTTCACCGAGGAGTGCGAGGACCCGGTCGGCGACCTTGCGCTTGTACGGGGCGGGCGCCGCGCGCAGCGCGAGCGCGGCCATGACCGCCACCAGGCACAGGCTGTACAGGATCGTGAAGATCGGCTTCGCCTGTCGACCCGCGTAGAGGCCGTGGATCAGGGCGGAGCACCAGGCCGGGTAGGCCAGCATGTGCATCGCGCGCCAGCGGGCCGCGATCGGGGCGGGGGACGCGAAGGCGCTGCGCAGCGCCCCGGTGACGGCGGTGAAGATCATGAGCAGTCCGGCCAGGGAGCCGAAGCCGATGAGTCCGGCCGTCCCGGAGACGCCGAGGCTGAACGGGATCAGCGCGGCGATCAGCACGGTGTGGTCGAGCGCCAGTTTGACCGTGATGTGCAGCAGCAGGAAGGCGACCGAGGACACGGCGGTCGTGCGGTGCACCGCCTGCGCCACCAGGCGCTGGCGGGTGTTCAGGAACAGCCGGTCGGTCGCCACCAGCCCCCAGATGACGGAGCAGGAGAGCGCGACCAGCGACAGCACGCCGGCGCCGAAGTTGAGGAAGTCCCGGACTCCGTTGCCTCCTGCCAGTACGACCACGGGTATGAGAAGCAGAATGGCAGCGGTGGCCACTCCATAGGCGGAGCGGCCTGGGCGGGGAAGAGTGCTGCCATTACGACGAGGGTTCATAGGGGGGTTACTCCCAACGGTTCGGGGAAGCGGTCCCGAAGCGGCACTCTAGGTCGAGTCCCTCGTGAGGGATACGAGATTGAGTTATTACGTTGTTACCAAAGGGCCGCCAGGCCCTTGTGTTGTCCCTTAGAGTCCGTTACGCGAAGTTATATTTGAATATTGTTCAGTTTTTTGGCGCGATCGTGACCGTCGCGCGGCGTGTCGCGTGCCCCGGAAGCGCGTCGCGACGCGCGCGGGTGCTGCGGTACCCTGACGCCATGCGTGCCGTACGCCTTCTGCTTAGTGAGCCGCGCTGATCAGTCCCGACCACTGACGACCCGTGGTCGGAATCGGCGCGGCCTCCCCTCCTGTGCGAGGGGATTTTTCATTTCTGAGCCGCTGGCAGAGACGATCGATGGAGCTTTGAGGATCATGAGCGAGACGAACCCCGCTGTCGCCTCCGAGGTGGCAGCGCCGCACCGCTACACGGCCGCCATGGCCGCGGAGATCGAAGCACGCTGGCAGGACTTCTGGGACGCCGAGGGCACGTACGAGGCGCCGAACCCCAGCGGTGACCTGGCGGGCGACGCCGAGCTGGCCGCCAAGCCCAAGAAGTTCATCATGGACATGTTCCCGTACCCCTCCGGTGCGGGCCTGCACGTGGGCCACCCGCTGGGCTACATCGCCACCGACGTGTTCGCCCGCTTCCAGCGGATGACCGGGCACAACGTCCTGCACACCCTGGGCTTCGACGCCTTCGGCCTGCCCGCCGAGCAGTACGCCGTGCAGACCGGCACGCACCCGCGCGTGTCCACCGAGGCCAACATGGAGAACATGAGGGTCCAGCTGCGCTCGCTGGGCCTGGGCCACGACAAGCGCCGGTCGTTCGCCACGATCGACCCGGAGTACTACAAGTGGACCCAGTGGATCTTCCTGCAGATCTTCGACTCCTGGTACGACGACGAGGCCGACAAGGCCCGTCCCATCTCCGCGCTGATCGCCCAGTTCGAGAGCGGTGACCGTGCCGTCGTGGGCGCTGACGGCCACGCGCGCGCGTGGAACGAGCTGACCGCCACCGAACGCGCCGACACCCTGAGCGAGTACCGGCTGGCGTACGCCTCCGACGCGCCCGTCAACTGGTGCCCCGGGCTGGGCACCGTACTGGCCAACGAGGAGGTCACCGCGGACGGCCGCTCCGAGCGCGGCAACTTCCCCGTCTTCAAGGCCAAGCTGCGGCAGTGGAACATGCGGATCACGGCGTACGCCGACCGCCTGCTGGACGACCTGGAAGCGCTGGACTGGCCCGAGGCCATCAAGCTGCAGCAGCGCAACTGGATCGGGCGCTCCGAAGGCGCCCGCGTCGACTTCCCGGTCGACGGCGAGGCCATCACGGTCTTCACCACGCGCCAGGACACCCTGTTCGGCGCCACCTACATGGTGCTGGCCCCCGAGCACCCGCTGGTCGACAAGTTCGTCCCGGCGGCCTGGCCGGAGGGCACCCACGAGGTGTGGACCGGCGCGCACGCCACCCCGGCCGAGGCCGTCGCCGCCTACCGCGCGCAGGCCGCGTCGAAGTCGGACGTCGAGCGCCAGGCCGAGGCCAAGGACAAGACCGGCGTCTTCACCGGCGTGTACGCCACCAACCCCGTCAGCGGCGAGCGGATCCCCGTCTTCATCGCCGACTACGTACTGATGGGCTACGGCACCGGCGCCATCATGGCCGTCCCGGCGCACGACACCCGCGACTTCGCGTTCGCGCGCGCCTTCGAGCTGCCGATGCGCTGCGTCGTCGAGCCGAGCGACGACCGGGGGACCGACCCCTCGACGTGGGACGACGCCTTCGCCTCGTACGACGCGAAGATCGTCAACTCCTCGGGCGCCGAGGTCGCCCTGGACGGTCTGGGCGTCGTCGAGGCCAAGGCGCGCATCACCGAGTGGCTGGCCCGCAGGGGCATCGGCGAGGGCACCGTCAACTTCCGGCTGCGCGACTGGCTGTTCAGCCGTCAGCGCTACTGGGGCGAGCCCTTCCCGATCGTGTACGACGAGGACGGCGTCGCCCACGCGCTGCCCGAGTCGATGCTGCCCCTGGAGCTGCCGGAGGTCGAGGACTACTCACCGCGCACCTTCGACCCGGACGACGCGAACACCTCTCCGGAGACGCCGCTGTCCCGCAACGAGGACTGGGTCGACGTCACCCTGGACCTGGGCGACGGCCGCGGCCCGCGGAAGTACCGCCGCGAGACCAACACCATGCCCAACTGGGCCGGTTCCTGCTGGTACGAACTGCGCTACCTGGACCCGCACAACGACCAGAAGCTGGTCGACCCGGCCATCGAGCAGTACTGGATGGGCCCGCGCGAGGGCCTGCCCACCGGCGGTGTCGACCTGTACGTGGGCGGCGCCGAGCACGCCGTGCTGCACCTGCTGTACGCGCGCTTCTGGTCGAAGGTCCTGTTCGACCTGGGCCACGTCTCCTCGGCGGAGCCGTTCCACAAACTGTTCAACCAGGGCATGATCCAGGCCTTCGTGTACCGCGACAGCCGTGGCATCGCCGTACCGGCCGTCGAGGTGGAGGAGCGCGACGGCGCGTACTACTACCAGGGCGAGAAGGTCTCCCGGCTGCTGGGCAAGATGGGCAAGTCCCTGAAGAACGCGGTCACTCCGGACGAGATCTGCGACGAGTACGGCGCGGACACGCTGCGCCTGTACGAGATGGCGATGGGCCCCCTGGACGTGTCGCGACCGTGGGACACGCGCGCGGTGGTCGGCCAGTACCGGCTGCTGCAGCGTCTGTGGCGCAACGTCGTCGACGAGACGACCGGCGAGGTCACCGTCGTCGAGGACAGCGCCGACAGCGCCGACGGCACCGGCACGGACGAGGACACGCTGCGGGTCCTGCACAAGGCGATCGACGGCGTGCGCCAGGACCTGGAGGGCCTGCGCTTCAACACGGCCATCGCCAAGGTCACCGAGCTGAACAACCACCTGACCAAGGCGGGCGGCCCGGTGTCGCGGACGGTCGCCGAGGCACTGGTGCTGCTGATCGCGCCGCTGGCCCCGCACATCGCCGAGGAGCTGTGGCGCAAGCTGGGTCACTCGGACTCGGTGGTCCACCAGGACTTCCCCGTGGCCGATCCGGCGTACGTCGTGGACGAGGCCGTGACCTGCGTCGTGCAGATCAAGGGCAAGGTCAAGGCGCGCCTGGAGGTCTCCCCGTCGATCTCCGACGCGGAGCTGGAGAAGATCGCGCTGGCCGACGAGAAGGTCGTCGCGGCGCTGGACGGCGCGGGCATCCGCAAGGTGATCGTGCGGGCGCCGAAGCTGGTGAACATCGTCACCGCCTAGGGCGGACCGGAGGTCTCCCGGTCGGGCGGCCGCTTTCGGGCAGGGACGTCGGGGTAGTCCCCTACGGGCAGGTTCGGGGTTCTTCCGGAACTCCGGACCTGCCCGTTGCGTTTACCGTTGAGGAGTGTCGTGGCAACCGCCGCGACCGTCGGGAGGAGGAGCGTGGTGGAAGCCGTGATCGCA
The DNA here is from genome assembly GCF_042887295.1 of Streptomyces sp. NPDC057950. Classification (NCBI taxonomy): domain Bacteria; kingdom Bacillati; phylum Actinomycetota; class Actinomycetes; order Kitasatosporales; family Streptomycetaceae; genus Streptomyces; species Streptomyces sp. NPDC057950. The sequence goes on from NZ_JBHVPP010000003.1 coordinate 152,044, forward strand.
GTGATCGCCCTGCTCTTCCTGCTGTTCGTGGTCCTGGGCGCCTATGCCACGGTGAGGGTGATCGGCGCCGCCAGGCGCGGCGTGGACCGCACGATCTCCCAGGCCCGCCGCACGGTCGAGGACAGCACGCTCCGCGCCAGGACCTTCACCCAATTCGGCGCGGCCGGCGAGATCGCCCAGCTGCGGCTGAAGCTGCGCACGTCGATGCGGGCCACACAGGACGCGCTGCACGCGGGCGTGGGCGAGGACGAGTCCCTGAGGGAGTCCCTGGGGCTCTTCGAGCGACTCAGCGCGCACGGGCGGGAGCTGGACGACGAGCTCAAGCGCCTGGAGACGGAACCGGACAAGAGCACCCTGGCCACCCGGCTGCCCGGACTGCGCGAGCGCACCGAGCGGATCACCGGGTCCGCGGACTCGCTGCGCTGGGCCGCGCGGGACCGGGCCCGCCGGTTCGCCGAGGACGATCTGGACTCGCTGAGCGCGCAGATCGACGTCGAGGCGGGCGCGTTGCGGCACTGGACGACCGAGCCGAGCGCCACGTCCTCCTGGCCCGACGCACCGGCTCCGGACGCGACCGCCTCCGGCAGCCGGACCTGGCCGGCGCCCCCTGCGTCGCACCCGGCCGACGAGCCGTCGCGCTCCGCCATCACCCCGCCGGTGCGGCGTCCCACCTACCCTTGGCAGAAGAAGCCCCGCCCCGAGAGCACGACTTGACCCGACCTGGACCCCAGGTGAAAGGGGCCGGGCTGCCGTCCGGGCGCCCCGGCGGGTAACCTCCAGCTCATGTCCCGCCATGTCGCGATCGTCACCGATTCAACGGCCTACCTGCCGCCCCGGACGATGGAGCGCCACGGCATCACCGCGGTACCCCTGACCGTGGTCCTCGGCGACCAGGCGCTCGAAGAAGGCACCGAGATCTCGGCCCGTTCCCTGGCCCAGGCACTCCAGAAACGGCGCCCCGTCACCACGTCCCGGCCCAGTCCCGAGGTGTTCGCCGCCACCTACCGCGCGATCGCCGGGTCGGGAGCGACCGGCATCGTCTCCCTCCATCTGTCCGCCGAGTTCTCCGGCACCTACGACGCGGCGGTCCTCGCGGCGCGTGAGGCTCCCGTGCCCGTGCGCGTGGTGGACACCGGGATGGTCGCGATGGCCCTCGGGTTCTGCGCACTGGCCGCGGCCCAGTCCGCGGAGGCGGGGGGCACCGTCGACGAGGCGGTCACGGCCGCGGAGAAGCGGGCCGCCGGCACCTCCACCTACTTCTACGTCGACACCCTCGACTATCTGCGCCGCGGCGGCCGGATCGGTGCGGCGCAGGCGCTGCTCGGCTCCGCGCTCGCGGTGAAGCCACTGCTGCAACTCGACGGCGGCCGTATCGAACTCCTGGAGAAGGTACGCACAGCCTCGAAGGCGATCGCCCGCCTGGAGGAGATCGTGGCCGAACGCGCGGGCAGCGCCCAGGTCGACATCGCCGTCCACCACCTGGCCGCCCCCGAGCGGGCGTCGGCGCTCGCGGACCGGTTGCGGGCACGGGTGCCGGGTCTGGCCGATCTGCACGTGAGCGAGGTCGGGGCGGTGATCGGGGCGCACACCGGGCCCGGGTTGTTGGGGGCCGTCATCTCGCCCCGGTGAGGGCGGGGGAACCGGTGGGCCGACCGTGCTGATCGCGTCGGCCGTGGCGATCGTGCGGGCCGGGCCGGTCACTTCGGGTATGCCGTGGCGGACAGGCCAGCAATGGCAGGCCGGGTACGTCGTGGCGGACAGTCCGGGAATGGCAGGCCGGGTACGCCGTGGCGGACAGGCCGGGAATGGCAGGCCGGGTACGCCGTGGCGGACAGGCCGGGAAGGCCAAGCCGCGAATGCGAAGCCGGGTATGCGGGGTATGCCGTGCCGGCCGGGCCGGGTGTGTCGGCCGTGAGCCCCGCGGGTGACGGAGTTGTCCACAACTCGTGGGTCGTCCACCGGAATTGAGCAAGATCATCGCGAGCTGGCGAGGTGCCGGATCCTCGACGCATGGCACTTCGATCCCGCTCACGCACAGCCACACCGACCAGTGGACCGGGGCGCGGTCCCGTCTCCGACGGCCGCACGCACCAGCGCCGCGCCCACCCTCGCCGTCCGCACCCGCGAAGCCGCTCCGGCGCCGACGTCCGGCGCCATGACGCCCCCGCCGAGGCGCTCCGCCTGCGCGCGCGGGCGCTCTTCCCCGACTCGGGCCGGGAGGAAGGGGAGTCGGGGCACGGACCACCGGGGGCGGACCGGGACGGGGGAGCTCCCAGGGCGAGAACCTCGGCCGGGCTCGGGACCGCCCGCGGCCTGGGCGGGGACCGGTCCTCGCGGAGCGGTGACGGTCCTTCGCCCGACACGCCCTCAGATCGAGCGTCTCCGGCGCCGGACCCGGACGGTCCCGCGGGCACCGGCGTTCCCGCGCGCGGAGCCACGGCCGACTGGCGCCACCGGGCCGGGCTCGCCGTACGGGAGCGGATGCCGCTGTGGCTCCAGTCGAGGTGCGGCCTGGAGCGCCGGAGCGTGGCGGCGCTCGGTGTGCTGCTCGTCGTCGCCGCCGTCTTCGCCGTGCAGCACTTCTGGGCGGGCCGGACACAGCCGGTGCGGGCTCCCGAAGCGGTACGCGCGGTCGCTCCCTTCGGCGGAAAGGAGGAGCCGGGAGGCGGAAGCGGGGTCAGGGAACCGTCGCCGGCGGAGCCGGGCGGCCCGGCCGGGTCGGCGAACACCGCGGGCCCGGCCGGAACCGTGATCGTGGTGGACGTCAGCGGCAAGGTGCGCAGTCCCGGGCTCCAGCGCCTGCCCGCCGGATCGCGGGTCGAGGACGCGCTGCGGGCCGCGGGCGGGGTGCGGTCGGGGGCAAGCACGGAGGGTCTCAACCGCGCGCGCCTCCTCGTGGACGGCGAGCAGGTCGTCGTCGGCGCTCCGGCACTCGCGGCGGCGCCGGTCACGGGCGGTGGCACCCTCACAGGTGGTGCGGGCGGACCCGGCTCCGGGACGGCGCCATCGGCTCCGGTCTCCCTCAACACGGCCACGGTGGACCAGCTCGACACCCTCCCCGGTGTCGGTCCGGTGCTCGCCCGGCACATCATCGAGTACCGCACCGAGCACGGCGGTTTCCGCTCGGTCGACGAGCTCCGCGAGGTCAACGGAATCGGCGAGCGCCGGTTCGCCGATCTGCAGAATCTCGTGCGGCCGTGAACACGCGCGAGACCGGGATCATCCGTGAGGTCGGGAACACCCCCGAGACACGGGACACCCGTGTGGCCGGGAACGGCCGCGAGGCCAGGAATCGCCGGGCCGTGCACGCGGCCTCGGGCAAGCGGCTGGGGAGGGCGCATCCCCAGGAGGAAGGACCGGCGGACCTGCGGCTCGTGCCGCCCGCTCTGGCGGCCTGGGCGACGGCGGCGCTGACGCTGGACGCGCCGGTCGGCTGGACCACCGCTGTGGTGGTGGGCTGCGTGGTCGTGGCCTGCGCCCTGCTGGCGGCTGGACGCGGGCGCACGCACGGCACGGGCCGGCGGGACGGGTCGCGGGCGACGCCGCCGACGTGGCCGCGGGTGTCCGCCGCCGCCGTGCTGCTCTGCGCCGCTGCGGCCGCCGCCTCCGCGGGACTGCACGGGGCCGATGTGCGCCGAGGGCCGGTCCCCTCCCTGGCGCGACAGTTCGCCCACGTGATCGTCGAGGCGGAGGTCACCTCCGACGCACGGCTCACCCGGCCCCGGATCAAGGGGGACCACGCGGCTCCGACCGCCGTGCTGCTCGACGCCGAGGTCCGGCGGGTGACGCGGGCGGACGGAAACGGGCGAGCCGTGGAGACGCGTGCGCCGGTGCTGGTGATCGTCGACGCGAGGTCGCCGAGAGGCTCGCCCGGACCGGCCGACCGGCGGTCGCCCTGGCTGCGGCTCCTGCCGTCCACCCGGGTGCGGTTGGCAGGGCGGCTGGCGCCCGCGCTGTCGGACGGCGACCGGGTCGCGGCAGTGCTGCGAGTGCGGGGGAGCGGGCCGCCACAGGTGGTGGGGGAGCCGTCCGGGCCGCAGCGGTTCGCCGGCCGGCTGCGCGAGGGACTGCGGCAGGCGACCGGTGGACTGGAAGCGGACGCACGGGCCCTGCTGCCGGGGCTGGTCGTGGGGGACACCGCACGGGTCACACCGGAGCTGGACGACGCGTTCAAGGCGACGGATCTCACGCATCTGCTCGCGGTCAGCGGCGGAAACCTCGTGATCCTGCTGGCCCTGTTCATCGGACCGCCCGGCCTTGCCCAGCGCGCCGAGCGACGCGGCCTCGCACCTCGACTCGGCGTTCCGCTGCGGACGACCGCGCTGCTGGGCGGCGCGGTCACCATCGGCTTCGTGATCGTCTGCAGGCCGGATCCGAGCGTGCTGCGGGCCGCGGCCTGTGGCTCGATCACCCTGCTCGCCATCGCGACCGGCCGCCGCAGATCACTGATCCCCGCGCTGGCCACCGCCGTGCTGCTGCTGGTGCTGTACGACCCCTGGCTGGCCCGTGGCTACGGCTTTCTGCTCTCCGTCCTGGCGACCGGCGCCCTGCTCACGCTCGCCCCGCGCTGGAGCGCGGCACTCCGCGGACACGGGGTGCCACCCCGGCCGGCCGAGGCGCTCGCGGCCGCGGGAGCCGCACAGGCGCTGTGCGCACCGGTCGTCGCCGTCCTCTCGGCACAGGTGAGCCTGGTGGCGGTGCCGTGCAATCTGCTCGCGGAGTTCGCCGTCGCGCCGGCCACCGTGCTGGGATTCGCGGCGCTGGCGACCGCCCCGCTCACCCCGGCTGTGGCCAAGGCACTGGCGTGGTGCGCGAGTTGGCCGGCCCGGTGGATCGCGGACATCGCCCGAGCCGGGGCGGCCCTGCCCGGTGGGGCCGTGGACTGGCCGGGAAGCTGGACGGGGGCGCTGCTGCTCGCCCTGGCCACGGCGGCCGTCGTGCTCCTCGGCCGACGGCTCCTGAAGCACCCCTGGGCGCTCGGCGTGTGTCTGGTGGTGTTCCTGCTGGTCGTGGTGCGGCCGGCACCGCTCACCAGGGTGATCACGGGATGGCCGCCGCCCGGCTGGCGGTTCGCGATGTGCGACGTGGGGCAGGGCGACGCGACGGTACTGGCGGCGGGCGACGGCACCGCGGTGGTGGTGGACGCCGGGCCGGACCCGGGACTGGTCGACCACTGTCTCAGCGCGCTCGGTGTCACCCGGATTCCACTCGTCGTGCTCACGCACTTCCACGCCGATCATGTGGCGGGGCTGCCGGGGGTGTTGCGCGGTCGTTCCGTGGGGGCGATCGAGACGACCGGTTTCGAGGAGCCGCCGGACCAGGCCGAGTTCGTCCGGCGGGAGGCGGCCGCGCGGCACATCGAGGTGACGCGGGCCGTGGCGGGGGAGCGACGCCGGACGGGAAGCCTCGAATGGCAGGTGCTGTGGCCGGGGCCGAGTCCGCCGGGCCCTGTGCCGGACGGTCCGAACGACGCCAGTGTCGCCCTGCTCGTCCGGTCGGCCGGACTGCGGATGCTTCTCCTGGGGGACCTCGAACCACCTGCCCAGCGGGCGCTGTTGAGGTCGCCCGTCGCCGGTGGGCTGACGGCCGTGGATGTGCTCAAGGTCGCCCATCACGGCTCCGCCTACCAGGATCCGGAGCTCATGCGGAGGGCCGCTCCGCGGATCGCTCTGATCTCCTGCGGGAGGGACAACCCGTACGGGCACCCCGCTCCCGGCACGGTCGCGGCGCTGCGTGCGGGGGGTGCGGTGGTGCTGCGGACGGACAGGGACGGGGCACTGGCTGTCGTCGGTGCGGGCGCGGAGCTGGGCGTGGCGAGAGACTGAGGTCATGAATTCCGCACAGGCTGATGCCTACCTCCGCCGGATCGGTGCCCAGCACCCGGCGTGGCCCACCTCCGGGGTGCTGCGTGAGCTGCACCTCCGCCATCTCAAGACGGTGCCGTTCGAGAACCTGTCGATCCATCTGGGAGAGGGGATCGTGCTGGAGGAGAAACACCTGCTGGACAAGGTGGTGGGCGCGCGCAGGGGCGGCTTCTGCTACGAACTGAACGGCCTGTTCGGAGCGTTGCTGGGAGCGTTGGGCTTCGATGTGACACTTCTCTCGGCCCGGACGTACGGCGAGGAGGGGCGGCTCGGGATTCCGTACGACCACCTCGCCTTGCGGGTGCGGACGGTGGACGGGGGCGACTGGCTGGCGGACGTCGGCTTCGGGGCGCACAGTCACTATCCGCTGGCTTTCGGGGAGCGGAGCGAACAGGTGGATCCGGGCGGCACGTTCAGGGTCGTCGAGGCGGGGCCGGACGCGGCGGGGGTGCGGGGAGTCGGAGGGCGGCGGGAGGCCGAGGACCTGGACGTCATCCGGAACGCCGGACCGCAGTACCGCCTGGAGGTGCGGCCGCGGGTGCTCGGGGACTTCGTGGCCGGCGCCTGGTGGCACAGCACCTCGCCGATGTCGCATTTCGGCCGGTCGACGGTGTGTTCGCGGGTCACGGAGGACGGGGGGCGGATCACGCTCAGCGGCCGGAGCCTGACGGTGACGGCGCCGGACGGGACGAAGGAGGTCACGGAGCCGGCCACGGACGAGGAGGTGCTGGCGGTCTACCGGGAACGCTTCGGGATCGAACTGGACCAGGTGCCGGGGGTGCGGAAGGTCTGACCGGAGCGCCGGCGGAGGGGGTGACCGCCGGGGCGGGCACACGGGGGTACGCGTAGGTCAAAAGGCGTTACTCGGTCGCAGTCCCGGCACATGTGCTGGATTCCCGCGATGTACCCCCGTGTTGCCCCGAAAGCCGCACTGGTGATCGAATGCATCATTGTCAACAGATGTTTTCAAGTGGTGCGGGAGTGGCGTAGATGATCGGCCGCTGGTGGCGAAACCGAACGGATGAGGCGCAACGGACGGGTCCGCTCGCCGCGGTGCGGATGCCGCCCAGCGCCGGAGTGCTGAGCTGCCGGGTGCTCGATGAGGTCAACGAACCCGTACCGCACGCGGAGTTCGCGGTCAGTGACGCCCTGGGGCGCAAGGTGATGGGTGGGGGCACGGATCCGTACGGGTCGTTCGTGGCGACGGTTCCGGCCGGCGAGTACCGGCTCGCGGTGTCGGCGGAGGGGTACACGCCCTACCGCGCGAACGCCGTCGTCGGGGAGAACACATTGGCCTCGCTCGGCGATGTGACGCTGCAGGTCGCCCAGCCGCCCGCCCTGCCACGGCCGGGCGACTGGGACATCGAGCCGATGCACTCGTCGATCGGCTTCACCGCGCGGCACATCGGGCTGGCCAGGATCCACGGGCGGTTCAACACGTTCGCCGGGGCGATAAGGATCGCCGAGGACATGGAGCAGTCGGCGATGCACGTGGTGATCGACGCGGCGTCCATCGACACCAACGTCAGGATGCGGGACGACCATCTGCGGTCGGGGGACTTCCTGGACGTGGCGCGCTTTCCGACGCTGGAGTTCTACAGCGAACGCTTCGTGCACCGGGGCGGCAGCCGCTGGGCGGTGACCGGGGCGCTGTCGCTGCACGGCGTGACGCGCACGGTCACGCTCGACACGGAGTACCTCGGGCTCGGCAACGGTATGGAGGACGAGGTGCGGGCCGCCTGCCGGGCCACGACCGAGCTGCACCGCGACGACTTCACCGTCAGCTGGCAGACGATGCTCGCGCGGGGCATCGCGGTGGTCGGGCCGAGCATCAGGATCGAGCTGGACGTGCAGATCGTCCAGAAGGGCTGACCGGTGTGCGGACGGGTGCGCCGGCCGGTGCGGTGACCGGGGGTCGGCGTCAAGGCGGACCCGGGCGTCGGCCCGGCCGGACGTAGCGGAAAATGTCCTCGTGAGTGACGTGAGACATGTATTGGTGCTGCCCGACCGCGACGCGGCGGAAGAGGCGGCGGAGGCGGTCGGCGACCGGTTCGGCCTCGCGGAGGAACCACAGCTCGTCAGGGACGCGCTGGCCGGTGAGGACGACGCCGAGGACGCGCAGTGGCTGGTCGTCCTGACCGATTCCGAGGAGCGGCTCGATCCGAAGGAGCTGGACGAGTTCGCCGCGGAGTGGGACGGCTGGCGCGAGGAGCCGTAGAGGTCCCGTCGCGCGCAAGCTCCGTCGCGCGCAAGCTCCGCCGGGTGCCGGGTGCCGGGTGCCGGGTGCCGGGTGCCGGGTGCCGGATGCGGGATGCGGGATGCCGGATAAGGGGGCGGGACTTGGGCGTGGGATGGGCGGTGGTGCGGGGCGTGCAGATGCCGCGTCGGCTGCGCGGAGGCCGTGGACCGGGGACGTGCCGTGTCCCCGCGCCCGCCGTACGACTTCCCCGCCCGTCGTAGGACCCCTCCGCCCGTCGTACGACCCCCCGCGCCCGCCGTACGACTTCCCCGCCCGTCGTACGACCCCTCCGCCCGCCGTACGACTCCCCCGCCCGTCGTACGACGCCTCGCGCGTGGTCCGGGCACCCGTGTCGGCCGGGCCGAACCGCGCGGCGTTCGTTGTCAGTGGCGCGTGGGATGCTTTCGGGGATGGCCAAGAAGACCGCACAAGACGACCCTCTCGCCCCCGTCACGCTCGCCGTGGGCCAGGAGGATCTCCTGCTCGACCGTGCCGTGCAGGAGGTGGTGGCCGCCGCCAGGGCCGCCGACGCCGACACGGACGTCCGGGACCTCACCCCGGACCAGTTGCAGCCCGGCACGCTCGCCGAGCTGACGAGCCCGTCGCTCTTCTCGGAGCGCAAGGTCGTGGTCGTACGCAACGCGCAGGATCTGTCGGCCGACACCATCAAGGACGTGAAGACGTATCTGGGCGCGCCGGCCGAGGAGATCACCCTCGTGCTGCTGCACGCGGGCGCGGCCAAGGGCAAGGGACTGCTCGACGCCGCGCGCAAGGTGGGGGCCCGGGAGGTGGCGTGCCCCAAGATGACGAAGCCGGCGGACCGGCTGGCGTTCGTGCGGAGCGAGTTCAGGGCGCTGGGGAGGTCCGCGACACAGGAGGCGTGCCAGGCGCTCGTCGACTCCATCGGGAGTGATCTGAGGGAGCTGGCGTCAGCGGTGTCGCAGCTGACCGCGGATGTCGAGGGGACGATCGACGAGGCCGTCGTCGGCAGGTACTACACCGGGCGGGCCGAGGCGTCGAGCTTCACCGTGGCCGACCGGGCCGTGGAGGGGCGGGCGGCGGAGGCGTTGGAGGCGTTGCGCTGGTCTCTGTCGACCGGGGTCGCGCCGGTCATGATCACCAGCGCGCTGGCGCAGGGCGTGCGGGCGATCGGGAAGCTGTCCTCCGCGCGCGGGGGGCGGCCGGCCGATCTCGCCCGCGAGCTCGGGATGCCGCCGTGGAAGATCGACCGGGTGCGGCAGCAGATGCGGGGGTGGACGCCGGACGGGGTGGCCGTCGCGCTGCGGGCGGTCGCCGACGCGGACGCCGGGGTCAAGGGCGGTGGGGACGACCCCGAGTACGCGTTGGAGAAGGCGGTCGTGGCCATCGCGCGGGCGGCTCGGTCCCGACGGGGCTAGGGCGTGTTGCGAAAGTCCCGGCGGGAACCGCCGGACACGGCATCCGGCAGAACGAAGGCCCCGCTCGCGCTCCTGGGGAAGGAGACGGGCGGGGCCTTCGGTTCAAGCCTGTGGATCCGTGCCCGCGTGGCGAACGCAGGTCGCGCACGGATCCGGGGGTGCCGGTCAGGAGCGGATGAGAGGGCCCGCTGGGTCCCTTCCGGCGGTCAAGTCGGGTAGGACTCAGCCCTTGAGGGCAACGACCTTCGAAGCAAGCGCCGACTTCTTGTTGGCGGCCTGGTTCTTGTGGATGACGCCCTTCGAGACGGCCTTGTCGAGCTGGCGCGACGCGGCGCGCGTGTACTCGGTGGCCTTCTCGACGTCACCCGCGGCAGCAGCCTCGCGGGCCTTGCGGATCGCGGTCTTCAGAGAGGACTTGACGGCCTTGTTGCGCAGCCGGGCCTTCTCGTTGGTCTTGATCCGCTTGATCTGGGACTTGATGTTCGCCACGAATGAGCCTTTACAGGTTCAGGCGCGCGAGACAGCACGTCTCGCCCGCCGTTTGATTTCCTTGGGGTGTGCCTCGTGCAGAGAGGGCATGAGACACAGCCACCCAGGCTACCAGCCGCCGCGCGACCGGCCCAAACCGGTCGCGGCTCCCCACCCGTGGGACCATGGAGCCTACGTATCGATCCGACCCGAGGCGACAGGCGCCTCAAGAGACAGGACCCTGCGTGCCCGCGACCCCTAACAATGTGCCCGAGCCGAGCCGTACCGACCCGGCTCTGATTCGCAATTTCTGCATCATCGCGCACATCGACCACGGCAAGTCCACGCTCGCCGACCGCATGCTCCAGCTGACCGGGGTGGTTGATCAGCGGCAGATGCGCGCTCAGTACCTCGACCGCATGGACATCGAGCGCGAGCGTGGGATCACGATCAAGTCCCAGGCGGTCCGGCTGCCCTGGGCGCCCTCCGAGGACCCGGGCAGCACCCACATCCTCAACATGATCGACACCCCCGGGCACGTCGACTTCACGTACGAGGTGTCCCGCTCGCTCGCGGCCTGCGAAGGCACGGTCCTGCTTGTCGACGCGGCCCAGGGCATCGAGGCGCAGACTCTCGCCAACCTCTACCTGGCGATGGAGAACGACCTCAAGATCATCCCCGTACTGAACAAGATCGACCTGCCGGCCGCCCAGCCGGAGAAGTTCTCCGAGGAGCTCGCCAACCTCATCGGGTGCGACCCCGAGGACGTTCTCAAGGTCTCGGCCAAGACGGGCCTGGGCGTCGAGGCGCTGCTGGACAAGGTCGTCGCCGAGATCCCCGCCCCGGTCGGCGTCCAGGACGCCCCCGCCCGCGCGATGATCTTCGACTCGGTCTACGACTCCTACCGCGGTGTCGTGACGTACGTGCGTGTCATCGACGGGCAGCTCAACAAGCGTGAGCGCATCCGGATGATGTCCACGGGCGCGACCCACGAGCTGCTGGAGATCGGTGTCTCGGCCCCCGAGATGAAGGCGGCCGACGGGCTCGGCGTCGGCGAGGTGGGTTACCTCATCACCGGCGTGAAGGACGTCCGCCAGTCCAAGGTCGGTGACACGATCACCACCCTGCACAAGGGCGCGACCGAGGCGCTCGGCGGGTACAAGGACCCCAAGCCCATGGTCTTCTCGGGGCTGTATCCCCTGGACGGGTCCGACTACCCCGAGCTCCGCGACGCCCTGGACAAGCTCCAACTCAACGACGCCGCGCTGGTGTACGAGCCGGAGACCTCGGCGGCGCTGGGCTTCGGCTTCCGCGTCGGTTTCCTCGGACTGCTGCACCTCGACGTGATCCGTGAGCGGCTCGAGCGCGAGTTCGGGCTCGATCTGATCGCGACCGCGCCGAACGTGGTCTACCGCGTCGAGATGGAGGACCGCAGCGAGCACATCGTCACCAACCCGAGCGAGTTCCCCGAGGGCAAGATCGACAAGGTGTACGAGCCCGTCGTGCGGGCCACCATCCTCGCGCCCTCCGAGTTCATCGGCTCGATCATGGAGCTGTGCCAGACCCGGCGCGGCACCCTGCTCGGCATGGACTACCTCTCCGAGGACCGGGTCGAGATCCGCTACACGCTGCCGCTCGCGGAGATCGTCTTCGACTTCTTCGACCAGCTGAAGTCCAAGACCCGCGGTTACGCCTCGCTGGACTACGAGCCCACCGGTGAGCAGACCTCCAGCCTGGTCAAGGTCGACATCCTGCTGCACGGGGACAAGGTCGACGCCTTCTCCGCGGTCACGCACAAGGACCAGGCGTACGCGTACGGTGTCCGCCTCGTCGCCAAGCTGCGCGAGCTGATCCCGCGGCAGGCATTCGAGGTGCCGATCCAGGCGGCCATCGGCTCCCGTGTGATCGCCCGCGAGACCATCCGCGCCATCCGCAAGGACGTCCTCGCCAAGTGCTACGGCGGTGACATCTCCCGTAAGCGGAAGCTGCTGGAGAAGCAGAAGGAGGGCAAGAAGCGGATGAAGATGGTGGGCTCTGTGGAAGTTCCGCAAGAGGCCTTCATCGCCGTGCTGTCCAGTGACGACAGCGGCGGCGGGGCCAAGGGCAAGAAGTAGCCGCCCGAGGTAGGCCGATTCGCCGATTTCGAGGGCCCGTTGCGCTTACGCGTGGCGGGCCCTCGCCCGTACGTACCGTCGCTCTCTGTAGGAAGTGACAGGACGCCGCCCCTTACGCACCGGCCGGACGCGCTCTACTCTGATCACTGCTCGTTAGTTACTCGCGAGTTAAACAACAGCCGCAATGAGCCAGCCAGCCGCACTGTCGCGGGCCCCGGAGGATGTCGTGAGCGACACACAGACCCTGATCGAGAACCGTCCGCCGTCCGTGGCGGCCCTCTTCCTGGAGCGTGTGGCGGCCACGCCGGACGCCGAGGCCTACCGCTACCCCGTCCCAGCCGCCCCGGGTCGTCCGGCCTCGACCGAGCGGGCGGGTGCCCCCGAGGGTCAGGGCGTGGACGAGTGGAAGTCGCTGAGCTGGGCGCAGGCCGCCGAGCGGGTCTTCGCCATCTCGGCCGGACTGATCGAACTGGGTGTGCAGCCGGAACAGCGCGTCGCGCTCGCCTCCTCCACGCGGGTCGAGTGGATCCTCGCCGACCTCGGCATCATGTGCGCGGGCGCGGCGACGACGACGATCTACCCCCAGACGAACGCCGGGGAGTCCGCGTTCATCCTCTCCGACTCCGACAGCCGGGTCCTGATCGCCGAGGACGCGGCCCAGCTCGCCAAGGTGCGCGAGAAGCGCGCCGAACTGCCCGAGCTGACGCATGTGGTCGTCATCGACCCGGCCGGCGTCGAGACCGGCGACGACGTCCTGAGCCTGGCCGAGCTGGAGGCGCGCGGCGCCGCGCACCTGGAGAAGAACCCCGAGCTGATCAAGGAGCGGGTCGGCGCGATCACCGCCGAGCAGCTCGCCACCCTCATCTACACCTCCGGCACCACGGGCCGCCCCAAGGGGGTCCGCCTCCCGCACGACAACTGGGCGTACATGGCGAAGGCCATCGCCTCGACCGGACTGCTCGGTCCCGACGACGTGCAGTACCTCTGGCTGCCGCTCGCCCATGTCTTCGGCAAGGTGCTCACCTCCGGCCAGATCGAGGTCGGGCACGTCACCGCCGTCGACGGCCGGGTGGACAAGATCATCGAGAATCTGCCGGTGGTGCAGCCGACGTACATGGCGGCCGTCCCGCGCATCTTCGAGAAGGTCTACAACGGGGTCGCGGCCAAGGCACGGGCCGGCGGCGGCGCCAAGTACAAGATCTTCCAGTGGGCCGCCGAGGTCTCCCGCGAGTACGCGAAGGCCGGTCAGGACAACTTCCGCCGCACCGGCACCGCCTCCGTCCCCTTCGCCCTGGCGGCCAAGCACAAGGTCGCGGACGCCCTCGTGTTCTCCAAGATCCGCGAGGCCTTCGGCGGCCGGCTGCGTGCCTGCATCTCCGGCAGTGCGGCCCTGGCCCCCGAGATCGGCTACTTCTTCGCGGGCGCCGGCATCCACATCCTGGAGGGGTACGGCCTCACGGAGTCCTCCGCCGCCTCCTTCGTGAACCCCGGCGAGGCCTACCGCACCGGCACGGTCGGCAAGCCGCTGCCCGGCACCGAGGTGCGCATCGCGGACGACGGCGAGATCCTGCTGCGCGGCCCCGGCATCATGGAGGGCTACCACCGGCTGCCGGAGAAGACCGCCGAGGTCCTGGAGGCGGACGGCTGGTTCCACACGGGTGACATCGGCGAGCTGTCCCCCGACGGCTACCTCCGCATCACCGACCGCAAGAAGGACCTCATCAAGACGTCCGGCGGCAAGTACATCGCGCCCGCTGAGGTCGAGGGCCAGTTCAAGGCGGTCTGCCCCTACGTCTCCAACATCCTCGTGCACGGCGCCGACCGGAACTTCTGCACCGCCCTCATCGCCCTCGACGAGCCGTCGATCCTGGAGTGGGCGAAGGACAACGGGCTGGAGGGCAGGTCGTACGCCGACGTCGTGGCCGCCCCGGTCACCGTCGAGCTGATCGAGGGCTATGTGAAGGAGCTCAACGGCGGGCTCCAGCGCTGGCAGACGATCAAGAAGTTCCGCCTGCTGCCGCGTGACCTCGACGTGGAGCACGGGGAGATCACGCCGAGCCTGAAGCTCAAGCGGCCGGTCGTGGAACGGGAGTACAAGGGGCTGATCGAGGAGATGTACGCCGGTACACGCGAGGTCTGAGCCCCGGGGCGGCCGGACCGCTCGCCCGGCCGCGGATCCGACCGGGCCGCGGTTCCTGGCGGGGCGGCGGGGCCGCATCGGGGTCGAACCGGCCGGACGGCAGGGGCGACGCGCGGACGGTACCCGCGTCCCTCAGGGTGCGCGGGTGCCGGTCACCCGCGCCACCAGGTGCCGCAGTTCTCCCACCTGCCTGCGCAGGTCCGGCACGTTCGGAGGGTCCTGGGTCGCCAGCTGCTTCTCCAGGGCGGCCAGCCGCGTGCCGATCCGGGCGGCGTGGACGTGTTCCTGGGCCAGTAGCCGTTCCAGCTGCCGGTTCTTGCGGTGCAGATCCAGGAACACGGTGACCTTGGCGCGCAGCACCCAGGGGTCGAACGGCTTCGTCAGATAGTCCGCGGCGCCGGTGGCGTAACCGCGGAAGGCGTAGCCCGCGTCGGCGTCGGTGCCGGTCAGGAAGATGATGGGGACGTCCTTGGTCTGGTCGAGGCGTTTGATGTTCGCGGCGGTCTCGAAGCCGTCCATGCCGGGCATACGGATGTCCAGGAGGACGACGGCGAAGCGTTGGCGCAGCAGCGCCTTCATCGCCTCCTCGCCCGAACGCGCGCGCACCAAAGGCTCGTTGAGGGACCCCAGGACGGCCTCCAGCGCGATCAGGTTGTCCTCCATGTCGTCGACCAGGAGGATGCTGGCGCGCTCGTCGGCCGTTTCCTCAGCGCTCATGGTGACTGCTCCTCACTCGGTCGTCGGCGGGACCGCGGCCTCCCCGGTCGTACTCGGTCCCGGAACAACGGATTCGGGTGCGCTGTCGTCCCGCGCTTCGAGGCCCGCGCCCTCCGTGTCGAGGGGGGCGCGGCCGGCGGTCGGCCGCCGACCGACGTCCGCCGGCTCGGGTACGCGGTCGTCGGCGCCGCGGGCGATGGACTTCCCGCGGTCTCCCGGCACCGCCCGCGCGGTGAGCGCGAAGACGTCGCGTATGTCGTCGTCCGCCATCAGCAACTGGCCTGCGGCGCCCGCACATCGGGCCGGCCGCCGGGACGGTCCTCGGTGCCGGCCTCGCGGGAGCCCCGGGTCACCTCGCCTGTGAGGAGCGGCAGTTGACAGGCCGTCCTGTTCACGACGCGGCCCAACCCGCGCATGTCGCTGCTGAATTGACGATTCCCGTGACGTGGGCCGATCCGCTGGACGAGGTCGCCGCCGGTGATCCGGTCGAACTCGGTGCGCGGCTCCGCGACCGGGCCGCCGTGCCCCGTCCCCGGCACCTCGCTGAAGTCGCCGTCGTGTGCGGCGGTCGTCGCGGCGAGCGGCGGACGCGGATCGGGCGCCCCGGTCCGGCCGTCTTCGAATGCCCGATTCTGTCCGTCTTCGAGCACACACGTAGCACTGTTCCCACTCATGGCGGCCCACTTCGGTAACTCGGCGCTTATGGGCGGGGCCAGTCTGTCACTCTGTCCGTGTCGCCTGAGGCGTAATCGTCCGAACTGCTCAGGGAGCTGCACAGTGGGGGCCATTCCGACGCAACGGGAGTCCCGGCGGGACTCCATGGCGCATGCCCCTGACGCGCCCGCGCACCACCGCGCCGACCTGGAGACGGTGGTGCGCGCGGCGCTGCCGGGCACCCCGCTGGCGCCCGGCGCCGCCCGTCGGCTGGTGCGTGAGGCGCTCGCCGACTGGGCCGCACTCGCGCTGCCCGGCTCCGAGACGGTCGGCGAGCGCCTCCGCGACGACGCCGTCGTGATCGTCAGCGAACTCGTCACCAACGCGGTCGTGCACGCGGGCACGGACGTCGAGCTGGTGTGCCGGCTCGAGATAGGGGACGACGGCGGGACGGGTGTGCTGGACGCGGTGATCGTCGAGGTCTCCGACCACCACCCCTCGCGCGCGGTGCGCGAGGACGCGGCCGAACGCCCTTACGGCACACCCGAGTACGGGCGCGGGCTACGGCTCGTCTCCACGCTCTCCGAGGCATGGGGCATCACCTATCGCACCGGCGTCAAGACCGTGTGGGCGCGGTTGCCCGTGGACGGGGCGGCGGAATTCGGCGCGGGGTTCGGACTGGAGGGCGAGGCGCGGGGCGCGGCGGGCGACACCGGCCCGGCCGCGGCAGGGGCAGGGGAACCGGGCGCCGACCGGGGGCCGGGTGTCGTCGCGGGGACGGGCGTCGCGGGGGCGGGCGGCGGCGCGCAGACCGGGGCGCACGCCGGGGAGCGTGGGATCGGGGCGTCCGACGGCGGGACGGCCATGGCGGAACCGAGGCGTGATCCGTCCCGTGACCACGACTGGCTCAACCGCGGTGCCCTGTCCTTCCTGGCCGAGGCATCCGACCTGCTCGCCGGCCAGCTCGACGAGGATCTGGTCGCCGCGCTCGCCGGACAGCTCCTGGTGCCCCGGCTCGCCGACTGGTGCGCGGTCTGGCTGGAGGACGAGGCCACCGACCGGGCGGGCGGCCTCGGGCTGGCGCTCGGGCCGCGGCTCGCCCGGGTCTGGCACGGCAGTGAGAACCGCATCGAGGAACTGCGCCGGGCGCTGGAGAAGGACCCGCCGCGGCTGCCCGACTCGGTGCGCTCCCGTGCCGTGCCCGTGCCCTGGCCGGGGGAGACGCTGGGGGCGGGCGACATGCCGGCCGACGCGGGCGTGCTGGGCGGACAGGGAGGAGCGGGTGGGCCGGGAGGAGCGGGTGGGCCGGGAGGAGCGAGCGGGGCTGCGCTGGCCTACCGGCTGATCGCCGGCGGGCGGCCGCTCGGGACCCTCGTCATCGGGCGGGCCGGACTGACCTGCTTCCCAGACGAGATCACCGGACTCGTCGAGGACCTCAGCCGCCGGATCGCCCTCGCCATCGGCGCGGCCCGCCAGTACGCGCGGCAGGCCACCATCAGCCGGGTCCTCCAGCGAGGTCTGCTGCCCGGAGCGGTCGCCGAGATCCCCGGCGTGCGCAGCGCCCTCGTCTACGAGCCGCTCGACAAGGGCGGCCCCAGCGGGGACTTCTACGACCTGTTCCCGGCCGGTGACGGGCGCTGGTGCTTCGTCCTGGGTGACGTGCAGGGGAAGGGGCCCGAGGCCGCCGTCGTGATCGGCCTCGCCCGGCCGTGGGTGCGGCTGCTGGCCCGGGAGGGTTACCAGGTCGCCGACGTCCTCGACCGTCTCAACCAGCTCCTGCTGGACGACGCGACGGAGGCGGCCGACGCGGCGGCCCGCGCGCTGGTGGCCGCGGGCGGGTCCTCCCTCGGCCCCGACGAGGGCCCGCAGACCCGCTTCCTCTCCATGCTGTACGGCGAGCTCGTGCCCTTCGACGGGGGCGTGCGCTGCACCCTCGCCTCGGCCGGACACCCGCTGCCGTTGATCCTGGGGCCCGACGGTGACGTACGGGAGGTGGCCGAGCCGCAGACGCTGCTCGGCGTCTTCGAGGACGCGACCTACGTCTCCGAGACCCTGGACCTGTGCCCCGGCGACACCGTGCTGTGCGTGACCGACGGGGTGACGGAGCGGCGCAGCGGGCCGCGCCAGTTCGACGACGACGAGGGGCTCGCGCGGGCCCTCGCGGGTTGTACGGGGCTGGGCGCCGAGCTGGTCGCGGAGCGGATCCGGCGACTGGTGCACGAGTTCGGCAGCGGGCCCGCGGAGGACGACCTGGCCCTCCTGGTGCTCCAGGCCGAGTAGACAGGGCCTGGTGTCCCGAGGCCCGGATCCCCTTCCCACCCCGGTGTGCGGAGCGCGGGCTGCCGTGGAAAGGGGCACGCGGCCGAGTACGGGACAATGGAAGGCATGCCTTCCGCACTCCCCGACGGTGAGCCCGTCCCCGACGACGGGGCGCTGCCCGCGCACGCCCTGGCCGGGGCCGCCGACCGCCCTCTCGGGTTCTATCTCCACGTGCCGTACTGCGCGACCCGCTGCGGGTACTGCGACTTCAACACCTACACGGCGACCGAGCTGCGGGGCTCCGGAGGTGTGCTCGCCTCCCGCGACAACTACGCGGACACCCTGATCGACGAGGTCCGGCTCGCCCGCAAGGTGCTCGGCGACGACCCGCGCCCCGTCCGTACGGTCTTTGTCGGGGGCGGCACGCCGACGCTGCTGGCCGCCGACGACCTCGTACGGATGCTGGGCGCGGTCCGCGAGGAGTTCGGGCTCGCGGACGACGCCGAGATCACCACGGAGGCGAACCCGGAGTCCGTGGACCCGGAGTACCTCGCGACCCTGCGGGCCGGGGGCTTCAACCGGATCTCCTTCGGCATGCAGAGCGCCCGGCAGCACGTCCTGAAGGTGCTCGACCGCACGCACACCCCCGGGCGCCCCGAGGCATGTGTCGCCGAGGCCCGCGCGGCGGGTTTCGAGCATGTGAACCTCGACCTGATCTACGGCACGCCCGGCGAGTCCGACGACGACTGGCGGGCCTCGCTGGACGCCGCGCTCGGCGCCGGGCCCGACCATGTCTCCGCGTACGCCCTGATCGTCGAGGAGGGCACCCAGCTGGCCCGGCGCATCCGCCGCGGCGAGGTCCCGATGACGGACGACGACGTCCACGCGGACCGCTACCTCATCGCGGACGAGGTGATGGCGGCGGCGGGCTTCGCCTGGTACGAGGTGTCCAACTGGGCCACCTCCGAGGCCGGCCGGTGCCTGCACAACGAGCTGTACTGGCGCGGCGCGGACTGGTGGGGGGCCGGGCCGGGGGCCCACAGCCACGTCGGCGGCGTGCGCTGGTGGAACGTGAAGCACCCCGGGGCGTACGCGGCGGCGCTGGCGTCCGGGAGGTCCCCCGGGGCGGGGCGCGAACTGCTCTCCGGCGAGGACCGCCGTGTCGAGCGGATCCTCCTCGAACTGCGGCTCCGCGAGGGCTGCCCGCTCTCCCTGCTCAGGCCGGAGGGGCTCTCGGCCTCCCGTCGCGCGCTCTCCGACGGACTCCTCGAGAACGGTCCCTACGACGAGGGCCGCGCCGTCCTCACGCTGCGCGGACGCCTGCTCGCGGACGCGGTGGTCAGGGATCTGGTGGACTGAACTCCTGTTCGCCCACAGTCCGCGTTCACGATCCCTGGTGAGTGGCCGGCCGAGGACGCGACCGTTCTTCGGTACGGGCTGCGGAGGCCGCTGCTCGGCCTGCCGATCGTGGTGGTGTTCCTCGCGGGCGGCTGTACGGGTCTCTGGTTCGCCTTCCGGGACGACGGGATCGGTGCCGGCTGGACATCTCTCGCGATGCTCATGGCGATGGGCGTGGGCGGCCTGATCCTGTGCGTCTCCCGCCGGCGGGCTCGCCGGTGGGTCACCGCCTTCGACTCGAGCGGCTTCTGGTGGATGCGGGGCGAAGAGACCGCCCTGATCCGCCGGGACTCGCCGGCCGGGGCCGGTGTGCACTGCGCGCGGACCTCCACCGCGTCGTTTTCACGGTCGAGCCGTGCCCGCACGGCGAGGCGGACCGTGACGACCCGCTGCCGTGGGGCTGGGTGCGCGAAACCGAGCCGCCGCGGCCGGGGCTGCCCCGGCCGCGTGAGGGAGTCTCCATCCGGCCCGCCGGGGGCCGGCACGCGGTCGCGTCCCACGCCCCCCGCCGTCCCGGGGACGCCCGCCGTCCTGAGAGGGTGCCCGCCGTCCCGAGGGTGTCCTCCGTCCCGGGGACGCTCGCCGTCCCGAGGGTGTCCTCCGTCCCGAGGACGCACGCCGTCCCGAGTGAGGACGCCCGCCGACCCGAGGGCGCCCGGCCTCCCCACGACCTCGGCGGCCCCAGTGTCACTCCGGCGCCGTGACGAAGTCGATCAGCTCCTCCACCCGGCCCAGGAGTTCCGGCTCCAGGTCCTTGTAGGAGCGCACCCGGGACAGGATGTGCTGCCAGGCCGCACCGGTGTTCTCCGGCCAGCCCAGGGCCCGGCACACGCCCGTCTTCCAGTCCTGCCCGCGCGGGACCCGGGGCCAGGCGGGAATGCCCACGGAGGACGGCTTCACGGCCTCCCAGACGTCGATGTACGGGTGGCCGAGGACGAGGGCGTGGTCACTCGTGACCGCCGCCGCGATACGCGACTCCTTCGTGCCCGGGACCAGATGGTCGACGAGCACACCCAGCCGGGCGTCCGGCCCCGGGGCGAACTCCTCCACGACGGCGGGGAGATCGTCGACGCCCTCCAGGTACTCGACCACGACACCCTCGATGCGGAGGTCGTCACCCCAGACGCCTTCGACCAGCTCGGCGTCGTGGCGGCCCTCCACGTAGATGCGGCCGGCCCGCGCCACCCGGGCCCGTGCGCCCGGCACGGCGACCGAACCGGATGCCGTGCGGCCGGACCGCACCGGCCCCGCGGCCGGCCGGACCAGCGTGACCACCCTGCCCTCCAGCAGGAAACCGCGCGGCTCCATCGGGAACACCCGGTGCTTGCCGAAGCGGTCCTCCAGCGTCACCGTGCCCGCCTCGCAGCCGATCACCGCCCCGCAGAACCCCGTACCGGGTTCCTCGACCACCAGGCCCGGGTCCGCGGGGACCTCGGGCACCGGCTCGGGCTTCTTCCACGGCGGGGTGAGATCCGGAGAGTACTGGCGCATTCGGATGACGATAGGAGAACCGGCGGGGCGATGGCGGGGAGATCCCTACGACACGCCGAAACGTGTCGCCAGCGCGTCCCGCTGGGCCCGGACGAACGCCGCGTTCACCACGGCCCCGTGGCCGGGCACGTACACGGCCTCGTCGCCGCCCAGGGCGAGCAGCCGGTCCAGCGCGGCCGGCCAGCGGGAGGGGACGGCATCGGGACCGGCCTGGGGCTCACCCGACTCCTCCACCAGGTCCCCGCAGAAGACGACCTCCGGGGAGCCGGGCGCCCCGGTCACCAGGACCACCAGATCGTGCGCCGTGTGGCCGGGACCCACGTCCGCCAGCAGGGCCCGCACACCGCCGCCCAGGTCGAGCGTCCGCTCGCCCGACACGGAGTGCAGCGGGGGCACCAGGGCGCCCGCGGCCTCGGCGGCGTCACGCGGGTCCAGGCCGTGGCGTACGGCGTCCACGCGCAGTTCCTCGCCCTCGTGCGCGAGGACCGCGCCGAGGCCGGCCGCCCCGAACACCCGCGCGCCCGTGAACGCCGCCGCGCCGAAGACATGGTCGAAGTGCGGGTGGGTCAGTGCGAGGTGCGTCACGTCCCGGTCCGGGCCGAGGAGCCGTCGCGCCTCGGCGCGCAACCGTGCGCCCTCCCCGAGGCTCGCTCCCGCGTCGACCATGAGCGCCGAGCCCCCGCCCACCACCAGCCCGGCCGTGCAGTCCCAGCCCGCGAGCCGCCGCCGCCCCACGTGCGGGGCGAGCTCCTCCCACCCCGGCTCTTCCCAAGTCACCTTCATGCGGTGACGCTAGCCGGAGGGCGGACGCCGGTGAGACATCGCGGGACACGTCGGCATACGTGCACAAGATCGCGGGCCCGCCCTTGCCGGGGCCGTACCCACCGGCCGTACACTGAGCCGGGGAATGCTGGCACTCGCACGCGCTGAGTGCCAAGCGAGGCGACGAGGGACCGACATCTGGAGGTGTGCGCGATGCTGAGTGAACGCAGGCTCGAAGTGCTGCGCGCCATCGTCCAGGACTACGTCGGCACCGAGGAGCCGGTCGGTTCCAAGGCGCTGACGGAGCGGCACCGGCTGGGAGTCTCCCCGGCCACGGTCCGCAACGACATGGCCGCCCTGGAGGACGAGGGGTACATCGCCCAGCCTCACACCAGTGCCGGGCGCATCCCCACCGACAAGGGCTACCGGCTCTTCGTCGACAAGCTCGCCGGCGTCAAACCGATGACCGGGCCCGAGCGGCGCGCCATCCAGAACTTCCTGGGCGGCGCGGTCGACCTCGACGACGTCGTCGGGCGGACCGTGCGGCTGCTCGCGCAGCTGACGCGGCAGGTCGCCGTCGTGCAGTACCCGTCGCTGACCAGATCGACCGTGCGCCACGTGGAGCTGCTGTCCCTGGCGCCCGCCCGGCTGATGCTCGTCCTGATCACGGACACGGGGCGGGTCGAGCAGCGCATGATCGACTGTCCGGCGCCGTTCGGGGAGACGTCCGTGGCGGATCTGCGGGCCCGGCTCAACAGCCGGGTCGCGGGCCGCCGCTTCGCGGACGTCCCGCCGCTCGTCCAGGACCTGCCGGACGCCTTCGAGGCGGACGACCGGGGTACCGTCGCGACGGTGCTCTCCACCCTTCTGGAGACGCTCGTCGAGGAGACCGAGGAACGTCTGATGATCGGCGGCACCGCGAACCTGACCCGCTTCGGGCATGATTTTCCCCTCACGATCAGACCGGTGCTCGAAGCGCTGGAGGAACAGGTCGTGCTCCTCAAGTTGCTTGGGGAGGCGGGGGATTCGGGCATGACCGTACGGATCGGTCACGAGAACGCGTACGAGGGACTCAACTCCACGTCCGTGGTCTCCGTCGGCTACGGTTCGGGCGACGAGGCAGTAGCCAAACTCGGCGTGGTCGGACCGACCCGCATGGATTACCCGGGAACGATGGGAGCGGTACGAGCGGTGGCACGGTACGTCGGACAGATCCTGGCGGAGTCTTAAGTGGCCACGGACTACTACGCCGTGCTCGGCGTGCGCCGCGACGCGTCCCAGGACGAGATCAAGAAGGCTTTCCGGCGGCTCGCACGCGAGCTGCACCCGGACGTCAATCCCGATCCGAAGACGCAGGAGCGGTTCAAGGAGATCAACGCCGCGTACGAGGTGTTGTCGGACCCGCAGAAGAAGCAGGTCTACGACCTCGGCGGCGACCCGTTGTCCCAGGCGGGCGGCGCGGGCGCCGGTGGCTTCGGCGCCGGTGGCTTCGGCAACTTCTCGGACATCATGGACGCCTTCTTCGGCACGGCGTCGCAGCGGGGCCCCCGGTCGCGCACGCGGCGCGGCCAGGACGCCATGATCCGGCTCGAGATCGAGCTGGACGAGGCCGCCTTCGGCACGACGAAGGACATCCAGGTCGACACGGCCGTCGTGTGCGCCACCTGCAGCGGTGAAGGCGCCGCGCCGGGTACCTCCGCCCAGACCTGCGACATGTGCCGCGGACGCGGTGAGGTGTCCCAGGTCACGCGGTCGTTCCTGGGCCAGGTCATGACGTCCCGTCCGTGCCCGCAGTGCCAGGGGTTCGGCACCGTCGTGCCGACCCCGTGCCCGGAGTGCGCGGGTGACGGGCGGGTCCGGTCCCGGCGCACGCTCACGGTCAAGATCCCGGCGGGCGTCGACAACGGCACCCGGATCCAGCTCGCGGGCGAGGGCGAGGTCGGGCCCGGTGGCGGTCCCGCCGGCGACCTCTACGTCGAGATCCACGAACTGCCGCACTCGACCTTCCAGCGTCGCGGTGACGACCTGCACTGCACGGTCACCATCCCGATGACCGCGGCGTCGCTCGGCACCAAGGTGCCCCTCGAGACCCTCGACGGCCTCGAGGACGTCGACATCCGGCCCGGCACGCAGTCCGGGCAGTCGATCCCGCTGCACGGGCGCGGCGTCACGCATCTGCGCGGCGGCGGCCGGGGCGACCTCATCGTGCATGTCGAGGTCACCACGCCGACCAAGCTCGACGCCGAGCAGGAGCGCGTGCTCCGGGAGCTGGCGCAGCTGCGCGGCGAGGAGCGTCCGACCGGGCAGTTCCAGCCGGGCCAGCAGGGCCTTTTCTCCCGCCTGAAGGACGCGTTCAACGGCCGCTGACCCGGACGGCGACGGGCAGGGGCGGCGGGGACGGAAAAGGGCCGTGGACCGTCCGCCCCGGCGGCCCACGGCGGGCGGAAGGCCGGATTTCGGACTTGTTCGGAGGACGTGACAACATGCCGTCATGTCCTCCGCACTGACCGATCTCTTCCCTCACCCGATCGTGCAGGCCCCCATGGCGGGCGGCGTCTCCGTCCCGCACCTCGCGGCCGCCGTGTCCGAGGCCGGCGGGCTCGGGTTCCTCGCCGCCGGGTACAAGACCGCCGACGGCATGTACCAGGAGATCAAGCAGGTGCGCGGGCTGACGAGCCGGCCCTTCGGGGTCAACCTCTTCATGCCGCAGGCCGAGTACGCGGACCCGGCCACCGTCGAGGTGTACGCCCACCAGCTGGCCGGTGAGGCATCCTGGTACGAGACGGAGCTCGGCGATCCGGACAGCGGCCGCGACGACGGCTACGACGCCAAGCTCGCGGTCCTCCTCGACAACCCGGTGCCGGTGGTCTCCTTCCACTTCGGCTGTCCCACCCGTGACGTCCTGGACTCCTTCGCGCGGGTCGGCACCCTCACCATGATCACCGCGACCACGGCCGAGGAGGCCCTCGCGGTGGAGCGGGCGGGGGCCGCCGCGGTCGTCGTGCAGGGCGTGGAGGCCGGTGGTCACCAGGGCACCCACCGCGACAACCCGGAGACGGACGGCACGGGGATCGGGCTGCTCTCCCTGATCGCCCAGGTCCGCGAGACCGTGCGGATCCCGGTCGTCGCCGCAGGCGGCATCATGCGCGGCAGCCAGATCGCCGCGGCGCTCGCCGCGGGCGCGGACGCGGCGCAGCTCGGTACCGCGTTCCTCGCCACCCCGGAGTCCGGCGCGCACGCCGTGCACAAGCAGTCCCTGACCAACCCCCTGTTCGTCCGCACGGAGCTGACGCGCGCGTTCTCCGGCCGCCCCGCGCGCGGCCTGGTCAACCGCTTCATGCGGGAGCACGGGCCGTACGCGCCCGCCGCGTACCCCGACGTCCACCACCTCACCTCCCCGCTGCGCAAGGCGGCGGCCAGGGCGGGCGACGCGCAGGGCATGGCCCTGTGGGCGGGGCAGGGGCACCGGATGGCCCGTGAACTGTCCGCGGGACAGCTGGTGGAGGTGTTGCTCGCCGAGCTGGACGCGGCCAGGACAGCGTTGTCCCTGCCCGGCGGTGCGGGCGGTACGGAGCGATGACGGCACCGGTGTTCGTGGTCGACCACTTCGACGCGGACAGCGCGGGACGTTATGTCCTCGACGGTCCCGAGGGCCGGCACGCCGTCTCCGTGAAGCGGCTGCGGTCCGGCGAGGAGGTCGTCCTCACCGATGGTGCCGGGCGCTGGGCGCAGGGCACCGTCGTCGACGCCGAGGGCAAGGACCGGCTGACCGTCCGCATCGACTCCGTCGCCGAGGAACCTCCCCAGTCCCCTTGGATCACCGTCGTCCAGGCCCTGCCCAAGGGCGACCGGGGAGAGCTGGCCGTCGAGACCATGACCGAGACCGGGGTGGACGCGATCGTCCCCTGGGCCGCCTCGCGCTGCATCACCCAGTGGAGGGGCGACCGGGGTCTGAAGGCGCTCGCCAAGTGGCGGGCGACGGCGCGCGAGGCCGGCAAGCAGTCCCGCCGGGTGCGCTTCCCCGAGGTCGCGGACGCGGCGACGACCAAGCAGGTTGCCGCGCTTCTGGCCGGAGCGGACTTCGCGGCGGTGCTGCACGAGGACCGGGAGTACGGCAGTGAGCCGCTCGCCACGGCCGAACTGCCCTCGTCCGGAAGGATCGTTCTGGTCGTGGGACCCGAAGGGGGCGTCTCCCCCGAGGAGTTGGACCTTTTCGCGCAGGCGGGTGCGAAGGCGTACCGGCTGGGGCGTAGCGTGCTGCGTACGTCGACCGCAGGGACCGCGGCGACCGCGCTGCTGCTGGGGCGCACCGGCCGCTGGTCCTGAACGACCACCCACGGGGGATGTGTTGGAACTCGCCCAGGTACGGCTGCTCGTCGCCGACTTCCCGGCCTGTTACCGCTTCTACGCCGAAGTCCTCGGCCTCAAGCCCCAGTCGGGGGCGGCCCGGGGACCGTACGAGAAGTTCAGCGCCGCCACCGGCTCCGCGGGCATCGCCCTCCAGGACCGCGCCATGATGGCCCGGATCCTGGGTGAACTGGGCGATTCGGCGACGGGACACCGCTCCCTGGTCGTCCTGCGCGTCGACGACCTCGACGCCTACTGCGCCGGTGTCGTCGCGCGCGGCGGCGTCATCGCCCACGGCCCCGTTCCGATGACAGACCGCATGCGCGTGGCCCATCTCAAGGACCCGGAGGGCAACCTCGTGGAGCTCCAGGAGTGGCTGCTCCTGCGCAACTGAGGCGCACCCCCGCACCCGCCCCCACCCGCCGGGGCAAGTGATCCAAACCCCTTTCCGGGTGAGCTGTCGCTGCATAGGGTGATCGGGTGACTCAGTCTGCATCGTCCGTATCGTCCGGCTACCTCCGTTTCCCGCATCTGCGTGGCGATCTGGTCGCGTTCACCGCCGAGGACGACGTCTGGGTCGCTCCCCTCGACGGCGGCGGCCGTGCCTGGCGGGTCAGCGCCGACAACGTCCCGGTGAACCACCCACGCATCTCGCCCGACGGTGAGAGCGTCGCCTGGACCTCCACCCGGGACGGCGCGCCCGAGGTGCACGTGGCCCCGCTGGCCGGCGGAGCGGCCGGACGGCTCACGTACTGGGGCGATCCGCGGACCCAGGTGCGCGGCTGGACCCCGGAAGGCCATGTGCTCGCCCTCAGTGCCCAGGGCCAGGCGAGCCTGCGGCGCAGCTGGGCGCGGGCCGTCCCGCTCGACGGCGGTCCCGCCACCACCCTTCCGTACGGGCCGGTCGGCGACGTCGCGTACGGCGGGCCGGGCGTGCTGCTCCTGTCCGCCCCGATGGGACGCGAGGCCGCCTGGTGGAAGCGGTACCGCGGCGGCACGGCGGGCAAGCTGTGGATCGACCGCGAGGGCGACGGCGAGTTCGTACGCCTGCACGCGGAGCTGGACGGGAACCTCGAATACCCCGTGTGGGCAGGGGAGCGGCTCGCGTTCCTGTCCGACCACGAAGGGGTGGGGGCCCTCTACTCGTCCCTCGCCGACGGCTCCGACCTGCGCCGCCACACGCCCCTCGAAGGTTTTTACGCCCGGCACGCGGCGACCGACGGCACCCGGGTCGTCTACGCGTCCGCCGGTGAACTGTGGCTGCTCGACGACCTGGACGGCGCCGAGCCGCGAAGGCTCGACATCCGGCTCGGCGGACAGCGCGTCGACCAGCAGCCGCACCCCGTCAGCGCGTCCCACTGGTTCTCGGCCGCCGCGCCCGACCACACCGGACGCGGCAGCGCGGTCTCCGTGCGCGGCTCCGTCCACTGGATCACCCACCGCTCGGGTCCTGCCCGCGCGCTCGCCACCCGGCCCGGCGTGCGCGCCCGGCTGCCGCGCACCTTCCGGGTGGACGGCGAGGAGCACGTCGTGTGGGTGACCGACGCGGCGGGCGACGACGCGCTGGAGTTCGCGCCGGCGACCGGGACCGTCCCCGGAGCGACCCCGCGCCGGCTCGCCGCCGGGCAGCTCGGCCGCGTCCTCGGGCTCGCGATGGCACCCGACGGCAGCCGCGCCGCCGTCGCCTCGCACGACGGACGGGTGCTGCTCGTCGAGCGGGAGACCGGCGAGGTGCGCGAGGTCGACCGCAGCACCGACGGGGACGTCAGCGGGCTGGTCTTCTCGCCGGACTCGGCCTGGCTCGGCTGGTCGCACCCCGGCCCGCGGCCGCTGCGCCAGCTGAAACTGGCGAACACCGCGGACCTGTCGGTCACCGAGGCGACGCCGCTGCGCTTCCGTGACTACGCGCCCGCGTTCACCCTCGACGGCAAGCACCTCGCCTTCCTCTCCGCGCGCTCCTTCGACCCGGTCTACGACGAACACGTCTTCGACCTGGCGTTCGTGGAGGGATCCCGCCCTTACCTGATCACGCTGGCCGCGACCACCCCGTCCCCCTTCGGACCGCAGCGGCACGGCCGTGCCTTCGAGGCCCCCGAGGGCCGCGGGGCCGAGACGCCCGACAGCGAGGGCACCCCCGCGACCCGGATCGACCTCGAAGGACTCGGCGACCGGATCGTCCCGTTCCCCGTCGAGGCGGCCCGCTATTCGACGCTGCGGGCCGCCAAGGACGGCCTGCTGTGGCTGCGCCATCCGGTCCGCGGTGTGCTCGGCGCCTCCCGCGCCACCCCGGACGACCCGGACCCGAAGACCGAGCTGGAGCGGTACGACCTGGCCCAGCACCGCATCGAGCATCTCGCCGCGGACGCCGACCACTTCGCCGTCACCGGCGACGGCAAGCGGGTCCTGCTGTGGACCGACGGCAAGCTCAAGCTCGTCCCCAGCGACCGGCGCGCCTCGAACGACGACGGGAGCGACACCAACATCACCGTCGACCTCTCGCGGATCCGTCAGACGGTCGACCCGGCCGCCGAGTGGCGCCAGATGTACGACGAGACGGGCCGACTCATGCGGGACAACTTCTGGCGGCCCGATCTGGGCGGGGCCGATTGGGCGGACGTACTCGGCCGCTACCGCCCGCTGCTCGACCGGATCGCCACCCACGACGACCTGGTGGACCTGCTCTGGGAGGTGCAGGGCGAGCTGGGCACCTCGCACGCGTATGTGATCCCGCGCGGCGGCCGGAGCGGCGGCGACCGGGCGCAGGGACTGCTCGGGGCGGACATCTCCCGCCACGAGGACGGCAGTTGGCGTATCGACCGGATCCTCCCCTCGGAGACCTCCGACCCCGACGCGCGGGCACCGCTCGCCGCGCCGGGGGTCGCGGTGCGGGCCGGGGACGCGATCGTCCAGGTCGGCGGGCAGCCGGTGGACCCGGTGGCCGGTCCCGGGCCGCTGCTGGTGGGCACGGCGGGCAAGCCGGTCGAGCTGACGGTCTCCCCGTCCGGCGGCGGCGACCCCCGGCACGCCGTGGTCGTCCCGCTCGCCGACGAGGAGGCGCTGCGCTACCACGCGTGGGTGGCGGACCGGCGGGCGTACGTCCACGAGCGCTCCGGGGGCCGGCTGGGGTATCTGCACGTGCCGGACATGGTCGGTTCCGGGTGGGCGCAGCTCCATCGCGACCTGCGGATCGAGGTGGCCCGGGAGGGGCTGGTCGTGGACGTGCGGGAGAACCGCGGCGGCCACACCTCCCAGCTGGTCGTCGAGAAGCTCGCCCGGCGGATCGTGGGCTGGGACCTGCCGCGCGGGATGCGGCCGTACAGCTATCCGGAGGACGCGCCGCGCGGCCCCGTCGTCGCCGTGGCCAACGAGTTCTCCGGCTCGGACGGGGACATCGTCAACGCGGCGGTCAAGGCGCTCGGGATCGGTCCGGTGGTGGGCACGCGTACCTGGGGCGGCGTGATCGGCATCGACAGCCGCTACCGGCTCGTCGACGGCACCCTCGTCACCCAGCCCAAGTACGCGTTCTGGCTGGAGGGGTACGGGTGGGGCGTGGAGAACTACGGCGTCGACCCGGACATCGAGGTGGTCCAGACTCCGCAGGACCACGCCGCCGGCCGCGACGTCCAGCTGGACGAGGCGATCCGGATCGCGCTGGCGGCCCTGGAGGAGAACCCGGCGAAGACCCCGCCGTCCCTGCCGGAGCTGGGCTGACGGAGGTGCCGATAGCATGCACGGCGTAATGATCGGCGCCGTGCTCGGCGCGGTGGTCGGCGCCGTGCGGGACGCGGGGACCGACGCCGTCCGGGACACAGGGGCCGGCCGGCACGAGGAGGGACACGCATGGCGGGAGAACCGCAGGACGACTGTCTGTTCTGCAAGATCATCGCGGGACAGATCCCGGCGACCGTCGTCCGGGAGAGCGAGACGACCCTCGCCTTCCGCGACATAAACCCGCAGGCGCCCACCCACATCCTGGTCATCCCCAAGGTGCACCACCCGGACGCGGCGTCGCTGGCGGCCGCCGAGCCCCGGATCGCGGCGGACGTGCTGCGCGAGGCCGGTGAGATCGCGGGCGAGGAGAAGCTGGACAGCTACCGGATCGTGTTCAACACCGGCAGCGGTGCGGGACAGACCGTCTTCCACGCCCACGCGCACCTGCTCGGTGGCCGCGGCATGCAGTGGCCACCGGGGTGACCGGCCTTGTCCGTACGTGAACTGGTGGTCCTCGGCACCGCCAGCCAGGTCCCGACCCGGCACCGCAACCACAACGGCTATCTGCTGCGCTGGGACGGGGAGGGGCTGCTCTTCGACCCGGGCGAGGGCACCCAGCGGCAGATGCTGCGGGCCGGGGTCGCCGCGCACGACCTGCACCGGATCTGCGTCACGCACTTCCACGGCGACCACTCGCTCGGGCTCGCCGGGGTGATCCAGCGCGTCAACCTCGACCGCGTACCGCACGAGGTCACCGCGCACTACCCCCGCTCGGGTCAGCGTTTCTTCGACCGGCTGCGGTACGCCACCGCCTACCGCGAGACCGTCGCGCTCACCGAGGCGCCGGTCGACACGGACGGCGTGCTCGCGGCCACGGCCTCCTACACCCTGGAGGCCCGCAGACTCTCCCACCCCGTGGAGTCCTTCGGATACCGGCTGGTCGAGCCGGACGGACGGCGGATACTGCCCGAACGGCTCGCCGCGCACGGCATCAAGGGGCCGGACGTCGGACGGATCCAGCGTGAGGGAGCCCTGGGCGGAGTCCGTCTGGACGACGTCAGTGAGGTGCGGCGCGGACAGCGGTTCGCGTTCGTCATGGACACCCGGCTGTGCGAGGGGGTGGACGCCCTCGCCGAGGGCTGCGACCTGCTCGTCATCGAGTCGACGTTCCTGGACGAGGACGAGCAGCTCGCCTCCGACCACGGGCATCTGACCGCCGGTCAGGCGGCCCGGACGGCACGCGACGCGGGCGTACGGCATCTGGTGCTCACGCACTTCAGTCAGCGCTACTCCGATCCCGGGGAGTTCGAGCGGCAGGCACGGGCCGCCGGGTTCGAGGGGGAGCTGACGGTGGCGCACGACCTCATGCGGGTGCCGGTTCCGAAGCGCTCATAAAACGCCCGTACCATGCTTTGATGCCCCTCCCCAAAGCAGAACTGCACCTCCATGTCGAAGGCACCCTGGAGCCCGAGCTCGCCTTCGAGCTCGCCGCGCGCAACGGCGTGACGCTGCCGTACGCGGACACCGAGGAGCTGCGCAAGGCGTACCTCTTCGACGATCTCCAGTCGTTCCTGGACCTGTACTACGAGCTGATGGCCGTCCTGCGGACCGAGGAGGACTTCGCCGACCTGGCCGACGCCTATCTCGCGCGGGCCGCCGCGCAGGGTGTGCGGCACGCGGAGATCTTCTTCGACCCGCAGGCCCACCTGGCGCGCGGGGTCGGGATGGGGACGGTCGTCGAGGGGCTGTCCCGCGCGCTCTCCCGAAGCGAGGACACGCACGGCGTCTCCACCCAGCTGATCATGTGCTTCCTGCGCGACGAGTCCGCCGAGTCGGCGATGGCGACGCTGGAGGCCGCGCGGCCCCACCTCGACCGGATCGTCGGCATCGGCCTCGACTCGGCGGAGGTCGGACACCCGCCGGCCAAGTTCCGCGAGGTGTACGAGGCGGCCGCCGCCCTCGGGCTGCGACGCGTCGCCCACGCCGGCGAGGAGGGGCCGCCCGCGTACATCACCGAGGCGCTGGACGTCCTCGGCGTCGAGCGCGTCGACCACGGGCTGCGCTGCATGGAGGACCCCGAGCTGGTCGAGCGGCTGGTCCGGGACAGGGTGCCGCTGACGCTCTGCCCGCTGTCGAACGTACGGCTGCGCGCCGTGGACGTCCTGGAGGACCACCCCCTGCCCGCCATGCTGGACGCCGGGCTCCTGTGCACCGTCAACTCCGACGACCCCGCCTACTTCGGGGGGTACGTCGGTGACACCTTCCACGCGGTGCGCGAGGCGCTCGGGCTGGACCGCGAACGGATGCGGGAACTGGCGCGCAACTCGTTCGTGGCGTCCTTCCTCGACCACGACGAGGAGCGGCGGGCGCGCTACCTCGCCGAGGTCGAGGCGTACGAGTTCGAGTAGGGCCGGCTCGGAGCGGCTCGGCTCGGAACGGGCCGGCTGGAGCGGCCCGCCTGGAGCGGCCCGCCTGGAGCGGCCCGCCTGGGACGGTGCCGCTCGGGGCGGGGGCCGCTTCGGGCGGGTGCGCCGGGAGGGGAGTCGTTGGGGGCGTGCCTGCCGGCAGCCGCCTGCCGGCAGTGGGCCCGCACACCCCCGGCGGGTGCACCGGGAGGGGAGTCGTTGGGGGCGTGCCCTGTCGGCAGCCGCCTGCCGGCAGTGGGCCCGCACACCCCCGGCGGGTGCGCCGGGAGGGGAGTCGTTGGGGGCGTGCCCTGTCGGCAGCTGCCCGCCGGCAGTGGGCCCGCAGACATAAACCCGCCACCCCGTCCGGTCCGGGGGTCAGCCCGGTCCGGGCCCCGGTGCCGCCGACGCGGCGGCGGTCTGCCGGGGGCCCGCCGTGCCGTACGCCGCCCGCCGGGCCGTGGCGGTTTCCAGCGGGATCTCCACCACCGCGTGCTCCTGCGGGGTGCCACGCCGGGTGCGCAGGGCCACCGCCGTCATCGGGACGGTGAGCAGGAGCAGGCCGAACGCCAGGATCACCCCCATCCCCGGGTAACCCGCCCACGCGGAGAGAAGACTGCCCGTGAGCGGCCCGCAGGCCGTGCCGAGCGAGGAGGCGGAGCCCACCAGGACCGCCCATCGCCCGCGCTGGTCCAGGGACGCGGCGAGCCCGATCACGTAGGACAGGACGACCGGGTACAGCGTGTTCCAGGCGATCTCGCCGGTCGCGAAGGACGACAGGTCGTCGGCGGCCGCGCTGAGCGCGATACAGCCCGCGATCAGCGCGGTGCCCGCGCCGATGGGCAGCGCGCGGCCGAGGCGCGGGCCGAGCGCACCCGCCCCGATCACCCCCAGCAGCCCGGCGCCGAGCGCGGCGGCGAAGACCGCTCCGACGGTGACCTCGCTCAGCCCCGCCTGGTTCAGGCCGATGCGGCCGCTGACGCCCCACAGGGAGTTCTGGGCGAGGGACCAGCAGAGCATGGCGACGGCCAGTACGGCCCCGGCGCGCAGGTGCGGAAGCGGGGTGCCGGCGCGCAGGGTCCGCGCGGCGGGTACGCGGGTGGGCAGCCGCCGGGTGGCGGGCAGGACGAGCAGCGCGGTGACGGCGATCGCGGCGAGCGGCTGGCCGTGCCCCGGGCCCAGGTGCGGGATCGCCAGGTACAGCGTGCCCGCGAGGGCGGAGACGCCGAGCAGACCGAACGTCGTGGTGCGGTGGGGGTCGCGCTGGGCGGCGATCCCGGTGGCGGCGACGGTGGTGATCGTGCCGGAGCCGAGACCGCCGACGATCGCGCCGGCGACGACCAGCGCGAGGGTGGTGGTCACAGCGGCGGTGCCGTAGCCGACGGCGGCGAGCAGCAGCCCGGCGCGGGCCAGCCGGCGCGGGCCGAAGCGGTCGACGCGGGAGGCGAGCAGGAAGCCCGCCGTCGCCGAACTCAGCAGCAGGACGCTGCCTGCGCAACCGGCCTCGGTGGCGGAGAGGGGGAGACCCGCGTTCAGTCTGCCGACGGTGGTCGGCAGGAGGTACGGGGCGAGGTACCCGGCCGTGAAAAGGGCGACGAGGGGCCAGGGCATGGTGGTGCGGGAGGACACGGGCGTTCCCAGGGCATGCGAAAGAAGCGGCTCGGTGAGGGGGTTGAGCGGCTGTCGACGGACAGGAACGCGCGGGCAATTTGTATCAAGCCGGTCCGGGCGGGAAACAGGTGGGGCGCCGTGATCTGGATCACGTTCTGTTTGGTGCGGTGAAGGCGGGGTAAACGCAGGGTTTTCCGTCCTCCGGCCCTGTCCGCTCGGAGGACTCGATGCGCGACGAACGCCTCCGCGAGGTCCGCTCCGTCCCGCGGGCCAATTGGTGCACACTGGCCTGAATCCGCACCACCTCAGGGAGCGCACCGTGATCGCGTCCGACGGAGAGCGACCGTACTGCCAGGCCCACGTCGACCCGCTCGCCGGTCTGCGCACCCCCCAGGATCCGCCCTGGGACGTCTACCTCACCGGCACCGTCTTCCTCGACATCGTCTTCACGGGGCTCGACTCGGCCCCGGTGCGCGGGACGGAGTCCTGGGCGCGCGGCATGGGGTCGAGCCCCGGCGGGGTGGCGAACATGGCGACGGCGCTGGCCCGGCTCGGCCTGAAAACCTCCCTCGCGGCGGCCTTCGGGGACGACCACTACGGCGAATACTGCTGGGACGCCCTGGAGCAGGGCGAGGGCATCGACCTCTCCCCGTCGCGCACGGTCTCCGGCTGGCACTCGCCGGTCACCGTGTCCATGGCCTACGAGGGCGAGCGGACGATGGTCAGCCACGGGCACGAGCCGCCGCCGGTGGAGACCGCCCCGGAACACGCCCCCCGCGCGCGGGCCGCAGTCGCCTCCCTGGCGCCCGGCACGCGCGCGCAGTGGATCGCCGAGTCCGCGCGCGCGGGCACCCGGATCTTCGCGGACGTCGGCTGGGACGACACCGGCCGCTGGGACCTCGCTGGCCTCGCGGACCTCGAACACTGCGAGGCGTTCCTGCCGAACGCCGAGGAGGCGATGCGCTACACCGGCGCGCGCTGCCCGCGGGCCGCCGCGCACGCGCTGGCCGAGCACGTACCGCTGGCCGTCGTCACCCTCGGTTCCGAGGGCGCCTACGCCGTGGACGGCCGCACCGGCGAGACCGCCGCGGTCCCGGCCATCGACGTCGAGGCCCTCGACCCCACCGGTGCCGGGGACGTCTTCGTCGCCGGCTTCGTGATGGGCACCCTCGCGGACTGGCCGCTCGCCGACCGCCTCGCCTTCGCCGGCCTCACCGCCGCCCTGTCGGTCCAGGAGTTCGGCGGCTCCCTCTCGGCCCCCGGCTGGTCCGAGATCGCGGCCTGGTGGCGCCGCGTCCAGTCCGTCGACGACCAGGATCCGGCGGCACTGCGCCGGTACGCCTTCCTGGAGGACCTGCTGCCGGAGGTGACACGGCCGTGGCCGCTGCGGCGGGCGGTGCCGACGATCGGGTTCGGGCGGTCGGTGTGAACCGTGCCCGGGGGAAAGGACGAGACCGCGGGGAGAGGTGACGAAAAGCCCTACGGCTCTGTCAGTGCGGAGACGTACGCTTGGAACCGCAAGGCTGCCCCCGTGGCAAGCGTGCCGATCAAGGAGGAAAAGCAGGCCTACAGAGCCGGCCCATGACTCAGACACCCACAGCTCACGGCCCCGCCCAGGGGCAGGCACGCGCGCACTTCACCGTCCCGGCCAAGCACCCCATGGTGACTGTTCTGGGTTCCGGAGACGCTCTGCTGCGCGTGATCGAGAAGGCCTTCCCGGCGGCCGACATCCACGTCCGGGGAAACGAGATCAGTGCGGTCGGCGACGCCGGTGAAGTCGCCCTCGTCCAGCGCCTGTTCGACGAGATGATGCTGGTGCTCCGCACGGGGCAGCCCATGACGGAGGACGCAGTGGAACGCTCGATCGCCATGCTCAGGGCGAGCGAGAACGGGGAGGGCGACGGCGAGGAGACCCCCGCCGAAGTGCTCACGCAGAACATCCTGTCCTCGCGCGGCCGCACCATCCGACCCAAGACGCTCAACCAGAAGCGGTACGTCGACGCCATCGACAAGCACACCATCGTCTTCGGCATCGGCCCCGCCGGCACCGGCAAGACCTACCTCGCGATGGCGAAGGCCGTGCAGGCGCTCCAGTCCAAGCAGGTCAACCGCATCATCCTGACCCGCCCGGCGGTGGAGGCGGGCGAGCGCCTCGGCTTCCTGCCCGGCACGCTCTACGAGAAGATCGACCCCTACCTGCGCCCGCTGTACGACGCGCTGCACGACATGCTCGACCCGGACTCGATCCCCCGGCTGATGGCGGCCGGGACGATCGAGGTCGCGCCCCTGGCGTACATGCGCGGGCGTACGCTCAATGACGCCTTCATCATCCTGGACGAGGCCCAGAACACCAGCGCCGAGCAGATGAAGATGTTCCTCACCCGCCTCGGCTTCGAATCGAAGATCGTGATCACGGGTGACGTGACGCAGGTCGACCTGCCGAACGGGACACAGTCGGGCCTGCGTCAGGTCCAGGACATCCTGGAGGGCCTCGACGACGTGCACTTCTCACGGCTCACGTCCCACGATGTCGTACGGCACAAGCTGGTCGGCCGTATCGTCGACGCGTACGAGAAGTACGACAGCGAGAACGGCACCGAGAACGGCTCCCGCAAGGGCCGCGGCAACGCCGGACACAAGGGGAAGTAGACCAGCACCAGCATGTCGATCGACGTCAACAACGAGTCCGGAACCGAGGTCGACGAGCAGGCGATCCTCGACATCGCCCGCTACGCGCTCGCACGGATGCGCATCCACCCGCTCTCCGAACTCTCGGTGATCGTCGTGGACGCCGACGCCATGGAGCAGCTCCACATCCAGTGGATGGACCTGCCGGGTCCCACGGACGTCATGTCCTTCCCCATGGACGAACTGCGCCCGCCGTCCAAGGACGACGACGAGCCGCCGCAGGGGCTGCTCGGTGACATCGTGCTGTGCCCGGAGGTCGCCGAGCAGCAGGGCAAGGACGCGCCGACGCAGCACTCCATGGACGAGGAGCTCCAGCTCCTCACCGTCCACGGAGTGCTGCACCTGCTCGGCTACGACCACGAGGAGCCCGACGAGAAGGCCGAGATGTTCGGCCTCCAGGCGGCCATCGTGGACGGCTGGCGCGCGGAGAAGGGCATGACGGGCCCCTCACCGGCCCCGACCGTGTCATGAGTCCTCAACTCGTACTCGGCGCCGTCCTGCTGGTCGTCGTCGCGTGGCTCGCCGCCTGCGCGGAGGCGGGCCTCGCGCGCGTCTCCAGCTTCCGCGCCGAGGAGGCCGTACGCGGCGGGCGGCGCGGCAGCGCCAACCTCGCGCAGGTCGCCGCCGACCCGACCCGTTATCTCAACGTGGCGCTGCTCGTCCGCGTGGCCTGCGAGATGGCGGCCGCCGCGCTCGTCACGTACGCCTGCCTGCAGGAGTTCGACAAGACCTGGCAGGCCCTCGGGGTCGCCATCGGCGTCATGGTCCTCGTCTCGTACGTCGCCGTCGGCGTCTCACCGCGCACCATCGGCCGCCAGCACCCGCTGAACACGGCGACCGCGGCCTCGTACGTCCTGCTGCCGCTCGCGCGGATCATGGGCCCGATCCCGTCGCTGCTCATCCTCATCGGCAACGCGCTGACACCCGGCAAGGGCTTCCGGCGCGGCCCCTTCGCCTCCGAGGCCGAACTGCGCGCGCTCGTCGACCTCGCCGAGAAGGAGTCGCTGATCGAGGACGAGGAGCGCCGCATGGTGCACTCCGTCTTCGAACTCGGCGACACCCTCGTACGCGAGGTCATGGTGCCGCGCACCGACCTGGTCGTCATCGAGCGCTACAAGACCATCCGGCAGGCGCTCACCCTGGCGCTGCGCTCCGGCTTCTCGCGCATTCCCGTCACCGGGGAGAGCGAGGACGACATCGTCGGCGTCGTGTACCTGAAGGACCTGGCCCGCAAGACGCACATCAGCCGCGACGCCGAGTCCGAGCTCGTGTCAACGGCCATGCGGCCCGCCACCTTCGTGCCCGACACCAAGAACGCGGGCGATCTGCTGCGCGAGATGCAGCAGGAGCGCAACCACGTCGCCGTCGTCATCGACGAGTACGGCGGCACGGCCGGCATCGTCACCATCGAGGACATCCTGGAGGAGATCGTCGGCGAGATCACCGACGAGTACGACCGTGAACTGCCGCCGGTCCAGGAGCTCGGCGACGACCGCTACCGGGTGACCGCGCGTCTCGACATCGGCGACCTCGGCGAGCTGTACGGCTTCGAGGCGTACGACGACGAGGACGTGGAGACGGTCGGCGGACTGCTCGCCAAGGCGCTCGGCCGGGTCCCGATCGCCGGTGCCTCCTCCGTCGTCGAGCTGCCCGACGGGCGGGAGCTGCGGCTGACCGCGGAGACCGCGGCCGGACGCCGGAACAAGATCGTCACGGTGCTCGTCGAACCGGCCGCCACCGCCGGGCCCCGCGAGGAGGAGAAGCCGGAATGACCCCGCAGCAGCTGCGCGCGTTCTGCCTCTCCTTCAACGCGGCCGTCGAGGAGTTCCCCTTCAACCCGGAGACCTCGGTCTTCAAGGTCCTGGGCAAGCTCTTCGCGCTCTCGAGCCTGGACGCGCGCCCGCTGACGGTCAACCTCAAGTGCGCCCCGGAGGACGCGATCCGGCTGCGCGGCGAGCACCCGGGACTGATCATCCCCGGCTACCACATGAACAAGCGCCACTGGAACACCGTGACGGCCGACGGCGAGCTCCCGGACCGTGTGGTCCGGGAGCTGGTCGAGGACTCGTACGACCTCGTCGTCGCCGGTCTGCCGAAGGCCGAGCGCCTCCGGCTCGACCGCCCCTGAGGAGGGACGGCGGGGGTCGGCGCCACCCGGTGGCGGGACAGGCGTGGACCGCCGAGCGGGGCCGGGGCGGCACTTCGTATGCTCGGGGCATGACCGACAGCAGCGCGCTCGACCCCGAGGACCGCAAGATCGTCACCCTGGCCCGCTCCGCGCGGGCGCGCAGCGGGGTGCCCGAGGGGGCGGCCGTCCGGGACGAGACGGGCCGTACCTATGTCGCCGGCACCGTGGACCTGCCCTCGCTGCGGCTGAGCGCCCTGCGGACGGCGGTGGCGATGGCGGTGGCCTCCGGGGCGACGTCCCTGGAGGCGGCGGCGGTGGTCTCCGGGGCGGAGGCCGTTCCTGAGGAGGACCGGGCGGCCGTACGTGACCTCGGCGGGGCGGACACGCCGGTGTTGCTGGCGGGGCCGGACGGGGCGGTACGTGCGACGGTGACCGCGGGCTGACTCCGTCGGTCGCCCGGCGTCCTCATGGGGTTGCGCCCCGGCCCCGGTGGGTTTTCGGGTGGTGGGCGCGTGGGGGCTGGTCGCGCCGTTCCCCCGCGCGCCTTCAGGAGTCTGCGGCCGTCCGGCGTTGAAGGCGGGGCCCCTCGAGGCCGGACCGGGCGCGAGATTTCGCGCCCCCCCGCAGGAGGAAGAGGGGGGCGCGGCGGCTCCGGGGCGGGTCAGAAGCCCAGTTTGCGGAGCTGGCGGGGGTCTCGCTGCCAGTCCTTGGCGACCTTCACATGGAGGTCGAGGAAGACCGGGGTGCCCAACAGCGCCTCGATCTGCTTACGGGACTTGATCCCGACCTCCTTCAGGCGCTTGCCCTTGGGGCCGATGATGATGCCCTTCTGGCTGGGACGCTCGATGTAGACGAAGGCGTGGATGTCGAGGAGCGGTCTGTCGGCGGGCCGGTCCTCGCGCGGGAGCATCTCCTCCACGACGACGGCGATGGAGTGCGGCAGTTCGTCGCGTACGCCTTCCAGCGCCGCCTCACGGATCAGCTCCGCGACCATGACCTGCTCGGGCTCGTCGGTCAGGTCGCCCTCGGGGTACAGGGCGGGCCCCTCGGGGAGGAGCGGGACGATCAGGTCGGCCAGCAGACTCACCTGCTGGTCGGCGACGGCCGACACCGGCACGATCTCCGCCCACTCGAATCCCAGCTCCTGACCGAGCTGGTCGATCGCGATGAGCTGCTCGGCGAGCGTCTTGCTGTCCACGAGGTCGGTCTTCGTGACGATCGCGATCTTCGGCGTCTTCTTGATCGACGCCAGCTCCTTCGCGATGAAACGATCCCCCGGGCCGAGCTTCTCGTTCGCGGGCAGGCAGAAACCGATGACGTCCACTTCGGCCCACGTCGTGCGCACGACGTCGTTGAGACGCTCGCCCAGCAGGGTGCGCGGCTTGTGCAGACCGGGGGTGTCGACCAGGATCAGCTGGGCCTCGGGGCGGTGCACGATGCCTCGTACCGTGTGCCGCGTGGTCTGCGGCTGGTTCGCGGTGATCGCCACCTTCTGGCCGACCAGAGCATTCGTGAGGGTGGACTTGCCCGCGTTGGGGCGGCCCACGAAACAGGCGAAACCGGCGCGATGGGTGGCCTCGGACGGCTCGGATGACTGACTACGAACGCTCATGGCGCCCATTCTCCCTGATCCACGGGCACCTGCCGCACGCCGTGCGCCCCCAGCGCCCGCGGCGAGGTTCCGCAAGCCCCCACACACCACGGACCGCCCCTCCCGCACGCTTCGGCGAGGGCGTCGGCCGCCGGGCGGACGAGGTCCGCGAACACACCGGCCGCCGCCCCACGGCACACGCCGGAACCGCTTACGATCACGGGGTCCCGGGCCACCGGGCCCCGGTCCCGTCGTCCCTCCCCACCGTGCAGAAGGCCAGGACCCAGGCATGAAGCTCATCACCGCGATCGTCAAGCCGTACCGCCTCGACGAGGTCAAGACCGCTCTGCAGGAACTCGGCGTCCACGGTCTCACCGTGACGGAGGCCAGCGGGTACGGGCGCCAGCACGGGCACACGGAGGTGTACCGCGGCGCCGAGTACCAGGTCGACCTGGTCCCCAAGGTCCGTATCGAGGTCGTCGTCGAGGACGCGGACGCCGGCCCGGCCGTCGACGCGATCGTCAAGGCCGCGCGGACGGGGAAGATCGGCGACGGGAAGGTGTGGACGGTTCCGGTGGAGACGGTGGTGCGGGTTCGGACGGACGAGCGCGGCCCCGACGCCCTCTGAGCGGCCACGGCCGGCCACGGCGCCGCGCCGCTCCGGGCGCCCACGGCCACCCCCGCCCGCCGCGCGCCCTGACCACCACGACCGCGCCGCCGACCGCCGCCGCCAGTACCAGGGCCAGTACCAGCCACGGCAGGGCGAGGAAGGACGTGCTCGCCGACTGCCGGGTGCCCTGCGCGCTCGCGGTCAGGGTCACGTCGCCCCAGTCGAGCTGAGGCGCCCCGCGCCACGGCTCGCTCAGCCGTACCCGCTGTCCGGGCAGCAGTTCGGCGGGGATCCTGGTCAGGCCCCGGGACAACAGCGTCCGCCCGAAGAGCCCCTCGGCCTTCAGCCGCACCCTCGGGTCCAGCGTCACGTTGCCCGTGTTGTGGAGGGTGTAGGAGATGGTGGCGGTGCTGGGGCCCGTCCCGGGGACCAGCGGCTGGTGGTGGCTGATACGGACCTTCTCGACGGCGAGGGCGGGGACCGTCGGTCCGCCGACCCGGAGGTAGATCCGGGCGCCGACCGCCCGCTGGACCCCCATCGCGACCCCTCCGGAGCCCGGATCGATCCGCTCGTCGAGCGCGACCAGCGCGCCGGCGTGGTCGCCGGGTTCGGCCCGTTCGGGGATCCGGAGCGTGAACGGGACGGTGACCGAGCCGTGCGCGGGAACCGTCACCCGGGAGCGGGCCGGCCGCGCCCAGGCGCCCACCTCCCGCTGTCGCTCCTTCGCCGTGCGCACCGCGAAGCCCCCGTCGCGCACGGTGTTGTACGCGTCGGCGGCGTAGAGCCGGAAGGACAGAGGGGCACCGGTCTTGTTGGTGACGGTGACCTTGTCCCTGACCGTGGTGCCGGGATCGGCGGAGAGGATGAAGTACGGCCGTGCGGAGAGCTGGGTGGCGAACGGGTAGACGGACCAGCTGCCGTTGTCGGCGGCGTACGCGCGGGACGCGGCCGGCGCGAGCAGGACGAGCGGGGCGAGCAGGAGGGACAGGAAGTACGGGAGGACGGACGGCGGGAGGGCGTACGGCTTGCGCATGGGTGCGGACCCCCACGGACGAGGTGGACGGGCGGGTGCGCGCCCGGCCACCGGGGTACGGACGGACCGGTCAGGTGAGCGTCAGCGTGAGCACGCCGGCGTACGAGCCCGGCGGGGTGAACGCGGGTACGTCCAGCGACAGGCCCGCGTCGACGGTGAACTCACCGCCGGTGAGGCCCCCGTTGGGAGTGGACGCCAGTGTCGCTCCCGAACTCCCGACCGTGCCGGACGAACCGGCCTGACAGGTGCTCGGACTGCCCGCCTTGGTGGCGCAGGCGGGGCTCCAGCTCAGCCGGCCGGCGTCGATCTTGGCGCCGGGACCGGTGAAGTCGGTGACCTTGCCGGTCAGGGACCAGCCCGCGGGTCCGCCGCGGAAGTCCTTGACGGTCACCGTGCGCAGGGCTCCGTTCGAGGCCCCGCCCTGGCCGAAGTCGACCGCCGACAGCTGGACGGCGTCCCCGGCCTGTGACATCGACAGTGTCCCCGCCTTCACCGTGGTGGTGAGTTTCTGGGCGTTGCCGGGGACGGGCGTGTCGTCGACGACGACGTACGCCGCCGGTCCCGCGCCCTTGGCGTCGCTCCAGCTCGCGCCCTCGTACGCCACCACACCGGTCGTCGTCTTGTCGTTGACGGCCAGCGTGCCGCTGAACGCGCCCTGGGTGTCGGCGGTGGCGGTGGCGGTGTCGGCGGTCTGGGTGGCCCCGGACCGTCCGGCGAGGGTCACGGTGGCGCCCGGGGTGAAGTGGCTGCCGGTGACGGTCACGCTGTCACCGGGCTTCCCGGACGCCGTGCCGAGCGTGATGGCACGGGTGTTGGTCTGGCTCCCGTCCGTCGCGGTGACCGTGTCGGAGACCGGGGCGGGCGGGTTGGTGACCGTGCACGGGGTGTCGAGTTCCAGGATGTAGCTGGTGTGGATGTTGTAGTCGCCGGGCGAGAGCGTGATGGCGCCCGGCGCGGTGACCGTGAAGGTGCCGGTCATGCTGAACGACGGGAAGGGGGCGTTGCCCGCGACCGGGTCGTTCTTCTTGGGGCCCGCGACCGTGATGGAGCCCGTCTGGGCCCCGCCGAGGGTGACCTTGCCGGTGGGCGTCATGATGTCGGCCGGCAGGTTGATGGCGGTGGGGTTGCTCGCGGCGGGCGTGACCACCTTGTACGTGACGGTGACGGTGTCACCGACCTTGGGCGTGGCGTTGTCCACCGAGACCACCGCGGTGGTGGTGCCGTCGATCGGGGGGATGCCCGCGATCGCCGGCGGGATGCAGTGCGTGGCGAAGTCCACGTTCTGGGATTCCGTGGACACGGCTCCGGCCGGGGCGGCCAGCGCCCCGCCCGCGGTGACCGCCAGCGCGGTCGCCCCGAGCAGCGCCGCCCAGCGGCGTCTTCGGGTTGTCGAACCCGTGGTTCCCATGGTTGTTGCCCCCTCCTGAGGGATGCGGGCGCAGCGGCTCGTCCGCGCCGACAGGGGGCCATTGACGTGCGGGCCGTAAAAGAAGTCAATGGAACGCAGGGCCATCAACTGATGGCCCATCAGTTTGTGTCAAGGTCACCGGACCGGCCGGTCCGCGGGCGCGCCGGGCGGGCGGACCGGTGCCGAGGCGCGCGGGCGGCACCGGCCCTCACCTGCGCGGGAGCGGGATCAGTCGAACACGAACGGGCCCGGTGACTGCGGCGCGTTCGCGGTGCACGAGATGGTGATGCCGAAGACGACCATCCGCAGGGAGCCGCCGTACACGTCCAGGCTGTCCCCGGAGGCGACGGTGCCGTCGAGCGGACCCACGGAGACTCCGCCGCCGGCCGCGATGGCCGGGTTCTTCGTGCCGGTGAACGCGGTGGTGCCGCCCCCGGCCTTCGTCAGCGTCAGCGTGGAGGCGATTGAGTCCCGCGCCAGGGGGAGCGGGGAGGTGATCGAGGTGGAGCTGAGGGTCATCGTCGCGGCCGTGCCGTCCTGGGTGGCCGTGAGGGTGGCCGCACCTCCGCCGCCGAGTGTGCAGGTGGCGGCGATGGTGGCGGTCGGCGGGCTGACGGCCGCGGCGGCCGGCGCGAGGGCCAGGCCGGTCGCGGCGAGGGTGCAGGCGGCCGCCGCCGCCGTGATGCCCAGTTGTCTGCGTCTCATCGGGTTCCCTTCCCTGGTACGGGAATTGCCATGGGGGGATGGAGGGACGGCACCGGTGTCCCCGGTGCCGGGCACACGGACGCGTCACCGGAGCTCCGGTGCGGGTGCGGAGAGACGTGTACGCGGACCGTCCGTGGGCGGGGTGCGGGATGCCGCTCGGCGTATCTGACGGGCCGTCGGAACTTACGGTTCCATTGATGCGCGAGCGGCGTGGGATGGCAAGGGACACCCGGGGGATTCCTCGGCGGGGCGGCGAAAGTGGCCGAAGTCCATCCGTCCGCGGAGCGCGGTCGGGGCCGGTGGCCCCCGGTCACTCCACGGGTTCCGCGATCAGGGCCGTGGCCACGCGCCGGAAGCCCAGGCGGGCGTACATACGGGCCACGTCGTCGTCCCCGGCCGACAGGAACACGGTGTCGACACCCCGCTCGCGCGCGTCCGCCACCAGCGCGGCGGTGACACCCGAGGCCAGACCGCGACGACGTGCGGCGGGCAGGGTGCCGACACCGACGATCTCGCTCACGCGGCCGACGGGGAGGTGCATCCCGGAGCAGAGCGCGACGCCCTCCCCGACCGCCGCGGCAAGAACGCCGCGGCCCGCCCGGATACGGTCCGCGGTGGCGGGAACCTCCCCCGCGCGGGCGGTGATCTCGGCGGCCAGTGCCTCGGCCCCGGCCTCGCCCACCGCGGTGCCGGGCGCCGCGAAGGCGAGGTGCGGCACCGCCAACGCGCCCGCGAGGAAGGGGTCTTCGGGTCCCAGGACGCGGACCAGCGGGTGCGGGCCCGGCAGCGGAGCGTCCTGGTCGCGGATCATCAGGGGGTGCGCGTGCACCCGTAGCCCACTCGCCTCGACGGCCGCCCGCAGGCCCGGCGTCACCTCGGCCACCCACTCGAAGGCCTCCGGCACCCCCAGCTCCCGCTGCCGCGCCCGCACCCGGTCCACGTCCGCGACGGTGGCCGCCGGACCCGTCCGGTCCAGCGTGGGGCGCGCGTAGTAAGGCCAGCCGCCCGGCTCCCGCACGAAGAGGGTCAGCGGCCCGAAGTCCTCGGTCCGCGCGGCGGCGCGCGGTACCGCGTCGTAGTAGCGCTCCAGCCGTTCCAGCGGTGTGTGCACGGTGGTCATGACGTCATCCAAGACGAACGGCGCCGTCCGGGCACCCGAATTCAGTCGACGCCCCTGATCCGCCGTACCAGCACCG
Source organism: Streptomyces sp. NPDC057950 (assembly GCF_042887295.1). Lineage (NCBI taxonomy): Bacteria > Bacillati > Actinomycetota > Actinomycetes > Kitasatosporales > Streptomycetaceae > Streptomyces > Streptomyces sp. NPDC057950. The sequence goes on from NZ_JBHVPP010000003.1 coordinate 196,980, forward strand.
CCCCCGCGAGCCCGATCACCGCCGCCACCAGGTACAGCATCCGGTAGCCGCCCAGGTACGTCACGATGGGGGCCGCCAGCGCCGGTGCGGCCACCTGGGGCAGGGCGTTGGCGACGTTGATGACGCCGAGGTCCTTGCCGCGGTCCAGGGCCGTGGGCAGCACGTCCGTCATCAGGGCGAAGTCGACGGAGGTGAAGACGCCGAAGCCGACGCCCAGCACCGCCGCCGCGAGGATCGCGCCCGGCCAGGTCTGCCAGCCGGACAGGACCCCCGTGGCGAGCGCCATCAGCACGCCCGACCAGATCACGAACGGCTTGCGGCGGCCCACCCGGTCCGACCACACCCCGCCGACCACGACCGTGGCGAGCAGCGTGACACCGTTGACCGCCGTCAGGATCAGCACCCCGTTCTCGGGGTCGCCGTAGTGCAGCCGGTCCCGCAGGTAGTACAGCAGGTAGAGCAGGACGAGGGCGTTGCTCAGGTTGATCAGGAAGCGTGTCAGCCAGGCCCAGGCCAGGTCCGGATGGTCGCGGGGGCTCAGCCGGAAGGAGGCGGCGAAGGAGCGCCAGGACCAGGGCGGCCGGTGGGCGGGGGGCAGCCGCAGGTCGGGGAAGCGCAGCACGTAAGGCAGTACGCCCACCAGCGTGAACACCGCGCAGGCCGCGTAGCCGCCGCCCACGCCCCCGGCCGCGGTCGCCAGGCCCGTCCCGCCGACCACGCCCAGGATCTGCGCCGCGCCCAGCCAGCCGCCCACCGAGCCCCGCTGGAGCCGGGGCACCCGGTCGGGAACGGCCGCGGTGACCGCGGCGAAGGCGGCGTTCAGGGTCAGCTGGACCAGGCACCAGCCCAGCGCCATCGTCCAGATCCCGCCGGCCCCCGCCAGGAGCAGCAGCGAGAGGGCGCCGCCCGCGGACCCGGCCACGATCCACGGCGTACGGCGACCCCGGCGGGCCGTGGTCCGGTCGGAGAGCGCGCCGAAGACGGGGTTGGCGACCAGCGACACGACCGCGCCGGCGCCGGTCACCCACGCCAGCATCGTCTCCTTGGACAGGCCGGTGCCGGGTGCGAAGTCCTCCGCCTGGGAGGCGAGGAGGATCTGCAGCGGGCCGTACCAGCCCACCCAGATGGCCCCGTTGGCGAGCGAGAGCGCCGAGATCCAGCCCCGGCCGACCCGCTCGACGGGCTCGGCGAGGGCGCTCAGGGGCGTCCCGGCCGGGTCCGCCGCCGTCATCCCCGCGCCCGCAGGGCGTCCCGCAGCCACGCGTACGACGCCTTCGGGGTGCGCTTTTGCGTGTCGTAGTCGACGTGCACCAGCCCGAAGCGACGCGCGTACCCCTCCGCCCACTCGAAGTTGTCCAGCAGTGACCACACGAAGTAGCCGCGGACGTCCACGCCCTGCTCCGACGCCCGGTGCAGGGCCCGGACATGACCGTCGAGGAACGCGATCCGTTCCTGGTCGTCGATGCCCTCGTACGAGCAGCCGTTCTCGGTGATGACCACCGGGGGGAGCCGGTCGCCGTAGCGCGCCCGGAAGCCCACCAGCAGTTCGGTCAGCGCCTCGGGGACCACCGGCCAGCCGAAGTCGGTGACCGGGTAGCCCTCCAGTTCCCTTACGGAGAAGGGGAGTTCGGCGGGCAGGGTCAGTCCGCCGAACTCGATCTCCGTGCCCTGCGGGGCGCCCACCCGGGTCGGCTGGTAGTAGTTGATCCCGTACCAGTCCAGCGGCTCCGCGATCACCTTCAGGTCCGCCTCGACGCCTTCGGGGTGTCCCGGCATCAGCTCACCGATGCCCTCGGGATAACGGCCCAGCAGCAGCGGGTCCGCGAACAGCCGGTTGAGCAGGAGGTCGTAGAAGTCCGCGGCCGCCACGTCCTCGGGGTTCCGGGACGCCGCCCAGGTCGGCCCGTGCGAGTTGGCGATCCCGATGTCGCCGGCCCCGGCCGCGCGCAGCGCCCGTACCGCCAGACCGTGGGCGAGGAGCTGGTGGTGGGCCACCGGCAGCGCGTCGAAGAGCAGCCGCCTGCCGGGGGCGTGCGCCCCGAGCGCGTGGCCCAGCAGGGTGTGTTCGGCAGGCTCGTTCAGGGTGATCCACTTCCGCACACGGTCGCCGAGCCGGTCGGCCACGACACCGGCGTACTCGGCGAAACGCTCCGCCGTGTCCCGGTTCAGCCAGTCCAGCTCCAGCGGCAGGTCCCAGTGGAAGAGGGTCGGGACGGGGCGCACCCCGGCGGCGCACAGCGCGTCGACGAGCCGGTCGTAGAAGTCGAGGCCGCCGGGGGAGTTGACCCGGGGCCAGGAGACCGAGAAGCGGTACGCGTCCACGCCCAGGTCGGCGAGGAGCGCCACGTCCTCGGGGTAGCGGTGGTAGTGGTCGCAGGCCACCGCGGCGGTCGAGCCGTCCTTGACGCGGCCCGGCTCGGCGGTGAAGGCGTCCCACACCGAGGGGTCGCGCTCCTGGACGGCGCCCTCGATCTGGTGGGCCGAGGTGGACACGCCCCAGAGGAAGCCGGGCGGGAACTGCGGTAGGGGGTTCGTCGCCATGCGCGCGATCATCCTTACCGGCAGTAAGGGAAGTCAACGGGTGGGCGTGAACCACGAGTTACCGTCTTCTCGGCGGCGCCCTCTCCCGGCGGCCCCTCTCAGGCCCCTTCCTTGAGCACGCGCGAGATCAGCTCCCTCTGCTCCTCCGTGAGGCTCGGGTCGGCCGCGTACACCGTCCTGCCGTCGACCGTGATCTCGTAGCTGAAACCGTCCGGGACCCCGGCGGGGCGGGTGCCCTGGCCGGCGGCGACCGCCCGCTCGGCCAGGGCCTGCCACTCACGGCCGTCGGCCCGCCCCGAGGTGTCCATCTCGGCCCGGCGCTCGATGCCCGCGAATCCGCCCGTGCGCCTCACCTGAATACGCATGGGTCCTGTCTAGTACGGATCGGGCGCCGGGGCTACGACGTCGCGACCCCGACCTGCTCCCATGCCTTCGTCACCCCTTGCAGTTCCTCGCCCTCCCCGTACCGGCTGCGCGCCCGTGCGACCGTCAGTTCGGCGAAGTCGGCGAAGCTCGCCTGCGACTGCAGCTCGCCGCCGGTGAGGACGTCGTACCAGATCTGCCCGGCACGCTCCCAGGCGTGGCCGCCCAGTGCCTGGGCGACGAGGTAGAAGGCGTGGTTGGGGATGCCGGAGTTGATGTGGACGCCGCCGTTGTCGCGGCCGGTGCGCACATAGCCGTCCATCGTCGCCGGCTGCGGGTCCTTGCCGAGCACGTCGTCGTCGTAGGCGCTGCCCGGTTCCTTCATGGAACGCAGCGCCTGGCCGGTGACCCTCGGGGCGAGCAGTCCGGCGCCGATCAGCCAGTCGGCCTCGGCCGCGGTCTGGCCGAGCGTGTACTGCTTGATCAGCGAGCCGAAGACGTCGGACATGGACTCGTTGAGCGCGCCCGGCTGGCCGAAGTAGGTGAGGTTCGCCGTGTACTGGGTGACGCCGTGGGTCAGCTCGTGACCGATGACGTCGACCGGGATGGTGAAGTCGAGGAAGATCTCGCCGTCGCCGTCACCGAACACCATCTGCTCGCCGTTCCAGAAGGCGTTGTTGTAGTCGCGGTCGAAGTGCACGCTCGCGTCGAGGGGAAGTCCCTCGCCGTTGATCGAGTTGCGGGCGTAGGCGTTCAGGTACAGGTCGAAGGTGGCCCCCAGGCCGGCGTACGCGCGGTTGACGGTGGCGTCCTTGCCGGGGTCGTCGCCCTCGCCGCGGACCTTCTTGCCGGGCAGGTCCTGGTGGTGACGGGCGTCGTAGACGGTGCGCCGCGGCTTGTCCGCGGGCGCGTCCGGCGGTGCTGCGACCGCGGGCGCGCCGATGACCGTGGTCAGCCGGCGGTGGGTGCGCTCGAAGGCGTCGCGCTCCAGGGTGCGGCGCGCGGGTCCGGAGAGCGCGGGGTCCTCGTGCTGGGCCAGCGTGTCGAGGACGTGGGGCGGCACGATGGTGCAGAAGACAGGCTCGAAGCCTGCCGCGTTGGCGGTCATGCCCGGCACGATTGCACTGAGTCACGTCTATGTCACTACCGGCGACCAAGATCGTGTGAAATGCGGTGATAGGGAGTGCCTCCGTCCGCTCCTGGGTGGTATGAAGCCTCACCCTGAGTGATGTGACGCACGTTTTGTCTGTTTTCTTCCTTATGGGTCCGCGATCCCGCATACTGATACAGCCCCCCGTACGGAGCGTGGCTCGGCTAGGCTGCGGAGCATCATGCGTTTCGGGCTGCTTCTCCTTAGCTGCCGCGGCGAGGGCCTGTAGTCGAGGCCGACCCCCTCCCCGCGGAGTTCGGCGTTGCGCCGTCGGCCGTCCTTCCGGACACCCTCTGAGGAGCCCACGCATCATGCCGAACTTCCAGCAGCCCACCGCCATGCCGACTCACAAGTACGGCACGTACGAGCAGGTGGACATCCCGGACCGCACCTGGCCGGACCAGCGTGTCACCGTCGCCCCCCGCTGGCTGTCGACGGACCTGCGGGACGGCAACCAGGCGCTCATCGACCCGATGTCCCCGGCCCGCAAGCGCGAGATGTTCGACCTGCTGGTGCGGATGGGCTACAAGGAGATCGAGGTCGGCTTCCCGGCCTCCGGCCAGACGGACTTCGACTTCGTCCGCTCGATCATCGAGGACGAGACGGCCATCCCGGACGACGTCACGATCTCTGTGCTGACCCAGGCCCGCGAGGACCTGATCGAGCGCACGGTGGAGTCCCTGGTGGGCGCCAGGCGCGCCACGGTCCACCTGTACAACGCGACGGCCCCCGTCTTCCGCCGGGTCGTCTTCCGCGGCTCCAGGGAACAGATCAAGCAGATCGCCGTCGACGGTACCCGGCTGGTCATGGAGTACGCCGAGAAGCTGCTCGACGAGCGCACCGCCTTCGGCTACCAGTACAGCCCCGAGATCTTCACCGACACCGAGCTGGACTTCGCCCTGGAGGTCTGCGAGGCCGTCATGGACGTCTGGCAGCCCGGCCCCGGCCGGGAGATCATCCTGAACCTGCCCGCCACGGTGGAGCGCTCGACCCCCTCCACGCACGCGGACCGCTTCGAGTGGATGGGCCGCAACCTCTCCCGCCGCGAGCACGTCTGCCTGTCCGTCCACCCGCACAACGACCGCGGTACGGCCGTCGCCGCCGCCGAGCTGGCCCTGATGGCCGGCGCCGACCGCATCGAGGGCTGCCTGTTCGGCCAGGGCGAGCGCACGGGCAACGTCGACCTGGTCACCCTGGGCATGAACCTCTTCTCGCAGGGCGTCGACCCGCAGATCGACTTCTCGAACATCGACGAGGTCCGCCGCACCGCCGAGTACTGCAACCAGATGGAGGTCCACGCCCGTCACCCGTACGTCGGCGACCTCGTCTACACCTCCTTCTCCGGCTCCCACCAGGACGCCATCAAGAAGGGCTTCGACGCCATGGAGGCCGACGCGGTCGCGAAGGGCGTCACCGTCGACGACATCGAGTGGGCCGTCCCGTACCTGCCCATCGACCCGAAGGACGTCGGCCGCAGCTACGAGGCCGTCATCCGCGTCAACTCGCAGTCCGGCAAGGGCGGCATCGCCTACGTCCTGAAGAACGACCACAAGCTGGACCTGCCGCGCCGGATGCAGATCGAGTTCTCGAAGATCATCCAGGCCAAGACGGACGCCGAGGGCGGCGAGGTCACCCCGAAGGACATCTGGGGCATCTTCCAGGACGAGTACCTGCCGAACCCCGAGAACGCGTGGGGCCGCATCCAGGTCAAGACCGGCCAGACCACGACCGACCGCGACGGCATCGACTCGCTGACCGTCGAGGCATCGGTGGACGGCACCGACACCGTCCTGACCGGTACCGGCAACGGTCCGATCTCCGCTTTCTTCGACGCCCTGCAGTCCATCGGCGTCGACGTACGCCTGCTGGACTACCAGGAGCACACGATGAGCGAGGGCGCGTCCGCGCAGGCCGCCTCCTACATCGAGTGCGCGATCGGTGACAAGGTCCTGTGGGGAATCGGGATCGACGCGAATACGACACGAGCTTCGCTGAAGGCCGTGGTCTCCGCCGTCAACCGCGCGGCCCGCTGACCACTCTGACCGGCGTTTTCCTGGCCCCGTCCGCCTTTCGAGGCGGGCGGGGCCACGTCGTTTACCGGCCAATCCCCGTGAAGATCACGGAGAGGTCTCGTCCGGGGTACTGACTCCACCTCAACAATGTGGCTAACATCACGCCAGCGCGGCGATGTTGCCGCGGCGTTACGGAGGTGTGCGACGGTGCTGCCAGGGTGGGGACGAAACGGTCGTGCAGTTCAGGTTCCCCGCATCCTGGGCACCCGTACCGCGTGGACCACCATGGGGGACGGCGAGTTCTTCTGTCCGGGCTGTGGGGGCGACCGCAACTACCAGCGCCTCACCGGCCGCCGCCGCTTCACCCTCCTCGGCGTACCGGTCCTGCCGCGCGGTGAGACGGGCCCCGTCGTCGAATGCGCCGCCTGTCGCCGTCACTACGGCGCGGACGTCCTCGACCACCCCACGACCACCCGCTTCTCCGCGATGCTCCGCGACGCGGTCCACACCGTCGCGCTCGCCGTGCTCGCGGCCGGCGGCACCTGCTCCCGCACGGCCCTGGAGACCGCGGCCGTCGCGGTGCGCTCGGCCGGTTTCGACGACTGCACCGAGGACCAGCTCGCCGCGCTCGTCGAGGCCCTCGCCGCGGACACCGGCCGGCTCTTCGGAGAACCCTGCGGGGCGGGCCTCGCGATAGAGCTCCACGAGGCCCTGGACCCGCTCGCTCCGCACCTCGCGTCGGCCGGCCGTGAATCGATCCTGCTCCAGGGGGCCCGGATCGCCCTGGCCGACGGGCCCTACACGCCCGCCGAACGGGACGTCCTGTCCACCGTCGGCGCGGCGCTGACGATCTGCGCCGACGAGGTGACACGGCTCCTGGTCGCGGCGCGCACGCCGTCCTAGACCGCGGCGCGGAAGCACGCGGGCGGTCACCCGGGGTAATCTGAGAGCTACGTGACGTAGCGCGCCTCGTGGTGTGCGAGGCGAGAGCGAGGCCCCCCTGAGACGCAGCCTCGCCGCCGCGCTGACCGCGGGCCTCCTCGCCGCTCCCGCCGCCGTCGGGACCGCGTCCGCGGCCTCCGGGTCAGGGCCCCACTGCGCGGCCTCCGTGCCGTACACCGCGGGCCGGGGCGGCTACGCCACCTACCGCATCCCGGCCGTCGTCCGGACCGGCGCCGGCACGGTGCTCGCCTTCGCCGAGGGACGGCACGACGGCGGGGGCGACACGGGGGACATCGACGTCGTGCTGAGACGGTCCGCCGACGGCGGCTGTACGTGGGGTCCGCTGCGGGTCGTCGCGGCCGGGGACGGGGACACCCGGGGCAACCCGGCCCCCGTCGTGGACCCCCGCAGCGGCCGCGTCGTCCTGCTCACCTGCTTCAACGGCGGCGGGGTGACCGAGGCGCAGATCATGCGGGGGGAAGCCACGAGGGGACTCGGCCGCCGTGTCTTCGTCCAGACGAGCCGTGACGACGGCCTGCACTTCTCCGCTCCCCGGGAGATCACCGGCGCGGTGAAGCGGCCGGGGTGGCGGTGGTACGCCACGGGACCCGGGCACGCGATCGCCCTGCGGCACGGGCCGCACGCCGGGCGGCTGGTGGTTCCCGCCGACCACTCCGCCGCGCCGCGGCCCGGCTCCCCCGACACCGGCGGGGAGGCCAGGTACTACGGCGGGCACGCCCTCTACAGCGACGACGGCGGGCTGGTCTGGCGGCTCGGGTTCGTCGACGACTCCTACGACGGACGACTCAACGTCAACGAGAGCGCAGTGGCCGAACTTCCCGACGGGCGGCTGTACTTCAGTGCGCGGGACGAGAAGGGTACGGGGGGTTCGGGCGGGCATCGGCTGGACGCCTACTCCGGTGACGGCGGACGGACGCTGTCCCGGCCGTACGCCGTCCAGCGGACGCTGAACGAGGTGCCCGTGGTCCAGGGGAGCGTCCTGCAACCGACCGGGCGGCACGCTCCCCTTCTCTTCTCCGGGCCGTCCGTGCCGCACGTGCGGCGGGGTATGGCGTTGTGGCGCAGCACGGACTCCGGTGTCACGTTCACCAAGGCGACGACGCTCTCCCCGCGGCCGGCCGCCTACTCGGATCTCGTGCCGCTCGGTTCCGGACGGGTCGGGATCCTGTACGAGACAGGGGAGTCGGGCCCGTACGACCGCATCGAGTTCCGACGGCTCGCAGCCCCTGTTCTCGCCCCCGCCGCCCCTACCCGACCCATCCCGTACCTGGGGGCTCCGCCCCCAGACCCCCGCCAGGGGCGCGGCGCCCCCTGGACCCCCGCATCGCCCGAAGGGCTCGTCCTCAAACGCCGGACGGGCTGATGGTGCGCGCCCGCATATCCAGCCCGTCCGGCGATTGAGGACAAGGCCCTTAAGGCCGAAGCGGGGGTCTGGGGGCGGCAGCCCCCAGGGACAGGATGGGACGGGTAGGGGCGGCGGGGCGGAAGAACCTCTACAGAAGGCCCGCCGTCGCCAAGTACTTTCCCACCCGCTCAATCTCCCCCTCCGACAACGGCACCTGCGGCTCCGCCGTCGCCGGACACGAGATCACCCCCCGCAGACACAGCGCGGCCTTGAACGCCCCGAGCGCGGCCGACCCACTCCCCATCCGCCCGGGGTTACCGACCCCCACCATCCCGAACAACGCGCACAACCGCTCCTGCTCGGCACGGGCCCGCTCCCAGTCCCCCTCCCGGCAGAGCCGGTCGATCCGCACATACCCGTGCGGATCGACGTTGGCGAGACCGGGCACCGCCCCGTGCGCCCCCAGCGCGAGCGCCGAGTCGACGACGAGTTCGGATCCGGTGAGGACGCTGAATCCGGTGACACCGGGATGCGTCCTCGCCCCCGTCACCACCGCACGGAAGCCGCCCAGGTCACCGCTGGAGTCCTTGAGCCCGGCCAGCACCCCGTCGGCGGCCAGTTCGAGCACCAGCTCCGCGCCCAGCTTGGTGTGGACGGACACCGGCAGGTCGTAGGCGAAGACCGGCACGGACGAGCGCGCGGCGATCAGCCGGTAGTGCCGGGCGATCTCCGCCGGATGGGTACGGGCGTAGAAGGGCGCCGTGGCCACCACCGCGTCCGCCCCCGCCGCGGTGACCGAAGCGACGTGGTCGAGCACCCTGGGGGTCGTCATGTCGATCACACCCGCCAGCAGGGGCAGCCGGCCCCCGAGGTGCGCCTTCACCGTCTCCACCACCAGCCGGCGCTGCGCATCGGTCAGATACGCCGCCTCCGAGGACGAGCCGAGCACGAACAGGCCGTCGACCCCGGCGTCGACCAGATGGTCCACGAGGCTGATGAGCGAGGGGACGTCCACCTCGCGGTCCGGTGTCAGGGGCGTGCAGACGGGCGGTACGACACCGGTCAGCGGGGCGGGGATCGGCATGGAGGCTCCCTAGGGCTGATGCTGGTGATGCTGGGCGGGGATGTCGGCCACGGGGGGAGAGACCGCCACGGCCTGTGCCACCAGGTCGCGCGTCGACTCGCCCTCCTCCACAGGATGGTGGCACCGGAAACGGTGTCCGGGGTTCGACGCGGCCGTGAAGCCCGGCATGGCGGACGCGCACGTGTCGTCCGCTTTCCAACAGCGGGTGCGGAAGGGGCAGCCGGTCGGCGGGCGGGTGGCCGAGGGCACCGGGCCCGCCAGGGGGATGGGGTCGATCGGTGCCAGCAGACCCGGCGTGGCCGAGAAGAGGGCCCGCGTGTACGGGTGCCGGGCCCGGTCGGTGACCTCGGCGGCCGGGGACTCCTCCACGATCCGGCCGAGGTACATCGTGACCACCCGGTCACTCATCCTGCGTACCGTCTGGATGTCGTGCGAGACGAACACCAGCGCGAGCCCGAGCCGCTCCTTGAGATCCAGCAGGAGGTTGAGGATCTGGGCGCGGACCGACACGTCCAGCGCGCTGGTCGGCTCGTCGGCCACCACCAGGTCCGGGTCCAGGGCGAGGGCGCGCGCGATGGCCACCCGCTGGCGCTGGCCGCCGGAGAGCTGCCCCGGCAGGGCCTCCGCCAGGGCCCGGGGCAGACCCACCAGGGACATCAACTCCCGCACCCGCAGCTCGCGTCCGGCCGGCGTTCCGCGCCGGTGCACGTCCAGCGGGTCGCGCAGGATACGTCGTACGGACAGCCGGCGGTTCAGTGCCGTCGACGGGTCCTGGAAGATCATGCCCGTGGTGCCGCCGACGGCCGCGCGCCGCTCGGCGGGCTTCATCGACCAGAGGTTGCGGCCGCCGAAGGCCACCGTGCCGGACGTCGGCCGCTGGACGCCCACCAGCACCTTCGCGAGCGTCGACTTCCCGCAGCCGGACTCGCCGACGACCCCGACCGTCTCGCCGGGCGCGACGGTGAGATCGACGCCCGTCAGGGCGTACACCCGGTCGCGGGCGAACAGGCTGCCGCTGCGGGCGCGGTGGACGACGTGGGTGTCCGCGAGCCGGACGAGTGCGGTCATGAGACGGTCTCGCTCTCCGTGGTCGCCAGTACCACCGCCGGGTGATGGCAGGCCGCCGTGTGCGCCGGGGTGCCCAGCAGGGCGGGTCTCGTCGTCCGGCACACCTCCGTCGCCGACGGACAGCGGTCGGCGAACCGGCAGCCCGCCGGGAAGTCGGCGGGGGAGGGCACGACCCCCTTGATCTGTGTCATGCGGGTGGCCGCCGACTCCAGGGACAGGACACTGCCCAGCAGGCCCCGCGTGTAGGGGTGGGCGGGCGACTGGACCAGGTCCGCCGTCACGCCCGTCTCCACGATCCGGCCGCCGTACATCACCACCACCCGGTCCGTGACGTCCGTGACGAGTGCCAGGTCGTGCGAGACCAGGACCAGCGCGAAGCCCAGCTCCTCGCGCAGCCGCAGGAGCAGCGTGATGATCTGCGCCTGGACGGTCACGTCGAGGGCCGTCGTCGGTTCGTCGGCGACGATCAGCCGGGGGTCGCGGGAGAGGGCCATCGCGATCAGGACGCGCTGGCGCTGGCCGCCGGAGAGCTCGTGGGGGTAACTGCGCAGGGTACGGCCGGGATCGAGGCCGACCAGCGACAGCAGTTCGGCGGGGGAGCGCCTGCCGCCCCTGCGCACCACCTGTTTCAGCTGGGCCCGGATCGTCATGGCCGGGTTCAGCGACGACAGGGCGTCCTGGTAGACCATCGCCATCTCGTGGCCGAGCAGCCGTCGCCGCACCCGCATCGGCTCGCCCACCAACTGCGTCCCGTCGAAGAGGACCCGGCCGCGCACCCGTGCCCCCGGCGGCTCCAGCCCCATCACCGCGAGAGCCGTCAGCGACTTCCCGCAGCCCGACTCGCCCACCAGGCCCAGGACTTCACCCGGGCGCACCTCGAAACCGATCCCGTCGACGATGTCCACGCCCCGGTGCCGGGCGTCGAAACCGATGGCGAGGTCCTCGACGCGGAGCACCGGCGGACCGGTGGGCAGCGGGCGGGCCCGGGAACGCAGCCGGGCCGCCGCCCGCGCGAGATCCGGCAGGTCGAGGACCGCTCCGCCGCCCGGTTCCGGCGTCTCCAGCCGGTCCCCGCCGGTCTCCACCTCCCGCGCGGGCGGCGCCGCCCACGCGTCGGAGACCCCCTCGGCGAGGACGTTCAGCGACAGCACGGTGATCAGCATCAGCAGGCCGGGGAAGACCGTCGCCCACCAGCCGCCGGTGAGCACCATGTTCTTGCCGTCCGCGATGACACTGCCCCAGGAGGGGTCCGGCGGCCGGACGCCCGCGCCGATGAAGGACAGCGACGCCTCGAAGACGATCGCCTCCGCGACCTGGACCGTGCAGAACACGAGGACGGGGGCGGCGCAGTTGACGGCCACGTGCCGCAGCACGATGTGCGGTGTGCGGGCGCCGATGACCCGCTCGGCCGTCACATAGTCCTCGCCGTACTGGTCGAGCACGTTCGCCCGGACGACCCTGGCCACCGGCGGGGTGAACAGGAACGCGATCGCGCAGATCAGGACCGTGATGCCGCCACCGAAGACCGCGACCAGGACGGCGGCGAGCGCGATCCCGGGGAACGCCATCACCACGTCCAGGCAGCGCATCAGCGTCTCGTCGAGCGCCTTGCGGGAGGTCGCCGCGACCGCGCCGAGGAGCGCGCCCACGACCAGGGCCAGCGCGGTGGCGCCGAGGCCGATCGCCAGGGACCAGCGGGCGCCGTACATCAGCCGGCTGAGGATGTCCCGGCCGAGGCTGTCCTGTCCCATCCAGTGCCCGGCGGAGGGGTGCCCGCTGCCGTCGGCCCGGGGCTGCTGGTCGAGCGGGTCGTGCGGGGCGAGGAGCGGGGCGAACAGGGCCAGCAGGACGACGAGGGCCAGGAAGCAGACGGCGATCCGGGACAGGACGGGAAGCCTTCGCAGCCGGACCCCGGGCCGGGAGAGGGCCACCGCGAGACTCTTGCGCGTGATGATCATCGAGCGGTGTCCCTCAGGCGTGGATTGACCAGCAGGTACAGGATGTCGATGACGAGGTTCACGACCACGAAGCCGGCGGCCGTCGTCAGGACGACCCCCTGGACGACCGCCGGGTCGCCGTTCTGCACGGCGTCGATCATCAGCTTGCCCATCCCGGGCAGCGCGAAGATCGTCTCGATGACGACCGCGCCGCCCAGCAGATAGCCGACCCGCAGCCCCAGTACGGTCAGGGGATTGATCAGGGCGTTGCGGAGCACGTTCCGCCCGACCACGACCAGCGGCGGCAGGCCGCTCCCGACCGCCGTCCGTACGTAGTCCTTGTCCAGTTCCTCGACCACGGCCGTACGGACGATCCGGGTGAGCTGCGCGGCGACCGGCAGGGAGAGCGCCAGGGCCGGCAGCGTCATCGTTCTCAGCCAGCCGCTCGGCGAGTCACCGGGGTTGACGTATCCGCCGGTCGGGAACCAGCCCAGGTCCACGGCCAGGTACTGGATCATCAGCAGCGCCAGCCAGAAGCCCGGCGCCGCGACCCCGGTCAGCGACACGACCCGGATGACCTGGTCGGGCAGCCGGTCGCGGTGGAGCGCGGCGGTGACCCCGCCGAGCAGCGCCAGTACCACCGCGATGCCCAGGCCGAGGAAGGTCAGCTGGAGGGTGAGCGGCAGCGCGGTGGTGACCTGGTCGACGACCGGTGCCCGGGTCAGCGCGCTGGTACCCAGGTCGCCGTGGAGCAGGGCGCCGATGAAGTGGACGTAGCGGACGGGGAAGGGGTCGAGCAGGCCGTTGCGTTCCCGGAAGTCGTGCAGCTGCCGCGGTGTGGGGTTGGCGCCCTGGAAGAACGCGGACGCCGGGTCGACGTCCGAGAAACGCATCACCAGGAAGACGAACAGCACGATGCCGAGCAGCAGCGGGACGAGCAGGGCGACCCGGCGGGCCAGGATGCGCACGATGGCCGTCACCGGCGAACTCCCTTGCCCGTCATGCCCACTTGGCCTGGAGGAGGTTGATCCCCGGGTAGGGCTGGGCCCTGATTCCCGCGAGTTTCCCGGGATCCCAGGCCGTCATCAGCTCGTTGTGCACCACCGGGTAGAGCACGGCCTGTTCGGCGACGACGTCGACGTAGTCCTGGATCATCGTCTTCTTCCGGCCGGGATCCGGCTCCCGCGCCGCCCGGTCCATGTCCGTGAAGAGCTGCCGGGCGACCGGGTCGTCGGCCCAACGGGCGTACCGCATCCACAGGTTCTGCGGGCCGTAGTTGTAGTGCATGATCAGGTCGGCGTCGAGACCGAACTGGTTGGGGTTCGAGGCGGCGGCGACGACCTGGTAGTCCTGTTTCTGGTCCATCTTGGTGAACACGGCCGTCGTCTCCTGCGGCGAGAGCGTGGTCTCGACGCCGATCGCGTCCCAGGACGCCTTGATCGTCGGCAGGCAGTCCACGATCCAGCTGACGTTCACCGCCAGGATGTCGACCTTGAGGCCCGACACCCCTGCGGCCTTCAGGAGCTTCCTCGCCTTCTCGGGGTCGTACCCGTAGACGGTCTTCGCGGGCCGGTAGGCCGGGTTGCCCTCGTTGAGGAACGAACTCGACGGCCTGCCGTGCCCCCTGAGGGCGACCTCGACCATCTTGCCGGTGTCGATGGCGTAGTGCAGTGCCTGGCGCACCCGTACGTCGTCGAAGGGCTTGTGCCGGGTGTTGAACATCAGGAAGAGGTTGTTCATCCCCGCGCCGCCCTGGACGCTCATGCCGCCCTTCTTGAGCTGCTCGATGTTGGCGTACGGGATGTTGTCGGCGATCTGCGCGCCGGCGCCGGCGCCCGAGATCTTCGCGACGCGCGGGGCCGCGTCCACGATCGTCAGCCAGTTCATCCGCTTGAAGGCGGGCGGGCGCGGGCCGTTGTAGCCGGCGAAGGCCTCGAAGGTGGTGTTCGACTTGGGGTGGTGGGCGGTCTGCCGGTACGGCCCGGAGCCGACCGCCTTCCCCTTGATCGCGTCGTCCCAGGCGCCCGGCCGGGAGAAGACGTGCCGCGGCATGACCTTGGCCAGGGTCAGCCGTGAAAGGCCGTCGGGGAAGGGGAACTTGAGGACCAGCTCGACGGTCGAGGCGTCGACCCCGCGGACCTCCTTCAGCCAGCTCTCGAAGAATCCCTTGGCGAGGGTCTGGGTGTTCGGGTCGAGGATCCGGTCGAAGACGAAGACCACGTCGTCGGCGGTGACGGGTCTGCCGTCGTGGAAGGTGGCCCCGGCCCGCAGCGTGAACTTCCACGAGGTGCCGGTGAGGTCGGAGGGGACCTCGGTGGCCAGGGCCGCGTAGGGCTCCCGCGAGATCGGGTCGGTGTCGAGCAGGCCCTCGTAGATGTGGTGGTTGGCGGCCATGGAGAAGGCGGACGCGGTCTGGGTCGGGTCCCAGCTGCCGTCGTTCCCGTAACCGATGACCGCGGTGAGCGTGGCGTCCTTGCCGCCCTTCCCGCCACCGGTGTCGTTGGTGGACTGCGGGCCGGACGAACAGGCGGCCAGCGACGAGGAGAGGGCGGCGGCCGCGCCGAGCGCGCCCGTGTACTTCAGGAACGACCGGCGGTGCGGCGCCGGGAGGTCGGTCACGTCGCGCACGGTTCCTCCAGTGGGGAGAGGTGGTCCGAGAGGCGGAGATACGACGTCCTACGTCATAGGGGCAGCGCGACCATAGGTAGCGGCCGTGAGGGCGGTCAAGGGCCCGCGCACGAATGGCGTATCTTCCAGAGGTGCGACCAATGAAGCCTTGACATACGGGTAGTTGGTGCTGAATCCGCCCGGAGGTGGGACGTCGGATGTCCAGTGAGCGTACGATGCGGCGCATGGCCGAGGAGACCGGGAGCCGGCGCGGGGCCGAGCGCCGGGTGAGCAGCCAGATCCAGCGCGAGGTCATGCAGCTGATCCTCGACCGCAGGCTCCAGGCGGGCGCCCCGCTGCCCACCGAGACGGAGCTGATGAACGGCCTCGGTGTCAGCCGCAACTCCGTCCGCGAGGCCCTGAAGGCCCTGCAGGCGCTCGACATAGTCGATATCCGGCACGGATACGGCACCTATGTCGGCCAGGCATCCCTGACCCCCTTCGTCGACGGCCTCACCTTCCGCACACTGGCCCGCCAGGACGACACGAACGAGACCGGGGCGCTGGCGGAGATCCTCCAGGTCCGCGAGGTCCTGGAGGAGGGGCTGATACACCGGGTCGCGGCGGTGCTCACCGAGACGGAACTCGACCGGCTCGAAGCCGTCGTGGCCGAGATGGAGGAGGCGGGCCGCGCGGGCCGCCCCTTCCCCGAACTCGACCGGCAATTCCACGAGCTGCTGTACGCCCCGCTGGGCAACGCGCTGGTGCCTCAGCTGCTCGGCGCCTTCTGGACGGTTTTCAGCCGGGTCGCCGGCGTCCGCGGCTGGACGGACGACCCGGCACCCGAGGTGACCGTCCGCCGTCACCGGGACATCGTCACGGCGCTGCGTGCCCGCGACGTCGAGGCCGCGCAGCGCGCGATGGCCGACCACTTCCGGGGTATCGAGGCGAGGGCGGCGCAGGAGTCGCGCGGGGTGGGCTGACCCCGTCTCCGGGGCGAGGCGGGGCACGGGGCCGGAGTCCCCACGCGGCCCCGCAGCCGCCGCCCCGAACCCGGGCTCAGAGGTCGAGCCGCCACACCTGGAGTTCGTTCGTGTCCTCGTCGACCGTGCACCAGCTGCCGTCGCCCAGGGCCAGGGGTACACCGGACACCGGGAACGGATAGCCGACCTCGCCGAGCAGGCGCATGCCGCGCGCGTCGACCAGCCAGTGCCGCCCCGCCCCGAACTCCTCGTCGGCCTCGACCGTGCCCGTGATGACGGTGTGCTCGTCGAGGAACCCGGCGTAGTAGTCCCAGTGCACCTCGGGCTCGTCGTTCTCCGGCGGGAGCGCGGGATGGGGCGCGACGGCCTCCTCGGCGTCCAGCTCGGAGACGACCGAGCCGTCCGCGGCCCGGTGCAGGGCGAGGAGTTCCTGATAGTGCGTGACCGTCAGGAAGCTCTCGCCGGACGGACTCACCGCGAGCAGGATCCGGTCGTCGTCGCCGATCCGGTCGACGGAGAGGCGCTCGCCGTCCCAGCGGCCCCACAGCAGCGGCACCCCGTCCTGGCCCTCGCCGACGCTCAGTCCCATCTGGCCCGGGTCCGGGTGCGACACGTGGTCCGAACCGGCCGCCACCGTCTGCGCGTCGGCCTCGCCGAGCACCGTCCCGTCGGCCGCGTCGAGCACCAGCCACTCGTCGAGCACCTCCGGGTCCTGGCCGTCCTCGGCCAGCGGTCCGCGGACGTGGGCCCACACGAGCTTGCCGTCCGCGGAGAAGACCGCCGAGCCGCTGTCGGCGTACAAGTGCGCGCGGCTGTCGGCGTATTCGTCGACCGAGGTGTGCAACTTCCCGCAGCCGCCCTCCCAGCAGCCGTGCCGCACCTCCCACAGGGTCGCGCCGTGTCCGTCCACCGCCCGTATCGCGTGGATGCCGGCGAAGACGGCGACATCCAGGCCCGGCGCGACCGTGCGCGTACCGAACCGGCGCCGCCACGGCGCCGGGAAGCGTGCCACCGCGGCCTCACCCGCGAGCGCCTCGGCCAGGTCGTACGCGGCGAGTTGGGCGTCGTCGCTCTGCAGGACGAGTGTCCGGTCCGGCAGGCACAGCACGTCCGGAGCGCCGGCCGTGGCCGAGTCCAGCGGGCCGGCGAGCGTGGTGACGAGACGGGCGCTCGCGGACATGGTTCCTCCAGTGCGGGTGATGCGAGACGGCGTTGGGTGCACAGTACGGCCGCCGGCCGACATCGCCGCACGCGCCTGCCCGTACGGCCTCTCACACAGGCGCCGGGACGGGCGGGAGCGTCGCCGCCGCGAGCCACCGGCGGATCGTGGGGGCACGGCGAACGGGGTACGCCACGAAATACCCCGCACAGTCCTTTAAGCCACCGCCCTCCGTCGGAACAGTCCTTTAAGCCGCGGCCCTCCGTCGGATTCAGCACGCCGCACTCGAAAGGACCATCGGGTTCCAGGTTTTTTCGATTCGCGACGACGCATCCGAACGTGTTTTGCGAATGGGCCGTTCGAGCTGTCCGGTGCCGTTCCGGAGGGAAATCGCACACGGTCTGTCGTGCACCCTTGGCCACAGGTCAAACGTCCTATGACGTGCAGCACTTGTGGAGGACAGACTCCTGCCGAGTGTAGGTGCACAGTGGCACCACGGAGACGCGAAGCGTGAAACTCCGAAAGTCCGGGGAACAGGGTGAGGGCACAACACTCGGCGCCCCGCGCCGAAGAGGCGGAGGTAACGGTGAAGGAATTGCGGGCACCACGGAAGAAGGCCGGAATTACGTTGCCGCCGCACCGGACCGACCGGGCGGCGCTGCGGTGAAGCCGCCGCCGGGGCCGCCGGTCGGCTCGTACGCCGTGGACGTGGGCAGCGGAAGGGTGGGGATGGTCATGGGACACGTGGGGCCGTACGTACAGCTGAGACCGCTCGGCGGCGGCAGGGAGTGGGACTGCGATCCGGGCGCGGTGCGCCGGGCCACCCCGGCGGAACGGCTCAGCGCGGCCACCGCGTACGCCAACGCACGCAGCCGCGGCGAGGTGCCCTGAAGGAGGCGGCGGGAGCGGGCGGAACGAAAGGGGCCCGCCCGCGCCGGGGCGCGGGCGCCGTAGGCGAGAATGGACCCTATGAGTCTGTTCCGCGACGACGGCATCGTGCTGCGCACCCAGAAGCTGGGTGAGGCGGACCGGATCATCACGTTGCTCACGCGCGGTCACGGACGGGTACGGGCCGTGGCGCGCGGCGTGCGGCGCACCAAGTCGAAGTTCGGAGCGCGCCTCGAACCGTTCTCCCACGTGGACGTGCAGTTCTTCGCACGGGGCAGCGACCTGATCGGGCGCGGCCTGCCGCTGTGCACACAGAGCGAGACGATCGCCCCGTACGGCGGCGGGATCGTGACGGACTACGCGCGCTACACGGCCGGGACGGCCATGCTGGAGACCGCCGAGCGGTTCACGGACCACGAGGGGGAGCCCGCGGTGCAGCAGTACCTGCTGCTCGTCGGGGGGCTGCGCACCCTCGCCCGCGGTGAGCACGAACCGCACCTCGTCCTCGACGCCTTCCTGCTGCGCTCCCTCGCCGTGAACGGTTACGCGCCCAGTTTCAGCGCCTGCGCCAAGTGCGGGATGCCGGGACCGAATCGGTTCTTCTCGGTCGCCGCGGGAGGTTCCGTCTGCGTCGACTGCCGGGTGCCCGGCAGCGTCGTACCCTCGGCAGGGGCCCTCGAACTCCTGGGCGCACTGCTCACGGGAGACTGGGAGACCGCGGACGCGTGCGAGCCGCGGTTCGTCCGGGAGGGCAGCGGGCTGGTTTCGGCCTATCTGCACTGGCACCTGGAGCGCGGGCTGCGCTCACTGCGGTACGTCGAGAAGTGATGAAGTGGCGCAGGGCAACCGACGCAAGACCAAGGGAGACGAGAAACACATGGTGGTACGCGGGTTCCTGGGGCGCCAGCGCCGCGAGTACGAGACGCCGGAGCCGCACCCGTCGGGTGCCCGCGCGCCCAAGCTCCCCGGCGAGCTGGTCCCCAACCACGTGGCGATCGTCATGGACGGGAACGGCCGCTGGGCCAAGGAGCGCGGGCTGCCCCGCACCGAGGGGCACAAGATCGGCGCCGAGCGGGTGCTGGACGTGCTGCAGGGCGCGATCGAGGCCGGGGTCGGGGCCATCTCCCTGTACGCGTTCTCCACCGAGAACTGGAAGCGTTCGCCCGACGAGGTGCGCTTCCTGATGAACTTCAACCGTGACTTCATCCGCAAGACGCGTGACCAGCTCGACGCGCTCGGCATCCGGGTGCGCTGGGTGGGCCGGATGCCCAAGCTGTGGAAGTCGGTCGCCAAGGAGCTCCAGGTCGCCCAGGAGCAGACCAAGGACAACGACCGGCTCACCCTGTACTTCTGCATGAACTACGGCGGCCGCGCGGAGATCGCGGACGCGGCGCAGGCGCTTGCGGAGGACGTGCGGGCGGGCCGGCTCGACCCGGACAAGGTCACGGAGAAGACCTTCGCGAAGTACCTGTACTACCCGGACATGCCGGACGTGGACCTGTTCCTGCGGCCCAGCGGCGAGCAGCGCACCTCCAACTACCTGCTCTGGCAGAGCGCCTACGCCGAGATGGTCTTCCAGGACGTCCTGTGGCCGGACTTCGACCGCCGTGACCTGTGGCGCGCCTGTGTGGAGTTCGCCCAGCGCGACCGCCGCTTCGGTGGCGCCGTCCCGAACGAGGACCTCCTCGCCATGGAGGAAGCGATGCGGGGCCGGCCGGAAGGGGCCTGACGGCGCCGGACGCCGTGAGGCGCCGGGAGACACGGAGAGGGGCTGCCCGGCCGGGCAGCCCCTCTCCGTGTCTCTGTCTCTCGCTGTCGCGTGTCAGCCCTTGGCCGCGGCGCACGCGGCGCACTCCGCACAGGTGCCGAAGATCTCCACGGTGTGGGCGACGTTCACATAGCCGTGTTCCGCCGCGATCGCCTCGGCCCACTTCTCCACGGCCGGGCCCTCCACCTCGACCGCCTTGCCGCAGACCCGGCAGACGAGGTGGTGGTGGTGCTCGCCGCTGGAGCAACGGCGGTAGACGGACTCGCCGTCGGAGGTGCGCAGCACGTCCACCTCGCCCGCGTCGGCGAGGTTCTGCAGCGTGCGGTACACGGTGGTGAGTCCGACGGAGTCACCCTTGTGCTTGAGCATGTCGTGGAGCTCCTGCGCACTGCGGAACTCGTCCACCTCGTCGAGTGCCGCCGCCACGGCGGCACGCTGCCGGGTGGAGCGGCCCCGAACGGGCGATCCAGCGGTAGTCACCGTTGCCTCCTCGCGTCTGCCCTTGCCCGGCCATTGTGCCAGTCCGGACTGCGCGTGGTCAGACGCCGACCTTGCGTTCCGGGGCGCGGCCGGCCGGAATCACACACTCCGCCGGGTCCCCCGGCGTCTGCCCGGCCGCCGCGGCCCGCGCCCGGCGCCGGGCGAGCGGCGTCGCCAGCGCGGTGAGCGCGATGAACCCCCCGATGGTCAGCAGCACGATCGTCGCGCCGGGAGGCACGTCCTGGTAGAACGAGGTCACCGTCCCGCCGATCGTCACGCTCACCCCGATCGCCACGGCGATCGCGAAGGTGGCGGCGAAGCTGCGGCTGAGCTGCTGGGCGGCCGCGACCGGGACCACCATCAGCGCGCTCACCAGCAGCAGGCCGACGACGCGCATGGCGACCGTCACCGTGACCGCCGCCGTGACGGCGGTGAGCAGGTTCAGCGCGCGCACCGGCAGCCCCGTCACCCGCGCGAACTCCTCGTCCTGGCTGACGGCGAACAGCTGGCGGCGCAGGCCGAGGGTGACCAGGACGACGAAGCCGGCGAGCAGGCAGATCGCCGTCACGTCGGACTCGCTCACCGTCGAGAGGGAGCCGAAGAGGTACGAGGTCAGGTTGGCGGTGGTACCCCCCGCCAGGCTGGTGAGCATCACGCCGCCCGCCATACCGCCGTAGAAGAGCATGGCCAGCGCGATGTCGCCGCGCGTCCTGCCGTACCAGCGGATCAGCTCCATCAGGACGGCGCCGAGGACCGAGACTGCCGTCGCCATCCACACGGGGTTGGCCGAGAGCAGGAAGCCGAGGCCGATACCGGTCATCGCGACATGCCCGATGCCGTCGCCCAGCAAAGCCTGGCGGCGCTGCACGAGGTAGATGCCGATGGCGGGCGCGGTGACGCCCACCAGGACGGCGGAGAGCAGCGCCCGCTGCATGAAGTCGTAGTTCAGGAAGTCCATCAGCTCAGCAGTCCCGTCCGGATCGGTTCGGCGTCGTGAGCCGCGTGCGGGTGTACGTGGTCGTGGCCGGGCAGCGCGTGCTGGCCGACCGCCCGCGGGGGCGGGCCGTCGTGCAGCACGCAGCCGTCACGCAGGACGACGGCGCGGTCGATCAGCGGCTCCAGGGGGCCCAGCTCGTGCAGGACCAGGAGGACGGTGGTGCCCGCCGCCACCTGCTCCCTGAGCGTCTGTGCCAGCACCTCCTGGCTCGCGAGGTCGACACCCGCCATCGGTTCGTCCATGATCAGCAGTTCGGGTTCGGAGGCGAGGGCGCGGGCGATCAGGACGCGCTGGTGCTGGCCGCCCGACAGGGCGTTCACCGAGTCCTTGGCGCGGTCCGCCATGCCGACGAGCTCCAGGGCCTGTCGCACGGCCTCGTGGTCGGCCTTGCGCAGCACGCCGAAGCGGGCGCGGGAGAGCCGGCCGGAGGCGACGATCTCGGTGACCGTGGCGGGCACGCCGCCCGCGGCGGTCGTGCGCTGCGGGACGTACCCCACCCGCTTCCAGTCGCGGAAGCGGCGCCGTGGCGTGCCGAAGATCTCGATCTCGCCGCCGCTGACCGGGACCTGTCCGATGACGCTGCGGATGGCCGTCGACTTGCCGGAGCCGTTCGCGCCGAGCAGCGCCACGACCTCGCCGCGGTGCACGGTCAGGTCGATGCCACGCAGGACGGGGCGCGAGCCCAGTTCGGCGGTCACGCCGCGCAGGGATATGACGGACTCGCTCACGCTGTCCTCCTGGAACTGGGGATCATGTGGGTCATCGGGATCACCTGGCGCCCAGCGCCGTCCGCAGCGCCTTCAGATTCGCATCCATGACCTGCAGGTAGTCGCTGCCCTTGGATTTGTCGGTGATGCCCTCGATCGGGTCGAGGACGTCCGTCTTCAGCTTCGCGTCGCCGGCGATGGTCTTGGCGGTCCTGTCGCTGACGAGCGTCTCGTAGAAGACCGTCGAGACGCCGTCGGCCTTCGCCATCCTCTCAAGGTCCTTCACGCGGTTCGCGCTGGGCTCCGACTCGGGGTCGAGGCCGTTGATGGCCTCCTCGGTGAGGCCGTAGCGCTCGGCGAGGTAGCCGAAGGCGGCGTGCGTGGTGATGAAGACCTTGGTCCTGGTGTCCGCCAGCCCGGTCCTGTAGCGGGTGTCGAGAGCGGAGAGCTTCTTCAGCAGGGCCGCGGTGTTCTTCCCGTAGTCCGCGGCGTGCTTCGGGTCGGCCTTCTCCAGGGCCTTGCCGACGCCGCTCGCGACCTCGGCGTACCTCACCGGATCGAGCCAGATGTGCGGGTCGGCGGAGCCCGCCTCCTCGCCCGTGGAGCTGTCGTGCGAGGCCGCGTGCCCGCCGACCTCGTTGCCGTGCTTCTCCAGCGTGGTCAGCGACGCGGCGTCGACCTTGGTCCTGACCGAGGACTGCGCCACGGCGTCGTCGACGGCCGGCTGCAGGTTCTTGAG
The DNA here is from genome assembly GCF_042887295.1 of Streptomyces sp. NPDC057950. Taxonomy (NCBI): domain Bacteria; kingdom Bacillati; phylum Actinomycetota; class Actinomycetes; order Kitasatosporales; family Streptomycetaceae; genus Streptomyces; species Streptomyces sp. NPDC057950. Next base: position 219,771 of record NZ_JBHVPP010000003.1, read on the forward strand.
GTAGACGACGGCGTCCGCCGACTCGAGCTGGACGATCTGACGGACGCTGATCTCCAGGTCGTGCGGCTCCTGGCCGGGCCGGGTCAGGCTCGTCACGTGCACGTGCGTCCCGCCGATCTGCTCGGCGAGGTACTGCATGGGGTAGAACGACGCCACGACGTCGAGTTTCCCGCCGCTCCCGCCGTCGGCGGCCGCGGAGCCGGAGCAGGCGGAGAGCGTGCAGAGACCGAGAGCGGTGGCCGCCAGCGCGGCGGACCCGGATATGAGGCGTCGTCGTACGTTCATGACAGTCATTTTCAACAAAACTGGAAACGATTGTCAACAAGCCCTCGGTAAGTCCTCGGTGAACGGCGGGCGGAGCGGGGTGGTCACCGAACCGATTTGATACGAGGGTGGGCGGCGCCGGTAACCTGAGTCATTCGCGCCGTCCGTCGTACTGAAGAGAGCATCGTGGCCGCCGACAAGATCGACACCATCGTCAGCCTGAGCAAGCGCCGTGGCTTCGTTTTCCCGTGCAGTGAGATCTACGGGGGACAGAAGGCCGCCTGGGACTACGGCCCGCTCGGCGTCGAGCTCAAGGAGAACATCAAGCGCCAGTGGTGGCGCTACATGGTCACCTCCCGTGAGGACGTCGTCGGCCTCGACTCGTCGGTGATCCTGGCCACCGACGTCTGGGTCGCGTCGGGTCACGTCGCCACCTTCACGGACCCGCTCACCGAGTGCACCTCCTGCCACAAGCGCTACCGCGCCGACCACCTGGAGGAGGCATACGAGGCGAAGCACGGCCGCCTCCCGGAGAACGGCCTCACCGACCTGAACTGCCCGAACTGCGGCAACAAGGGCACCTTCACCGAGCCCAAGCAGTTCTCGGGTCTGCTCTCCACCCACCTCGGCCCCACGCAGGACAGCGGCTCCGTCGCCTACCTGCGCCCCGAGACCGCGCAGGGCATCTTCACCAACTTCGCCTCCGTGCAGCAGGCTTCGCGCCGCAAGCCGCCGTTCGGCATCGGGCAGATGGGCAAGTCCTTCCGCAACGAGATCACGCCCGGCAACTTCATCTTCCGCACCCGCGAGTTCGAGCAGATGGAGATGGAGTTCTTCGTCAAGCCGGGCGAGGACGAGAAGTGGCAGGAGTACTGGATGCAGGAGCGCTGGAACTGGTACACCGGCCTCGGCATGCGCGAGGAGAACATGCGCTGGTACGAGCACCCGGCCGACAAGCTCTCGCACTACTCCAAGCGCACCGCCGACATCGAGTACCGCTTCCAGTTCGGCGGCAACGAGTGGGGTGAGCTGGAGGGCGTCGCCAACCGCACGGACTACGACCTCAAGGCGCACTCCAAGGCGTCGGGCCAGGACCTGTCCTACTTCGACCAGGAGGCCGGCGAGCACTGGACCCCCTACGTCATCGAGCCCGCCGCCGGTGTCGGCCGCGCGATGCTGGCCTTCCTCCTCGACGCCTACGTCGAGGACGAGGCCCCCAACGCCAAGGGCAAGATGGAGAAGCGCACGGTGCTGCGCCTCGACCCGCGCCTCGCGCCGGTCAAGGCCGCCGTCCTCCCGCTGTCCCGCAACCCGGAGCTGTCGCCCAAGGCCAAGGGCCTGGCCGCCGCGCTGCGCCAGCACTGGAACATCGACTTCGACGACGCCGGTGCCATCGGCCGCCGCTACCGCCGCCAGGACGAGATCGGCACGCCTTTCTGCGTCACCGTCGACTTCGACACCCTCGAGGACAACGCCGTGACGGTGCGCGAGCGCGACTCGATGAAGCAGGAGCGCGTGTCGCTGGACCAGATCGAGGGCTACCTCGCGTCCCGCCTGATCGGCTGCTGATCAACTGCTGATCGGTCGCCGGGCGACTGGCGGCCGGCCGGCGCCGCCCGGCGATGACGAAGCCCCCGCCTCCCGTGACCACGGGGGGCGGGGGCTTCGTGGCGTCTCAACGGCCCTGCAACGCCTTCACGTTGTCCCCGAACGTCCAGTTCTTCGAGCCGTCCCAGTTGACCGACCACGTCATCAGGCCCTTGAGCGCCGTCCCGTAGTGGCGCCATGCCTGGGAGACGAGGCCCGGTGACATGTAGCCGCCGCCCGCGCCGGACTGGGCAGGCAGGCCGGGGACCTGCTTGTCGTAGGGCACCTTGACGGTGGTGCCCTGGACGACCAGCCCCTTGTTGAGGCAGTCCGTCTGCGCGACGAAGCCCTGGACTGTGCCCGCGGAGTAGGAGTCGCCGGAGCAGCCGTACATGCTGCCGTTGTAGTACTGCATGTTCAGCCACCACAGCCGGCCGTTGTCCGCGTACTTCTTGACGATCGGCAGGTACGCGCCCCAGATCGAGCCGTACGTGATGCTGCCGCCGGTGACGTAGGCCGTCTCCGGCGCCATGGTCAGCCCGAAGTTCGCCGGCATACGGGCCAGCACGCCGTCGATGACGCGGATCAGGTTGGCCTGGGAGGTGGAGAGCCGGCCGATGTCCCCGCTGCCGACCAGGCCCGTCTCGATGTCGATGTCGATCCCGTCGAAGTTGTACTTCTGCAGGATGGGCACGATCGTCGACACGAACCTGTCCGCGACGGCGGAGGAGCTGAGGTCGATCCCGGCGGCGGCCCCGCCGATGGACAGCAGGAGCGTCTGTCCGGCCGCCTTGGCCGCGCACATCTCCGCGGGCGTCGAGACCTTCACGCCCGCGTCCATCCCGTTCTCCCACAGCGCGGTGCCGTCGGACCGGATGACGGGGAAGGCCGCGTTGAGCACGTTGTAGCCGTGCGCGGCGATACGGGAGTCGGTGATCGGGGTCCAGCCGAAGGGCGGGTGGACCCCGTTGGCGGAGCCGTCCCAGTTCTCCCAGTACCCCTGGAGGACCTTGCCGGCGGGACGGGACTTCACGGCGCAGGTGTCGGCCGCGGACGCGGTGGGGGCGGCGGCGACCGACAGGGGGGCGAGGACGGCGGCCGCCAGCGCGACGGCGAGCAGGCACAACTTCCGGCGGATCATGCGGGGCCTCCTGGAGTGGGGGACGCGGAGGGGTGTGTCGCATGCATGACAGTGCGGGCGGTCCAGACCTGTCGTCAATAGGTCTGGACCAAATAGGGGGATGGCGGGGATGGCGGAGCTGGCGGAGATGACCGCGGGTGATCGACGGCATGGCTGACATGTGACAGCTGACAGATATTGAAATCTGTCAGCTGTCATGTCATGGTGGGTACGGGTCACCTGTACGGCACCCGCCCCCAACCCAAGGAACCTTCATGCGCACCCGCCCCCTCGGAACGACCGGTCCCCAGGTCTCCGCCCTCGGCCTCGGCTGCATGGGCATGTCCGCGCTGTACGGCGACGCGGACCGGGCCGAGTCCATCTCGACCGTCCACGCCGCGCTCGAAGCCGGCGTGACCCTGCTGGACACCGGCGACTTCTACGCCATGGGCCACAACGAGATGCTCATCGGCGAAGCCCTGCGCACCGCCCCCGCCGCCCTGCGCGAACAGGCCCGGACCAGCGTCAAGTTCGGCGCGCTGCGTGACCCGGACGGCGGCTGGAGCGGCTACGACGGCCGCCCCGCCGCGGTCAGGAACTTCGCCGCCTACTCCCTCCAGCGCCTCGGCGTGGACCACATCGACGTCTACCGGATCGCGCGGGCCGACCCCGGCGTGCCCATCGAGGAGACGGTCGGCGCGATCGCCGAACTGGTCGAGAAGGGCCATGTCCGGCACATCGGCCTCAGCGAGGTCGGCGCCGACACCATCCGCCGGGCCGCCGCCACCGCCCCCATCAGTGACCTGCAGATCGAGTACTCGCTCATCTCCCGCGGCATCGAGGACGAGGTGCTGCCGACCACCCGTGAGCTGGGCATCTCGATCACCGCGTACGGCGTGCTCTCCCGCGGTCTGATCTCCGGCCACTTCACCGCCGACCGGCAGCTCGGCGCGAACGACTTCCGGGCCATGAGCCCCCGTTTCCAGGGCGAGAACCTGCGGCACAACCTCACCCTCGTCGAGGCGCTGCGCAAGGTCGCCGAGCAGAAGGGCGTCTCCGTCGCCCAGATCGCCATCGCCTGGGTGCTCTCGCGCGGCGAGGACATCGTGCCGCTGGTCGGTTCCCGCACCCGGCAGCGGCTGGCGGAGGCGCTCGGCGCCCTGGACGTGACCCTCGACGCCGCCGACCTCACCGCCATCGAGGAGGCCGTGCCGGACGGCGCCGCCGCGGGCGACCGCTACCCGCGGGCGCAGATGTCACACCTCGGCACGGAGCGCTGACAGTACCGCCGGGTACGGTCGTCGTCATGGCACCACCGACCAGCGAGACCCTGACCGCCGAGCGCATCCTCGAAGTCACCGAGGAGGTGCTGCGCCGCCACGGCCCGGCCAAGGCCACCGTGGTGGACGTGGCCCGCGCGCTCGGCGTCAGCCACGGCAGCGTCTACCGCCACTTCCGCACGAAGGCGGCGCTGCGGGAGGCGGTCACCAAACGCTGGCTGGACCGCACGTCGCAGACGCTGGGCCGGATCGTCGGGGCGACGGACGAGACGTCTCCCGAGGCCCTCAGGCAGTGGTTCGGAGCGCTGTTCGCAGCCAAGCGGCACAAGGCGGGGGACGACCCCGAGCTGTTCGCCACGTACACGGTGCTCCTCGCCGACACCAGCAGCGTGGTCGAGGAACACGTCCTGGAGCTCGTCGGCCAGCTCACGGACATCGTCGCCCGGGGTGTGCGCGAGGGGGACTTCGCGGCGGTGGACGGCGGCGCCGCCGCGACGGCCCGCGCGCTCTTCGACGCCACGAACCGCTTCCACGACCCCGCCTACGCCCGCGAATGGGAACAGCCCGGCATCGAGGCCGAGTTCACGGCGGTCGTCGACCTCGTCCTGCGCGGCCTGCGCCCCTGACCGGCGGACCGGCGGAGAAAGCTCAGTTCTCCGTCGGGTCCACCGTCGCCTGGTGGGCCTCGGCGAGATGCTCCTCCGCCTTCAGCCACGGCAGGAACTGCGCGCTCTTGCGCCAGCCGCAGGTTCCGCACCTGATCGTGCGCTGCATCCCCGTCCGCTGGACGTGGACGACGTGCTCGCGGCCGTGCTGGTCCCAGCGGCTCACCTTGCTCGCGTTGATCTGCAGCATGACACCTCCTGGTGCTTCCGCTCCCTTTGCCCGGCAAGGCATGTGCAGCAAGGAGTGTGCAGCATGGAGAAGATCAACGGGGGCTCTCGGGTCACGAGTTGACCGGCGGCGCCGTGAGGTCGTCCGCCTGGACTCAGCCGCATGACGACCGAAGTCGCCGCCATCGCGCGGGATCTCGCACCGAACGGCACGCTGCGGGCCTCCATGAACCTGGGCAATCCCGTACCGGCCCAGGGCACTGCGCAATCCCCGGCCGGCATCACCGCGGACCTCGCGCGCGAGATCGGCGCGCGGTTGGGCCTGCCCGTGGAACTCCTCTGCTTCGACGCGGCCCGCAAGTCCTACGAGGCGATGGCGGAGGGCCGGGCCGACCTCTGCTTCCTGGCCGTCGAGCCCGCACGCGGGGCCGAAGTCGCCTTCACGGAGCCGTACGTGGTGATCGAGGGCGTGCACACCGTGCCCCGCGACTCGGACCACGTGAGGGCCGCCGACGTCGACCGTCCGGTGTACGGATCGGTGTGAAACGCGGGTCCGCCCACGACCTGTTCCTGTCCCGCACCCTGCGGCAGACGAGCGTCGTGCGCGGGGACGAAGGCGGCGGGGCGTTCCGCGCCGGAGGACTGGAGGCCGCGGCCGGGATCCGGCGGCCGATGACCGCGTATGTCGCGGAACACCTCGAACTCCGGCTGATCGAGGACCGGTTCATGCAGATCCGGCAGGCGGTCGGCACGACCAGGACCCGCCGCCCCGAGACCGTCCGTTGCCTCCGCGATCTGGTCGAGGAGCTGAAGTCCGGCGGCTTCGTCGCGGACGCCCTGCGGCGCTGGGGCCGGCCGCCGGCCGTGGTCGCCGCGCCGACCGGCCCTGGGCCGGCGCCCGTCACCGCCGAACCGCGGTGCGTCGTGCCGGACCGCCCGGACCCGCACCGGCTCGCCGGGTTCCACGCGGACCTGTCCGGCGGTGAGGTCGACCGGCCCGACCCGCGCCGGGCGCTCGGCGAGGGCTGGGCGACGCTCCACACGCCGTCCGGTCCGGTGCCGGCCTTCCAGCGGGTCGCGGAGTACGAGCCGCCGCGCCGGCCCGAGCCCAGCCGGCCCCAGCAGTTCCATCTGGACTTGGGCGTGCCGGACCTGGACCTCGCGCGCGAACAGGTCCTGGCGCGCGGCGCGACCGTACCGGACGACTCCGACGGGCGCGGCCGGCACATCTACGCGGACCCGGCCGGGCACCCGTTCTGCATGGTCCGCCACTGACCGGCCCCGACCCGCCGCGGTCGGGTGGTCCCCGGCCCGGCACGGCCCTGCTACGGCGCCCGTCCCGGTCCGTCCCGGTCCGTCCCGGTCCGCCACGGTCCGCCACGGTCCGCCACGGTCCGGCCCGTGATGGCCCCCGGGCAGCGAGGGGGGCGCCGCACGGTCCGCCATGGTCCGAACCGTCCGTCCCTGTGCCGTCCCTCCGTCGACCGGCCCGTCACCGGTCGGTCTCGGCCGGTCTGCCGCCGGCCGTTCCCGTCACCGCCCGAACCCTTCGGCCGGTCCGCGTCCGACCGGCCCCTCCGGGAGGTCGGCCAGGGGCCCGCGTCCGGCGGTCGGGCGCCGGCGGGGCAGCCCCCGGCCGCTCTCCGCCGATCAGCCCGCGCGGCGATGCGTCAGCCGACCGTGCGCGGCAGCCGCAGGCTCAGTGCCGTCGTCAGGACCACGCCCGCCAACTGCACCAGGAGCGTCGTCACCAGGGCGTCCCGCATGCCGTGGCCGGGGACGAGGGACAGGAACAGGGTGCCCAGGGTGGCGACGCCGACGGCGAGCGCCGACTGCTGGGTGGTCGCCATCACGCCGCTGCCGACACCGGCCCGCGCGGCCGGCACCTCGGAGAGGACGATCCGGATGAGCACCGGCAACTGGAGCGCCTGCCCCGCACCGGCGACCGCCGCGCCCGGGAGCAGCTCCCACATCCCGAGGTCCGGCCAGGACCGCCACGCGGTCAGCGTGATGAGGGCCACGCCCACCACCTGGATCAGGCCGCCCGCGGTGACGACCCGGGTGCCGTAGCGGGCGATCAGCCGCGGCCCGCAGAGGGAGGTGAAGAAGAAGACGACGGCCATCGGGGCGAGTGCCAGCCCGGCCGCGACCGGACCGAGGCCCGCGCCCCGCTGCAGCGCCACCGCGATCACGAACATGAATCCGCTGAAGCCGATCGAGAACGGCACGATCATGATCAGGCCCCGGCGCAGCGAGGTCAGCGCGAACAGGCTCGGCGGCACCAGGGGAGTGCGGCCGGCCCGGTCCTCCCGGCGCTCGACGAAGTAGAACGCCGCGGCCACGAGGGGGAACAGGGCCAGCGACAGCCAGGTCCACAGCGGCCAGCCCGCCGCGCGGCCCTCGGTCAGCGGGGCCAGGAGCGTCAGCAGCGACAGCGCGAGCAGGACGGTGCCGGGGGTGTCGATCGGCTCCGGGTGCTGTGAGCGTGTCTCGGGGACCGCCCGTGCGGCCAGGACCAGGCCGAGGACGACGACGGGCACGTTCACGAGGAACACCGCGCGCCAGCCGGTGCCCGCGATGTCCGCGGCGACCAGGAGGCCGCCGAGTATCTGCCCGGCCACCATGGAGAGCCCGGCCGTAGCGCCGTACAGGCCCATCGCCTTGGCGCGGCGGCCTCCCGCGGTCGCCGACTGGATGGTGGCGAGCACCTGCGGCAGCATCGCGGCGGACGCCGCGCCCTGCGCCACCCGGGCCGCGACCAGCGTCCAGGCGCTGGGCGCGAGCCCGCACGCCAGCGAGGTCAGGCCGAAGGCCGCCATGCCCCCGAGGAAGAGCTGCCGCCGCCCGAAGAGGTCGCCGAGCCGGCCGCCCAGGACGAGCAGGACGGCGTACGACACCCCGTACCCGGCGACGACGAGTTCGAGGACGGCCTCGCCCGCGTTCAGGTCCCGGCCGATGGTCGGGAGGGCCACGTTGACGATGAAGAAGTCGATGAGCGGGAGCGCCGCGCCGAGCAGCACGGTGAAGAGTCCGAGACCGCCCAGCAGGGGTGGCGCGGACGGTGATCGGACTGGTGTGGTCAGGGTTCCGGTTTCGGTCACGTAAAGAGCTTCGTCCCACCCTCAGGCTGGTACCAGAGTCTCCTTATCCTGGTAGAGGCAGTACCTGGCAACAGGTTCCGGCGGACGGCAGTCTGGAGACATGACGACGATGGTGCGGGAGACGACCACCACCCCGGAGCCGGCCGCCGGCGCCGCCCCGCGCGGAAGCGCGATCCGGCGGCACGAACTCGCCGCCTTCCTGCGCAACCGGCGCGAACGCATCACGCCCGAGCAGGTCGGACTGCCCCGCGGCCACCGCCGGCGCACCCCGGGACTGCGCCGCGAGGAGGTCGCCCAGCTCTCGGCCGTCGGCGTCACCTGGTACACCTGGCTCGAACAGGCCCGCGACATCCAGGTCTCCGAACAGGTTCTCGACGCGCTGGCCCGCACCCTGCTGCTGGACTCGAGCGAGCGCGCCCACCTCTTCCAGCTGGCCGGCGCCGTCGACCCCACGCCCGCCGCGTGGTGCCCGACCCTCACCCCGGCGCTGCGCCACATGCTGACCCAGCTGGAGCCGGTCCCGGCCTGCATCCAGAACAGCCGGTACGACATCCTGGCGTACAACCGCACCTACGCCCGGCTGATGATGAGCGACCTGGACGCGGTGGCGCCCGAGGACCGCAACTGCATGGTCCTCGTCTACACCCACGAGGAGTGGCGCAGGTCGATCGTGCTCCTCGACGAGACCATGCGCATGATGGCCGCCAAGCTGCGCGCCTCGATGGCCGGACACCTCGGCGAGCCGGCCTGGAAGATGCTGGTCAAGCGACTGCGGACGGAGTCGGCGGAGTTCCGCGAGATCTGGGAGCGGTACGAGGTGTTCGGCGGCTCCCGCAGCAAGACCAAGCAGTTCCTCAACCCGTACGTCGGGCTCCTCACCCTCGACCACACCGACCTCTGGCTCGCCCCCGACATGGGTGCCCGGATGGTGACCTACGCCCCCACCGACGAGTCGAGCCGGGAGGGGCTGGAGAAGCTGTACGAGATCGCGCGGGCGGCGGAGGCCTAGGCGGGCGCGTCCTGGGCGCGTACGCCCACCGCGTCCTTCACCTCGACGGACTCCAGGCGGCGGGCCGTCCGTTCGGCCGTTCCGCGGGCCCAGCGGCCGCTGGTCAGCGCGCCCAGGACCAGGACGGCGAGGCCGCATCCGGCGATGATCCACCAGGCGGGGCGGGCGGCCTCGACGAAGGTGTCACGGTAGGCCGACGCCCCCACGCCGGAGGCCAGGACGGCGCCTATCACGGCGACACCGAGCGTGCCGCCGATCTGGCGGCTCGTCGAGGCGACGGCGGCGGCGACACCGGCCTGCGTGCGGGGCATGCCCGACACGGCGGTGTTGGTGATGGGGGCGTTCACGAAACCGAAGCCCAGGCCGAACAGGACGTACCCGATGACGAGCGAGACGTTCGACGTCTCGCCCTCGAAGCCGGCGAACAGGACACCGCTCGCGGTCATGGTGATCCCCGCGACGAGCAGGGACAGCCGGGGGCCCCGGTTGCCGACCAGCCGCCCGGACAGCGGCGCGCACACGAAGCACATCGCCGCCATGGGCAGCATCCACAGACCCGCGTGCAGCGCGTCCAGACCGCGGACGTTCTGCAGATAGAGCGTCGACAGGAACAGGAATCCGCTGAGCGCCGCGAACGCGCTGACGGCGATGACCGTGGCCCCGCTGAACGGCGCCGAGCGGAAGAAGCGCAGGTCGATGAGGGGTTCGGCGCGCCGGGGTTCGTACCACAGGATGCCGAGCAGGGCGGCGACGGCGATCGCGCCGAAGACCGCGGTCCTGGCGACGGCGGAACCGGGCGCCTCGATGATCGCGTACGTCAGCGAGCCGAGCAGCGCGATGACGAGGAGCTGGCCGACCGGGTCGGGGCGGCGGGCCTTGGGGGCGCGGGACTCCGGGACGTAGCGCCAGGTGAGCAGGAGGGCGGCGAGGCCCACCGGGAGATTGATCCAGAAGATCGAGCGCCAGCCCACCGAGTCCACCAGGAGTCCGCCGACCAGCGGGCCCGCGGCCATCGATATGCCCACCACGGCGCCCCAGGCGCCGATCGCGCGGGCGCGCTCGCGCGGGTCCGTGAAGGTGTTGGTGATGATCGACATCGCCACCGGGTTCAGCATCGAACCGCCGACCGCCTGCACCATGCGGAAGGCGATCAGGGACTCGAGGTTCGGGGCGAGGGAGCACAGCACCGAGCCGATGGTGAAGATCACCAGGCCCGCCTTGAAGATCCGGCGCCGGCCGATGCGGTCGGCCGTCGAACCCGCGAGCATCAGGAGCGACGCGAGGACCAGCGTGTACGCGTCGATCGTCCACTGGAGGCCGGCGACACTCGCGTGCAGTTCCTTCTGCATCGAGGGCAGGGCGACGTTCAGCACCGTGTTGTCCAGGCTCACGATCAGCAGGCTCATGCAGCAGATCGCGAGCACCAGGAGGCGGCGGCGTGGGGTGAGCTCGGGCATTCCACAAGCCTACGCCGACTTCGATAGTGCGTCTAACTAATGACCCTCACTCGATCGGGTGACGGCGGTCACGGCGCGTCCCCGGCGTCCCCGGTGGCCACCGCGCTTGAGGGGAGGCCGCCGGCCACTGTCACGGCACCCGCTCCGGTACGCGACAATGGGGGAATGTCCACGACCGTCCTCGCCCCCGCCACTCCGCTGTCGATCGGCCCCCACACCGTCCAGCCGCCCGTCGTCCTGGCCCCCATGGCCGGGATCACGAACGCGCCCTTCCGCACCTTGTGCCGGGAGTTCAGCGGCGGCAAGGGCCTGTTCGTCAGCGAGATGATCACCACGCGGGCGCTGGTCGAGCGCAACGAGAAGACCATGCAGCTGATCCGCTTCGACGCGACCGAGCAGCCGCGCTCGATCCAGCTGTACGGCGTGGACCCGGCGACCGTCGGCAAGGCCGTCCGCATGATCGCGGAGGAGGACCTCGCCGACCACATCGACCTGAACTTCGGCTGCCCGGTGCCGAAGGTGACGCGCAAGGGCGGCGGCTCCGCCCTCCCCTACAAGCGCAACCTGCTGCGGGCGATCCTGCGGGAGGCCGTGAGCGGCGCCGGGGACCTGCCGGTCACCATGAAGATGCGCAAGGGCATCGACGACGACCACATCACCTTCCTGGACGCCGGCCGGATCGCCGTCGAGGAAGGTGTCACGGCCATCGCGCTGCACGGCCGCACCGCCGCCCAGCACTACGGCGGCACGGCGGACTGGGACGCCATCGCACGCCTCAAGGAGCACGTGCCGGAGATCCCCGTCCTCGGCAACGGCGACATCTGGTCCGCCGAGGACGCGCTGCGCATGGTGCGCGAGACCGGCTGCGACGGCGTCGTGGTCGGGCGCGGCTGCCTCGGCCGGCCCTGGCTGTTCGCCGACCTGGTGGCGGCCTTCGAGGGCCGTACGGACGCCCTGGCCGAGGGCCCCGACGGACACGGCGTCCGCCCGACCCTCCGCGAGGTCGCGGCCGTCATGGTCCGGCACGCCACCCTGCTCGGCGAGTGGATCGGCGACGAGGCCCGCGGCGTCATCGACTTCCGCAAGCACGTGGCCTGGTACCTGAAGGGCTTCGCGGTCGGTTCCGACATGCGAAAGCGCCTCGCGATCACCTCGTCGATCGCCGAACTCTCCGAGGGGCTCGCCGAGTTGGACCTCGACCAGGCATGGCCGACCGGCGCCGACGGGCCCCGCGGCCGCACCTCCGGCAACAACCGGGTCGTCCTGCCGGACGGCTGGCTGAAGGACCCGTACGACTGCGCGGGCATCAGCGAGGACGCCGAACTGGACACCTCCGGGGGCTGACCGCACCCGCCTCACCCGCCGACGGCAGGCGCCCTCGACAGGGGAACACCGCTCCCCGACACTGATCGGCGTGACGGACAGCACGGTGTGGGTCGCGGTCTTCACCGGCGCGACGGCGGTGCTTGCCAGCTGGGTGACCACCCAGGGCAACGCCCGCGCGGCCCGGGTCCAGGCCGAGGCGTCGGCCCGGGTCCAGCACCGCGACCGGATCCGGGAAACCAGGCGGGGCGCCTACCTCGACCTCATGGAACAGGCGCACCTCACCGGCCAGTTGTACTGGCGCGTCGGTGACGCCTACGCGCAACTCGACGACCCCGACGACCGTCTGACGCGCGTTCAGGAACTGCGCGACGAGCTGCGCGGCGCCTTCGACCCGCTCATGCGCGCGGTCCGGGTCGTCGTCCTGGAGGGCCCGGTCCCCGCCGCCGAGGCGGCCACGGCCCTTCAGCAGGCGGCGGCACAGGCCAACCGGGCGCTGTGGCACGTGATGCGCGGCGACCCGGGCGCCCACCAGCGCTTCGACGGGGCCCACGAGGTCTTCCGCCACACGCTGGAGCGGTTCACCGGGACGGCCCGGGACGCCATGAACACCGTCTGAGGACCGTCAGGCTCCCCCCACCGCCGTCAGCAGCGCCAGCGGTGCCGCCGCCGACCTCGACTCCCGTACGCACGCGTGCGGGTAGGGCACCGGCTCCGTGTGCGTGGCGCGGCCGTAGCCCGCGAGGACCTCGGGGAGCCGGTGGCCGGCCGCCGTGGCCGCGTCGACCAGGGCGTGGGCGACCGCGCGGGCCTCGTCGTGCAGGCCGTAGCGGGCCAGCCCCAGCGTGATCAGCGCGTTGTCGTGCGGCCAGACCGAACCGCGGTGGTACGACAGCGGGTGGTACGCGGGCTGGCCGGCGGCCAGGGTGCGGACGCCCCAGCCCGAGAAGAAGTCCGGCTCCAGCAGCCGCCGGCCGACCAGTTCGCCGTACTCCTTGTCCAGGAGACCGGACCACAGCAGATGGCCCGCGTCCGAGGCGAGCGCGTCGACCTGCCGGCCGTCGCCGTCCAACGCCAGCGCGGGGAAGCCCTGCTCGCTCATCCAGAAGTCCCGCTGGAAACGGTCGCGGAGATCACCGGCGGCCTGTTCCAGAAGGGCCGCGTAGACCTCGTCGCCCCAGACCGTCCGGGACAGATGGGCGGTGCGGCGCAGCGCGTCGTACGCGTATCCCTGCGCGCCCGCCGCCATCACCGGGCCGCTGGGACGGCTGCCGTCCGCCGAGCAGATCGCGCCCGGGGAGTCCTTCCAGTTCTGGTTGGCGAGACCGCCGCCGTCCGCGCGGTAGACGAGATAGCCGCACGAGGTCAGTCCGCCGTGGTCCAGCATCCAGCCGATCGCCGCGCGGGCGTGCGACTCCAGCCGCCGGGCCAGGGCCACGTCACCGGTCTGCTCGGTGTACGCGCCGAGCAGCACCAGGAACAGCGGAGTGGCGTCCACCGACCCGTAGTACCGCCCGTACGGCACCTGCCCGAAGTGCGCCAGCTCGCCGTGCCGCACCTCGTGCACGATCTTGCCGGGCTGGGCCACCGCGGACGCCCCCACCTCGACCGCCTGGGTCGCGGCGAGCGCGGGCAGTGTCGCGGCGGCGAGCCGGGGACGGTAGGGGAGTGCGAACAGCGAGGTCAGCAGCGCGTCACGGCCCAGCATGGTGAGGAACCAGGGGACGCCGGCGGCCGGCACCCGCAGTTCCTCGCCGTCCGGGCCGGTCGCCGGGACCTGGAGCACCGCGAGGTCCGACAGCCCGCGCGCGCAGGCCGCGGCCAGCTCCGGCCAGCCGGTCGGGAAGGGCACGCCCTCCGCGAACTCGTCCTCCAGCGCGAGCAGCCGGTCGTTCGCCGCGGCGGGGGAGAGAGGCACGTCCGGCTCCTTCAGCGCGCCGTGCGGACGCGCCGCGACGCGCAGCGACAGCTCCGCCGATTCGTGCGGCGGGAGGTCCAGGGTCCACACGAGGCGCCGGGCGCCCGTGCCCGTCTCCTCGACCCCGCCCGGCGGCGGCTCGGAGGTGACCGTCGTACAGGACCGCCACTCCCGGCGCCGGTAGCTGAACTCCACCCCGTCGTCCAGGATCCGGCGCCCCCGTACGGCGCCGGTCTTGGCGTACGTGCGGTGGTCGGAGCGCAGTTCGAACTGGTCCGTGAAGTCGGCGTCCACGGTGAGCGCGATACGCACGGTCGTGGGCGTCGGACGGTTGCTGGTGACGCGCAGCGCCTCCACGAACGCGCCGTCGGTGACCGCCTGTTCACGGAAGAGCGTGTACGCGGGCGGTTCGTTGCGGCCGCCACGCGGGACGAGCACACAGCGTGCCGTGTCGCCGTCCGAGACCGGCGTCAGCGCCTCGGGCACCGCGCCGTCGACGGTCAGCTGCCAGCGGCTGAGGTGCCGGGCGTCCCGTACGAACAGCCCGTCCGGGGAGCTGCCGCCCCGCACCCCGCTGATGTCCCCGCCGTCACCCACGGCGGCGAACGTCCCACCGTGCACGAGCAGATGATGCCGGTCCGTCATCCCCGGTCCCCTCCCTTGGCGCCCGTCTCGAATGAACCGCGCGGTGCCGTGCCGTCCGGCGGTGTGCCGTGCGGAGCCGCGCCCTGTGCCGTGTCGAACGTGTCGCGCCCCGGACGGGACACGACCTGGTCCGCCCCCGGGGGCTCGTGCAGCAGGTCCAGTGTCAGCGCGGCCGTCCAGCTGAAGCCGAGTGCTCCGCAGGCCTCGCCGGTGTACGGATCCACGTACTCCGCGAACCCGGACGTGTCCGCCGTCTCCAGCAGCACCGAGCGCAGCTCCTGAGCGCGCCCGTGCTCCCCGTGCAGCCGCAGCCCGCGCTCCAGCAGCCAGTTGGTGTTGAACCAGGCCGGGCCACGCCAGTAGCGGCGCGGGTCGAAGGCGTGCCCGGTCAGGTCGTAGCTGGGCACCAGCCGGGCTACCCCGCCGAGCCCGAAATGCGGGCCGCCCGCGGTGCGGACGAGGGCGGCGGCGATGTCACGGGGCAGCGCGGGAAGGATGAGCGGCAGCAGCCCGGCGACACTGCGCTCGGGGATCAGCGCACCACTCGCGGAGCGCCGCTCCGTCCCGCGAGCACCGCTCCGCGAGCGCTGCTCCCGTTCGCGAGCACCGCTCTGTGACCGGCGCTCCGCTTCGAGAGCACCGCTCTGCAAGCGCTGCTCCGACGTGCTATCGCCACTCGGAGAGCGCGGCTCCGTTCCATGAGCACCGCTCTCGCCCTCGCCCCCGCCGTACACGTCCCGACTGAAGAACATCCCCTCGGCCGGGTCCCACAGCCGCTCCACCAGCGCCGCCGTCAGGCGCTCCGCGCGTGCGTGCCGTGCGGTCCCGGCCGCGCCAAGTTCCCGGGCGATGGCCGCGAGCGCGTGCTCGGAGGCGATCAGCAGCGCGTTGAACGCCGGGTCCTCGACGGCGAACCGGCCCGCGCCGGACCCGGCCCCCGCGCCGGACCCGGCCCCCGCGCCGGACCCGGCCCCCGCCCCGGGCCCGGCCCCCGCCCCGGGCCCGTCGGCGTATCCGCCGTCCCGGTAGTCCGTCGCGAGCCGTACGTACCGCCCGTAGTCGAGATCCGTCGGGCGGTCCTCGGCGGACCCGTGGTCGAGGTCGGCGCGTCGGAAGGTGCGCGGCGGCGCAGGGGTGATCCGGCCGAGCGGGGCGTCCCAGCAGGGGCTGTTGTCCATGCCCTGCTCCCAGGGGTGGACCACGGAGGCGAGCCCGCCGCCGCCCAGGTCCCGGCGGTGCAGCAGATAGCGGTGCCAGGCCGCGAGGCGGGGATACACCCGGGGAAGGAAGGACCGCGCCCGGGACAGGCCGGGGTCGGCCTGGTGCACCAGCCAGGCGGCTAGCGCGTGCACCGGTGGCTGCACGATGCCCGACGTCTGTACGGTGCGCGGGGCGCCCGCGGCGCGCCCCGCGGTCGAGGAGCGCCAGAAGTCGGGGCTCGGGAAGTACGCGTCGAGCGGGACGGAGGGGTTGAACACGATGTGCGGAATCCGGCCGTCGCCCCACTGGGCGCCGAGCAGGGTCTCCAGTTCCGCCTGCGCCCGCAGGGGGGACACATGCCGCAGCCCGATCGCGATGAAGGCCGAGTCCCAGGACCACTGGTGCGGATACAGGCCGCGTGAGGGGACGGTGGACGTTCCCGTCCAGTTGCCTTCGAGCACGTGGGCGGCCCTGAGGTGCAGCGACCCGGCGGACCGGGCTGGATCGCGCACGTCGGCGGCGGCGTGGGTGATCTCGCCCGAGCCGGGCGGAGCGGGGGAGCCCGAGGTGCGCACGGGGGTGGTGATTCCCGAGCGGCGGATGGTGAGTTGGGTTGTGCTGTCCACTCAGTCTCCCCGAAGACGTCCGGCCGAGCGGTTCGGCGCTGGGTACCGTAGGGTTACGTCTATTTAACACGCAAAACCCAATATGTAATGCAGAGTTGGGGAACGCAAGGGGTGGGGCATGACCGGCACGACGGGAAGGGCGGCGAAGGCCATGAGGGCCGGGAACCAGGCAAGCGCCGGAGATCTGCTCGAACTGGTGCGCAGCGGCCGTGCCACGACACGCGGCGCGCTCCAGCAGGCCACCGGTCTGTCCCGGGCCACGGTCGGTCAGCGCCTCGACCGGCTCTTCCGCGCGGGCTGGCTGCGTGAGGGCGCGGGCGGCCCGGTGGACTCACCGCTGGGCGGCCGCCCCTCCATCACCCTGGAGTTCGACGACGCGCACGCCGTCGTCCTCGCCGCCGACCTCGACACCCGGCACGGCCGGGCCGCCGTGGTCTCGCTGACCGGCGAGATCCAGGCCGAGCACCACGGCACGCTGCGTATCGAGGACGGCCCGGACGCGGTCCTCGGCGAACTGGGCGGCTGGTTCGCCGAACTGCTGGAGAAGGCCGGGCGGCCCGTGGGTTCGGTGTGCGGGATCGGACTGGCGGTGCCGGGCCCGGTCGACAGCGAGACCGGCCGGGTGGTGCAGCCGCCGATCATGCCGGGCTGGGACGGTTACGACATCCGGGGGCGCCTGGGGCGCGCCTTCGCGGAGCAGACCGGCGGCGGCTCCGGTGTCCCCGTCCTCGTCGACAACGACGCCAACCTGATGGCGTACGGCGAACAGCGCGCCGGGTACCCGGACTGCTCGGCGTTCGCCCTGGTCAAGGTCTCCACCGGTATCGGCGCGGGCATGGTCGTCGGCGGCTCCATCTACCGGGGCGTCGACGGCGGCGCCGGCGACATAGGGCACATCCGGGTCGGCGCCGACGCGCTGTGCCGGTGCGGGTCGTACGGATGCCTGGCGGCCGTCGCGAGCGGTGGCGCCGTCGCGCGGCGGCTCGTGGAGTCGGGGGTGCCGGCCGCCTCCGGTTCGGACGTGCGCGACCTGCTGACGGCCGGGCACCCGGAGGCGATGGCGCTCGCGCGGGAGGCGGGGCGGCAGGTCGGGGACGTCCTCGCGACCGTCGTGACCCTGCTGAACCCGGGTGTTCTGATGATCGCCGGAGACCTGGCCGGAACCCCGTTCCTCACGGGCGTGCGTGAGCTGCTCTACCAGCGGGCGCTGCCCCGCTCCACCGCTCATCTGGACGTGGTGACGTCGAGGCTCGGCGAGCGGGCCGGACTGGTCGGCGCCGGGGCGCTGGTCGTCGAGTACCTGTACGCGCCGGAGCGGGTCGAGGAGCGACTGGCGGCGCTGGGCGTCTGAGCCCGTGGGATGTCCGAGCCCGTGGGATGTCCGAGGCTGCCGTGACCGGCGACCGGCGACCGGCGACCGGCGACCGGCGACCGGTCACCGGTGGTCCGTGGCCGGCGCCATGTGACAGCCGTGTGTCGCGTCCGCGTCGTGGTCCGCATGATGAAATCCCGGCCGTCGTCCCGGCGTGATTCTCGCCACCTCTGATCGGGGCAATGCTCAGATGAGCAGATCTTGGGCGACTGCACTTCCCTAAGGGGTGGCACTGAGTGCCACCCCTTGATCGTTCATCGATTAAACTCAGGCGTGCCGGAGCGTGCTCACATGAGCGATTTTGTGGGTAGGTGTGCGCCCATTCGTTCAAGAGGTGAAAACATCCAGCTCCGGGCGCTTGCCAAGCCTTGACTTTCGATCGCGTGGCGGACGGGTGGTTACAGGCGTATGACGTGCAAGTAGACGTACCCAGGCGCCTTCGATCTGGGTATGTTCCTCGCCGTCAGGGCAGCCACCGCGACGTCGAGGAGTCGAGACTCGTGTCGGAAAACAAAGATCCCCACGTAGCCGAGAGCGGCGACAGCGGCGTCGGGGACGTGAAGTTCGTCTACGACTTCACCGAGGGCAACAAAGACCTCAAGGACCTCTTGGGCGGCAAGGGTGCGAACCTCGCCGAGATGACCAACCTGGGCCTTCCCGTCCCTCCGGGCTTCACGATCACCACCGAGGCGTGCAAGACGTACCTCGACAGCGGTGAGGAGCCCGCGGCACTGCGTGACGAGGTCAGCACGCACCTCAAGGCGCTCGAGGCGAGCATGGGCAAGAAGCTCGGCCAGGCCGACAACCCCCTGCTCGTATCGGTCCGTTCCGGTGCGAAGTTCTCGATGCCCGGCATGATGGACACGGTCCTGAACATCGGGCTCTCCGACAAGTCGGTCCAGGGTCTCGCCCAGCAGGCCGGCGACGACCGCTTCGCCTGGGACTCCTACCGCCGCCTCATCCAGATGTTCGGCAAGACCGTCCTCGGTGTCGACGGGGAGCTCTTCGAGGACGCGCTGGAGGCCGCGAAGGTGGCCAAGAAGGTCACCGTCGACACGGAGTTGGAGGCGGCGGACCTCAAGAAGCTGGTCACGAAGTTCAAGAGGATCGTCAAGACCGAGGCCGGCCGGGACTTCCCGCAGGACCCGCGCGAGCAGATGGACCTCGCCATCCACGCGGTCTTCGACTCCTGGAACACCGACCGCGCCAAGCTCTACCGCCGCCAGGAGCGCATCCCGCACGACCTCGGCACGGCCGTCAACGTCTGTTCGATGGTCTTCGGCAACCTGGGCCCCGACTCCGGCACCGGAGTCGCCTTCACCCGTGACCCGGCCTCCGGCCATCAGGGCGTGTACGGCGACTACCTGCAGAACGCCCAGGGCGAGGACGTCGTCGCCGGCATCCGCAACACCGTCGCGCTCGCCGAGCTGGAGTCGATCGACAAGAAGTCGTACGACCAGCTGATGCAGATCATGGAGACCCTGGAGAACCACTACAAGGACCTCTGCGACATCGAGTTCACCATCGAGCGCGGTCAGTTGTGGATGCTCCAGACCCGCGTCGGCAAGCGCACCGCGGGCGCGGCCTTCCGGATCGCCACCCAGCTGGTGGACCAGGGCCTGATCGACGAGGCCGAGGCGCTCCAGCGGGTGACCGGCGCCCAGCTCGCCCAGCTGATGTTCCCGCGCTTCGACGACCAGGCGAAGGTCGAGCAGATCGGCCGCGGCATCGCCGCCTCGCCGGGCGCGGCCGTCGGCAAGGCCGTCTTCGACTCGTACACCGCGATCAAGTGGTCGCGCTCCGGCGAGAAGGTCATCCTGATCCGCCGCGAGACCAACCCCGACGACCTCGACGGCATGATCGCGGCGGAGGGCATCCTCACCTCCCGCGGCGGCAAGACCTCGCATGCGGCGGTCGTCGCGCGCGGCATGGGCAAGACGTGCGTGTGCGGCGCTGAGGAACTGGAGGTCGACACCAAGCGGCGCCGGATGACGGCCCCCGGCGGCGTGGTGATCGAGGAGGGCGACGTCGTCTCCATCGACGGCTCCACCGGCAAGGTCTACCTCGGCGAGGTACCGGTCGTACCCTCCCCGGTCGTCGAGTACTTCGAGGGCCGGATGCACGCCGGCGCCGACGACGCCGACGAACTGGTCGCCGCCGTGCACCGGATCATGGCGTACGCGGACCGGGTCCGCCGGCTGCGGGTGCGCGCCAACGCCGACAACGCGGAGGACGCCCTGCGGGCCCGGCGCTTCGGAGCGCAGGGCATCGGCCTGTGCCGCACCGAGCACATGTTCCTCGGCGACCGGCGCGAGCTGGTGGAGCGACTGATCCTGGCCGACACGGACGCGGAGCGCGAGGACTCGCTCAAGGAGCTGCTCCCGCTGCAGAAGCGGGACTTCATCGAGCTCTTCGAAGCGATGGACGGCCTTCCGGTGACGATCCGTCTCCTCGACCCGCCGCTGCACGAGTTCCTGCCCGACGTGACCGAACTGTCGGTACGGGTGGCGCTCGCGGAGTCGCGCGGCGACGCCAACGAGAACGACCTGCGCCTGCTCCAGGCGGTGCACCGGCTGCACGAGCAGAACCCGATGCTCGGCCTGCGCGGTGTGCGCCTCGGCCTGGTCATCCCCGGCCTGTTCACGATGCAGGTACGGGCCATCGCGGAGGCGGCGGCCGAGCGCAGGAACGCCAAGGGCGACCCGCGTGCCGAGGTCATGATCCCGCTGGTCGGCACGGTCCAGGAACTGGAGATCGTCCGCGAGGAGGCCGACCGGGTCATCGCGGAGGTGCAGGAGACGACGGGCATCGAGCTGAAGCTCGCCATCGGCACGATGATCGAGCTCCCGAGGGCGGCCCTCACGGCGGGGCAGATCGCCGAGGCCGCCGAGTTCTTCTCCTTCGGCACGAACGACCTCACGCAGACCGTCTGGGGCTTCTCCCGGGACGACGTGGAGGCGAGCTTCTTCACGGCGTACCTGGAGAAGGGCATCTTCGGGGTGTCGCCCTTCGAGACCATCGACAGGGACGGCGTGGGCTCCCTGGTCCGCTCCGCCGTCCAGGCCGGCCGCGCGACGCGTCCCGACCTGAAGCTCGGCGTCTGCGGCGAACACGGTGGCGACCCCGAGTCGGTCCACTTCTTCCACGAGGTGGGCCTCGACTACGTCTCCTGCTCGCCGTTCCGGATTCCGGTGGCGCGGCTGGAGGCGGGCCGGGCGGCGTCGACGGCGAAGGGCAGCGACCACCGGTAACCCTCGGGAGCACCGGGAACTCCGGGCCCGTCGACCACCATTCGACCCTCACCGGCGATCGACGGTTCCGGCGTACGAAAGAAGCGGGGCGGCACCTTGTGCGGGGTGCCGCCCCGTCGTGCGTGGGCCGTACCGGCTGTGCGGCCTGTGCGGTCTGCGCTTCTCGTGCTTCCGGATCACCTGATGGGATGGCGATCCGGAGGCCAAAGGATTCAGCGCGTGACTGATCCATTACCTTCTGTGATCTCCGGTGGTCGTGGGGCCACGGGAATCACGAAAGGTGGGACATGAAGCGGGTATGGGCCGGCGTGGTGGCGGCGGGCGTCTTCATGGTCGGAGCGGGCACCGCGGTCGCGGCGTCCTGGCAAGACCTCCCGAACATGGGCGTGCAGGGCGTGCGCTTCGATCAGGGCAAGTACAAGTTCAATCCGGCGGGCCGGAACCACGGCGCCTTCGAGTGGGCCGGATACCTCCGCGACTCCTTGGCGAGGGACGGCCGCAACGTCTACGTGCAGGTCCGCGTCGAGGGTCACGGACCGATCCGGTACTACGGCAAGCAGGGGCGGACGGTACCGCTGCACAAGTCCAACTGGGACGGTGCCCAGCAGTACACGGACGACGCCTACATCCGCGCCTGCGTCGATCGGGGAGCCGCCCAGTGGGACCTCTGTTCCAGGGAACTTCACTACAAGAAGTGAGCGGTCACCTCGGCACCCCGGACCCGGGCTCAGGCCCGGGTCCGCTTCCTTCGGGAGTCCAGATCGACATGTCAGAAATCCTCTCCGGCAGGGGAATCGACCTCCATTACGGCTCTGCCCAAGCTGTCAGAGGGGCTTCCGTGAGCCTCCACAAGGGGGAGGTGGCGGCAATCACGGGGCAGAGCGGTTCGGGCAAGTCGTCCCTGCTGTACTGCCTGGCGGGGGTCCTTCCTGTCACGGGCGGTGAAGTCCGTTTCGCCGGGCGCTTGTTGAGAGATCTCGGTGACGAGGAGCTCAGCGCCCTGAGACGAGACCGCTTCGGTTTCGTCTTCCAGTACGGCGAGCTGTTGCCCGAGCTGACCGTGGAGGAGAACACCGCTTTGCCACTGAGGCTCGCCGGGCAGCGCAAGTCCCCGGCACTGGCCGCCGCGGGAGAGGTGCTGGGACGTCTGGGCCTCGCGGATCTGCGGGAGCGGCGCCCCTCACAGGTGTCCGGCGGGCAGAGTCAGAGGGTCGCGGTCGCCCGTGCTCTCGTGCACAGACCGGCGGTGGTCTTCGCGGACGAGCCGACCGGCTCGCTCGACAGCGCCAACGCGGCAACGGTCCTCGATGAGTTCCTCGGTCTCGCCCGTTCGCAGGGGACCGCGGTCCTGCTCGTCACGCACGATCCGGAGGTCGCGGCCCAGGCGGACAGCCGATACACGATGTCCGACGGCGTTCTTGGCGCGTGGGAGCGGGGTGCGTCATGAGGGAACTCGTCCTGGGGTTGCGACTGCTGTTCGGGAGCGGACCCGGTCATCGTGCGCGGTTCCTCCTCATGACACTCGGCAGCTCGCTCGGTGTCTGCTGTCTGGCCATCGTGCTGGCGATTCCCGGGATCCTGGACGCGCAGGACGCGCGTGTCACCGCCCGCCAGCCGGTCACTCCGCGGGACTCGTCAGGCGCTGCCGTCGTCGACGGCTATCCGGTGACGCTATCCCGCACCGATCCCTACGGCTCGACACCTCTCACCCGGGTCTTCGTGGCGCGCGGCACGCGGACCGTCGAGCCGCCGCCCGGACTGCGCTCGTTCCCACGGGACGGGCAGGTGTTCGTCTCGCCGCGGATACGCGAACTTCTGCGGCACAACCCGGCGTTGGCGCAACTTGTGCCCGGTGGGGAAGCGGGGTTGATCGGCCCCGCAGGGCTGGCGCGCCCTGATGAACTCATCGCGTACGTGGGCATGAGCCGCGCTGAACTCCCCGACGGCGACCCCGTGGAGCGGTTCGGCGAGTCCCATGGGCCACTTCCCGCACTGGACCCCACAACTCTCGCCATCCTGCGCTTCACCCTGGCAGCGGTCGTCCTCCTTCCCCTCGTCGTCTTCCTCTCCGTCTGCGCGCGACTGTCCGCCGCGGACCGGGCACGCAGGCTGGCCGCGCTGCGCCTGCTGGGGCTGAGCAAGAAGGGGACGCAGCGGGTGAACGCCGCCGAGACCGTCGCGGCCGCCGGACTGGGCGCGATCCTCGGGCTCGGCGAGTACTGGACCATGAACCAGGTGGTCTCGCGGGTCGGCCTGCCGGGGTTCACGTGGTACCCCGCCGACGGCGCCCTCACCTTCCAGACCCTCGCGGTGTGTCTCGTCGGATGTCCGGCACTGGCCTGGTACGTGGGCCGTGCCAGCGCGGGAAAGGCCGCAGCCAATCCTTTGGCCGTCCGGCGCGGGGCCGTGGAGAAGACACCTTCGGGGTGGGTTTTCCTGCCGTTGATCGCGGGTCTGGGGGTCATCACGGGCTACTGCGTCGCGGGCGTCACGCACCACGCTCCCACGAGCACCGCCCTCTCCGCGTGGCTCATGCCGTCGGCGGCCCTCCTGTCCGGTATCGGGCTCGCCCTCTCACTTCCGGCGTGCTCCCGATTTCTCGCGCGGCGGGTGGCGTGTTCCACGCGGTCGTTCTCCCTCGGTCTGGCCATGCGGCGCAACGAGGCCGAGCCGGGTGGTGCCGTCCGGGTGGCCACCGGGCTCGTCCTGCTCGTCTTCGCGGCTTCTCTCGCGCAGGGGGTCGTCATCCAACTGGACAGCGTCGCCAGGAGCACCCTGCCCTTTCAGACGTACGACATCCAGTACGGGCAGCTCAGCGGGGCCCAGCGACAGGCGATCGAAGTCCTGCCAGGTGTCCGGGCGCATGTCGTGACCCTGAACCCGCCGCTCTCGGACGGCTTGGAGCAGTCACCGCGCCCCGAGGGGGTGGTGGCGACATGCGGCCAACTCCGCAAGGCGGTGCGGTGGACCGCGGGATGCGTGGACGGACGCCTCATGAGGCTGTGTGATCCCGGGCAGCCCCAGGACGTGCGGACCGAGGCGGGCGACGAGGTCCGCTTCGATCGGCGGGTGGGGGAGCGCTCCGGTGGCCTGAATCTCAAGATGCCGCGGCAGACCGTCCGGTACCGGGAGCCCGAGGGCCTCATGGTCCTGCAGAACGGAGGCGTTCTCGTCCCTCCTTCGATGCTGCCCCCTGGCGCGATCCCGCAGGACGCCACGCTCACGCTCGTCAGCGCTCCGGGGGAGAAGACCGTCCGTGCCGTTCTCGACGGGATCGGAGGCATCGCACCCACGGCCGGTGTCCTCACGCAGGGCCTGATCGTCGACGCGTTCCAGCGGGTGACCATCGTCAGAACCCTCCTCGCCATAGGCATCACCCTCGGCCTCGTCATCGGTGTCGCCGCCTACCTCGTGGCGGCCACCGACCGTGCCGTGGAGCGGCGGCCGCAGGTCACCGCGTTGACGCTGCTCGGGGCGCGGACGCGGACTCTGCGGGCCGCGCAGGTGGCGCAGGTGGTGTCGCCGTTGGTGGTGGGGCTGGTGCCGGCGTTGGTGGCGGGGAAGCTGGCCGAGTCGAGCTACCTGGTCATCGGCGGCGGCCCGGTCCTCTGGGACGGGGCCGGCGTCCCGGTCCTGCTCGCCTCCGCGCTGGTCGTCGTGGCCGTGGCCGCCGTCGGCGCCCTGCCGCTGGCCGGGCGGCGGATCGATCCCGAACTGATCCGCCGCCACTGACCGGCTGGTTCGGCGTCACCGACCGGGCCGGACGGTCCGAGGCGGGGAAAGAGGCGCCGCGTACCGTGAGGGACAGACATCGGTGGAGAGAGGTCCGGCATGACCGCGTGGAACGTGAACGACATCCCCGACCAGAGCGGTCGTACGGCCGTCGTCACCGGTGCCAACAGTGGGATCGGCTATGTGACGGCGCGTGAGCTCGCGCGGCGTGGAGCGCGGGTCGTGCTGGCCTGCCGAAGCGAGGCGCGGGGGAGCGAGGCCGGCGACCGGATCGTGACCGAAGTGCCGGGCGCCGACGTGGAGTTCGTACGGCTGGACCTGGGCGACCTCGACTCCGTCGGGGAGTTCGCGGCGACATACGACCATGCGTACGGCGAGCGGCTCGACCTGCTCGTCAACAACGCCGGAGTGATGGCCCCGCCGCCGGGGCGCACCACCGACGGGTTCGAGACACAGTTCGGGGTCAACCACCTGGGGCACTTCGCGCTCACCGGGCTGCTGCTCCCCGCGCTGCTGAACACCCCCCGCGCACGCGTCGTGACCGTGTCGAGCATGATGCACGTGCTCTCCGGCGTCGACATCGACGACCTCGACAGCGAGCGGCCCTCCTACCGGCGCTGGATCGCCTACGCCCGCTCCAAGACCGCCAACCTGCTCTTCACCCACGAACTGGCACGCAGGCTGGCCGCCGTCGGGTCCGACGTCGTGGCGGCCGCGGCCCACCCCGGGTACGCCTCGACGAACCTGCAGACCACCGGGCCCCGGATGGCCGGCCGCAAGGGGGCCGAGCGGCTCATGGAGATCGGCAACCGGGTCTTCGGGCAGAGCCCGCGGGCGGGCGCCCTGCCCACGCTGTACGCGGCCACCGCGCCCGGCGTGCGTCCCGACTCCTTCACCGGACCCTCGTTCGCGATGTGGCGCGGCGCGCCGGCCGAGTCCTGGCGGACCGGCCGGACCCGCGACGACACGGCGGGGGAGCGGCTCTGGGACGTTTCCGAGCAGCTCACCGGAGTGTCGTACGACGCCCTGAAGGTCTGACCGGTCCGCCGGCGCTCAGAGCGCGCCGCCGCCGTCGATCACCAGGTCCGTGCCGACGACCGACGCCGCGTCCTCGGACGCCAGGTACAGGACGGCCGCGGCGACCTCCTGCGTCCTCGACACCCGGCCCAGCGGCAGCTCGTGCCGCACCCGCTCCACCCGCTCGGCCTCGGACTCGCCGGGGCGCAGCGACATCGTGGTGGCGGCGGCGCCGGGGCTGACGACGTTGATCCGGACGCCGTCGGCGATGTGGTCGAGGGCCGCGGCGCGGGTCAGCGCGGTGACGGCCGCCTTGGACGCGGCGTAGGCGGCGACGCCCGGACGCCGGGTGTGCACGCCGATGGTGGAGGCGATGTTGACGATCGCACCGCCGGCCGGCTGGGTCCGCATCTGCCGGATCTGGGCCTGGAGAGCCAGGAACACGCCGGTCGTGTTGATGTCGAACTGCGCGTGCCAGTCCGCCTGCGCGAGGTCGGCGAGGGGCGTCCCGCCGTGGAAGACGGCCGCGTTGTTGACCGCCACGTCGAGTGAGCCGAAGCGGTCCACGGTCGCCCCGACGAGATCCCGCCAGTCGGCGGCGCGCGACACGTCGGCGGGCACGGCCAGTGCCTTGCCGCCGCGCGCCTCGATCAACGCGACCGTCTCGTCCAGCGGGGCGGCGGTGCGCCCCGCGACGACGACGTGCGCGCCCTCGGCGGCGAACGCCAGAGCGGTGGTGCGGCCGATGCCGGATCCGGCGCCCGTGACGAGGGCGGTCCTGCCGGAGAAGCGGACGCTCACGAGTTCTCCATTCGTCTGCGGTGTCGTACGGGACGCGTACGCGAGAGGATGGTCTTACTGGATCGATCGGTTCAATATGGAGGGACGCCAAAACGCGCCAGTCGGGGCGCGTTCAGTCGAGCAGGGCCAGTGCCTGCTCCGCGGCGTCCCGCACGCGGGCCGGATCGGTGGACGCCTTGCCCACCACCCGCAGCCCTTGCATCAGGACCAGCAGCATGCGGGCGAGGGCCAGCGGGTCACGGCCGGCGGGCAGTTCGCCCTGGGCCTCGGCGCGGACCAGGGCCGCGTGCAGCAGGGTTTCGAGGTGGTCCCAGTTGTGCTCGACCCGGCGGGCCGCGTCCGTGTCGTGCGGAGCCAGTTCGGTGGCCGTGTTGGTGACGAAGCAGCCGCTCAGGCGCCGTTCGCCGGTCGCCGCCTCGGTCGCGAAGCGGCGTACCACCGCACGGACGGCCGGCAGGGCGGGGCCCGGCCGGGACAACTCCCGCAGCAGTTGCGGGTTGCGCGCCTGCTGATAACGGTCCAGCGCCTTCAGGTACAGGTCGTGCTTGTTGCCGAAGGTCGCGTAGATGCTGGCGCGCCCCACGCCGAGGTGTTCGACGAGGTCCGCCATCGACGTCGCCTCGTAACCGCGGCGCCAGAACAGCTCCAGGGCCGACTGCAACGCGGCGTCCGGATCGAACTCCTTGGTCCTGGCCATGCGGAGGAGCCTAGGCTTTTCCGGAACGAACGGTCAAGTCAGAAGGCGTGTGCGCTGTGCCGGCGGGTCCTCACCTCGTACGTCCTCACTCCGTGCGTCCTCACCTCGTACGTCGTGACCGTCACCGTTTCGTCGTCCAGGCACCGTCCCGACTCCAGGTCGAACCGCTGCTTGAGGAGCGGCGAGGCGACGAAGGGCCGGCCCTGGTGGGAGCCGGTCAGGCCGCGGGAGAGGACGGCCGCGCCGCTGAACGGGTCGCGGTTGTCGATGGCGTACGTCCGGCCGGCCCGGTCGCGGAAGACCGCGGCCTGACGGCCGTCCGGCAGCAGTGCCGCCACCCCCCGGCCGGGCGTCAGCGCGGAGAAGTCGCAGATGGTCAACCATGCGTCAGCCAGGCGCAGTTGAACTGTCAGTGAAGAGGTGCCGTGGGGTCGGGTCATCGCTGGGCGCTTCCTTCCAGGGGGCGTGGGCCGATGGCCAGCAGCGGCAGGTCCGGCTTGATCTGGTCGCGCTCGGGGACGAAGCCGACCACCGGGTCGGGGGTGCCGGGTGCGTTCACGAACGACACGAAACGGGCCAGTCTCACCGGGTCGCCGAGGGTCTCCGCCCACTCGTCGCGATAGGCGCGGACATGAGCGGCCATCAGGGAGTCCAGCTCCTCGCAGATGCCGAGCGAGTCGTGCACGACGACGTCCCGGACGTGGCCGAGGCCGCCCGTGATCCGCTCCAGCCAGGCCGAGGTGCGCTCCAGCCGGTCGGCGGTACGGATGTAGAACATCAGGAACCGGTCGATCAGACGGATCAGCCCGGCATCGTCCAGGTCCTGGGCCAGCAGGTCCGCGTGGCGGGGCGTGGCGCCGCCGTTGCCGCCGACCCAGAGGTTCCAGCCGGTGGCCGTGGCGATGACGCCGAAGTCCTTGGACCGGGCCTCGGCGCACTCCCGGGCGCACCCGGAGACCGCGGACTTGAGCTTGTGGGGTGAGCGCAGTCCCCGGTAGCGCAGCTCCAGGTCGATCGCCATCCGGACCGAGTCCTGGACCCCGTAGCGGCACCAGGTCCGGCCGACGCAGGACTTCACGGTCCGCAGCGCCTTTCCGTACGCGTGCCCGGACTCGAAGCCCGCGTCCACCAGCCGGGCCCAGATCAGGGGGAGTTGCTCGACCCGCGCGCCGAAGAGGTCGATGCGCTGACCGCCCGTGATCTTCGTGTAGAGGCCGAAGTCCCGGGCCACCTCACCGATCACGATGAGCTTCTCGGGGGTGATCTCGCCGCCGGGGACGCGCGGCACGATCGAGTACGAGCCGTTCCTCTGCAGGTTGGCGAGGAAGTGGTCGTTGGTGTCCTGGAGGGCCGCCTCCTCGCCGTCCAGGACATGGCCGCTCGTGCCGATGACCGGGGCGAGTGAGGCGAGAACCGAGGCGACGGCCGGTTTGCAGACCTCGCAGCCGTCGCCGCCCCGGGCGCCGGGCCGTCCGTAGCGGTCGAGCAACGCCTGGTACGAGGAGATCCGCAGCGCGAGGACGATCTCGTACAGCTCCTCGCGGGTCTGCGGGAAGCAGCCGCACAGGCCGTGGTCGGCCTCGACGCCGTGCGCCGCCAGCTCCTCGTCCACGATCTGGCCGAGGATCTTGACGCAACTCCCGCAGCCGGTACCGGCCTTGGTGCACTTCATCACCTCCGGCACGGTGGTGCGGGAGTGTTCGGCGACCGCGTCGCGGACCGTGCCCTTGGTGACGTTGTGGCAGGAGCAGACGACGGCCGAGTCGGGCAGCGCGGAGGGGCCGAGAGCGGCCGGGGCGCCCGCGCCCGCCGGGAGCACCAATTGCCCGGGGGCGATCGGCGGCACCGATCCGGTGAGGGCGCGCAGGGTGCCGTACGCGTCGGCGTCGCCGACCAGGATGCCGCCGAGCAGCTCGCCGTCACGGCCGATGACGAGCTTGCGGTAGGTGCCCGAGCGTGAGTCGGCGTAGACGACGTCGAGGCAGTCGGCGGTGGTGCCGTGCGCGTCGCCGAAGGACGCGACGTCCACGCCGAGCAGCTTGAGCTTGGTGGAGAGGTCGGCACCGGTGAAACCGGCGTCCGCGTCCGCGCCTGCGATCGTCGCGGCGGCCGTCTCGGCCATCTCGTAGCCGGGCGCGACGAGCCCGTACACCCGGCCGTCGGACGCGAGGGCGCACTCGCCGATCGCGAACACGCGCGGGTCGGAGGTGCGGCACCGCTCGTCGACCATGATGCCGCCGCGTTCGCCGACCGTGAGTCCGCTGTCACGGGCGAGCCGGTCGCGCGGACGCACACCCGCCGAGAACACCACGAGGTCCGTGGCGAGTTCCGAGCCGTCGGAGAGTCCCATGCCGGTCACGGCGCCGTCGGCGCCGGTGACGATCTCCCGCGTGCCGGTGCCGGTGTGGACGGTCAGGCCGAGGTCCCTGACGGTACGCAGCAGCGCCGCGCCGCCGCCCTCGTCGACCTGCACGGGCATCAGCCGGGGTGCGAACTCCACGATGTGGGTGGCCAGTCCGAGGCTCTGGAGCGCGCCCGCGGCTTCCAGCCCCAGCAGCCCGCCGCCGACCACCGCGCCGGTGGCCGCCCGCGTCTTCGCGTACTCCTCGATGGCGAGCAGGTCCTCGATGGTCCGGTAGACGAAGCAGCCCTCGGCGTCCCTGCCGGGCACGGGCGGCACGAAGGGGGAGGAGCCGGTGGCGAGGACCAGGGTGTCGTAGGCGACGGTCAGGCCGGAGCGGGCCGTCACCGTCCGCGCCGCCCGGTCGATCGTCCCGACCGGGTCGCCGAGGTGCAGTTCGATGCCGTGCTCGGCGACGAACCCGGCGTCGGTCAGTGAGAGTTCGTCCGGGGTGCGGCCCGAGAAGTACGAGGTGAGCCGGACCCGGTCGTAGGCCGGACGGGGCTCCTCACCCAGCACGACCACCCGGTGCGTCGCGGTCAGCCCGCGCCCGGCCAGCGCCTCCAGGAAGCGCTGGCCGACCATGCCGTGACCGACGAGCACGATCGTGGGGGTGTCCGTGGACATCGGGAGCCTCCGTGGTCGGGGTGCGGTGGAGCGGCCTGCGGCCAGGACCCCGTGGATCCGGCGCCGGTCACCACCGGCCGCGCGTTCGAGGTCGTGCCCGCAGCGTGCGATGCCGGTGTTACCCGGTC
The DNA here is from genome assembly GCF_042887295.1 of Streptomyces sp. NPDC057950. Lineage (NCBI taxonomy): Bacteria > Bacillati > Actinomycetota > Actinomycetes > Kitasatosporales > Streptomycetaceae > Streptomyces > Streptomyces sp. NPDC057950. The sequence continues at coordinate 250,160 of NZ_JBHVPP010000003.1, forward strand.
GCATCACCGCCGTTTCCCGGGCGGAACGCTGATCTCAGCGGGGGCGGGGACCGGCTGTGAGGGTCCAGCCCCGCGGCCGCCCCGGAGGGGTCACCGGCGGGTGCCGGTCGGTCCCGCGGCAGCTCGCCGGTGGGGGCCCGAACCTCAGAAGACGCCCAATTTGATGGACGGCACATCCATCCCCTCCATAGGGTCGCGATCATGCCCGACATATCGCTGACCATGGTCGTTGTGCTGTGCCTCGCCTCCCTCGCGGCGGGATGGATCGACGCCGTGGTGGGCGGCGGCGGACTGCTCCTGCTGCCCGCGCTGCTGCTCGGGCTGCCGGGCGGCACCTCGGCGGCGTACGCGCTCGGTACCAACAAGGCGGTCGCGATCGTCGGGACGAGCGGCGCGGCGGTGACGTACGCGCGCAAGGCGCCCGTCGACGTACGGCTGGCCGTGCGGATCGGTCTCGCGGCGCTCGCCGGCTCCACGGCCGGTGCCTTGGTGGCCGCCGGGATGAGCACGGACGTCCTGAAACCCGTCGTGATGGTGGTCCTGGTCGGCGTCGGGACGTTCGTCATCCTGCGTCCCGCCTTCGGCACCGCGCCCTCCGCCGGGCCCGTCCCGCCGCGCCGCGTGCTCGCCGCGATCGGACTCGCGGGCCTCGGCATCGGCTTCTACGACGGGCTCATCGGCCCCGGCACGGGCACCTTCCTCGTCCTCGCCCTCACCGCGCTGCTCCACCTCGACCTGGTGACCGCCTCCGCGACCGCGAAGATCGTCAACTGCTGCACCAACGCGGGCGCTCTCGCGACCTTCGCGTGGAAGGGCACGGTGTACTGGCAACTGGCCGCGCTGATGGCGGTCTTCAACCTCGTCGGCGGCACCGTCGGGGCGCACACCGCGCTGAAACGGGGCAGCGGGTTCGTCCGGGTGGTCCTGCTGACGGTGGTGTTCGCGCTGGTCGCGAACCTGGCGTACCAGCAGTGGGTGGCCTGAGGCCGCCGCTCGGGCCGGACCCGTGTCGGCCGCCTGCGGGCGGGCCCGGGTCAGCCGCTGCCGGTCAGGTGGGCGAAGACGACCACGTTGCCCTGGTAGCCCGTCGCCCTCGAATAGCCGCCGCCACAGGTGATGACGCGCAGTTCGGGGCGGGGCGCGGCCCCGTACACCTTGTCGTCGGGGAAGTCGCGGGCGTCGTACACCTCGACGGCGTCGACGGTGAAGTGCGCGGTGCCGCCGTCGCGGCGCGCCACCTCGATGGCGCTGCCCTTGCGCAGGGCGCCGAGGCCGTAGAAGACGGCCGGTCCCTCGGTGTTGTCGACATGGCCGGCGACGATGGCGGTCCCGCGCTCGCCGGGAGTGGTGCCGGCCTCGTACCAGCCGGCGAGGTTCTTCTGCTCGGCGGGCGGGACGTCCAGACTGCCCTGGGGGGTGAGTCCGAGTCCCATCAACGGGGCGTCCACGCCTATCGAGGGTATGCGGATCCGTTCGGGCGGGGAGTGGCGGAGCGCGGGGACGGACTGCCGGGCGGCGTTGCCGGTGCCCGACTGGGCGGCGGAGGGCTGGGGCGGCGGATGGCCCTCGGTGCCGCTGCGCACCAGCCAGACGCCCGAGCAGAGGGCGACCACGGTGACGGACGCTATGACGGTGTTGCCGACGCTGCCGGGGCGACCGGCTTTGGTTATCCGGTGCACTGGAGCCTCCTCTCGGAGTTCTTCAGGGGGTTTGTGTGTGGGGGGGGTCTGCAGGGGTTGCTCGAAGTCCTGTCGGGGCTGCCTCCGGGTTTCGCCGGAGGTGGGTCCCCGTCCCCCTCCGGGCCGCGAGGGGCGTCGGGCCACGGAGGGGGAGGGGGACGGCGGTACCGGCGGACGGACAGCGGAGGGTGTCCGTCAGATCCCGTCGCCTCTCGCCCGGCGATGCAGGAGCCAGGTACCGCCCGCGGCGGCGACGGCCAGTGCCGCCACTCCCGCCGCGGTCTTGGTGGGATCGGTGCCGAGTGCGCCACCGACGCCCGTGTTCACATGTCCGCGCGGCTGGAGCTGGTCGCGCGCCGAGGTCGCCGAGGTCAAGGTGACCGTCAGATCGCCGGTGACCTGTGTGCCCCGGGAGCATTTCGCGACGATCTCGTACGTCCCGGGCTGCGCGCTCGGCGGGACCCGGAACCGGCCGACCGCGTCGTTCTCGTGCGGGCCGGCGGCGAGCGGGAAGGTGCCGGCGCCGACGGCGCTGGCGTCACCCGTCGCGGCGCCGTTCGTGCCGCACGCCGCCGTGCTGACGGAGATGGCGCCACCCGGGAGCGCGGTGGAGGGGGACACCTCCAGACTCACGGTGCTCTCGCCGTACGCGGGCGCGACGGTGAGACCCGCGGCGGCGACGGCGAGCGCGGTACCGGTCAGCAGACGGGCTGTGCGTCGCATGGTTGCTGCTCCTCCGAGGGGGCGCGGCCCGCGGCACCCCCAAGTGCCGCTGCGTCGGTCGTGCCCCTGCCCCTCCGAGGTAAGTGGCATCGGTGCGCGCCCGCTTGCCGGGGGAAGGCCGGAAGTGTGGTGAACGGGTGTCGTACGAGAGGGCCGTACGGGGGGATCGGAGAGTGTTTCGGCAGGTCAGCGCTGTGCGTCCCACGCGAGGGGAGAACGGGGGTCCGAAGGGGGGAGGGCGTGGGTGAACGGGTGAAGGCCGCCTGGGCCCGCCGACACGGGCGTCCGGGCCCGGCGACAGGACGCCCGAGCCGGCGCGACCTCGACGGGACCGGACGGTGCCCGGGTGTACGGCCCGGCGCGTCAGCCCACGGACACGGCGGACCAGGCCGCCGCCACCGCGCCGTACTCCGTGCTCCCCGCGCCGTACAGATCCTTCGCCGCGTTCAGTGTGGCCGTCCGCGCGCCCGCGTACTTGGTCGAGGACGTCATGTAGACCGTCAGCGCCCGGTACCAGATCGCGCCGAGCTTGTCCCGGCCGATGCCGGTGAGCGTGGAGCCGTCGCAGGTCGGGCTGTCGTAGGAGACGCCGCCCACGGTCGCCGCGCCGCTGCCCTCGGCGAGCAGGTACGCGAAGTGGTTCGCCACGCCGGACGAGTAGTGGACGTCGAGGTTCCCCACCGACGCGCTCCAGCAGTCCGCCGAGCTGCCGTCCTTGGAGGGCCGGTCCATGAAGCGCAGGGCCGGCTTGCCGAACCCGGAACGCACGACCTTCTCGCCGATCAGGTAGTCACCGGGGTCGGAGGCGTTGTGCGCGTGGAACTCCACCAGCGTGCCGAAGATGTCGGAGGTCGCCTCGTTGAGTCCGCCGGACTCGCCCGAATACGTCAGCGCCGCCGTCTTCGAGGTCACGCCGTGGGACATCTCGTGACCGGCCACGTCGAGCGCGACCAGCGGGCCGAGGGTGGTCCCGTCACCGTCCCCGTACGTCATGCAGAAGCAACTGTCGTCCCAGAAGGCGTTGTTGTAGTTGCTGCCGTAGTGCACACGGTTGTACGAGCCCTTCCCGTCGCCCGCGATGCCGTTACGTCCGTGCGCGTCCTTGTAGTAGTCCCAGGTCGCGTCCGTGCCGTACTGGGCGTCGACCGCGGCCGAGGCGCGGTCCGCGGCCGCCCCGCTGCCCCAGTGGTTGTCGGTGTCCGTGAAGAGGGTCGCCGGCGCCCGGCTGACGCAGATCCCGAGAACGCACAGGTCCGTCCTGTTCGCCGCGTCGCCCGTGTACGTGTTGCCCCGCGTGGGGTCCTTGAGCTGGTACGCCGACCCGGACGGCGTGGTCTGCAGCGGGACCGTGCCGCTGTAGAGCGAACGGCCGTCGCCGGCCGCCGTCTCGACGCTGTCCCAGGCGTCGATCTGCCGGCCGGTGCGGGCGTCGGTCAGCACCGCGCGGGCGACCGGGTTGCCCAGGGAGTCCTGGCCCGCCAGGTCGGTGCGCCAGGCCAGCCGGGGCGCGCCGTGCAGGGCGTCGACCACCAGCTCCGGCCTGGCCGTCACCTTCCTCAGGGTCTGTCCGACGTGTGCGGCGCGCAGCGCGGTGGCAGCCAGGGAGGCGGCCTTCGGGGCGGAGAGCGCGGGCGTGGTGGTGGGCACGGCGAGGTCGCGGGAGGTGGCCAGGTCCGCGCCGCGGTAGGAGCCGTTCGGGGCGAGATGGACCACGAAGTCACCGCCGAGCACGGGCAGTCGGCGGTACGTGCGGTCGTAGCGCACATGCCGGCCGCCGTCCGCGTCGATGACGACGTCGCGCACGCTGGTGCCCTCGGCGGAGGTCAGTCCCAGGCGCGCGGCCTCGCTCACGAGGGCCGTCGCCGCGTCGGCGATCGCGGTGGCCCGGCTCGGCCGGCCTGCCGCGCCGACGCCGACGGTGAGGGCGGTGGCGGTGGGGGTGAGGGCGGTCGCCAGCAGGGCGGTGGTGACCGCGGCCACCCCGGCGGCGGCCGGACGGGAACCTCGGGTGGGGCGTATCCGGTTCCGACGCATGGGTCTCCTCGGGGAGGCACGCTCAGGCGCGTGGGTGGGGGGGCTGATGTCCGTTCAGATTTAAAGGTCCATGACATGTCATGTCCATAGCGCACGCGTGGTCGCGGCGGGTGTGGACGGAATCGTTTCCGCGCCCTCACGAATGAGGGGCGATCATGGAGACGGCAGCCGGAACGCCCCCGGAAAGACCACAGGAACGACGGCCGCGGCAACGTCCGAGGCGTCCACCGGGACAACCCGGGGCCGAGAGAGGTGAGTGGCTCTTGAGCGTCACGAACGAGGAACGGCTGCCCTTCTTCGTCTACGGCACGCTGCGCCCCGGCGAACACCACCACGACCTCTTCCTGCGCGGACGGACACGGTCCGAACAGCTCGCCAGGATGCGGGGGATCGTGCTGTACGACGGACCCGGATACCCGTACGCCGTCGAGGAACCCGCGGGTGTCGTGCGCGGGGAGCTGGTCACGGCGCTGCCCGAGGCGTACGCGGAACTGCTCGGCGCGCTCGACCGGCTGGAGGAGTACGTGCCGGGCGACCCCCGCAACCTGTACGAGCGGGTGGTCCGCGACGCGGCCCGCGTGGACGGCACGGCCGCGCGGGCCTGGGTGTACCTGGCCGCACCCGCCGTCGCCGCCCGGCTGCGGACCCACGGCCGGCTCCTCCCGGGCGGGGACTGGCGCGAGCGTCGGCGCACGCCTTGACGGGATCCGTCGTTGGTGCCCGGTGCCCGGTGCCCGGTGCCCGGTGCCCGGTGCCCGGTGCCCGGCGGGAGAGCCGGTGCGCCGGGTGTGCGGTGCGGGGTGCGCCGGACGCGGTGCCCGGTGCGCGAGCGGAGTCCGCCGGTCGGCTACTGGCGGTTGAGGGAGCGGGTGACGCCCGCCGCGATCGTCGTCGCCAGGATCCAGCCGGTGGCGATCAGCAGGTACGAGAGCCACTGGTAGCCGCCGCGCGGCGCGAAGGCCGTCTCCTGCCCGAAGTCGACCAGGGGCAGCAGTAGGTCGAGGGTGTAGACGAGCGGATTGAAACCGGGCGCCTCGGCCGGCTTCAGGGCGTGCGGATGGTGCAGCGCGAAGGCGACCGCACCCGTGCACAGCAGCAACAGCAGCCAGCCGGCGGCACGCATCGGCCGGAAGCCGTACCCGACGGTCGCGTCCTGCAGATGACCCCAGAACCGGGCCGGGCGTGACAGCGTCCCGCGATGCCGCCGGAGCTTGGCCAACTGCACCGTACGCGCGCCGGCGTCGTCACCCGCGGTCCGGTAGGCGGCCGCCAACTGCTCGTAGGCGTAGGGAAGATAACCGGACTCCTCGCGCTCCAGCAGGGGCAGCCGCAGCTCGGCGGGCAGGTGCGGGGCGAGGGTGCGGTAGCCGAGGCCGTCGAGGCGCACCTGTCCGGGCCAGGTCTCCGGGGGAACGTGCAGCAGGTCCAGCTGGGAGCGGCGCAGATTCACCGTGCCCACGATCGGGGCGGCCTCGCGCAGCCACAGTTCGCCGATGACACAGCTGCTGGCCCGCAGGGCGGGTCCCCCGGGGTTCGACAGCCGGGCGTAGGCCAGATTGAGCTGGTGGGGAATCCTCGCTCCGCTCAGGTTGACCCGCCCGTGCGCGCGCAGCCGCATGGCCCGCAGATCGGTGCCGACCGACAGCGTCTCGGCGTGCAGCGCGGTGCCGCCCGGCGCGTGCAGTTCGGCGTCGTCGAGGTTCAGCTGGCCGCCGAGGGTCGCGCCGTTCAGCCGGACCTGGCCGTGGGCGACGAGACCGACGGCCCACACGTCGGTGCCGACCTCGGCGTGGTTGAGCTGGAGGGCCGGTTCCACGGCTGTCTCCGGCGCGCCGGGAACCCGGTCCGGGGCGTCCGGGTCCGGTGGCACGCCGAGCCGCGCCCCGTTCAGGAAGACGGCGCCCGAGATCTTCGCGCCCTGGAGCCGCACCTGCCCGGTGACACGGCAGCAGCTGAGCCGCAGCACCCCCTCCACCCGCAGGGTGCCCGCGGTGAGTCCGGGCAGCACCGAGTCGCTCAGCACCAGGTTGCGCAGCCGCGCCCCGTACAGGTTCGGGTCCTGCTCGAAGTGGCAGAACCGCAGCCGTACGGGGTGGTCGACCGTCCCGTAGGTGAGGTCCAGCCGTCCGGTGACGCGCGCCCCGCTCAGCCTCAGGCCGGCTATCTCACCGTCCTGGGCGGCTCCGCCGATCAGCAGCCCCCGCAGCACCTCGGCACGCACGGTCCGCTCCGGTCCCCAGGAGGCCCCGTCCGCGGGGTCCTCGTCGGGGCTCTCGCGGAAGTCGACGCCCTCGCCGCGCGGGAAGGCGTCCCTGACCCGGCACTCCGCGGGCGTCAGGTCGGCGGGGATCACCGCTCGCCCGCAGCCGCCAGCGCCCGCGCCACCCCGGGCTCCTTGCGCCCGAGGAACCGCGGATCGGGCTCGAACACCACGTCCAGCAAGGCCTTGCCCGCCGCGAACACCTCGCGGGCACCCCCGTAGTACCAGGTGGCGTCGTGCTTCGCGTCGACCCCGACGCCGTACGAACGCACCCCCGCCGCCCGGCACAGCGCGACGGCCCGCCGGATGTGGAACCCCTGGCTGATCAGCACCGCCTCGTGGACGCCGAAGATCTTCCGGGCCCGTACGCACGAGTCCCAGGTGTCGAACCCGGCGTAGTCGCTGACGATCCGGCCGTCCGGCACCCCGTGCCTCGTCAGATACGCGCGCATGGCGTCCGGTTCGTCGTAGTCCTCGCGGCTGTTGTCCCCGGTGACGAGGACCACCTCGATCCGCCCCGCCCGGTACAGCCGCGCCGCCGCGTCCAGCCGGTGCGCCAGGTACGGCGACGGCTCGCCCTCCCACAGCCCCGCCCCGAAGACCATCGCGACCCCGGTCCTCGGCACGTCCGCGGTGGTCCGCAGCCGGTCGCCCGTCACCACGTACAGCCAGGTCGCGGGAAGCAGCGCCAGCACGCACAGCACCATGACCACCTGCACCGCCCGGCGCTGCCCGGCACGGGTGCGGGGGAGTCGCGGAAGCCGTCCGAGCCGCGGGAAGAAGGGTCTACGGATGCTCGGGCGCGGCAGGCGCAGCATGATCGGTGTCCCCCAGATGGCGTCGGCTCGCGGCGGTGTTCGACAGATGGGGACGCAGCGTAAGCCCGTTCGGTTCGGCGTGGTGACCGGGGTCACCCGGTGCCCCCCAGACCGCGGGTGCGGGAGCCTCACGGACCGGCGGAACGCCATCGTGAACCCCCGGAAAACACCCGTCATGCCGGTGCAACGGCATGGCAACCTCCTACCGGCACGATCGGTCCATGACGGCGTCGCAATCCCCTCACGACGAGTCCCCGACCGGCACCGGGGGCCGGCCGCTCCCGGACGCCCCCCTCGACAGTACGGCGCAACTCATGACCGCGATCACCAGCCGGCTCGGCCATCAGCTCAGCCTCGTCGCCCTCGACGGCACGCGGCGGCCGCAGCTCCCGCCGCTCGTCCTCGTCGCGCACGGCAGCCGCGACCCGCGCGCGCTCGGCACCGTGAGCACCCTCGTCGAACGGGTCCGCGAGCTGCGCCCGCACCTGTCCGTGCGGCTCGGTCACCTCGAGCTCGACGAACCGCTGCTGCCCGCCACCCTCGCCTCGATCGACACGGCCCGCGACCCCCGGGCCGTCCTCGTGCCGCTGCTCCTCGGCCGCGGTCACCACGTCAAGCGCGACGTCCCCGACGCGGCGGCCGCCGTCCCGGGCCTGCGCGCCCGCGTCGCCGCCCCGCTCGGCCCGCACCCGTTGCTCGTCGAGACGCTGTACGCACGGCTCGTCGAGGCCGGCTGGCGCACCCGGATGAGTGACGCCGTCCGCCGGGCGAGCGGTGTCGTGCTGGCCGCCGCCGGCTCCCGCGACCCCGAAGCGGCCGTCGACACCCGCCGCACCGCACGCCTGCTGGCCGAACGCCTCGGCGTGCCGGTCGCGGCGGCGTACGCCTCCGCCGCCGCGCCCACCGTCCCGGCCGCCGTACGGGCCATGGCCGCCCGCGGCCGCCACCGCATCGCCGTCGCCTCCTGCTTCACCGCGCCCGGCCGCTTCGCCACCGAGTGCGCCGAGGCCGCCCCCTGGATCGCCGCCGCGCCCCTGGGCACCCACCCGGCGATGGCCCGCCTCGTCCTGCACCGTTACGACCAGGCCCTCGCGGCCCCCGAGCCGGCCTTTGAACGCGAGCTCGCCACCACCTGAACCGGGGCTCGCGGTGGTCCTCCGCGCCCCGATCGTCAGCGCCTGCGTCTACTGTCGGATGCATGGAAGGCACCGCACCGAAGGCGTACGAGCTCCACACCGGCCCCGAGGAGTACGACGAGACCGCCGTCGAGCGCTGGGCGGTCGAACCCGACAAACGCCCCGGGCGCACCGCCTTCCAGCGTGACCGCGCGCGGGTGCTGCACTCCTCCGCGCTGCGCCGGCTCGCGGGCAAGACCCAGGTCGTCACGCCCGGCACCCTTCCCCAGGGCCTCGACTCCGCCCGCAGAGGGGGGACCCTCGACCGGGCCTGGGACGCCAGCCCCCGTACCCGGCTGACACACTCCCTGGAATGCGCCCAGGTCGGCCGTGAACTGGGCGCGGCCCTCGGCTGCGACCCCGACCTCGTCGAGGCGGCCTGCCTCTCCCACGACCTCGGCCACCCGCCCTTCGGACACAACGGCGAGCAGGCGCTGAACGAGTTCGCGCGGGACTGCGGAGGCTTCGAGGGCAACGCGCAGTCGCTGCGGCTGCTCGCCCGCATAGAGCCCAAGCGGTTCGTGCCGTCCGAGGAGACCGGCGAGCTGGTCAGCGTCGGCCTCAACCTCACCCGCGCCACCCTCGACGCCGCCACCAAGTACCCCTGGCCGCGCGGCGCCCACCCCACCGACCCCGCGTCTGCGAAGTTCGGGGTCTACGAGGACGACCGGCCGGTCTTCGACTGGATCCGCAAGGGCGCCCCCGCCACCCGCACCTGCTTCGAGGCCCAGGTCATGGACTGGTCGGACGACGTGGCCTACTCGGTGCACGACGTCGAGGACGGGCTGCACGCGGGCCACATCGACCCCGGCTGTCTGCACGCCGAGCCGGAGCGGCAGGAGATCTTCGCGGTGGCCATCGGGCGGTACGTGTCCGCGGAGACCGACCCCGCCGAGCTCGCCGAGGCCCTCGACCGGCTCCTCGACCAGGAGTGGTGGCCGCACGGCTACGACGGATCGGCCATCGCGCAGGCCCGGCTCAAGGACGCCACCAGCCAGCTCATCGGCCGCTTCTGCCTGGCCGCCGAGGGCGCCACACGGGCCACGTACGGCCTGGGCCGACTCACCCGCCACGGTGCGGAACTGGTCGTTCCGCGCGCCGCTCGCCTGGAGTGCGCGGTCCTCAAGGCGGTCGCCGACCGTTACGTCATGCAGCGCGCCGAGCAGGAACGGCTCCGCGCCGATCAGCGGGTCGTCGTCGCCGAACTCGCCGAGGCGCTCACCGCCCGCGCCCCGGACGGCCTGGACCCGCAGTTCAGGGCACTGTTCGACGAGGCACCCGACGACCGCGCCCGTAAACGGGTGATCGTCGACCAGATCGCCTCGCTGACGGACGCCTCGGCGCGCTCACTGCACCTCAGGCTCACCACCCGCCCCGGCACGGGCGGCGGAGTGTGACCCTGCGTGGCCTGATCGGGCCACTCCCTCTTCCCGCATCACGCTGCGTGCGGGACGCTCGCATGGGGCGACATCCTTACGAGGAGGCATCAAGTGGTCGACGCGGATCAGACATTCGTCATCGTCGGAGGAGGCCTGGCCGGCGCCAAGGCGGCCGAGACACTCCGAGCGGAGGGATTCACCGGGCGGGTGATACTGATCTGCGACGAACGTGACCACCCCTACGAGCGCCCGCCGCTCTCCAAGGGGTACCTCCTCGGCAAGGAGGAGCGCGACACCGTCTTCGTGCACGAACCCGCCTGGTACGCGCAGAACGACGTGGAGCTGCACCTCGGCCAGACCGTCGACGCGATCGACCGGACCGCGAAGACGGTCCGCTTCGGCGACGACGGCACCCTCGTCCACTACGACAAGCTGCTCCTCGCGACCGGCGCCGAGCCGCGCCGCCTCGACATCCCGGGCACCGGCCTCGCCGGAGTCCACCACCTGCGCCGCCTCGCCCACGCCGAACGGCTGAAGGGAGTGCTCGCCGCGCTCGGCCGGGACAACGGGCACATCGTGATCGCGGGCGCGGGCTGGATCGGCCTGGAGGTCGCGGCCGCGGCCCGCGAGTACGGCGCCGAGGTCACCGTCGTCGAGCCGGAGGCGACCCCGCTGCACTCGGTCCTCGGCCCCGAGCTCGGCCAGCTCTTCACCGAGCTGCACCGCGAGCACGGCGTCCGCTTCCACTTCGGCGCCCGCCTCACCGAGATCGTCGGCCAGGACGGCATGGTGCTCGCCGCCCGCACCGACGACGGCGAGGAGCACCCGGCCCATGACGTACTGGCGGCCATCGGAGCGGCGCCGCGCACCGGGCTCGCCGAGGCCGCGGGTCTGGAGATCGCCCCCCGGGCGCACGGCGGCGGCATCGCCGTCGACGAGCGGCTGCGCACCTCCGACCCCGACATCCACGCCGCCGGCGACGTCGCCGCCTTCCCCCACCCCCTCTTCGGCACCCGGCTGCGTGTCGAACACTGGGCCAACGCCCTCAACGGCGGACCGGCGGCCGCCCGCGCGATGCTGGGCCGCGAGACGACGTACGACCGCGTGCCCTATTTCTTCTCCGACCAGTACGACGTCGGACTCGAGTACTCCGGCTGGGCGCCCCCGGGCACCTACGACCAGGTGGTGATCCGGGGAGACGCGGGCAAACGGCAGTTCATCGCCTTCTGGCTGACGGATGGCAGGGTGCTGGCCGGGATGAACGTGAATGTGTGGGACGTCACGGATCCGATCCAGCAGCTGATCCGATCCCGGGCCCGGGTGGACGCCGAGGCACTGGCCGACCCGCACGTCCCGCTGGACAGTCTGCTCCCGTGACCCACGGCGGCACTCGGCTGTCACCGCGCCCCCGTAGAATTCACCCGTGGCTGGAAGGATCAACGACGAGGACGTGAAGGCTGTTCGGGACGCGGTCCCGATCGACGCCGTCGTCTCGGAGTACCTCCAGCTGCGCAACGCGGGCGGCGGCAACCTCAAGGGCCTCTGCCCCTTCCACGACGAGAAGTCACCGTCCTTCCAGGTCAGCCCGAGCAAGGGTCTCTTCCACTGCTTCGGCTGCCAGGAAGGCGGCGACACCATCACGTTCGTGATGAAGGTCGACCACCTCTCCTTCTCGGAGGCGGTCGAGCGCCTCGCCGGACAGGCGGGCATCACACTCCGTTACGAGGAGGGCGGGTACAACCCGTCCCACCAGCGCGGCGAACGCATCCGCCTGGTCGAGGCCCACAAGGTCGCCGCGCAGTTCTACATCGAGCAGCTCGACACCAGCCCCGAGGCCGACGCGGGCCGCAAGTTCCTCGCCGAGCGCGGCTTCGACCAGACCGCCGCCGCGCACTTCGGCGTCGGCTACAGCCCCCAGGGCTGGGACCACCTCACCCGCTACCTCCGAGGCAAGGGCTTCTCCGACAAGGAGCTGCTCCTGTCCGGGCTCTCCCAGGAGGGCCGCCGCGGCCCCATCGACCGCTTCCGCGGACGCCTGATGTGGCCGATCCGCGACATCGGCGGCGAGGTCGTCGGCTTCGGCGCGCGCAAGCTGTACGAGACGGACAACGGCCCGAAGTACCTCAACACGCCCGACACGGCGATCTACCGGAAGTCCCAGGTCCTGTACGGCATCGACCTCGCCAAGAAGGAGATCGCCAAGACCAGCCGCGCGGTCGTCGTCGAGGGCTACACCGACGTCATGGCCTGCCACCTGGCCGGCATCACCACCGCCATCGCGACCTGCGGCACGGCCTTCGGCGGCGACCACATCAAGATCCTCCGCCGGCTGCTGATGGACAACGGCTCGGCGCGGGTCATCTTCACCTTCGACGGCGACTCGGCCGGCCAGAAGGCGGCCCTGCGCGCCTTCGAGGACGACCAGAAGTTCGCCGCCGAGACCTACATCGCGGTCGCCCCGGACGGCATGGACCCCTGCGACCTGCGCCTGGCCAAGGGCGACGAGGCGGTCGCCGACCTCGTCGAACCACGCACCCCGCTCTTCGAGTTCGCGCTGCGCCACATCGTCGCCCGCTACGACCTGGAGACCCCCGCCGGACGCGCGGCCGCCCTCGACGAGGCGGCCCCGGTCGTCGCCCGCATCAAGAACACCGGGGCCCAGCACGAGGTGGCCGTGCAGCTCGCGGGCATGCTCGGCATCCTCGACACCCAGTTCGTGGTCAAGCGGGTGGCCCAGCTGGCCCGTTGGGCCCGCGACCGCGGCGGCAAGGGCCCGGCCGGCCCGGCCCCCTCCGGACAGCGGCCCCAACAGACGTACGCCGCCGTCCAGACCCCTCGCGGCGGCCCCGCGCTCAACCTCCGCAACCCCGTCTTCGCCACCGAGCGCGAGCTGCTCAAGCTCGCCCTCCAGCGCCCCGAGCTGGTCTCCCCGGCCTTCGACGCCTACGGGATCGACGAGTTCACCGCCCCGCCGTACGCCGCCGTACGCCAGGCGATCATGGAGGCGGGCGGCGCGGAGTACGGAGCCCAGGACCCCCAGGAGTACCTGGTCCTGGTCCGCGAGGCCGCCCCGGACAACACGGTGCGCGCCATGGTCACCGAGCTGGCCGTCGAGGCCATCATGCGCAAGACCGTCGACGAGACCTACGCCGGCGACCAGCTCGTCATGGTCCGCAGGCGTGCCGTCGAGCGCCGCGTCATGGACGTCCAGGGCGCCCTGGCCCGCGCCAGCGCCCACGGCGACCCGGCCCAGCTGACCGCCGTGCAGAACGAGTTGTGGGTCCTCCAGCAGTACGGGCAGGCGCTGCGCGAGCGGGGCGCGGAGGCGCTCTGAGGCCCGGCCCGGTTCGGGCCGCCGCCGCGCCTCGGGCCCCGCGCCCGAAGCCCGCACACCACTGAAGGGGCCCCGGCGCTCACACCGCCCCCGGAGCGCCCGCCCCCACATGCGCCTTTCCGCAGGTTTCACACGCCCGGCCCTGCGCACTCGTGCACGAGGGTAATCACGCGGTCACGGACCGGACGCAAAAAGTCACCGCACGCCCCTCGTGGCGGCGATGTGTCGTACTCCACACTGGGTTCCGGTGCCTGAGTCCTCGGAGCGCGGCCGACCCGCACGCGGCGGGTTCCCGATACCCGCCGTTCCGCCAAACGACTACGGGATGGACAGCGGCGAGGCCGCCGACCCCATCCCCGACGTACCGCTGCCGCACGTCTCAGCAGCGACATTCCTGGAGGTCGCCCCCGTGCAGACCCAGACCCTGACACAGAACGACAATTCCACGGACGCGGAGCCCGGCGTCGTCGCGGCGCTCCCCCCGCAGAGCCGTGCCGCGCACCACCCCGAGGCGGAGCCGGAAGTCCCGCCCGAGCCGGACGGGCCGCCCGCGGACGCGGTCGACGTCGAGACCGAGGCGCCCGAGCCCGTGGAGCCGCTGCGCACCCGCACCGCGGACACCGGCGGCCCCTCCTCCGACCTGTTCCGCCAGTACCTGCGCGAGATCGGCCGCATCCCGCTGCTCACCGCGGTCGAGGAGGTCGAACTCGCCCGCCGGGTGGAGGCCGGTCTCTTCGCCGAGGAGCGGCTGCGGCTCGCCTCCGACCTGGACAGCCAACTCGCCCTCGACCTCGACAAACTGGTCGTCATGGGCCGCATGGCCAAGCGCCGGCTGATCGAGGCGAACCTGCGGCTCGTGGTCTCGGTCGCGAAGCGCTACGTGGGCCGCGGCCTGACCATGCTCGACCTCGTCCAGGAAGGAAACCTGGGCCTGATCCGAGCCGTCGAGAAGTTCGACTACGCCCGCGGGTACAAGTTCTCCACGTACGCGACCTGGTGGATCCGGCAGGCCATGTCACGGGCGCTGGCCGACCAGGCCAGGACCATCCGGGTCCCCGTCCACGTCGTCGAGTTGATCAACCGGGTGGTCCGCGTGCAGCGCCGCATGCTGCAGGAACGCGGCTACGAACCCACCCCCGAAGAGGTCGGCGCCCACCTCGACCTCCCCAGTGAGCGGGTCAGCGAAGTCCTGCGCCTGGCCCAGGAGCCGGTGTCCCTGCACGCCCCCGTGGGCGAGGAGGACGACGTCGCGCTGGGCGACCTGATCGAGGACGGCGACGCGGCTTCCCCCGTCGAGTCCGCCGCGTTCCTCCTCCTGCGCGAGCACCTGGAGGCGGTCCTTTCCACCCTCGGCGAGCGGGAACGCAAGGTGGTGCAGCTCCGCTACGGTCTGGCGGACGGCCGCCCCCGCACCCTGGAGGAGATAGGCCGCATCTTCGGCGTGACACGCGAACGCATCCGCCAGATCGAGTCCAAGACCCTCAACAAACTGCGGGACCACGCCTTCGCGGACCAGCTGCGCGGCTACCTGGACTGAGACGTCCGCTCCGCCGGCGCCCGCCGAAGGAATGGGGGAGGGGCGATCGCTCCGGCGAACACCCCTCCCCCTAGGGCGTGTTGCGAAAGTCCCGCCTGTCTCGCGACGCCTGGCACGCACCAGACGCCGCGAGGCCCGCCCTCCGGGCGGACGACGGGACTTCCGCGACACCCCCTAGTCGACCTCGGCCACCGCCTGGGCGAACTGCGCCTGGTACAGCCGCGCGTAGGCCTCGCCCGCCGCGAGCAGCTCCGTGTGCGCTCCCTGCTCCACGATCGACCCGTTCTCCATCACGAGAATGGTGTCCGCGTCCCGGATCGTGGAGAGCCGGTGCGCGATCACGAACGACGTCCGCCCGTGCGCCAGCTTCGCCATCGCCTTCTGGATCAGCACCTCGGTGCGGGTGTCGACGGAGCTGGTCGCCTCGTCGAGCACCAGGATCACCGGATCGGACAGGAACGCGCGCGCGATGGTGATCAGCTGCTTCTCACCCGCGCTGACCCCGCTTCCCTCGTCGTCGATCACGGTGTCGTAGCCGTCCGGCAGCGTCCGGACGAACCGGTCCGCGTGAGCCGCCCGCGCCGCCTCCTCGATCTCCCCGCGGGTCACGTCGCGCGAGGCCCCGTACGCGATGTTCTCCGCGATCGTGCCGCCGAACAGCCAGGTGTCCTGGAGCACCATGCCGATCGCGGACCGCAGTTCGTCCCGGGACATCGACGCGATGTCGACCCCGTCGAGGGTGACCCGGCCGCCTGTGACGTCGTAGAAACGCATCAGCAGGTTCACCAGCGTCGTCTTGCCCGCACCCGTCGGGCCGACGATCGCCACCGTGTGTCCGGGCTCCACCTTCAGGGACAGGTCCTTGATGAGCGGCTTCTCGGGGTCGTAGCGGAAGGACACGTTGTGCAGTGCCACCCGCCCGCGCAGCTCGTCCGGACGCGCGGCCGGCACGGGATCCGCCGCCTGCTCCTCCGCGTCCAGCAGCTCGAAGACGCGCTCCGCGGAGGCGACCCCGGACTGCACCATGTTCGCCATCGACGCGACCTGCGTCAGCGGCATCGAGAACTGCCGGGAGTACTGGATGAAGGCCTGCACATCACCGATCGACAGCGTGCCCGACGCGACCCGCAGCCCGCCGACCACCGCCACCAGCACGTAGTTCAGGTTCGACACGAACATCATCAGCGGCTGCATGACCCCGCTGTTGAACTGCGCCTTGAACCCGGCCTCGTAGAGCTTCTCGTTCTGCTCCGCGAACTGCGCGGCCGACTGCTCCTGGCGTCCGAACACCTTCACCAGCGTGTGCCCGGTGTACATCTCCTCGATGTGCGCGTTGAGTATGCCGGTGGTGCGCCACTGCTGCACGAAGTGCGGCTGCGAGCGCTTGCCGATGCGGGTGGCGACGAAGAACGAGAGCGGGACGGTGACCAGCGCGACGAGCGCCAGCAGCCACGACACCCAGAACATCATCGCCAGCACACCCACGATGGTCAGCAGCGAGTTGACCAGCTGGCCCATCGACTGCTGGAGCGTCTGCTGGATGTTGTCGAGGTCGTTCGTGGCGCGCGAGAGCACCTCGCCGCGCTGCCGCTTGTCGAAGTACGAGAGGGGCAGGCGCGACAGCTTCGCCTGGAGGTCCTCGCGCATGTGGAAGACGGTCTTGTTGACGGCCCGGTTCACCAGGCGCGTCGCCACCGCCATCAGCAGACCGGCCACCAGGAACGTACCGAGCGCGATCAGCAGTACGTCGCCGACGGCGCCGAAGTCGATGCCCTTGCCCGGGGTGAAGTCCGTCCCCGAGAGCATGTCGGCCATACCGCCGTCGCCCCGCTCGCGCATGCCCGCGAGGACCTCGGCCTTGGTGGCCCCGGCCGGCATCTGCCGTCCGATGATCCCCGCGAAGACCAGGTCGGTGGCCTTGCCGAGGATCTTCGGCCCGACGACCGAGAGCCCCACGCTGAACACGACCGCGCACAGCATGACGTACAGGGTGACGCGCTCGGGTTTGAACTGTGCCAGGAGCCGTTTCCCGGATCCCTTGAAGTCCAGCGAGCGCTGATCGGGGCCGCCCCCGGCCATCATGCGTCCCATGGGCCCGGCCATCAGGCGGCCTCCGCTTCCGTCAGCTGGGAGAGCACGATCTCCCGGTAGGTCTCGTTGTCCGCCATCAGCTCGTGGTGGCGTCCGGTGCCGACGACCCGGCCCTCGTCGAGGACCACGATGCGGTCGGCGTCACGGATGGTCGACACCCGCTGGGCGACGATCACCACGGTCGCCTCGGAGGTCTCCTCGGCGAGCGCGGCCCGCAGCGCCGCGTCCGTCGCGTAGTCGAGGGCCGAGAAGGAGTCGTCGAAGAGGTAGATCTCCGGGCGCTGCACGAGGGTGCGGGCGATCGCGAGGCGCTGGCGCTGACCGCCCGACACGTTCGTGCCGCCCTGCGCGATCGCCGACTGCAGGCCGTTGTCCAGCTGTTCCACGAAGCCCTTGGCCTGCGCCACCTCCAGCGCGTGCCACAGCTCCTCGTCGGTCGCGTCCGGATTGCCGTAGCGCAGGTTGCTCGCCACCGTGCCCGCGAACAGGTACGGCTTCTGCGGGACGAGCCCGACCGTCCTGGCCAGCAACTGCGGCTCCACACTCGCCACGTCCTCGCCGTCCACCAGGACCTGGCCGTCGGTGGCGTCGAAGAGACGGGGGACCAGACCCAGCAGGGTCGACTTCCCGCTGCCCGTCGACCCGATCACGGCCGTCACCTCGCCCGGCCGCGCCACCAGGTCGATGGACCTCAGCACCGGCTCCTCGGCACCCGGGTAGCGGAACCCGGCGCCGCGGATCTCCAGATGGCCGTGGCGACGCAGCTCCAGGACGGGCGCGGTGGGCGGCACGACGCTGGAGGAGGTGTCCAGGACCTCCTGGATGCGCTCGGCGCAGACCTCCGCGCGCGGCACCATCATGAACATGAAGGTGGCCATCATCACGGACATCACGATCTGCATCAGATACGCGAGGAACGCGGTGAGGTCACCGATCTGCATGCCGCCACTGGCGATGCGGTGGGCACCGAACCAGACCACGGCGATCGACGAGAGGTTCACGACGGTCATGACCATCGGGAACATCAGCGCGAGCATGCGGCCGGTGGCCAGGGACATCTTGGTCAGCTCGGTGTTGGCGCCGCGGAAGCGGTCCTTCTCGTAGTCGTCGCGGACGAAGGCGCGGATGACGCGGTTGCCGGTGATCTGCTCGCGCAGCACCCGGTTCACGGTGTCCAGGCGCACCTGCATGGTCCGGAACAGCGGGCGCAGCCTGCGCACGATCAGCGTCACGCCGATGCCGAGGATGGGCACGACGGCGACCAGGATCGCGGACAGCGGCACGTCCAGGCCGAGGGCGAGCACGATGCCGCCGACGCACATGATCGGCGCCGACACCAGCAGGGTGAACGTCATCAGCGTCAGCATCTGCACCTGCTGCACGTCGTTCGTGGTGCGGGTGATCAGCGACGGGGCGCCGAAATGACCGACCTCGCGCGCGGAGAACGACTGCACCCGGTCGAAGACGGCCGCGCGGATGTCCCGGCCGACGGCCGACGCCGTCCGGGCGCCGTAGTAGACGGCTCCGATGTTGCAGAAGACCTGGACCAGCGAGATCCCGATCATCAGGGCACCGAAGGACAGGATGTATCCGGTGTCCCCCTTGACCACGCCGTTGTCGATGATGTGCGCGTTCAGGGTCGGCAGGTAGAGAGTGGCGCAGGTCTGCAGGAACTGCAGGAACACCAGGAGGGCGATGGGTTTCTTGTACGGACTGAGGTAGGTCCGAAGCAGTCGTATGAGCACGCGGCTTCTCTCGGAGTCGGCGACGGCAGTGCGGTCGGTGGTGCACCACCCCCTATCGTCGGACACTCCACCCGCGTTACCCCAATCGATTAATCCAAGAGCGGACCAAGAGCCGACCGGAACCGGACCTTCGGACGTACGCCCGCGGCCCGTACGGGACTTCACCGCGCGTCCCGGCCTTCCCGTGTGCCCCCCTGCGCGCCCTTATGCGCGAAACGCCCCAGGGTGCGTCTGCTCCCGTACGGAGACGTACTGCTGCCTTACGGCCTGGCCCACCGCCAGTTCCTCGCCGGGCTCCAGAACCTGGGCGACCGCACCCTGCCAGACGGGTGGCAGCCGGGGGTCGAGGGTGCCCTGCGACACGCCGAGTGCCCAGGCCGCCTGGCGGGCCGCGCCGAGCGCCGCGTAGTCCGCGGGCTGCGGTACGACGACCTGCGCGCCGAACAGCGCGGGCGCCGCGGCCTGTACGGCCGACAGCTCCGCGGCGGCCCCGAGCAGGAAGACCCGCCGGACGTCCACGCCCCGCCCGCGCAGGACGTCGAGCGCGTCCGCGAGCCCGCACAGCATGCCCTCGAAGGCGGCCCGCGCCAGGTGTTCGGGCCGCATCGACTCGCGCCGCAGCCCGGCGAGTGTGCCCGCCGTGTGGGGGAGGTTCGGGGTCCGCTCGCCCTCCAGATAGGGGAGCAGGACCAGGCCGTGCGAGCCCGGCGTGGACTTCATCGCCAGCTCGGACAGGCTCTCCAGGTCGGGCAGGCCGAGCAGTTCGGCGGCGCCGCGCAGGGTCCGTACGGCGTTCAGGGTCGTCACCACCGGCAGATGGAGCCCGGTCGCGTCCGCCAGTGAGGTGATCATGCCGGAGGGGTCGGCCAGCGCCTCGGTGTGTACGGCCATCACGGACCCGGACGCGCCGAGGGAGACGACCGCGTCCCCGAGCCCGATGCCGAGCCCGAAGGCCGCCGCCATCGTCTCGCCGGTGCCCGCCGAGATCAGCAGCCCCTCGGGGGTGGTGCCCGCGGCCTCGGACGGGCCGAGCACCTCGGGAAGCGTGGCCTGGTGGCCCAGCGCGAGCTCGACGAGATCCGGCCGGTAGGCGCCGGTCGCCGCCGACCAGTAGCCGGTGCCGGAGGCCCCGCCGCGGTCGGTGGTCCGGCGCAGCGGGCGGCCGAGCAACTGCCACACCAGCCAGTCGTGCGCCTGGAGCAGTACGGCGGTGCGCTGCGCCGCGTCGGGTTCGGTGCGGTTCAGCCAGCGCAGCTTGGTCACCGGCTGCGCGGCCTGGGGGACGCAGCCCACGGCCTGGGCCCATGCCTCGCGCCCACCGAGCGCGTCCACCAGGTCGGCGGCGGCGACCTGGGCCCGCTTGTCACCGCCGACCAGCGCGGGGCGCACCGTGTTGCCCTGCGCGTCCAGCGGGACGAGCCCGTTCTGCTGTGCCGACACGCCGATGGCCTGTACGCCTTCGAGCAGGCCGCCGCCGGCGGCCTCGCCCAGGGACAGCAGCCACGCCTGCGGATCGACGTCGGAAGGGCGGCCGCCGCTCTCGGTGCTCTCCACCGGGTGCGGCGCATACCCCTGCCTGAGCACGGCGCCCGTGTCCGTGTCGCAGACGACGATGCGAGTGAAATCGGGTGAACTGTCCAACCCGGCGACTATCCCCATGGCGGAAATTCTGCCGTACCGCGGGAGGTGAGCGCGCCGGGCCGAGTGTCACGCCTGGTGAACGCGGGTGGCCGGGGGTCCCTGGGGCCCCGGTGCCAGGGGCCCGATGCCTCGCGCACCGGGCCTTTGGGGCGATACGGCCATCCGGAGGCTCAGGTGTTCGTGGTGCCCCAGTCGTCCTCGCCGGTGCCGTTGGTGTTCCGCTCGCGCAGGGAGCGGACCCGCTGGGTCACCGAGGCGGGCACGTGGTCGCCCATTTTCTCGCTCACCGCGTGGTAGGCCTTGCCCGCGACCTGGCGCCCCTGCTGGGCGGCGGTCTCGGCGGTGTTGCGCACGGCGGGGTTCTGCGCGACCTGCCGCGCGGACTTCTTCAGCTGTTCGTAGCGCTCGCGCCCGGCGCGTGTGCCCAGCACGTAACCCACGGCCAGTCCGGCGACGAATGTGAGCCGGTACCGCATGACGGCCACCCTTCCCTTGCGTCGGCATCGGTGCGGGGGGAACCGATTGGCGGAGCACCCCCCTGCTTGCGCTAATGTATGTGTCGCAGCGAGCGCACGCCCCCTGGCGAATACCCAGGTAGGTGCGTTCGATGCAACAAGGCAATCCCCTGTAGCTCAATTGGCAGAGCAGCCGGCTGTTAACCGGCAGGTTACTGGTTCGAGTCCAGTCGGGGGAGCGCGGTCTCCTGTAGCTCAATTGGCAGAGCAGCCGGCTGTTAACCGGCAGGTTACTGGTTCGAGTCCAGTCGGGAGAGCAACGGAAGAGGGCCCCTCAGGGGTCCTTTTTCATGTCCGGGGGAACCGCGTGGCCGGCGCCGAAGTCCTCATGGTCATGCGTTGCCGACCATCCGAAGCAGGAGATCGTATGAGCGGCTATGCTGCGGCAGACGGCGCGCACAAATGTGCGCGACGCGCCGTAAGGGGCGGTAGCTCAGCCGGTTAGAGCAGCGGACTCATAATCCGTCGGCCGTGGGTTCGAGTCCCACCCGCCCCACCCAGTGCCTGCGTAGCAGAACCGTTTCTATCTGTGGAAACGCGGTAACGGCAGTCGCAGCCCCGAGGCGGCGGTCCGCATTCATCCATCCGGACCAGGACCAGGTGGCCCACCCGCGCACGGACGGCCGATCGACGGCCCGGCGGATCCCCGGACACCCCCGTCGGCGGCCGCACGGCCTTCGGTGACGGTGTGCGGGACGGCGGTCGGACGATCCGGCGTCCACGCGCGCCGACGCCCGTCCGGAGGGCAGCCGGGTTCCCCCCCCGGGGAGGGGAGGGGCGGGGCGCCAGGGCCGGGCTCGCCTCCACCGGTGACCGCGGTGTCCCGGTTCCCGGAACGTCGCGGCCGTGCCCGGCATCCTCCAGGACGGAGACCCTTACCCCACGCCGTGGGAGCCCACGTGGGCTCCCACGGTCCCGCGCGGTTCGTGATCCACCCGGACGGGCTGATCCGCCCCGCCGCCGCTCGGGGGCGGCGGGGCTGCCTCACCGCCCGGCAAGGAGGGCGGGCAGGTCCTAGCGCCCCAGCGCCGCCCCGCCGTTGATGTGCAGCAGCTGCCCCGTCAGATAGGCCGCCTCGGGCGACGCGACGTACCGGACGGCCGCGGCGATCTCCGAGGGGTGTCCCGGCTGCCCCGTCAGGGACTGCGCGACCCGCGACGCCACGAACTGCGGGGTCGCGCGGTCGCCGAAGAACTCCGTGTCGCCGACGAAGCCGGGAGCGACCGCGTTGACGGTGATGCCCTCGGGGCCGACGCGCTGGGCGAGATCGTAGGTGTACGTGTTGATCCAGCCCTTGGAGCCGCCGTACGACCCCGGGCCGCGCAGCGAGGCGATGGAGGAGAGCTGCACGATGCGGCCGCCGGGCCTGCGGATGTGCGGGAGCAGGGCCTCGGTGAGCAGCACCGCGGTCAGGACGTTGGCGTCGAAGTTGCGGCGGTAGCCGTCCGCGACGGAGGCGAGGGTGCCGTCGTGCGCGGCGGCCACGTTGCCGCCCGCGTTGGCCACCAGCACGTCCACCGGAGCCTCGTCCACCGTGATGAAGTCCCTTACCGTACCGACCTGTTCGGGGTCGGAGAGGTCCGCCGCGCACCAGGTCGCCGCCGACTCCCCGAACCGGCCGTTCAGTGCGTCGGCCGCCTTGCGCAGCACCTCCTCCCGGCGGCCGAGGAGCACCAGCCGGTCCCCGTCCGCGGCGAACGCCTCCGCCGTCGCCAGGCCGATCCCGGTGCCGCCGCCGGACACCACCACGCGCCGCTGAGCCATGGTCACCCCGTCCTCACCCTTGTCCCGTCCCCCACTCGCCCTGTCTCCCGCATGTCCGTGGATGTGAACAGAGGTCATGTCCACGTATGCGAGAGGTGACGGTACGGAGGCCGGGAGAGGGCGTCAAGTGGCTCTGGGAGCTCCACAGTCGATGACGCGGCCCGAACCGGACCGGCACTCACAGGGGCGACTGCCACACGACCGTCGTCCCCGCCCGGCCGCGCCCGTGTCCGTCCCCCGTGCCGCCGCCCCCGCCTGTGTCGCCCCCGCCTGTGCCGCCGCCCCCGCCCGTGTCGCCCCCGCCCGTGTCGCCGTCGTCGAACACCGTCAGCCGCACCCCCGCCCGCCCGTCGGGAAGCCTCCTCGTCGCGTCCACCGTGACCTCGATACGGGACACCCCGGAGCGGCGCGCGGCGGAGGCGAGGGCGCGGCGGAGGGCCACGAGCAGGTGGCCGACGACGGGCTCCGGCACAAGTGCCTCCACCGCGCCGGTGAAACGGGTGGACGGCTGGAAACCCAGGACCGCCGCCGCGCCCGCCGTCTCGCGCAGCACCTTGCCGCGCAGGGTGGTGGGGGCGTCGGCCGGCGGTTGCTGGAGGGCGAAGATCGCGGTGCGTACCTCCTGGACGGTGCACTGCAGTTCGTCGACGGCCCGGCCCAGGATCTCGTGCACCTCCGCGTCGGCCTCCCCGACGCTGCGCCGCTGCGTGGACTCCAGCATCATGCCGGTGGCGAAGAGCCGCTGGACGACCAGGTCGTGCAGGTCGCGAGCGATCCGGTCGCGGTCCTCGTAGACCGCGAGCCGCTCCCGGCTGTGCTGGGCGTCCGCGAGGACCAGCGCCAGCGCGGCCTGTGAGGCGAACTGCGCGGCGAGCAGCCGTTCGGCCGCGCTGTACGGGCGGCCGCCGCGGTCGCGGGGCAGGGCGAGTGTGCCGATGAGACGGCCGCCCGACTGCAGCGGCAGCATCATGTTCGGCCCGAACCGGTGCCGTACGTGCGTGGTCAGTCGCGGGTCGGTCGCCGAGTCGTCGATGAACACCGGTTCACCGGCCAGGAGTTGTTCCAGCAGGGGGCTGCCGGGAGTGATCGTGGTGCCGACGATGTCACCGGGGTCGGCGGAGCCGTCGGGGGTGGCGGCGGTCACGATCCTCATGCCGCTCTCCGCCGTGGGCTGCAGGATGAGACCGGCCGAGGCGTCGGCGAGGATCCGGGCCCGTTCGGCGACGGTCAGCAGCGCGTCGGCGGCGTCCTCCCCGCTGAGCAGCGCGGTGGTGACGGCCGCCGCGCCCTCGATCCACCGCTCGCGCTGCCGGGCCGTCTCGTACAGCCGGGCGTTGCCGATCGCCACGCCGGCCTGGGCCGCCAGCACCCGCAGCAACTGCTCGTCCTCATCCGTGAACGGGCCGCCGTGCTTCCCGGCGACGTGGAGATTCCCGAACACCGCGTCGTCGACGAGGATCGGGACGCCCAGGGAGCCGTCGGGCCGCTCGTGGGGGCACTGGTCCGGGCCGGCCGCCGGTGGCCGATCCGTACGGATCTCCAGCGGTCCGGCGTCGCCGGGATCGGCCATGTCCAGCGCCGCGCTCCGGGCCCCCGTCAGTTCGGCGGCGGCATCCACGATGTGCTGGAGCGTGGCCCGCAGTTCGAGGTCGGACCCGACGCACAGGACGGCTTCCACGAGGGCCGGGAGACGGGGGACGGGGTCGGTCATACGGGCCCCTCGTGGGTCGGAGGACGGGGATCGACCGGTCCCGGGCGGGCCGGCCGTCAGCCCGGCAGCGGCTCCAGCGTCAGCGGCTCGATCTTGCCCTCCAGCATGTAGCCCAGGCCCTGTACCGCGCAGACGTCAGGCCGTTCGGCGATGTGCACCGGCATGCCCGTCGCGTGCCGCAGCATCTGGTCGAGCCCCGGGAGCAGCGCGCTCCCGCCGACCATCATGATCCCGCGGTCGGCGAGGTCGGCCACCAGATCCGGCGGACAGGCGCGCAGCACCTTGCCGATCCCGTCGAGCACGGCCGTCAGCGGGGTCTGGATGGCATCGCGTACGGCGGCGGTGTCGACCTGCACCGAACGGGCGAGGCCGGTCGCCACGTCCCGCCCGTGGATCTCCGTGGACGTCGGGCCGTGCGGGGTGAGCCCGTTGCCGGACAGGGCGAGCTGCAGGGGCCGTACGGACTGCGACGGAAGCATCAGCTCGTGCTGGTGGCGCAGATGCTGCACGATCGCACGGTCGACGGCCTCGCCGCCCACCGGAATGCGTTCGGCGGTCACGATGGAGCCGAGCGACAGCACGGCGACCTGGGTGGCGGCGGCACCGCACACCATGATCATGGTGGCCTCCGGCCGCTCGACCGGCAGCCCGCAGCCCACCGCCGCGGCGATCAGCGTGTCGACCAGCTCCACCCGCCTCGCCCCGAGGCCGACGAGCGTCTCGATCGTCGCGCGCTGCGCCAGCGGGTCCGCGTCGTGCGGGGTGCAGGCGGCGGCGCGCAGCCTCGGCTTGCGGCGCAGGGTGCGGCGCACCTTGTCGCCGAGCAGCTGCCGCAGCATGCGCTGGGCCATCTCGATGTCGACCACCGTGCCGCCGGACACCGGCCGCATCACCCGGATGTAGTCGGGGGTGCGGCCCGTCATCTTCTCCGCGAACTCACCGACCGCGATCAGCGCGCCGTTCTTCGTGTTGATCGCGGCGACACTCGGCTGGTCGACGACCAGTCCCGCGCCCTTCACATACACACGTGTCCTGGCTGCGCCCAGGTCGACGGCGAAGTGGCAGCGGCGCAGCTGCTCCAGACTGGCGGTCATGGCGGGTCCTCCCGAGAGCAGACCGTCGGGCTCCGCCTCGTGGCGGTCCCTTCTCGCATAGTCCGCTTCTGAGGGCCGGGGCGCCTTCTGAAGGGGGCCGGGCGGGGTACCGCCGAACGGGTGACGCCGGGTGGTCCCCGACGAGCGGTGGGCGGGAGGACCGCCGGACCGGAGGACCGGTCCGGCGGGGGCCGACCGGCCGGGCCCCACTTCCCCGTGCGCGTACAGATGCCCCCCGTCCCCGCAACCCGTGCCGCTCCCCGGGTTCTCGCAAGTCGCGCCGATGTCCCGCTCTCCGCGTCCCGTCCTACCCCGGCCACCCAGACCCACCCCGGCCCGTCCTGTCCCGACCTACCCCGGCCACCCAGACCCACCCCGGCCCGACCCACCCCGGCCACCCAGACCCACTCCGGCCCGTCACGACCCATCCCGGCCCGTCACGACCCATCCCGGCCGGTTCCGGCCCATCCCGTCCCGGCCCATCTCGGCCGGTTCCGTCCCGGCCCATCCCGGCCGGTTCCGACCCGCCTGGCGCGTCCCGGCCCGCTCGGCCGGTCCCGGCGGGAAGTCGGCGCCGCCCGCGCGCTCACTCCCCCCGGTGCTCCGCGATGCCCCGCACGACCCCCAGGTCCAGCAGGTCCTGCGGCCGGATGCGGAGCTGGTCCGCCGTGGCGCGCACCTCGCTCGCGGGACGCTTGAGGATGGCGGCCGCCAGCTCCGGCGCGATGACGGAGAAGTAACTGTCCGGCGTGGCCCAGGTGTTGCCCGGCGCGGCCAGCGCGAGGGCGCCGCCCGAGCCGCCCTCGCCGATCACCAGCGTGGTGACGGGCGTGCGGGCGGTGGCCACCGCGGCGAACAGGTCCGCGATCGCGGAGCCCGCGCCCTGCCGCTCGGCCTGCTCGTCGTTGGCGGCGCCCGGGGTGTCCACCAGCGTCAGCACCGGGATGCCGAGCCGGCCCGCGAGACGGATCAGCCGTGCCGCGGTGCGGTACCCGGCGGGACGGGTCGCGGTCCCGCACTGTGCCGCGTACGCGACCGTCCGCCCTCGCGGCCCGGAGCCGAACCCGCACAGCAGACCGGCGTCGGTGCCGCCGCAGCGGTCGCCGCCGATCGCCGCGCGGCGACTGAAGTACGCGTCCAAGTAGGCTTCGGCGCGCGGGCGTTCGGGGGAGCGGGCCCGGTCGACGGCGTCCCGGCCGGTGGCGGTCAGACCGGGCGCGCCGAGGGCCGCCGGCACCGGTGCGGCCTCGGTGGAGGGGGCACTGAGCAGGGCCAGCCACAGCGCCAGCGTCCCCCGCAGCTCCCCTTCCGGTACGACGGCGTCCACCGCGCCCGCCGCCAGCTGGGCCTCGGCCGTGTACGCCGCCGGGTCCGCGCCGGGCGGACGGACCCGGGAACCGGCGAATCCCACCTGGGCGCCGGGCAGCGCCAGGATCACGTCGGAACCCGCGCCCAGCGTGGCCCAGCCGCCCCCCGTCGTCGGATCGCGGACCACCGCGATCTGCGGCAGGCCGGCCTCCCGGGTCAGCGCCGACTGCCGTGCCACCCGCTGGAGCTGGGTGAGCGCGAGCATGCCCTCCTGCATCCGGCTGCCGCCCGTCGCGACCAGCGAGACGACCGGCAGCCGGTGTTCGCGGGCGTGGGCGTACGCGGCTTCCAGACGGTCCCCGGTGCGTTCGCCGAGCGAGCCGCCGAGGAAGCCGAACTCGAAGGCGATCAGCGCGATGCGGGTGCCGCCGACGACCGCGCTGCCGCAGACGACGGACTCGTCCTCGCCGGTGCGGGCGGCGGCACGGGAGCGCGCCTCGTCGTACCCCTGCCAGGACAGCGGGCCGTCCGGCTCGAAACGCCGTATCGGTACCCGGAGTTCGGTGAACTCGTCGGTGACGAGGGCGATGGCCTCACGGGCCGGGAAGCGGTCAGTCATGCGTGACGTCGCTCGGGTCGGCGCTCGGGCGGGAGTCCGCGAAGGCGTCCGGGAGCGCTCGCTTGAGGATCTTGCCCATGTCGTTGCGGGGCAGGGCGGACAGGAAGCGCACGATGCGCGGGCGCTTGTGCGGGGCGAGCCGGCGGGCCACGTGGTCGGCGAGTTCGCGGTCGAGGCCGTGGGCGGGGGCGTCCACCGGCACCACCCAGGCCACGATCCGTTCGCCCAGGTCGTCGTCGGGCTCCCCGGTGACGGCGGCCTCGCGCACGGCGGGGTGTTCGAGCAGCGCGTTCTCGATCTCACCGGCGCCGATCTTGTACCCCCCGCTCTTGATCAGGTCGGTGGCCTTGCGGCCCACGATGCGTACGCAGCCGTCGGCGTCGCGCACCGCCATGTCACCGGTGCGGAACCAGCCGTCCGCGGTGAACGCGGCGGCGGTGGCGTCGGGCCGGTTCAGGTACTCGGTGAACAGGTTCGGCCCGCGCACCTGGATCTCGCCCACGCTCTCGCCGTCATAGGCGCCGGTGGGGTTGCCCTCGGTGTCGTACGAGCCGGTCGGGGTGCCGTCCGCGTCGTACGAGGCGAGCGTCGAACCGTCCTCCTCGACCAGCCGCAGCCCGACCCCCGGCAGCGGCACCCCGACGGTCCCGGGCCGCGCCGGGCCGTCCACCCGGACGCTGGTGTTCATGAGGGTCTCGGTCATGCCGTACCGCTCGACGACCGGCCGCCCGGTCGCCGCCGTGATCCGCTCGTGGTCGTGCACCGGCAGCGCGGCGGAACCGGAGACCAGCAGCCGCGCCCGGCCGAGCGCCTTGGCCAGTTCCGCGTCCTCGGCCAGCGCCTCGGCGAGCCGGTGGTACATCGTCGGCACCCCGAACAGCATGGTCGCCCCCGCGTTCAGCTCACGCGTCACACCCTCCGTGCTGAACCGCCCCAGGTGCCGGACGGCCCCGCCGCGTCGCAACGGCCCGAGGACGCCCAGGATCAGCCCGTGCACATGGAACAGCGGCAGTCCGTGCACGAGCACGTCGTCGCCCGTCCACTGCCAGGCGTCGGCCAGCGCGTCCAGGGTCGAGGCGATCGCGCGGCGCGGGACGACGGCGCCCTTGGGCGGACCCGTGGTGCCGGAGGTGTAGACGACGAGGGCGGGGGCGGCGGGGTCGTCCGGCTCGGCCGGGGGCTCCGGAACGACACCGCCGGTGTGCCGCGTCTCGACGTCGACGCGCTCCAACTCCCGTACGGGTGAGGGGAGGTCGTCCCCCTCTCCGGCGAGCACCAGGGAGGGTGCGCTGTCGGACACGATGTGCCCCAGCTCGCCCTCGCCCGACTTGGGGTTGAGCGGTACGGCGGGCACCTGGGCGAGCAGCGCGGCCACCACCCCGACGGCCGTCTCCAGGGACGGCGTCGCCCATACGGCGATCCGTCCCCGGCCTTCGAGGCGCGCGGCCAGGGCGCCCGCCGAGGCGGCGAGTTCCGCGTACGTCAGGGACCGGTCGCCGAAGCGGAGGGCGGGCCGCCGTGCGGTCGAACCGCTGACCAGGGCCGGAAAGAGGGAGGACACGCGGGGTGCTCCTTGCCAGTAGGGACGTTCTGCCGGTGACAGTCAGAACCGTTCCTACACCAGGGCGCGGGAAACCTGCCGGAGCCCGCGACCGGCCCAGCGCGAGGCAGATCACACCGCGCGGCACAGGACGAGGCCCCGCCCGGCCTCACACGGAGACCCGCCCTGGACGCGCTCGGCGACCCGCCCGAGGGCCCGTACCGGGACCCGCCCGAGGGCCCGGCACCGGGACCCGCCCCCTGACCCGCTCGGCAACCCGCTCGGCGACCCGCACCAGGACCCGCACCAAGACCCGCACGAGGACGCGCGTCGACGCTCACGCGAGGGCGCGTCCCGGCGCGCGCAGCGGGACCTCCGGGCGGCGGGTGGCCGCGCCGTTCGCGAACCGCGAACGGCCGTGCGGAAAACCATGGCGTGGGACGATCCGGGCCCGTAGTCTCGCCCACGGCACGACCATTTGACGGGTCAACATCCACGACGCCATCACGGGTCGACCGGGCGACGGAGCGAGGAGCGGGGCGGAGCGAGGAGTGACGCGGAGTGCGGCGAGCGGTGTGACGGGCAGGACGGCCGGACGGGCCGGCGGCGTCTGGAAGCGCGCGGCGGCACTGTTCTCCCGAAGAACCGACTCCGAGATGCGCGCCCTCGCGGTCGAGCTGTCCCGGACCCTGAGGAAGCGCCTCGACACGCCCGTCGACGTACGGGAGCTGGCCGGCGCGCTCTGCGAGGAGATGAGCCGGCGCCGGGACGGCCGCCCCGTCCAGCTGCGCTTCGAACGCTTCCCTGACGAGATCGAGGTCACCGGTCTGTGGATGGAGTTCCACGACTTCGACCTCGTCATCGTCGAGGAGCGAGCCGAAACGGTCCAGCAACTCGTCATCCTCGGGCACGAGTTGTGGCACATGTCGGCGGGCCACGCGCACTCCCACCACCACTTCGCCGGCGCGGCCGCCGCCCGCGCCCTGTCGGACGACCCCCGCTGGCAGGAGATCGCGCTCACCGTCGCCGCCCGCAACGGCTCGCACGAGGCCGACGAGGCCGAGGCCGAGGACTTCGGCCTCCACCTCGCGAGCGTCTTCCGCTCCTGGGTGACCGGCTCCCGCCCGCAGGGCCCCGCCGATCCGGTCGGACGCGCCATCCAGGCATCCCTGGGCTACCGCGGCTCCCAGGACTGACCGGCGATGGATCCCTCCCACTTCCTCGCCGGGATCTACATCTCCTTCTGGATACCGATCGTGGTCCTGACCGCGGCCCTCGCCATCAAGCTGCCCAGCATCGTCAAGCTCTGGAGGGACCCGCTCCTGAGAGCCGTCGGCGGCCTCCTCGTCCTCGCCTGCGCCGTCTTCGTCTCCGCCGCGCCGCCGACGATCACGTGGACCAACCGCGTCACCGGCGTACCGAACATCTCGGCGCCCCTGCTCTACAGCCTCGTCACCGCCTTCAGCGGAGCCTGCCTGCTGATGATCACCACCTGGCGCAACGGCATCACCGACCGCGCGGCCACCCGCCGCGCCACCCGTTGGGTCGTCGCCGTCTACACCGGCGTGATCGTCGCGCTGTGGGCGCTGTTCGCGCTCGCGGACACGCCCGTCGAGCGGATCCGGGACCTCGACACGTACTACGCCCGCACGCCCTTCATGCGCGAGGAGATCGTCCTCTACCTGCTCGCGCACACCGCGGCCTGCCTGATCACGTCCAAGCTGGTCTGGAACTGGATCCGTACCGACGGACTCGACGTATGGCTGCGCGGCGGGCTGAAGTTCCTGGGTGTCGGCTACACGATGAACCTGGTCTACGACGTCGCGAAGCTCGCCGCGGTCGGCGCCCGCTGGAGCGGCCACGACCTGGACCGGCTCAGCACCGACCTGGCCCCGCCGGTCGCCTCCCTCTCCGCCGTCCTGATCGCGGTGGGCTTCATCCTGCCGCACGTGGGCCAGTACCTGCAGCGGCGGGCGCGCACCCGGCTCGGCCTCTGGCGGCTGCGGCCCCTGTACCGGCTGATGCGGACGGTCGTGGGCAGCCGGGTCCCCTTCAAGCTCCGGATCGCCCCGGAACTTCGCCTGATGCGCCGTGAGACGTACATCCGGGACGCGCTGCTCCACCTCGCCCGGTTCCTCGACGAGGATCTGCGGCGCACGGCGTACGAGGCCGCGGTCGGCCTGGGGTTCGAGACCGGCCGCGCGCGGGCGCTCGCCCACGCGGTGACGCTCCAGGACGCCGTCGAGACCGGGCGGCGAACGCGTCGGGACGACGCCACCGCTCCTCTCGTGGACCCGGACACCGAGAACCTGCTGGCGGAGATCGAGTCCGTGTCCCGGGCCCTGCGCCGCCCCGAGGACATCCGGGCGGTGCGCGCCGTCGCGGCCGTCCCGGCCGAGCGCGTCCCGGCCCGATGAGCGCCCGGCCCCCGCACGGGCCGGGTCCGCACCGGCGGTTGTAGCCTCCCCGGGGATCAGACGTTACGAGGATGGAGTCCGCCGTGGCCCGCAGCGCCGCCCGCCCCCGCATCGCACTCGCCACCTACCGGCCGGAGGAGGGCACGGCGAGCGCGGACCGGGATCTGCCCGTGCTCGAGGGGGCCCTGGAGGACGCCGGAGCGCGGGCCGGGATCGTGCACTGGGACGATCCGGCCGTCGACTGGGCGGACTTCGACCTGGTCGTCATCCGTTCGACCTGGGACTACAGCTGGCGGGTCGCGGAGTTCGTGGCGTGGGCCGAGCGGGTCGCGAAGCTCACCCGGCTGGCGAATCCGGCGGCGATCGTGCGGTGGAACACCGACAAGCGGTACCTCGGTGAGCTGGCCGGGGCCGGGGTGCCGACCGTGCCGACCCGGTACCTGGCACCCGGCGACCCCGTCGACCTTCCGGACGGCCACGAGTACGTGGTGAAGCCCACGTCGGGCGCGGGCGCACGGCTCGCCGCCCGCTACCGGCCCGAGGAGCGGGAGACCGCGCTGCGGCACCTCGCCCGGTTGCACGAGCGGGGGCTGACCGCGATGGTCCAGCCCTACCTGCGGGGCGTCGACACCTCGGGAGAGCGGGCGCTGCAGTTCTTCGGCGGACGCTTCCTGCACGCCGGCCGCAAGGGTGCCGTCCTCGAGCCCGGGACGGCCTACGACGCGGACAAGGTCCCGCATCCCCGGATGGAGGTCTGGCAGCCGTCCCCGGCCGAACTCTCCCTCGCCGAGCGCGCGCTGGCCGCCGTACCGCACGGGCCGCACGGTACGGCCGGGGACGCCCTGCTCTACGCCCGGGTCGACGTCGTCGACGGCGACGACGGGAAGCCGTGCGTCATGGAACTGGAGCTGGTGGAACCCAACCTCTTCCTCTGGCTGCACCCGGAGTCGGTGCCCGTCGTCGCGGAGGCGGTCATCCGGGCCGCCCGCTGACGGCCACCCGCTGGAGCAGCCCCCAGGTGAACTCGGCCGCGCACTCCCGCCGCACCCCCGACGCGTCCGGGGCCGTGAAGGCGAGCCCCCAGCGGGTGGGGGCGGTGCCCTCCAGCGGCCGGGCGGGGGCGAAGGCGCGGGCGGCCTCGTCGACCGTGCAGGACCAGGGGGTCAGGTCGTCCAGGGTCCTCAGCACCGGGCCCGCGGTGCCGGGGGCGCGGACCAGCCATTCGTTCCAGACCACGCCGTTCGACAGGGCGAGGACCTCGAAGCGCAGGCCGGGCCAGAGGGGCACGGGCCACAGCAGGGCCTCGCAGGCGAGGTCGCCGATCTGGCGCGGGGTGACCGACTCCGGGGCGCCGAGGACCGAGCGGTAGCGGTGGGCGGCGGAGCGGGAGCGCGGGGCGTGCAGCATCGCCTGCCAGCGCCGGTTGGCCTCGCGCATGTCCGCGAGGGAGACGCCCAGTTCGTGTCGGGCGTCGTCGACGAGGTCCGGGTTGTGGTCGGCCATGCGGCGCAGCAGGACCAGTTGGAAGTCGAGCGGGGTGAAGGGGCCGGCGGGTCGCTTGGCGGGCATGCGGCCCATGATCGCGCATCGGGCCGGCGCGCGGGCGGCGTCACGTGGAAGGGCCGTACGTCCCGCCGTCCCCGCCGGTCGACATCAGCCCCTGGCACCTCGCGGTCGCCCACCCATTGCCCCTCCAAGACCACCATGAGTAGCCTGTGTTCGTCATGCCGATCGTCTGTTGAAATTTCGAACATAGGGAGGGGGCCGGTTGTGGGACGCCTCGTACCTGCCGTGACCCGGGCTCTCGACATTCTCGAGCTCTTCCTCGACGGGGACGGCACGCTCTCCGCCCCCGACATCGTGCGCAGGCTACAACTGCCGCGGACGACGGTGCACGAGCTGGTCACCACGCTCGCCGCCCGCTCGTACATCGTGCAGATACCGGGCCAGCCCGGACGCTACCGCCTCGGCGTGCGGCCGTACCAGCTCGGCAGCCGCTACGCCGAGCAGTTGGACCTCGCCGCGGAGGGCCAGCAGGTCGCCCGTACCGTCGCCGAGACCTGCGACGAGACGGTCCATGTGGCGATCCTCGAGGGCACGGACGTCATCTACATCGCGAAGGTCGACTCCACGCACGCCGTGCGCATGGTGTCGGCGGCGGGGCGCCGCCTCCCCGCCCACTGCACCTCCGTGGGCAAGATGCTGCTCGCCTCGCTGCCCGGTCCGGAGCTGGCCTCCCGCATCCCCGACGACGCGGACCTGGCCGCGATGACACCGAACAGCATCACGGAACCGGGCGCCCTGCGCGAGGCACTGACGGAGATCCGCCGCCGCGGCGTCGCCGTCGAGAGCCGCGAGTCGAACCCGGACGTCAGCTGTGTCGCCGCCCCGGTGCGCGACCGCACGGGACAGGTCGTCGCCGCGCTCTCCATCTCCGTACCCATGATCCGCTGGAGCGACGAGCGCCGCGCCGAGCTGGAGCAGCTCGCCGCGAAGGGCGCCGCCGAGCTCTCCGAGCGGCTCGGCCACCGGAGCGTGACGGGATGACCTCCGCCGACGTTGCGATACGCGCCGACGCGGCCCTCGGCGAGGGCCCGACCTGGGACGCCCACGAACAGCGGCTGATCTGGGTCGACATCCTCGGCTCCCGGGTCCACACCTACGATCCCGTCTCCGGGCGCCGTACGGTCATGGTCACCGAGCAGCACGTGGGCGCGGCCAAGCCCCGCGTGGGCGGTGGCCTGGTGGTCAACCTCCGTGACGGGGTGGGGTTGTACGATCCCGCAGGTTCATCAGGTTCATCAGGTTCATCAGGTTCATCAGGTTCGTCAGGTTCCCCCGGGGGGTTCCGCTGGCTGCACCGCGAACCCGTCCCCGGCCGCCGCGGCAACGACGCGGCGGTCGCCCCCGACGGCGCGCTCTGGGCCGGCAGCATGCGCTACGACGAGGACCGGGGCGGCGGCGTGCTGTCCCGGATCGCCGCGGACGGCACCGCGCACACCGTCCTGGACGACGTCACCGTCAGCAACGGCACGGGATGGAGCCCCGACGGGCGGCTGATGTACTACATCGACACCCCGACCCGGCGGATCGACGTCTTCGACGTGGGTGAGGACCAACTTCCCCGCAACAGGCGAGGGTTGGTGACCATCGACGCTGACGAGGGTTACCCGGACGGCCTCACCGTGGACGCCGAGGGCTGTGTCTGGGTGGCGTTCTGGGACGGTGGCGCGGTCCGCCGCTACACCCCCGACGGCCGCCTCGACCGCGTGATCGCCCTCCCGGTCCGCCGCCCCACGGCCTGCGCGTTCGGTGGCGCGGACCTGACCGACCTGTACATCACCACCGCCCGTACGGGTCTGGTCGCGCCGCACCCGCTCTCCGGCTCGGTCCTCGTCGTCCCCGGCGCGGGCAAGGGCCTGGCACAGCCCGCGTTCGCCGGCTGACGGTTCCCCGAAACCGGACTCCTCCCGACGTCCCCGCCCGGTCGCCGACCGGACGGGGACGATCAGGTTCCGCCGACGGTCACCGGCCGGGGGAGGCCACCGGTGTCACCGGCACTCCGCCGGCCGCGCTGCCCATCAGCGTCAGCCGCACGGTGCCCGGACCCGCGGGTGTGGTCCCGTCCGCCAGCACGGCGAGGGCCAGGGTGTTGGCACCACGTGTGTTCAGCACCCCGTTCGGCAGCACGAAGGTGTGCTGAGGACCTACGTCGTTGATGTACTGGCCCAGGTTCCAGCCGTTCAGGAAGATCTGGACACGGTAGGCGCGGGACGGGTCGTCGGTGAGGGTGAGCCCGATCGAGGCGTCCACGGCGGGGTCGACCGCGAGCCGGAACCCGGTGCGGTACCAGCTGACTCCCTGCCCCCGCCGCGCCTGCGGGAACTCCACGCCCTTCCAGCCGCCGTCCGCGAACCCCGGCAGATGCCAGCCCTGCCGTTCCCCGTACAGGCCGCCGTGGTTCAGCGGCCCGCGCACCGGGTCAGGGGCCGCCGCGCCCTGGATCCGCCAGGAGAGCGCGGGCGCGGCGCCGCGGAAGGTCACGGCCGTCAGCCCGCGGGCCGCCTTGTGCGTGTCCCGGGCCGCGCCGTCCTGGTCGTGCTGCATCCGGCGCACCAGGACCGACAGCACGTGCGGCCCCTTCGCCCGGCGGGCCTCCGGCGTGATCGGGAAGGTGGCCCCGGCGGCCCAGGTCCCCTGCCGGACCGTCTTCTTGTCCGGCACCGGCATCCGGTGCGTGCCCAGCGGCCTGCCGTCCAGCCAGGCCATCAGCAGCCCCTGCGTGCCCGTGACGTACGACAGGGACGCCGACTCCGCGCCGGCCAGATCCGCGAAGTGACCCCGGTACCAGACGTCCCCGTAGTGGAAACCGTAGTCGTCGGCGAACAGCACGGGCTGTCCGGCCGGTACGGGGGTGACGCTGTGGGAGGACGTCCGGTCGGCGGTCCGCCAGGCCGAGTCGTCGAAACGGGCGGCGGACTCCGGGTTCTCGGTGTGATGGCGCCACTTCCGCAGCGCGGGGAGCACGACGGCCGGTACGCCGGGCAGCCGCCGCTCGGCCAGCCGGCTGCCGGACGGAGTCGCGCGGGTGCGCACCGGGGCCTGGTTCCAGACCACGCCGTCCACCCCGCGCGGCCCCCACACCTCCAGGTCCGCGGCCGCCACCGTGTCCCCGGTGAGATGGACGGTCGTGCCGCGCAGGTCCGCGGTGCGCACCAGGGCCGGGCCGCGCACCAGGACCGGGCCCGACGCCGTGTCCTGACGCCACAGCCGCGCGGAGGTCCCGTCGTCGGCGAGGAGCAGCAGCAGGGGCGCCGTGTTGCCGCCGCCCTCCACCAACACCCGTGTCAGACCCTTGAGTTCGGCGTCGATGCGCAGGAGGCCGTGCGCGTGCTCATGGCGCGCGCTGCCCTCCAGCACGGTGACCTCCGGCGCGCTCGCGCACTCCAGCACCGTCCAGGTCGGCTCACCCCTCCGCCCTGTGAACACCGCGATGTCCTGACGTCCGGCGGCCAGCCGCAGCATGGGCTGCGCGCTGGAGTACCGCAGGGTCCGCCGCCCCAGGGAGAGTCCGGTGGCGAGCAGCCGGGCGTCGAGACCGGGGAGGGGCACGCGGACGCTCTCCCCGGCGAGCGTGACGGCGGCCACGACGTCGGCGGGCCGGTCGTTGCGCAGCACGTGGAAGTGCGCCTTGGTGTCGGGATTGACGAGGTGGTACGCCGTGATCCCGGCGACGGCCCGCGACCCGCCGTCGCCGTCACCGACCGCGACGGCGGGCGCCCGGTCCAGTTTGGCGAGGTCGGGCACGGAGTGCAGGAGCTGCCCGATCTGGTGCATCGGGACCAGCTTCGGGGTCGGCCTGCGGGCCTCGTCGAGGGCCGCGCCGTAGTCGTACGACGTGTAGACGACCGGCGCGGGCAGCCAGCCCCAGGAGGTGCCGCCGAAGGTCATGTAGACGTTGTGGACCTTGATCCCGTTGGCGAGGTTGGTGAGGTAGAAGCGCCGCTCGTACGCCGCGTCCCGGGTCCGGGCCGACTCCGCGTACCCCTTGCCGTCGAACTCCACCCCGCCCCACGGGTCGAACCAGCCGCCGCCGAACTCGGCCAGGAACCCCGGGGTCCCGGGGCTCGCGGTCGAGCCGCCCTTCGTCCCGCCGACGCCGTAGTAGCCCCAGTCCGGCGGCGGTTCGGCGGGGGACGGGTAGCCGTCGAACCCGTACAGGTAACGGCCCTTCTCACCATGGGTGTCGAAGGTCCCGGGCGCCCAGTGGCCGTTCCTGCCCTTGTCGTTGTGGAACAGCGGTACGTCGATGCCGTCGGCGCGGGCCTTGGCGTACAGGTGGGCCATGTAGTCGCGGCCGCGCGGGCTGGTGACGTTGTTCGCGTACTCGTTCTCCAGCTGGTAGAGGACGATCGTGCCGCCGCCGTCGGTGTGGAGGTGCCGGGCCGCGACCCGGTTCACGGCGGTCAGCCACTCGTCGACGTGCGACAGATAGGTCGGGTCGGAGGTCCGGGCGGTGCCCCGGGTCGCCGTCAGCCAGCCCGGGAAGCCGCCGGCGTCGACCTCGGCGTTGATGTACGGGCCGGGCCGCAGGATCACGTACAGACCCGTCTCGGCCGCCGTGCGCAGGAACAGGCCGAGATCGCGGACGCCCGTGAAGTCGTAGTGCCCCGGGGCGGGCGAGTGGTAGTTCCAGGAGACGTAGACGCTGATCGTGTTGTAGCCGTGGGCGCGCAGCTTCTGCAGCACGTCGCGCCAGAGGGAGGGGCTCGGCAGCCGGAAGGGGTGGACCTCGCCTGACCACAGCACCACGCGCCTGCCGTCGATCAGCAGGGAGTAGCTGTCGAACCCGATGGTGTGCCGCCGTCCGTCGGCGCGGGGCGGTCCGGGCGCGGGCCCGGTGGGCGCGGTGCCGGCCGCGTACGCGCCGCCGTCCCCGCTGCCGCCCAGCGTGAGGCCCAGCGCGGCGGTGCCGGCGAGTGCGCTGAAGGTACGTCTGCTCAACACCATGCGGGGCCTCCCAGGGACAGCGGCGTCGCTGTGATCATTGTCCACAGCGATTCGTCCTATTCCGGTCATATGAGGTTCCCGGCGCGGCAAGGGTGGAGGGGACTCAGGTGCGGGTGACAGCGTAGGTGAGGAAGCCGGACCAGGTGACGGGAGGGAGGGCGAGTGGGGCCCTGGGGATTCTCGGGGTCGCGGACGTGGATGGCGCGGGAGGAGGCGGCGACCTCTGCGCAGCCGACGCCGACGCCGCTGCTGTGGCTCGACTCGCGCCGGGAGAGGGCTACTTCGGCGCGGTCGCCCCGCGCGGGGTCAGCCGACGGGCGCGCCGAACCACCTCCGCATCACACCGAGCAGATCCTCCTGGTCCTCGCCGGCCCAGGCCACGTGACCGTCCGGCCGCAACAGAACGGCGGGCACGTCCAGTTCACCGCCGGTGTCGATGACGTGGTCGACCCGGTCCGCCCAGCCCGACACCGAGAGCCGGCCCGTCCCGTCGAGCAGCAGCCCGCGGCCCGCGTGCGTCAGCCCGTACAGGCGACCCTGCTTCAGCTCCATGTCCCGCATCCGCCGGCCGAGCAGGTCGTGCCCCTCGCCGAAGTCGTAGCGGACCCCGACCGCGGTGATCATCTCGGTGACGTACCGGTTCACCTCCTCGAAGTCCATCAGCTTCGAGAACAGCTCGCGCAGCGCGGTCGCCCCCGCGTCGGTGCCCAGCAGCGTGATCTGGGCGCGGGTGTTGTCCAGCACGCGGGCACCCACCGGGTGGCGTTCGGCGTGATAGCTGTCCAGGAGGCTCTCCGGCGCCCAGCCGCCGACCTCGGCGGCCAGCTTCCAGCCGAGGTTGAACGCGTCCTGGACGCCGAGGTTGAGCCCCTGCCCGCCGGTCGGCGGGTGGATGTGCGCCGCGTCGCCGGCCAGCATGACCCGGCCGACCCGGTAGTGCTCGGCCTGCCGGGTCGCGTCGCCGAACCGCGAGAGCCGGCGCGGGGAGTGCACGCCGAAGTCGGTGCCCGCGACCGCCCGCAGCCGTCGCCTGAACTCCTCCAGGGTCGGCGCGCTCGCCCGGTCCTCCGTCACGCCGTCGGCGGGCACGATGACGCGGTACGTCCCGTCCCCGTTGGCGAGGGCGCCGAACCGCAGCTGAGACCTGCGGACCTCCGCGACGACGGCTTCGACCGTCGCCCGGTCCTCGGTCATCTCCATGTCGCCGAGCAGTGTCTCGACCCTGGCGGGCTCGCCGGGGAAACCGACACCGAGAAGCTTGCGCACCGTGCTGCGCCCGCCGTCGCACCCGACGGCATACCGTGCGCGCAGCCGTGTGCCGTCCGTGAGATCGACGCTCACCCCGGCCCCGGCCGCGTTCCCGTCGTACTGACTCAGCCCGACCACCTCGCGTCCGCGCCGGATCTCCGCACCGAGTTCGAGAGCGCGCTCGTGGAGCAGGCGCTCGACGACCGGCTGCGGGGTGGAGAGGCCGTACGGGTGCGCCGTGTCCACGCCGTCGGGCCACGGCTTGTGGATACCGCCGAAGAAACCGCCGGCCCGGAACTTCTCACTGACCGCGAGGAACCGGTCCAGCAAGCCGCGCTGGTCCATGATCTCGACGCTGCGCGCGTGCAGCCCGCGCCCGCGGAACTCCGTGGTCGGCTCGGACAGCTTCTCCAGCACGACCACGTGCACACCGTGCAGGCGCAGCTCGCAGGCGAGCATCAGCCCGGTCGGTCCGCCGCCGACCACGATCACGTCAATCATCAGAACGCCCGTTCGACGAGAGGGGATGTCGGCCGGACGCCCCGTGCGCGGGCTCGCGCGCCACCCGACGTCATACGCGGACAACGGCACATGTACGTCGTGAAGTAGGCATTTTCCACAGGTTCCGGCCCCGGTCGACGATTCTGCGGCACGACCGGGGCCTTGCCGCAAGCCCCCTGGCGCGCTATACGTTGAAGAGGGCGAGGGGCGGGAGTTCTCCTTGCCCTTCGTCGTCCGCGCGGTCCGGGAGGATCTCCGGCCGCGGGCGTCCGCCCCGGCCCCAGGGCGTGTCGCGAAGGTCCCGCCTGCCTCGCGGCGCCCGGCACGTTCCCGCACTGCCTCGAGGGCGTGGGAGGTGCCCCCACTCGCCGCACCGGGCGGAAACCCGGGTACGTCCCGTACGCGCGCTTTTGCCCGGCACGCCGAGAGCACGCACCGGACGCCGCGAGGCCCGCCCTCCGGGCGGACGACGGGACCTTCGCGACACGCCCTAGCCGACCTGGTTGTACATCGCACCGGCGGCCGGCCAGCCCGTCGGCTGCGGCGCGGGCTCGGGTTCCGGCTGGGTGCGGCCCCGGACCTGGGCGGCGGTGAGCCCGCCGTTGCGCAGGCCCGGTATCCCGGTCTGGCCGAGTCCGGCGGCCGGTGCGGGAGTCATACCGGGCATACCATTTGAATTGGGCATGCCGGGCATGCCCGGCATGGGAGGCGCGGACATCGGCGGGGGCTGCATCTGAGCGACCGCGGGCATGGGCGGGGGCTGCATCTGGGCGACCGCGGGCATGGGCTGCTGCGGCGGGGCGGCCGGGGGCATGGGGGCCATGGGCGGCATCATGGCGGCCGCCGGGGCGGGGGCGGGCATCATGGCGACGGCCGGCGCGGGCATCAGACCGGGCATGCCGCCGGGGATACCACCGGGCAGTTGTGCCGGAGCCTGCGCCGGGCCCGGCCAGGTCTGCGCGGGCGGCAGGCTGGGCATCGCGGCGGCCTGCGCGGCCAGCGGCATGCCGACCCCGTTCGTCTCGCTGATCAGACGGTCGACCGCCGCCGTGCCCGAGCTGTAGCCGGTCCCAGTGCTCGGCTCGGGCACGGCGGCTCCCCTCCTGGACCCGTAGAGCACCTGTTCCAGGCCGGACACCAGGCGACGCACGTCCACCTGGGGGCGCACCACGAGTCTCAGGAAGCGACTGGACGAACCGATCTTGTTGCCGCACTCGCGGACCAGGATCCGGTGCTCGGTGAGCAGCCGGTCGCGGACGACGGTGCCCTCGGCACCCACGGGCAGCCGTACGAAGAGGAAGTTGCCCTGCGAGGGGTAGACCGTCAGACCGGGCAGCGCGGTCAGCTGACGCGCCATGTCGAGCCGGTCGCGGCGCACCAGGTGGAGGCTCTCCATGTACTCGGCGCCGTGCTCCTTGAGCATGAACACCACGGTCTCCGCGAAGGAGTTGAGGTTCCACTTGGGCAGCATGGAGCGGATCTTGCCCGCGAGCGCGGGGTTGGCCACGAGGTAGCCGAACCGGATCCCGTGCAGGCCGAAGTTCTTGCCGAGGCTGCGCAGCACGATGACGTTGGGCCGCAGCACCGCCTCCTCGACGACACTCGGTTCGTTCTCCGCGTCGGCGAACTCCAGGAACGACTCGTCGATGATCACGAGGTCCAGGTCCTGGAGCGCGTCCATGAAGTTCACGACCGTCTGCCGGCTCAGGAAGCCGCCGTCCGGGTTGTTGGGGTTGCAGATCACGGCGACCCGGGTGCCCCGGGCACGGATGAACTGGATGTACTTCGCGGGGTCCAGGGCGAAGCCCGTCGACTCCTGGAGCGGGAACATGTCGACGCGCTTGCCGGTCTCCATCGGCTGGTCGGTCCAGCGGCCGAAGGTGGGGACGGGGATGGCGAGGGACTCGCGGACCAGCAGGTGGTCGATCCAGGTGATCAGTTCCGTGGAACCGTTGCCCATGGCGACACAGCTCGGCGGAAGCTGGAGCAGCGCGCACAGCTCGGCCGTGATGGTGTCGGCGCTGCTCGGGTAGTACGTGATGATCTCGCGCAGCCGCCCGGCCAGTTCGTCGAACATGCCGGGCGTGGGGAAGTACGGGTTGCACGGGATGCAGAAGTCGATCGGGC
The DNA here is from genome assembly GCF_042887295.1 of Streptomyces sp. NPDC057950. Classification (NCBI taxonomy): domain Bacteria; kingdom Bacillati; phylum Actinomycetota; class Actinomycetes; order Kitasatosporales; family Streptomycetaceae; genus Streptomyces; species Streptomyces sp. NPDC057950. The sequence goes on from NZ_JBHVPP010000003.1 coordinate 291,930, forward strand.
CGACTCCGTCGCTCTCGCGGGCGAGCGCAGCCATCGAGGGGCTGTGCGCCGCAGTACCGCGGAACAGCGAGGCGACGTTGTCGGCCATGGAACCTCCGTCTCTGGGTGGCCCGTGCGGGGGAGCACGGGCCGCCCTCTCATACGGAGACGGGGGTGGCGCTGTTCAACTCGTGAGGATCCGGTGAGGGTCCGCGCACCGGGGCAACCTCAAGGCCCTCGGCGGCGTCCGGCACCGGGTTTCGGCATGTCAGGCGCTGAAGGAGTGCACCGTCGTCGTGCGGTACGTCCGACCCGGGCGCAGCACCGTCGAGGGGAACGAGGGCTGGTTCGGGGAGTCCGGGAAGTGCTGGGTCTCCAGGCACATGCCGTCGCCCTGCCGGTAGGTGTGTCCGGAGGTGCCCACCAGGGTGCCGTCCAGGAAATTGCCCGAGTAGAACTGCACGCCCGGCTGGTCGGTCGCGATCTTCAGGGTGCGGCCGGAGTCCGGGTCGCGCAGGGTCGCGATGTGCTCGGGCCGGGCGGTGACGCCCTTGTCGAGCACCCAGTTGTGGTCGAAGCCCTTGGCGGTGACCAGCTGGGGGTGGCCGGCCCGGATGTCGCGGCCGACCGGCTTGGCGCGCCGGAAGTCGAAGGGGGTGCCCGCGACCTTCGCCAGTTCGCCGGTGGGGATCAGACCGGCGTCGGTGGGGGTGAAGCGCCCCGCCGCCAGGGTGAGTTCGTGGTCGTAGATGCCGCCGCGGCCCTCCCCGGCGAGGTTGTAGTACGTGTGGTTGGTGAGGTTGACGACGGTGGCCTTGTCGGTGGTGGCCTCGTAGTCGATGCGCCAGTCGCCGTGCCGGGTGAGGGTGTAGGTCACCTTCACGCGCAGCGTGCCCGGGTAGCCCATCTCGCCGTCGATGCTGGTGTAGTGCAGGTGCAGGCCGACGTCGGAGCCGGAGGTGAAGCCCTCGATGTCCCAGACCTTGGTGTTGAAGCCCTTGGCCCCGCCGTGCAGGCTGTTCACGCCGTCGTTGACGGAGAGCTGGTGGGCCTTGCCGTCGAGAGTGAAGCGCCCGCCCGCGATGCGGTTGCCGTAACGGCCGATCGTCGCCCCGAAGAACGTCGTACCGGCGACGTAGGACGCCAGGTTGTCGTACCCGAGGGAGACGTTCGCGTAGCGGCCGTGCCGGTCGGGGATCTCCAGGGACTGGACGATCCCGCCGTAGGAGATGACCTTCAGACGTGTGCCGCCGTTCGCGAGCGACCAGCGGTGGACCTTCGTGCCGTCGGCGAGCCTGCCGAAGAGTTCCTTGACCGGCTTCCCGCCCCCGGTGCCGGCGTGCGCGGTGCCGACTGTGGCGGCGGTGACACCCGCGGCGGCAGCCGCGGCGATGATCGTTCGTCTGCTGGTTTCCATGTGCGGCTCCTGCAGTGGAAGTTGAAGGCCCCCACCGAAGTGGGGGCCCTAGCGACTTACGAACCGACCTTGCGCTTGTTCCACACGTCGAACCCGACCGCGGCCAGCAGTACCAGACCCTTGATGACCTGCTGCCAGTCGCTGCCGATGCCGACGAGGTTCATACCGTTGTTCAGCACGCCCAGGACGAGACCACCGATGATCGCGCCGAGGACCGTGCCCACGCCGCCGCTCATCGACGCGCCGCCGATGAACGAGGCCGCGATCGCTTCGAGTTCGAAGTTCAGACCGGCCTTGGGCGAGGCCGCGTTGAAGCGGGCGGCGAAGACCAGACCCGCCAGGGCCGCGAGCATGCCCATGTTCAGGAAGACCAGGAAGGTGACCTTCTTGTCCTTCACACCCGACAGCTTCGCCGCCGGGAGGTTGCCGCCGATCGCGTAGATGTGGCGGCCGATGACCGCGTTGCGCATCAGGTAGCCGAAGCCGGCGACCAGGACGCCGAGGATCAGCAGGACCACCGGAGCGCCCTTGTAACTGGCGAGCAGCATGGTGACGGTGAGTACGGCGGCGATCAGCGCGACGAGCTTGAGCAGGAAGAGGTTCCTGGGCAGGACACCGAGGGAGAACTCCTGCTGCCGCTTGCGGTCACGGACCTCCTGGAACACCACGAAGGCGATCAGGGCGATGCCGAGCAGCAGCGTGAGGTTGTGGTAGTTCGTGTCGGGTCCGACCTCGGGCAGGAAGCTGTTGGCGACCTTCTGCAGACCCTCGGGGAACGGGCCGATCGTCTGGCCCTTGAGGAAGATCTCGGTCAGACCGCGGAAGGTCAGCATGCCCGCCAGGGTCACGATGAACGACGGTATGCCGAGATACGCGATGAGGAAGCCCTGTGCCGCGCCCGCGGCCGCGCCGATGGCCAGGCACAGCACCAGGGCGAGCGGCCAGGAGAGGTTGTGGTTGACCATCAGCACGGCGCCGATCGCGCCCACGAACGCCGTCAGCGAGCCGACCGACAGGTCGATGTGGCCCGCGATGATGACGAGCATCATGCCGATCGCGAGGATCAGGATGTAGCTGTTCTGCAGCACCAGGTTGGACACGTTGCGCGGCAGCAGCAGGTCACCGTCGGTCCACACGGCGAACAGCACCACGATCAGACCGAGGGCGAACAGCATGCCGTACTGCCGCATGTTGCGGCGCATGCCGTCCAGCATCAGCTGGAGCAGGCTCTCCGCCGTGTCGGAGCCGTTCTTCCCGGCCGGTGCGGGGGCCGGCGTCTTGGCGGTCACGTCCGTGCTCATCGGGTTACCTCTTTGTCCTTTGTCATCTGACGCATCAGCGATTCCTGCGAGGCTTCCGCCCGCGAGAACTCACCCGTCAGCCGTCCCGCTGCCATCGTGTAGATGCGGTCGCACATGCCGAGCAGCTCCGGCAGCTCGGAGGAGATGAAGACGACCGCCTTGCCCTCGGCCGCCAGCCGGTCGATGACCGTGTAGATCTCGAACTTGGCGCCCACGTCGATCCCGCGGGTCGGCTCGTCCAGGATCAGCACCTCCGGGCCCGCGAAGATCCACTTGCTCAGGACGACCTTCTGCTGGTTGCCGCCCGACAGCTTGCCCACCGGCTCGAACACCGTGGGTGCCTTGATGTTCATCGACTTGCGGAAGCCCTCGGAGACCTGCCGCTCCTCGTGCTCGTCGACGATCCCGCGCTTGGAGACCTTGCCCAGGGCGCTGAGCGTGATGTTGCGGTTGATCGTGTCGATCAGGTTGAGGCCGTAGTGCTTGCGGTCCTCGGTGACGTACGCGATCCCGTGCCCGACCGCCTCGGACACGGTCTTCGTCCGGATCTCCTTGCCGTCCCTGTGCACCGTGCCGCCCGCGTAGCGGCCGTAGGCGCGCCCGAAGACGTTCATCGCCAGTTCGGTGCGCCCGGCGCCCATGAGCCCGGCGATGCCGACGATCTCACCGCGCCGCACGGTGATCGACACGTCGTCGACCACCTTGCGCTGCTGGTCGATCGGGTGGAACACGGTCCAGTCGCGGATCTCCAGGGCGGGCGCGGCGCCCTCCTCCGGGTGGTGCGGAGTCCGCTCCGGGAACCGGTGCTCCAGGTCGCGGCCGACCATGCCGCTGATGATCCGGTCCTCGGTGGTCTCCGCGGCCTTCACGTCGAGCGTCTCGATGGTCCGGCCGTCGCGCAGGATGGTCACCGAGTCCGCGACCCGCTCGATCTCGTTCAGTTTGTGGGAGATGATGATCGAGGTCATGCCCTGGTTCTTCAACTCCAGGATCAGATCCAGGAGTTTGCCGCTGTCCTCGTCGTTCAGGGCGGCGGTCGGCTCGTCCAGGATGAGCAGCTTCACCTTCTTCGACAGCGCCTTCGCGATCTCGACGAGCTGCTGCTTGCCCACGCCGATGTCGGCGACCCGGGTCTGCGGGTTCTCGTCGAGCCCGACCCGCCGCAGCAGCTCGGACGCGTGCCGCAGCGTCTCGGTCCAGCTGATGAGCCCGCGGGTGGCGTGCTCGTTGCCGAGGAAGATGTTCTCCGCGATGGAGAGGTAGGGCACCAGGGCCAGTTCCTGGTGGATGATCACGATGCCGTGCTGCTCACTGGCCCTGATGTCCTTGAACGTGCAGACCTCCGACTCGAAGAGGATGTCCCCTTCGTAACTCCCGTGCGGGTGAACGCCGGAGAGGACCTTCATCAAGGTCGACTTGCCGGCGCCGTTCTCCCCGCAGATGGCATGGACCTCGCCCTGCTGGACGGTCAGAGTGACGTCCGACAGCGCCTTGACGCCGGGAAAGGTCTTGACGATCGAGCGCATTTCCAGGACGGGTCCCGCCATGGTCGTGCCTTCCAATCACTAGGAGGTGGCGGTTACTTGAGGTCGCTTTCCTTGTAGTAGCCGGTGGCGACCAGTTCCTTCTCGTAGTTGGTCTTGTCGACGCTCACCGGCTGCAGCAGGTACGCGGGGACGACCTTGGTGCCGTTGTCGTAGGTCTTGTCGTCGTTGATCTCGGGCTTCTTGCCCTTGAGCGCCGCGTCGACCATGTTCGAGGCCACCTTGGCGAGCTCGCGGGTGTCCTTGTAGACGGTCATCGTCTGCTCGTTCGCGATGATCGACTTCACCGAGGCGAGCTCGGCGTCCTGGCCGGACACGATCGGCAGCGGCTTGCTCTTGGAGCCGTAGTCGTCCGACTTCAGCGACGAGAGGATGCCGATGGAGATGCCGTCGTAGGGCGAGAGCACCGCGTCGACGTGGGCCGTCTTGTACGCCGAGGTGAGGATGTCGTCCATGCGCTTCTGCGCGGTGCCGCCGTCCCAGCGCAGCGTGGTGACCTGCGTCAGCTGGGTCTGGCCGGACTTGACGACGAGCTGCTTCTTGTCGATGTACGGCTGCAGGACGTTCATCGCGCCCTGGAAGAAGTACTTCGTGTTGTTGTCGTCGTTCGAGCCCGCGAACAGCTCGATGTTGAACGGGCCCTTCTTGCTGCCGTCCTTCAGACCGAGCTTGTCGACGATGTAACCGGCCTGCAGCTCGCCGACCTTGGTGTTGTCGAACGACGCGTAGTAGTCGACGTTCTTGGTGCCGAGGATGAGGCGGTCGTAGGAGATGACCGGGATCTTGGCGTCGGCGGCCTGCTGGAGCACGTTGTTCATCGACTTGTTGTCGATGGCCGCGATGATCAGCGCCTTCACACCCTGCGTGATCATGTTCTCGATCTGCGAGACCTGCTGGTCCGGGTCGTCCTCACCGAAGGCCAGCTTGGTCTTGTACCCCTTGGACTGAAGGTCCTTGACCACGTTGTTGCCGTCCCCGATCCAGCGCTCGGAGGACTTGGTCGGCATCGAGATGCCGATGGTGGCTCCCTTGATGTCCTTGCTGTCGCTCTTGCTGCCGCCGTCGCTGCTCTGGCCGCAGGCGGACAGGGACAGGGCGAGGGACGCGGCGCCGGCTATGGCGGTGAGGGCGGCTCTGCGATTGCGCATGATCATCTTCCTTGATGTCGTGGACCGGACTCGGCCTCGCGATGCGGGGACGCTCCGCGGGGCGGTGCGAAGAAAAGACCGAGGAGAGGTGTGTGGGATTGTGCGCGGCCGTGTCGGCTTTTGTGAAGGGGAGTTAGTCGGAACGTTATGAGGAGGTGTCAAAACGCGACATCGGACCGGGAGTTCGCGAACCGAGCGGCGCCATGTCGCCGTCCGCTCCGTGCCGCGCGAGCAGGTCCAGGGCGAGCCTGCCGCGCCGCACCCGCTCCCTGGCCGTGTTCAGGGTCAGATCCCGCAGATGGTGGCCGTACGGGTAGATCCCGGGGGTCTTGGACAGGCCGAACTTCAGATAGATCGGTGCGCCGCGCCGGATCAGCTCGGCCACCTCGTACATCCGGACATACCCGCCGAGATCGTCGGGGGCTTCGATGTACATGTCCATGGGTGCGGCCGAAACCCGACGGATCTCCGTGAGGTGATCGAGCGTCAGATCGCTCGGCACGTTGATGGAGTCGGCGCCGAGCCTTTCGTATACCGCGTACGAGGCCGGGTTGACCGGCCCCACGAGTGCCGAGAGCTTGAGCGTCGTGTCGGCCGGGATGATCCCGGCCACGCGCGCCCGGTGCAGCGTCCACAGCACGCCCTCGTCGGCGACGAGCAGGCACTTGACGCCCAACTCCGTCGCCCTGACGGCGTCTTCGACGCAGCCGGCCACCGCGTCGTGGCCCCGGGCGCGCAGTCCGCCGCCGCGGGAGTCGGAGCGTACCGAACCGCCGATGTCCCAGGTGCCGCGTGGACCGGTGAACAGGCACAGCTCGATGTCGCGCGAGGCGGTGGCCTCGACCATCTCGGTGATCTCGGCATCGGTCAGCATCCAGACACCGCTGCCCTGGCTGATGCGGTGGATCGGCACATCGAGCCGCGAGGACTCCTTGAGGACCACGGCCAGGGCCTCGGGACCTTCCACGGACGGGACCTCGGTGCGCCAGCGGCCGCCTTCGGGGAAGCTGTGCGGCGAGGCGTCGGCGGGGGAGAGGGCGGGCGCGCCCAGGCCGAGCGCGGCGAGTGCCGGCTCACCGGGTCGACGGGGAACCGTGGGAGAGGGGTCGGTCACTGGCTGTCCTTCATGTTCATGTTCGTGATTTCGGACGAAGTTCGCGGCTCTGGGTGCGCGGAGGCCGGGTGGTACGCCGGTACGGAGCCGTCAGGTGACTCCGTACCGGCGCACGGCTAAGGACGCAGCAGGACCTTGCCGACCGCGGGATCGCCGGATCCCGCCAACTCGATGGCCTCGGCGAACCCGGCGAGCGGCAGTTCGTGCGTGACCAGCGGCAAGGGGCTGAGCAGCCCCGCGCCGAACACCCGCACCGTGTGCGCCCACGCCGCCGGCGGCGCCCCGAACACGGTGTGCACCTCCAACTGCCGTACGACGAGGTCGGTGGGGTCGAGTCCCTCGGCGCCCGGGGCCGGGATGCCCGTGAGGACCAGGCGTCCGCCGCGCCGGAGCAGGGAGGCGGCGGTGCGCGCGGCGGACGCGGACCCGGCGGTCTCGATGACGACGTCGAAGTCGGCGGGCAGTTCCTGGTCCTTCGTACGGAAGTCGGTGGCACCGAAGGTCCGCGAGAGCTTGTCCCGGTCGGGGCGGGTGCCCACGACGAGCAGCTCCCCGGGGGAACCCGCCCGCAGGAACTGGACGGCGAACATCCCGAGCGTCCCCGTGCCCACCACCGCGACGCGTTCACCGGGGCGCGCGTCGGCCTTGAGCGCGGCCGCCGCGACACAGGCGGCCGGCTCCAGGAGGGCCGCCGCCGTCAGGTCGGCGTCGTCCGGCAGGACGTGCAGCAGCCGGGCCGGCAGGGTGAGGGTGGTGGCCATCGCACCCGGCTGGGTGAAGCCCGTCTCCTCGTACCCCGCCGTGCACAGCGTGGTCTCGCCCGCGTGGCAGCGGTCGCAGACCTGGCAGTTGCGGAAGCCCTCGCCGACGACCTTGCGGCCGACGAGACCGGCGGGCACCCCGGCACCCACCTCCGCCACCGTCCCGGACCACTCGTGGCCGGGGGTGAGGGGATAACGCACGTACCCTTCGGGCCGGTTGCCCTGGTACACCTCGCGGTCGCTGCCGCAGATGCCGACGGCGTGGACCCGGACCAGCGCCTCGCCCGCGGCGGGCGGCACCGGCTCGTGGTCGGTCAGCCGGTGCTCACCCGGCGCGTCGACGACGACCGAGCTGCTCACTGCGCCCCCTTCGGCCTGCGCTGCTCCCAGCCGTCCGCCCAGAGGTCGAAGCGGGCCTGCTGCTGCGGGAACTCGGCCGCCGCGTCGACGTCCAGCTCGACACCGAGACCGGGTTCGTGGGACAGCTCGAAGTAACCGTCGACGACCTGCGGGGCGCCCTTGACGACCTTCTTGATCTCCGCGTCGGCGAAGTCGTTGAAGTGTTCCAGGATCTTGAAGTTGGGGGTGCTGAAGCCGACCTGGAGGGAGGCGGCGGTGAGGACCGGGCCGCCGACGTTGTGCGGAGCGACGAGCACGTAGTGGGCCTCGGCGGTCGCGGCCAGCTTCCTGGTCTCCCAGATCCCACCGAGATGACCGACGTCGGGCTGGATGATGTCGACGGCCTGGCTCTCGAACAGCTCTCGGAACTCGATGCGGTCGTGGATCCGCTCGCCGGTGGCGATCGGGACGTCGACCTTGGCGGCCACCTTCTCCAGCGCCTTCAGGTTCTCCGGCGGCACCGGCTCCTCCAGCCACGCGGGCTTGAAGGGCGCGAGCTCGCGGGCGAGCCGGACGGCGGTCGAGGGCGAGAAACGGCCGTGCATCTCCAGCATCAGCTCGGTCTCGGGGCCGATCGCGTCGCGCACCGCCTCGATGAGCGAGACGGAGTAGAGCGTGGCCTCGTGGTCGAGCTCGAAGTGGCCGGTGCCGAACGGGTCGATCTTGAGGGCGCGGTACCCGCGGGCGACGACCTCCTGAGCGGCCTTGTGGTAGGCCTCCGGGGTCCGCTCGGTCGTGTACCAGCCGTTCGCGTAGGCCTTGACCCGGTCGGTGACCTTGCCGCCGAGCAGCTGCCACACGGGGACGCCGAGCGCCTTCCCCTTGATGTCCCAGCAGGCCATCTCGATAACGGCGATGCCCGACATCACGATCTCGCCGGCGCGCCCGTAGTCGCCGTACTTCATGCGCCGGACGAGGTCCTCGACAGCGAACGGGTCGGAACCGAGAATGTGATTGGCCTCCGCCTCCCGCAGATAGCCGATCAGCGCGTCGGTGTGGCCCAGCATGCGGGTCTCGCCGACTCCGGTCAGGCCCTCGTCGGTGTGCACCTGGACGTAGGTCAGGTTCCGCCAGGGCGTCCCGACCACGTGTGTGCTGATTCCCGTGATGCGCACGGCAGTTGCCCCCTGTGCTCTTGCGTTCTGTTCGAAATTTCGTCACACGTTCGAAATGCTGGCGTGACAGTAGGATGCGGGCCCGGGAGTGTCAATGGGTCGAACGCGACGGTCGGCGGCGGATTTTGGCGGTATGCCTCGGGTCGTCGCACACGTGACGCTGTGAACGAGGGGTGCGACGCGCCGAAACGGATGGTTCACCACACAACTTTCACAGCCGTGACTATCAACGGGACGCATGGGGAACTTAGTCTTCCGGCGTCATGGACTACTGCGACCCGTGCCGAAGGCACCTCAACGGCGCCCTTGCCTGCCCGGGGTGCGGCACCTCAGCCGAACAGCTCCGCTCATCCGCGGGCCGCACCGGGGCGCACCCGGAACCGGACGCGGGGACGAACCCGTACGACTCCGACGATCCGCACGAGAGTGAGGGCGCGTACGAGGAAGATCCCGGCGACGGCGACGGCGACGGCGACGGCGACGGCGAGGACGAGGATGGTGGTCGTCGCCGGACCGGGGGGCGACGGCGCGGCCGCGGGCCCGCCGGTGCGAGCCGGCGCGACCGGAAGGCCGCGGCCCACCGCAGGAGGCGCCGCAGGGTGCTCTTCGCCGGAGCGGGGCTGCTGCTCGCCGCGGGCGGACTGAGCCTCGCCGAACTCGGCATCGAGGCGCCCGGAGTGACTCCGCACGCGGCCAGCGCGGACGCGTCCGCCGATGGTGGCTCGGGTACCTCCGCGGAGCGTACGGCGCGGCCGACCGGTGACACCGGGGGTTCCGGGGGAGGGGCGCCCACCGCCACGGGCTCGCCGAGTGCCTCGGCGTCGCCCTCCGCTTCCGTGTCCGAGTCCGCCAAGGGCGACAAGTCCAAGGACGGGGACAAGAAGGACACTCAGGGGCAGTCTGCCACCGCGGGTGCGGGGGGCGGTGCCTCGGTGTCGGCGCCCGCCTCTTCGGGGCCGCCGCGTTCCGCCACGACGCCGCCGGCCGCGCCGACGTCGGCGCCGGCGACTCCCACGCCTTCCCCGTCGCACACGTGCAATCGTTTCCTGTGGTGGTGCACGTAGGTCCTCTCGCCCCCGCCGCCCCTACCCGACCCGTACCTGGGGGCTCCGCCCCCGGACCCCCGCATCGCCCGAAGGGCTCGTCCTCAAACGCCGGACGGGCTGGGTAGTTCAGCCCGTCCGGCGTTTGAGGACAAGGCCCGTGAGGCCGATGGGGGTCTGGGGGCGGAGCCCCCAGGTACGGATGGGACGGGTAGGGGCGGCGGGGGCGAAGGAACCGGCGGCTACGGCGTCAGCATGCGCTGAAGCAGATCGCGCAAAGACACCCGCTCCTCACGTGACAGCCCCGCCAACGGCTCCCGGGCAAAACGCAGTGACTCCCGCAGGGAGTGCGCCACCCGCAGCCCCTCCTCGGTCGCGGCCGCCAGCTTGACCCGCCGGTCGGAGGGGTCCGGCCGCCGCTCCACCAGCCCCCGCACCTCCAGCCGGTCCACGATCCCCGTCACGTTCGACGGCTCGCACTTCAGCTTCTGCGCCAGCCTCCGCATGGGCAGCGGCTCCAGCGACAGCAGACCGAGCAGCCGCGCCTGCGCCCCGGTGAGGGCGTGCTCGGCGGCGGCGTCCTCGTACTCCTCGTGGTACCGCGCCACGACCGAGCCGATGAGGTCGACGACCTCCAGGGTGAGAGGGTCGATCCGGTGCGTCTTCTGGGTGGCCATGGCCTCCAGGCTACTCCCTTACTTGACATCATGAAATATTCAGGAGCATGGTTGTTTCAGGTAGTGAAGCATTAGAGCCGTAGTGCGCAGGCAAGCGTGCATGCATGCAGGAAAGGCACACACCCTCATGACCGACACCCAGCTCCCCTCCGCCGGCCGCGAATGGCACCTGACCGCCCGCCCGGTCGGCTGGCCGAAGCCCGAGGACTTCGCCCTGGTCGAGGCCGAGGTTCCGCAGCCCGGGGAGGGCCAGGTCCTCGTCCGCAACAAGTACGTCTCCGTCGACCCCTACATGCGCGGCCGGATGAGCGCCGCCAAGTCGTACGCCGCCCCCTACGAGCTGGGCGCGGCCATGCAGGGCGGTGCGGTCGGCGAGGTCGTCGCCTCCCGTGCCGAGGGGATCGCGGTCGGTGACCACGTCCTGCACTTCCTCGGCTGGCGCGAGTACGCCGTCGTGGACGCCAAGCAGGCCGTCAAGGTCGACCCCGAGGCCGCGCCGCTCTCCGCGTACCTCGGTGTCCTCGGCATGACCGGTCTCACCGCCTACGCGGGTCTCCTGCGCGTCGCCTCCTTCAAGGAGGGCGACTCCGTCTTCGTGTCGGGCGCGGCCGGTGCCGTCGGCAGCCAGGTCGGACAGATCGCCAGGCTCAAGGGCGCCTCGCGGGTCATCGGTTCGGCGGGCTCCGACGAGAAGGTGAAGCTGCTCGTCGAGGAGTACGGCTTCGACGCCGCGTTCAACTACAAGAACGGCCCGGTGGGCGAGCAGCTGCGCGAGGCCGCCCCCGACGGCGTCGACGTCTACTTCGACAACGTGGGCGGCGACCACCTGGAGGCCGCCATCGGCCGACTGAACCGGGACGGCCGCGTCGCGGTCTGCGGCATGATCTCCGTCTACAACAACACCGAGCCCGCTCCGGGCCCGAGGAACCTCGCCCGTCTCATCCAGACCCGCGGCCGCATCCAGGGCTTCCTGGTGGGCGACCACTACGACCTGCAGCCGCAGTTCGTCCAGGAGGTCGGCGCCTGGATCCGCTCCGGCGAGCTCAAGTACAACGAGACCCTCGTCGAGGGCATCGAGAACAACCTCGAGGCGTTCTTCGGCGTCCTGCGCGGCGACAACACCGGAAAGATGATCGTCAAGCTCTGACGCCCCGGCGGGGCTTCTGCTGGACTTCCGGCATACGGTAACTTCTTTCCGAAGTCGTCGCGATCGTGGGCGCGAGTCGCGGCGGACCAGGGAGGAACGCACCGTATGTCCATCCAGCAGTCCGACGTCCTTTACACCGCCGTCGCCACCGCGCACAACGGCCGCGACGGCCGGGTCGCCACCGACGACGGCAGGCTCGACGTCGTCGTGAACCCGCCGAGGGAACTGGGCGGGAGCGGCGCCGGGACCAACCCGGAGCAGCTCTTCGCCGCCGGGTACAGCGCCTGCTTCCAGGGCGCCCTCGGCGTCGTCGCCCGCGGGCGGAACGCCGACCTCACCGGCTCGACGGTCACCGCCAGGGTCGGTCTGGGCAAGAACGACGACGGGTTCGGCATCATCGTCGAGATCTCCGCGACCCTCCCGGCCGTGGACGCGGCGACGGCGCGGGAGCTGCTCGAGCAGGCCCATCAGGTCTGCCCGTACTCGAAGGCGACCCGCGGCGACGTCACGGTGACGCTCGTCTGACGGACCCGCCGACCGCGGCGCGGGCCGCGTCCCGGAGACCGGGGCGCGGCCCGCGCGTGGTGGAGCGCACGGCGGCCCGACCTCGCACCGCCTCGGGACACCGCCACGCGCACCTGCCCGACAGATCCGACAGACCCGACAGACCCGACAGGCCCGACGCTCCCGGAACAAGAAGGTGTCGACGTCACCGATGCCACGGATGGCGCATCCCCGGCGGGTCGTGGAGGGCATGCTGGGGGTGGGCACCGGCGCGACGGAGGGCCGCGCGGGCTCCGGACCGATGTACCGCGCGTGGCGAGGAGGGCCCATGTCCCCGATTCCGTCGCTCCCCAGCAGGGACGATCTGCGGCGCCTGGCGCGCGCCACCACCGACGTCACCGGCCAACTCCTCGACACGCCGGGGAACATCACCAGAATCGCGCTCAACACCCTCGACCCCCGGGACGGGTCGGGGGCGGAGGCGCTGCGGGTGCTCCGGGCGACCACGGCGGAGCTGGCCGAGGCGAGCGCGTCACCGCAGGCGCAGCAGGCCTTCTACCGCATCGTGGACACGCTGACGCGGCTGGGGACGACCGGGGCGCCGCTGGCGACGCATCCCGTGAGCGAACCGGCCCGGGTGCTGCTGGCCGCCGTGGGCGACAGCCTGCTGCCGGTCCTCGACGCGGTGGAGCCCGCGGTGGAGGAGGCGGCCGCCGCGCTCGGGGAGCTGCTGGAGGCGGGGTCGCCGTTGCTGCCGACGGTCGCGGGGGTGGTGGCGGGGGCGCTGCTCGCGTCGACACCGGTGATCCGCGCGGCGGCCGACGTCCTGCGCGACTCGTCCCCGGAACTCCGACGCATCGCCGACGCGTTGACCGAGGCGCTCGCTCCGCTGCTGCCGCTGCAGGTGGCGCTCGCCGAGCGGGCGGCCACGGCGGGTGCGGGGGTGGTACGGGCCGCGCTGCCGCCGCTGGCCGACCTCACCGAGGCGGCGGCCGCCACGACGGACGCCGTCCGTCCCGTCCTGATCGCCGGGGAGGAGTTCCTCGTCTCCGGCCTCGAACATCTCCAGCCGCTGCTGCTGGCCTCGGCGTCCCGCGCGGGACGGGTGGGGCGGGCGGTGGCGGTCCGGATGTCGGCGGCGGTGTCGCCCGCGGCGGACGGAAGCGTGGTGGTGGCGGTGAACCCGGCGTAGGCCCGCCGGGGTCCACGCGTCCAGGGGCACCGGGCACGGGGGAAGGCGGCCGGGGCGCCGGTAAGGTGGCCCGCATGCGTGATCTCGGGGCAGGGTTCAACTACCTCATACAGGGCCAGCGATGGGTCGCACGGCACGGGAAGCAGTACGGATTCGGCCTCCTTCCCGGGCTGATCACCCTCGTGCTGTACGCGGCGGCACTCATCGCGCTCGCCCTCTACGGCGAGGACTTCGTCACCTGGGCCACCCCTTTCGCGGACCACTGGACGAGCCCGTGGCAGGGCCTCTTCCGCGGACTTCTGACCGCCGTGCTCTTCGCCCTCGCCCTCCTGCTCGCCGTGATCACCTTCACCGCGGTCACGCTCCTCGTCGGACAACCCTTCTACGAGTCGCTCTCCGAGAAGGTCGACCGCGACGTCTCCCCGGACGGCACCGCCCCCGAATCCGGGCTGCCGCTCTGGCGCGAGCTGTGGATCTCGGGACGCGACAGCCTCCGGATCGTCGTACGGGCCCTGGTCTGGGGAATCCTCCTCTTCGCCCTCGGCTTCGTCCCGGTCGTCGGCCAGACGGTCGTCCCGGTGATCGGCTTCTTCGTCACCGGCTTCTTCCTCACCGAGGAACTGACCGCGGTGGCCCTCCAGCGCCGCCGCGTCGAACTCCGTGCCCGCCTCACCCTGCTCCGTTCCCGCAAGATGCTGGTCTGGGGCTTCGGCACGCCCCTGGGCCTCGCCTTCCTGGTCCCCGTGGTCGCCGTCTTCCTGATGCCGGGCGCCGTCGCGGGCGCCACGCTGATGGCCCGTGACCTGCTGGGCGAGGAGACGGGCGGCCCGACCCCGGACCGGGAGGACCAGGGGGACCAGGAGGACCGGGAGCTGGGGGCTACGGCGTGAACCAGGTTCTCGCGGCAGCCGTCACCCCCGTCCTGGCCGGCCTCGGCGTCAGTCCCGCGTCCGCCCCGTCCCACTGATCCCCGGCGCGCCCGCGTCGGCGGCCACCGTAAGGATCGACCGGACCTGGGCGATGATGTCCAGCCGGTTGCGTACGAACCCGGGATCGGTGACCGTCCCGGTCCCCGGGTCCGTGTTGCCGGTGCCGAACTCGAGCACGGGCGTGTGGACATGACCGCCCGGCAGGCTGTCGTGCAGGCCGAGGCGATCACGCAGCAGCGTCACGCGGTAGGCGATCTCGTTGGAGAGATAGTCACCGCCGCCTCCGGCACGCGCCGTCGAGCCCGGGGTCGGGCCGTCCGGGCGTACGACCGGATCGGTGCCTCCCGCCGGGATCTCGGTCACCGACGTGTGGTCGTACACCGGGAAGCGGCCCGTGTCCGCGGCCACGATCCGCGCGTACGGGAGGGTCGTCGTCGTCCACTGCGGCTGCGAGGCCGGATCGGTGACCGGGACCGTCCCGGTCCGTGACACGTTCTCGTTGTCCGGGTAGCCGCCCCGCCAGGCCCCGTTGGTCCGCTCGACGTCGAAGCGGCCGACGCGTCCCTGGCTCACGGTCGTGAACAGGTCCACGCGCGGCAGTTGCCGCCGCAGTGTCCGCTCCACCGTGCCGTCGGCGAAGTCCTGCCAGCGGACGGGGAAGACGGCGGTCTCGATCCGCGCGGGTCCGTGCGCCGTGGGGATCGTCGTGCCGTCGAGGGCGAGGGCCGTGGCCCCGGACGGATTGGAGGTCCGGACGTCCTGGTCCAGCGTGAACGGGTCGAACCCGGTGACCAGGATCCGTTTCAGGCCCTTGGCGCACGGCCATCGGATGTCCCGCCGGCCGCGCGAACTCTGCTCCAACGCGTCCAGCAGGCGGGTGCGTTGCGCGTCCGTCAGGCCGAACCGGGGCGTCCACCGCCGCACTTCACGGGTCATTCCGAGCCGCGCCCAGTACAGCGGCCGGTCGTCGTCGCGACTCAGGTCGCCGCCCGCGGGGCCGCGCCCCTGCGCCCGGTCCACGGCCCGCCGCCACAGCCGCGCACCCTGCCGCGCGACCACCCGCTCGGCCCGCGCGTACGAGCCCGACCGTTCCAGCACCCGGGCGAACTCCGGCGTCACCGTGTCGAATCCGGAGCGCCGCAGGATCTCCTGGGGCGCGGCCCGGTCGAGCCGCTGCTCCTCCACGGTGCCGGAATCCACGGCGGCGGAATCCACGGCGGCGGAGCCCGTGGTGCCGGAGTCCGTGCTGCGGGGGTGCGCCGCGGCCGACGCGGTGGGGACGGCCGCCGACCCCGCCATCAATGTCAGTGCGAGTAATCCGATCCGAACGCCTCTGCAGATCAAGGGAGTTCATGCCTTCCGTCGCCGTGGGGTGCTGCCGGACGGCCGCAGTATCGCGTGCCGGAGGGGCGTACGCCATGAGGAGTGACGCACGGTGCGGTGCTCGTACGAGGAGCTCCGTCACACGGGGATCCGTGCCGCCGCCTCCCGCAGCGCGCCCAGAAACGCCGCCGTGGCCGGTGCCAGGGACCGGCCGCGTACCGTCGCCGCGTACACCGCGCGGGCCGGCGCCCCCTCGTCGCGCACCGGAAGCAGGACGACGTCCGGACGCACGGACTCGGCGGCGAGCGCCGGGACCAGGGTCACCCCGAGACCGGCGGCGACGTACCCCTGCTTGGCGGTCCACTCGGCCACGACATGCGCCACGCGCGGACGGAAGCCGTGCCGCAGGGCCGCGTCCAGAAGAGTGCCCTCGGGGCGGGCGGAGCCGGATATCCAGTCGGCGTCGGCGAGTTGGGGCAGCCGCACCGACGTCTCGACGGCGAGCGGGTGACCGGCGGGCACGGCGACGTACAGGGACTCGTCGAGGAGGTGGTGCAGGGCGTGGGCCTCCAAGGGGGCGCGGCCCGTCGTCGAGACGATCGCCAGGTCCAGATGGCCCGCGGACAGCCGGTCCAGGAGCGCGGGGGTCAGCCCCTCCTCGCGGCTGAGCCGTACCCCCGGACGGCGGGCGCGGAAGGCGGCGATGGCGCGCGGCACCAGCGCCGCGTCGGCCGAGGCGAAGGCCCCGAAGCGGAGCCGGCCGCCCGCCGCCTCGCGCAGCGCCGCCAGTTCACGTCCGGCGCCGTGCAGCCGCTCGACCACCGTCTCGGCGTGCGGCACGAGGACCCGTCCCGCCTCCGTCAGCCGGACGCCCCGGGGCAGCCGGTCGAAGAGCGCGGCCCCGCCGAGCGCCGACTCCAGCGAGGAGATCTGCCGGGAGACAGCGGACTGCGTCCAGCCGAGGGTCCGCGCGGCCACGGTGAACGAACCGTGCCGGGCCACCTCCAGGAAGACTCGCAGCCAGGTGGTGGACAGACCGGGTACGTCATGCGGGTCGGGCATGGGACCCATGCTAGACATTCGCTTGCCGCATCACCCGGGCACGCCTAGCGTCGGGGACATGGAAAAGATCGCATTCCTCGGACTCGGTCACATGGGCGCGGCGATGGCGCGCCGACTCCTCGACGCGGGGCACCCGTTGACCGTCTGGAACCGTACCGCCGCGAAGGCCGGGCCACTGGTCGCCGCCGGGGCCACGCTCGCCGCGTCCCCCGGCGAGGCCGTGCGGGACGCCGATGTGGTGATCACGATGCTCGCCGACCCCGCCGCGCTCGGCGCGGTCGCGGACGCCGTCGTGCCGCGACTGCGCCCGGGAACGTACTGGGTGGAGATGTCGACCGTCGGCCCGGACGTGGTCAAGGAGCTGGCCGCCCGGCTGGGGGAGGGCGTGCGGCTCGTCGACGCGCCGGTGGCGGGCAGTACGGACAAGGCGGCGGCGGGGCAGCTCGGCATTCTCGCGGGCGGTGACGTGGCGGGCGTCGAGCGGGTGCTCGCCCCTCTCGGCACCGTCACCCGTACCGGCCCGTCCGGCTCCGGCGCCGCGCTCAAGCTCGTCGTCAACACCGCGGTGCTCGGTGGGGTCGCCCTGGTCGCCGAGGCCATGGTCCTCGCGGACGCGCTCGGCCTCGACGAGGACACGGTCCGCGGCTCGCTCGCGGGCGGTCCGCTCGGCGGCGCCGTCGGCCGTGCCTTCGCCGAGGACGTGCACTTCGGTACCTCGCTCGCGGTGAAGGACGTCGCCCTCGCCACGGAGACCGCCCGGCTCCCCGCCATGGAGGCGGTGCTGGAGCACTACAAGCGGGCGGCGGCCGATCCCGCCGGCGCCGACGCGGACATCGCACAGGCCGTCGAACGCATCCGCCGGCATTCGGCCTGAGGAGACTCCGTGCGGATCGCACTCGACAGCCCGGCCGGCGCGCCCCAGCCCGCCAACGGCTACTACTCCCAGGTGGCCCGCGTCGAACTCGCGGGCGGCGGAGCCCTGTTGTACCTCTCCGGTCAGGTCGCCGACGGTGTCGGCCTGGCCGAGCAGAGCCGGGGCGTCTTCGAGACGATCGGCTCGCTGCTGAAGGCACACGGCGCGACGCTCGCCGACGTCATCAACATCCGTACGTACCTGACGGACATCACCCGGCTCCCCGAGTACGGCGCCGTACGCGCCCGGTACCTCACCGGCACCCCGCCCACCAGCATGACCTTCGAGGTGTCCCGCCTCTTCAGGCCGGATGCGCTCATAGAGATCGAGGTCGTGGCCGCCGTCCCCGCCGCCCGGGGGCCGGAGTGATTCCTCTCGCGCCACAGGACCCGTGACGCGGTCCGCGTCGGCTTCGAACTGCTCCGAGTCCGGGGCGGGCGTGGCCGCGTCGGCCGTTGCCGGGGACACGGGCTGAGCCGTCGCCCTCGGCACCGTCTGCGTGGTGAGGCCGTGGCTCAGGCCTCGCCCAGCAGCACCAGGAAGTCACGGAACGCGGCCGGCATGTCCACGGACTCCGGGTCCAGCAGCCACTGGTACTGGAGCCCGTCCATCACCGCCACCAGCAGCGGGGCGGCGCGCTCCGGCGTGAGCCCGCTCGGCAGCCGCTCCCCGTACTCGGCGCGCAGCACCTGCGCCATGCTCGCGCGCACGGCGACATACCGCCGGGTGAAGAACTCGCGCGCCGGATGCCCCTCCGTGACGCTCTCGCCGAGCAGTGCCGAGAAGGTCTGCACGATGCCCGGCCGCATCGCGTTGTAGTCGGCGAGCGAGGCCAGCAGGTCCAGCCGCCACTGGCCGTCGGGCACGGCGTCCCACTGGTCACGTTCCTCGAGGACCGCGACCAGCAGGGTGTCCTTGGTCGGGAAGTAGTGCAGCAGCCCCTGCTGGGTGAGGCCCACGCGCTCGGCGACGGCGGCCATGCTCGCGCCCCGGTAACCGCGTTCGGCGATCACCTCCAGGGCCGCGCGCACGATCTCCGCGCGCCGCTCCTCGCTCCTGGTCCTGGTCGTCATTGCGTCACCGTACGGTATCCGCCCACCCCGAACATCACGGCAAGGAAACGAAACCTACCGCTCTACAGGTCGCGGGTGCAGGATGAGAACGCCCGGCGGATCCCGCGGCCGTACGGCCGTACGGCCGTACGGCCGCGCGGGTTTCACGGGCTCGGCTTCACGGGTTTCACGGACTTCAACGAGGAGGTGCCACCGTGACGGAGGCAGCGGAGACAGCGGAGAGCCGGACCGGGACCAGGGACGGGAGCGCGGCGGACCGCGAGCGCGAGACGGTCGTCGAGGCGGCCCTCGGCAGGCTCGGCCTGGACGCGAAGACGCGGCTGCTCGCGGGGCAGGACATGTGGTCGCTGCCCGGACTACCCGAGATCGGACTGCGGTCCCTCGTCATGTCCGACGGCCCGATCGGCGTGCGGGGCGTGCGCTGGACCGCCGACGACCCGTCCATCGCCCTCCCCTCACCGACCGCGCTGGCCGCCACCTGGGACCCCGCTCTGGCCCACCGCGCCGGCGTCCTCCTCGCCCAGGAGGCCCGCCGCAAGCACGTCCACGTGCTGCTCGCGCCCACGGTCAACCTGCACCGCTCGCCGCTGGGCGGCCGTCACTTCGAGGCGTACAGCGAGGACCCGTACCTGACCGGGCGGATCGGCGCCGGATATGTGCGGGGCGTGCAGTCCGGCGGCGTCGGCACCACCGTCAAGCACTTCGTGGCCAACGACGCCGAGACCGACCGCTTCACGGTGGACAACCTCGTCTCCGCACGCGCCCTGCGCGAGCTCTATCTGGCCCCCTTCGAGGCCATCGTCGAGAACGCCCGCCCCTGGGGCATCATGACCGCCTACAACTCGGTCAACGGCACCACGATGACCGAGCACCACCACCTCGTGAACGAGGTCCTGCGCGGTGAGTGGGGCTTCGACGGCTTCAACGTCTCCGACTGGACGGCGGCCCGCTCGACGGTGGGCGCGATCGAGGGCGGCCTCGACGTCGCCATGCCCGGTCCCGAGACCGTGTACGGCGACGCCCTCGCCGCCGCCGTCCGCGCGGGCCGCACCGAGGAGGCGAAGGTCGACGAGGCCGTCCGCAACGTCCTGCGGCTCGCCGCCCGCGTCGGCATCCTGGAGGGCGCCGAACCGGTCGTCACGGAGCTGCCGGAGCCGGTGGACGGCGAGGCCCTGGCCCGCGAGATCGCCCGCCGCTCCTTCGTCCTCGTACGCAACGAGAACGCGACGCTGCCGCTGCGGCCGGGCACGGTGGCCCTCAGCGGCGCCGCCGCCCGCGACGCCCGGGTGCTCGGCGGCGGCTCCGCCACCGTCTTCCCCGCCCACGTCGTGTCGCCCCTGGACGGCCTCACCGCCGCACTCCCCGAAGGCAGCCTGACGTACGCGGTCGGAGCCGACCCGAACCAGGAACTCGCCGTCGCCGACAAGGGGTTCGCCCTGCGCGCGGAATGCCGCGACCGCGACGGCGGGGTGATCGGCAGCGGCTCCGCGCCCAACGGCCACCTCCAGTGGATGGGCGGCGACCTCCCCGAGGGCGTCACCCACGACACCCTCCACACCGTGGATCTGCGGGGCACCTTCACCCCGCGCGTGAGCGGCACGCACACCTTCGGCATCAAGGGCCTCGGCGCGTTCACCCTCACCGTCGACGGCACGGTCCACTTCGAGGGCACCCAGCTCCCCACGGAGGACAGCCCCTTCACGGCGTTCTTCGGCGCCCCCGAGGAGCGCGCCCGGGTCGATCTCACCGCAGGAGAGACCTACGAGGTGTCCCTGCGCCAGGTGGTCGTCCAGCCCGAGGGCGCGCCCCTGAGGATGGTCGGCTTCTCCCTCGTCCACCAGGAACCGCGGCGCGACCCCGACGAACTGATCGCCGAGGCGGTCGAGGCGGCCCGTGCCGCGGACACCGCCGTCGTCGTGGTCGCCACCACCGAACGTGTCGAGTCCGAGGGCTTCGACCGCGGGGACCTCCGGCTCCCCGGGCGCCAGGACGACCTGGTGCACGCCGTCGCCGCCGCCAACCCGAACACCGTCGTGATCGTCAACTCCGGCTCCCCGGTGGAACTCCCGTGGCGCGAGGAGGTCGCCGCCGTGCTGCTCACCTGGTTCCCCGGCCAGGAGGGCGGCAGCGCCCTCGCGGACGTCCTCACGGGCGCCCACGAGCCCGGCGGCCGGCTGCCCACGACCTGGGGTCCGCTCGCCGACGCCCCGGTCACCCAGGTGGTGCCCGTCGACGGCGAACTCCCCTACACCGAGGGTGCCTTCATCGGCTACCGGGCCTGGGAGAGGGACGGCAGGACCCCCGCGTACCCCTTCGGGCACGGCCTCGGCTACACCGACTGGGCGTACGAGTCGATCGAGCCTTCCGACGGCGACGGCGACGGCGACAGCGCCGCGACGGTCACGGTCCGCGTCCGCAACACCGGCGGGCGCCCCGGCCGCGAGGTCGTCCAGCTCTATCTGACGCCGGTCGAGGCGGACAG
The DNA here is from genome assembly GCF_042887295.1 of Streptomyces sp. NPDC057950. Classification (NCBI taxonomy): domain Bacteria; kingdom Bacillati; phylum Actinomycetota; class Actinomycetes; order Kitasatosporales; family Streptomycetaceae; genus Streptomyces; species Streptomyces sp. NPDC057950. The sequence continues at coordinate 313,053 of NZ_JBHVPP010000003.1, forward strand.
CGAGCGCCCGGCCCGCAGGCTCGCCGCCTTCGCCGGAGTCGGGGCGGGTGCGGGCGAGACCGTCGAGGCCGTGCTCGGCATCCCCCGCCGCGCCTTCGAGGTCTGGGACGAGGCCGCCGGCACGTGGGTGTTTGTGAAGGGTTCGTACGAGGTTGCCGCAGGCCGCTCGATCACCGACCGCCGGGTCGTGACGACGATTAACGTCTGATCCGGGACAGCCCCCCCTCGACGAGCCCCGGTCCGGAACCTGACATCCGGACCGGGGCTCGTCGGTTCCCGGCACCCCTAGGGCCGCACCCCGAACCCGTACACCGTCTCCGAGCGGTACGTGTCCCCCGGCCGCAGCCGCGTGCTCGGGAACTCCGGCCGGTTCGGGGAGTCGGGGAAGTGCTGCGTCTCCAGCGCGATCCCGTCGCCGGGCGCGAACGGGTCGCCCAGGTGGTCCGCGGTGTAGAGCTGGAGGCCCGGCTCGGTGGTCGCGACCGTCAGTACCCGCCCGGAGGAGGGGTCGTGGAGCTCGGCGACCTCGACCGCGCTCGCCGTCGTGCCCTTGTCCAGCACGAAGTTGTGGTCGTACCCGGCGCCGGCCTTCCGCGCCGTCCGGAAGTCGAAGCGCGTACCGTCCACGGACTCCAGCGCCCCGATGGGGATGAGATCCGCGTCCACCGGCGTGTACCGCGACGCGGACAGCCGGAGTTCGTGACCGCCGGCGTTCCCCGAACCGGCCAGGTTCCAGTACGAGTGGTTCGTCAGGTTCACCACGGTCGGCGCGTCCGTGACCGCCTCGTACGCGATGCGCAGCGCGCCCGCCGCGTCCAGCCCGTACGTCGCCGTGACCTCCAGACGGCCGGGGAAGCCCTCCTCGCCGTGCGGGGAGACCCGGGTGAGCCGCAGCCCGTGCCCGACCGGTTCCGCGTCCCACACGCGCTTGTCGAAACCGAGCTCGCCGCCGTGGAGGGAGTTGGGGGCGTTGTTCTGCGCGAGGTGGTAGGTGAGACCGTCGAGCGGGAAGCGGCCGCCGGCGATCCGGTTGGCGTACCGCCCGACCAGCGCCCCGAGGTACGGGTCCGGGTGCGCGAGGTACCCGTCGAGGCCGGGGAAGCCCAGCACCACGTCCGTGCGGTGCCCGTCGCGGTCGGGGATCTCGACCGACTGGACGATCCCGCCGTACGTCAGGATCCGCACCCGCACCCCGGCACGCTCCAGCGTCCAGCGGTGGACCGGGGTGCCGTCGGGAAGGGTGCCGAAGAGTTCGCTGTCCATGATCGGAAGCCTAGGCCAATGACCTGTGCCCACCGGTCCGGTCCACCGGCCGAGTCCATCCGATCAGCCGCCCAGCCCGGCCGCCCAGCCCGGCCGCCCGGCTCCGCCGCCCCTCCCACCGGCTGTCCGCCTAGCCCGCAGGCTGCCGGGCCGTCACCACCCGGTAGGCCAGCTCCGCGAGCCGGGCCTGGCCGTCCCTGCTCGGGTGGAACCAGTCCCAGTGGCTCAGCTGGTCCGTACCGAAGCGGAAACCGAAGACCGCGCCCCCGTCGAAACGGCAGCGCCGGTCCTTGGCGCACACCTCCCCGAGAACCCTGTTGTACTGCTCCACCCGGTCCCGCACCTTCGCCCGCCGCAGCGCCGCACGCGACCCCAGCGAGTCCGCGTCGGCCAGCATCGAGGGACAGATGCCCAGTTTCCAGATCTGCTTGCCCAGCGGGTTGCCGCGCCCCTCGGACCACAACCGCTTCAGATCCGGCACGCTCGACACGTACACCTGGGTCTTCGGCAGCTCGTCGCGCAGGGTGCCCATCGCGTCCTGGAACGCGGCGCGGAAGCGGGCGACCGAGGTCATCGCCGAGACCGACGAGCGGCAGGCGTCGTTGGCGCCCACCATCACGGTCACCAGCTCCGGCTTCTCGGCGACGGCCCGCGCCATCTGCTCCGGCAGGTCCGCCACCCGCGCACCGGTCACCGCGTAGTTCCAGCTGCGCTCGGCGGCCCCCTCCGGCCCGAGCAGCCGTACGGCCAGGCTGCGGACCCGGGTGTCGCTGCCGGTCGCCCAGGAGACCTCGGGACAGTCGGACAGCACGGTGCAGGCGTCGAAGCCACGGGTGATGGAGTCCCCGACGGCGGCCACGGAGTGGGGACTGCGGTTCCAGAGGGGGGACGGCTTCGGGGACGGCCGCCCCTTGACCGCGCCGTGCGGAGCGGAGGAGCCGTCACCCGAGGCGCCGCACCCGGCCACACCCAGCAGGGCCGCCGTCACCAGGGCGAGGACGGCGCGCGGACGGTGGCTGCGGATGCGCATCCCCTGGTCCCCTCGTTCGTTGAACATAATCGGTCAGCACCTGACCGACACGGTTGGCCGACACCGCGCAGTACAGGGTCGGTCGCACCGCGTCCCCTCGGGTGAAACCTCAATGTTTCTGGGCGCTGGGACCGACGGTACGTCACACTCCTTGCGCCGCCGCACGGTAGCCTCGCCACGTGGCCGCCCTGCCACTGCCGTTCCGCTAAGTTACAAGATGTCTCGCTCTGCCCGGAGGCCCCAGTGACGACACGTGGAGTTCTCTACGTGCACTCCGCGCCCCGCGCGTTGTGCCCGCACGTCGAGTGGGCGGTCGCGGGTGTGCTCGGTACGCGCGTCAACCTCGACTGGATCCGGCAGCCCGCGGCGCCGGGCACCTGGAGATCCGAGTTCTCCTGGAAGGGCGAGGTGGGCACCGCCTCCAAACTCGCCTCCGCGCTGCGCGGCTGGCAGATGCTGCGCTTCGAGGTGACCGCCGAGCCCTGCGCCACGGCCGAGGGCGAGCGCTACAGCTGCACCCCCGAACTCGGCATCTTCCACGCCGTCACCGGGATCCACGGCGACATCCTGATCCCCGAGGACCGGCTGCGTGCCGCGCTCCTGCGCTCCCAGCGCGGCGAGACCGACCTGGAGGCCGACCTCGCCAAGCTCCTGGGCAAGCCCTGGGACGACGAGCTGGAACCCTTCCGGTACGCGGGCGAGGGCGCCCCGGTCCGCTGGCTCCACCAGGTGGTCTGACCCGCCAGCCCGCACGCCCCACGAACAACAGGTGTGGCCCCGGACTCCGGAAGGAGTCCGGGGCCACACCCCGTTCAGCACACCTACGGCCGAATTCAGATCGTCCGGAACGCCAGGACCACGTTGTGCCCGCCGAACCCGAACGAGTCGTTCAGCGCGGCGATGCGGCCCTCGACGGGCAGCTTGCGAGCCTCCCCGCGCACGATGTCGGCGTTCGCCTCGGCCTCGGGGTCGATGTTGTCGACGTTGATGGTCGGCGGAGCGATCCGGTTGTACAGAGCCAGCACCGACGCCACCGACTCCACACCCCCCGCACCACCGAGGAGGTGACCGGTCATCGACTTGGTCGCGGAGACCGCCATGTGGTCGGCGTCGTCACCGAAGACCTTGCGCAGCGCCTTCAGTTCCGCCACGTCACCGGCGGGCGTCGAGGTCGCGTGCGCGTTCACGTGCACGATCTCGGCCGGGTCGAGGTCGGTGTTGTCCAGCAGGTTCTGCAGGGCGCGCGAGATGCCGCGGCCCTCCGGCTCCGGCTGCACGATGTCGTGGCCGTCGGCGGAGATGCCCTGGCCGACCGCCTCGGCGTAGACCCGGGCACCGCGCCCGGCGGCGTGCTCGGCGGACTCCAGGATCAGCACGCCGGCGCCCTCGCCCAGCACGAAGCCGTCGCGAGCGACGTCGTAGGGCCGTGAGGCACCCTGCGGGTCGTCGTTGTTCTTGGACATCGCCATCATGTTGCCGAAGGCGGCGATGGGCAGCGGGTGGATGGCCGCCTCGGTACCGCCGGCGACGACGACGTCGGCGCGCCCGGTGCGGATCATCTCGATGGCGTAGCCGATCGCCTCGGCGCCCGAGGCGCAGGCGGAGACCGGGGTGTGCACGCCGGCGCGGGCGCCGACGAGCAGGCCCACGTTGGCCGACGGGCCGTTGGGCATGAGCATGGGGACGGTGTGCGGGGAGACGCGGCGGACGCCCTTCTCCTTCAGCACGTCGTACTGGTCGAGCAGGGTGGTCACGCCGCCGATGCCGGAGGCGATGACGGTGCCGAGGCGGTCCGGGTCGATGGCCGGGTCGTCGCCGGCCCGGTCGGTGAAGCCGGCGTCCGCCCAGGCCTCCTTGGCCGCGATCAGCGCGAACTGCGCCGAGCGGTCGAGACGGCGGGCCTGCGGGCGGGGGATGACCTCGCCCGGTTCCACGGCGATCTGCGCCGCGATACGGACCGCCTGTTCGGCGGCCCATTCCTGCTCCAGGGGGCGGACACCGGACTTGCCGGCGACCAGGCCCTCCCAGGTAGAGGCTACGTCGCCACCCAGCGGTGTGGTTGCGCCGATACCGGTGACGACCACGGTGCGATTGGTCGAGCTCACGGGAATTCTTTCTCCAACGGATACGAGGATTCAGCGGCGCCACCGCCGGGTGGCGGGGCAACGGACTGATCGGTGGACCGGGCCGGGCCCGGTCCGCGGATCAGGCCTGGTTCTTGAGGATGTAGTCGGTCGCGTCGCCGACGGTCTTGAGGTTCTTGACGTCGTCGTCCGGGATCTTGACGTCGAAGCGCTCTTCGGCGGCGACGACGACCTCGACCATGGACAGCGAGTCGACGTCCAGGTCGTCGGTGAAGGACTTGTCCAGCTGGACGTCCTCGGTGGGGATCCCGGCGATCTCGTTCACGATCTCGGCGAGACCTTCGACGATCTCTTCCTGAGTGGCGGCCATGTCAGGCGCTCCTTCGGTATGTATCCAGATGGTGTGGCGGTACTCCGGCCGGAGTGGTCCGGACGGTGTGCCTAGGGGAGGGTAACGACCGTGGCGGCGTACACGAGACCCGCCCCGAATCCGATGACGAGCGCGGTGTCGCCGCTCTTCGCCTCACCGGTCGCCAGAAGCCGCTCCATCGCGAGCGGAATCGAGGCGGCCGAGGTGTTGCCGGTGGTGCGTACGTCCCGGGCGACCGTGACGTGCGCCGGCAGTTTCAGCGTCTTCACCATCGAGTCGATGATCCGCTCGTTGGCCTGGTGGGGAATGAAGACATCCAGGTCGTCCGGGCTGATCCCGGCCGCGTCCAGCGCCTGCTGGGCGACCTTCGCCATCTCGAACACGGCCCAGCGGAAGACCGCCTGGCCCTCCTGCGTGATCGCAGGGAACTTGATCTCGCCCTTGGAGTCGAGCGGGAGCGTCGAGACGTCGCCGGTGTGGAACCGGTCCCACGGGACGGTCTGCTTGATGGTGCCGGCCTTGTCGCCCTCGCTGCCCCACACCGTGGGGCCGATGTGCGGCTCCGGGGAGGGGCCCACGACGACCGCGCCCGCGCCGTCGCCGAACAGGAAGGCCGTCGCACGGTCCTCCAGGTCGGTGAGGTCGGACAGCCGCTCCACGCCGATGACCAGGACGTACTCCGCCGAACCCTCGACGACCATGCCCTTGGCCAGGGTCAGTCCGTAGCCGAAGCCCGCGCAGCCGGCCGAGATGTCGAAGGCGGCGGCCTTGGCCGTACCGAGCTTGTCGGCGATCTCGGTGGCGATGGCCGGGGTCTGGCTGAAGTGGGACACGGTGGAGACGACCACGGCGCCGATCTGGTCGGCGTTGATCCCGGCGTTGGCGATGGCCTTGCCGGACGCCTCGATCGACATCGCGGCGACGGTCTCCTCGTCGGAGGCCCAGTGCCGGGTCTCGATGCCGGAACGCGAGCGGATCCACTCGTCGGAGGAGTCGATCGTCTCGAGGATCACCTCGTTGGGCACGACCCGGACGGGACGGTAGCCGCCCACGCCCAGGATCCGTGCGTACGGGGCGCCCTTGCTGGGCTTGATCTTCGACATGCTCTCGGGCTCCTTGTCAGGCGCTGTGCTCGGCGAGGAGCTCGCGAGCCGCGTCGAGGTCGTCTGGGGTCTTCAGCGCCAGGGTCTTCACACCCGGCAGCGCGCGCTTGGCGAGGCCGGTGAGCGTGCCACCCGGGCACACCTCGATCAGCGCGGTCGCGCCGAGCTCCTGGAAGGTCTCCATGCACAGGTCCCAGCGGACCGGGTTGGCCACCTGGCCGACCAGCCGCTTCAGGACGTCGGCGCCGGACTTGACGGCCTGGCCGTCCTTGTTGGAGACGTACGTGACCCGCGGGTCACCGGGGCTGAGATCCTCGGCGGCCTGCGCGAGCGCCTCGACGGCGGGTGCCATGTGGTGCGTGTGGAACGCGCCCGCGACCTTCAGGGCCACCACCCGGCGTACGCCGTCGGGCTTGTCCGCCTCCAGGGCGGCCAGCTGCTCCAGCGTGCCCGCGGCCACGATCTGGCCCGCGCCGTTCACGTTGGCGGGGGTCAGGCCGAGCTTCTCCAGGTGCGGGACCGTCGTCTCGGGGTCTCCGCCGAGCAGCGCCGACATACCGGTCCGCGTGACGGCGGCGGCCTCGGCCATGGCCAGGCCGCGGGTGCGTACGAGCGTCAGCGCGGCGGTGTCGTCGAGCACCCCCGCGAACGCGGCGGCGGTGATCTCGCCGACGCTGTGCCCCGCGACGGCGCCGGGAGCGAGGTCGCGGATGTCGCCGAGTGCCGCGGCGGAGAGGAGTCCGGCGGCGACCAGGAGCGGCTGCGCGACAGCCGTGTCCCGGATCGCGTCCGCGTCGGCCTGCGTGCCGTAGTGGGCAAGGTCGAGACCGATGGCGTCCGACCACGCGGCGAGGCGGTCGGCGGCACCGGGGAGATCGAGCCAGGGGGTCAGGAAGCCGGGCGTCTGGGCGCCCTGGCCGGGAGCGACGAGTACGAGCACTCTCACACTCTCTCTTGTGGACGGCCACGGCCGCCCGTGGGGACAGGGACGAAGAACACGAAGGGGAATTGTAGGGCTCCGACAAATGCCTACGTCTGGAGATCTCCATCGGCCAGACGCCCCAGGATGAGCGCGATCCGCAGTGTGAAGGCGGATCGTACATCCGAGGGTGACCAACCGGTGACGTCAGTCACACGTCGCAGCCGGTAGCGCACGGTGTTGGGGTGAACGAAGAGCATTCGGGCCGCGCCTTCGAGGCTGCTCGCCTGTTCCAGATAGACACTGAGGGTTTCGAGGAGCGCGGAGCCGGCTTCCTCCAGTGGTCTGTAGATCTCCTCCACCAGTTGCTCACGGGCCGAGGGGTCTCCGGCGATCGCGCGCTCGGGCAGCAGATCGTCGGCGAGGACCGGGCGCGGGGCGTCCTGCCAGGCGAAACACGCCTTCAGGCCGGCCGCGGCGGCCTGTGCGGAGCGGGTCGCGGCGAGCAGGTCGGGCACGATCGGCCCGGCGACGACGGCCCCGGCGGCGTACGGGCCGATCAGCGACTTGGCCACCGCGAGCGGGTTGTCGCTGCCGCCCGCGATCACCACGAGCCGGTCCCCGAGCACTCCGGTCAGCACCTGCAGCTTGGCGTGCCGGGCCGCTCGCCGGATGGCCTCGACGGTCAGCTCGCTGTCACCGTCGGGCGCCGTACCCAGCACCACGCAGACGTGTTCGGGGGAATTCCAGCCGAGAGCGGCGGCGCGGGAGACGGCGCCCTCGTCGGCCTCGCCGGAGAGCACGGCGTTCACGACCAGGGACTCCAGGCGGGCGTCCCAGGCACCGCGTGCCTCGGCGGCCTGCGCGTACACCTGGGCGGTGGCGAAGGCGATCTCACGTGCGTAGACGAGGAGGGCCTCGCGCAGCACGGACTCGTCGCCGGGCGCGGCCACCTCGTCGATGGCGCTCTCCATCACCTCGATCGTCGTGCGCACCATCTCGACGGTCTGGCGCAGGGTGATGGCCCTGGTCAGCTCGCGGGGGGCGGTGCCGAACACGTCGGTGGAGATGGCCTGGGGCGCGTCGGGACGCCGGAACCACTCGGTGAACGCGGCGATACCGGCCTGGGCGACGAGCCCGATCCAGGAACGGTTCTCCGGTGGCATGGCCCGGTACCACGGCAGCGTCTCGTCCATCCGCGCGATGGCCTGCGCGGCGAGACTTCCGGACGACTTCTCCAGCCGCTTCAGGGTCGCGGAGTGCGTGTGGATGTCGTGCGCTGGGCGCTCGGGATTGCTGCGTTCGGGTTCGGGCACGGGGACAAGACTGCCTTATCAGGACGGAGCCGTGCGGCGGCGGGTCTCCCATGGGGGACGGGAGGGAGAGGGGCGGGGCTACGGTGGGGGACGTGACGGACGTACGGCGCTGTCGGATGTGGCGGATGTGGCGGATGTGATCGAGGTACGGCGCGCCGGCGAGCGCTACCGAGGAGGGGATCCGGCGGCCGGGATCTCCTCGCTGCACGCCTTCTCCTTCGGCCCGCACTACGACCCGGACAACCTCCGTTTCGGCGCGGTGATCGCCTGCAACGAGGAACGCCTCGCGCCCGGTGCGGGATTCGACGAGCACCCGCACAGCCACACGGAGATCGTCACGTGGGTGGTGGAGGGGGAGCTGACCCACCGGGATTCGGCCGGTCACGAGTCGCTGGTGCGGGCCGGGGACGTACAGCGGCTGAGTGCGGCGGCCGGCATCCGGCACGTCGAGCGCAACGACGGGCCGGGCCCGCTGGTGTTCGTACAGATGTGGCTGGCCCCGGCCGTGCCCGGCGGTGTCCCGTCCTACGAGGTCGTCCACGGCATCGCGGACTCCACGCCGTACGCGGTCCCGGAGGCGGAGGCGATGCTGCACGTGCGGCGGCTGGCGGTGGGGGAGCGGACGGCGCTTCCGGACGCGCCGTTCGTGTACGTGCACGCGGTGCGCGGCGAGGTGCGTCTGGACGGCGCGGAGCTGGGACCGGGCGACGCGGCGCGCGTCCGGGACGCGAAGGATCTGGAGGCGGTGGCGACGACCCCCGCGGAGCTGTTGCTGTGGGAGATGACGGCCGCGGGCTGATTTCGGCCGCGGGTGCGCGGGGGCTGGTCACGCAGTTCCCCGCGCCCCTGAAAGCCTGGCCGCGCATCCGGTGTCCGGTGGCCCCCGCTCAGCCGCACCCGAAGGACCCGCCTCCGTGTCCCGAAGGCGTGTCAGCCCCGCAGCTCGGAGAGAACCGCGTCCGTGAACGGCGTCCACGCCTGCGCGGCCCACGGCCCGAACGCCCGGTCCGTGAGGGCGACGCACGCGGCTCCCACCACCGGGTCGATCCACAGGAACGTACCGGACTGCCCGAAGTGGCCGAAGGTACGCGGCGAGGACGAGACACCCGTCCAGTGCGGGGACTTGGAGTCACGGATCTCGAAACCGAGCCCCCAGTCGTTGGGGTTCTGGTGGCCGTATCCCGGCAGCACCCCCTTCGTGCCGGGGAACTGCACGGTCATCGCGTCCGCCACCGTCCGCGGATCGAGCAGCCGCGGCGCCTGGACCTCCGCCGCGAAGCGCACGAGGTCCGTCACCGTCGACACCCCGTCCTTCGCGGGCGAGCCGTTCAGCGACGTCCCCGTCATGCCCAGCGGCTCCAGCACCGCCTGCCGCAGGTATTCGGGGAAGGAGATGTCCGTCGCCTTGGCGATGTGGTCCCCGAGGACCTCGAACCCGGCGTTGGAGTACAGCCGCCGCTCCCCGGGCGAGGACATCACCCGGTGCTCGTCGAACGCGAGCCCCGAGGTGTGCGCGAGGAGATGACGGACCGTCGCACCGGCCGGACCCGCCGGCTCGTCGAGATCGATGGCCCCCTCCTCGTACGCGACGAGCGCGGCGTACGCGGCGAGCGGCTTGGTGACCGAGGTGAGGGGGAAGCGGTGGTCGAGCGGACCGTACGATCCCGTCACCGTGCCGTCCGCACGGACGACGGCCGCGGCGGCCGTGGGGACGGGCCAGTTCTCGATCAACGCCAGGCTGCGCAGGGACATGGGTACGAGCCTAAGCGGCTCACAGCCGAAGCCGCATCGAGGGGTCCGGCTTGCGCACGAACCCGAGGGACGCGTACAGCGGCTCGGCCTCGGCGGATGCGTTGAGGTCGACCTGGGGCACGTCCCGCTCGCGGAACCAGTCGAGCAGCGTCTCCATACAGGCCCGCGCGTACCCCCGGCGCCGCGCGTCGGGGTCGGTGGCGACGCTGAAGACGTGACCGACCGCGCCCCGCGGATTGCCGGGCCGCCCGATCCGGTACTCGATGGTCCCGGCGACGAGCGCGGCCAGCGCGCCCGGCCGGCCGGGGTGGTCGACGACGAAGGCCGCGAAGTCGCCCTCGGGACGCGCCAGCCTCTCGCGTATCGTCGGGAGCGACCCGGCGTGCCACCCGGTGGAGCCGTCGGTGGTGAAGACCGAATCGAGCATGACCTGGCGCAGGCGGAGCACTTCCGGTGCGTCCTCGGGCAGGGCGCGGCGTACGAGAATCATGATCCGCACGGTAGCCACCGCGACCCGCGGGCGTCCTCCGTTTCGCGGCGGCCGGCTTTTACCGGATTCCCCTTGCTTGGAGTGCACTCCAAGGTTTTAGCGTGGAGGCCATGACGGTGATGGAGACCACGGCCGAGGCCGCCGAGACCGGCACCAGGACGGATGTGTGCGTGGCGCCTCCCGAGCGGCAGCGGCGCCCGGACGGCCAGGACAGCTACACGATCAGCGAGGTCGTCGCCTTCACCGGCCTGTCCGCGCACACCCTGCGCTGGTACGAGCGGATCGGTCTCATGCCGCACATCGACCGCTCGCACACCGGACAGCGCCGGTACAGCAACCGCGACCTGGACTGGCTGAACCTGGTCGGCAAGCTCCGGCTCACCGGTATGCCGGTCGCCGACATGGTGCGGTACGCGGAACTGGTGCGGGAGGGCGACGACACCTACCTCCAGCGCTTCGAGCTGCTGGAAGCCACCCGCCGGGACGTGAAGGCGCGGATCGCCGAGCTCCAGGACACCCTGGCCGTCCTCGACCACAAGATCAGTTTCTATGCGGACGCCGGGCGGCCCCTGGCGTCGGAGAGGTCCTGATGACGGACAGCAAGATCGCGAAGGTACGGCTCGGTGCCGACGGTCCCGAGGTCGGGGCGCAGGGCCTGGGCTGCATGGGGATGAGCTTCGCGTACGGGCCCACCGACGCCGACGAGGCACGGGCCACCCTGGAGCGGGCGCTGGAACTCGGCGTCACGCTCTTCGACACCGCGGACGCCTACGGCCAGGGCGAGAACGAGAGGTTCCTGTCGCCGTTCTTCAAGGCGCACCGCGACGAGCTCGTCATCGCGACGAAGTTCGCCCTGTCGATCCCGCCGGACGACCCGACGACGCGGGTCGTCCGCAACGACGCCCCGTACATACGCCAGGCCGTCGAGGCGAGCCTGAAGCGGCTGGACGTCGACGTGATCGATCTCTACTACATGCACCGCCGTGACGTGAAGATCCCCATCGAGGAGACCGTCGGGGTCATGTCCGAGCTGGTGCGCGAGGGCAAGGTCAAGCACCTCGGGCTCAGCGAGGTCACCGGCGGGGAGCTGCGCGCCGCGCAGGCCGTGCACCCGATCACGGCCGTGCAGTCGGAGTGGTCGCTGTTCAGCCGGGACATCGAGGCGGGCGTGGTTCCGGCGGCCGCGGAGCTGGGCGTGGCGCTCGTCCCGTACTCGCCGCTCGGCCGCGGTTTCCTGACCGGATCGTTCGCCAACGCGGACACGGACCTCACCGCCGCCGACTTCCGCCGGCAGCAACCCCGCTTCACCGGCGACAACGCGGCCGTCAACGGGGCCCTGCTGGAGCCGGTACGCGAGATAGCCGGGGCGCACGGTGCCTCGCTCGGCCAGGTCGCGCTGGCCTGGGTGCAGCGGCAGGCCGCGTCGTACGGGGTTGCGGCGGTGCCGATTCCGGGGACGCGGCGGCGCGGCCGGGTCGAGGAGAACACGGCGGCCACGCGGATCGTCCTCGGCGACGAGGAGATGGCGCTGCTGGAACCGATCGCCTCGAAGGTGGCGGGGGAGCGGTACGCGGACATGTCGTTCTCGTCGGCGGGGCGGGAGTAGGAGCGCGGCGGGCGCCGGCGAGTCTCACAGCTCCGCGAGCAGCTCCGCCTTCTTCCTCGTGAACTCCTCGTCCGTGACCAGCCCCGCCTCGTGCAACTCGCCGAGGTGCCGGATGCGGTCGGCGATGTCGGCCGGGTCGCGACGGGGAGCGGGGACCACGGGCACCGGTGCGGACCCCGAGGTCCGTACGGCGGCGAGCACCGAGGCCGCGAACGGGAGCGACTCGTGGACGGGCCCGTAACCGAGTCCGAAGACGACGGCGGCCGGATCCTGGTCGGCCTGGGCGGGCTGCGCGGCGGCGGGCTCGCGGCGCAGCAGCCGCAGATGCCCCTCGAAGACCTCGGGGGAGCGCCACTCGACGCCGCTCAGGCCGGCGACCGGGAAATTCTGGTCGCCGGCCTTCCACTTGGCGGAGGACGCGCCGGTCCAGAACCAGCGGAAGGACACCGTGGCGCCGTCGAAGGCCGCCCTGCCGTCGTACGCCTTGAAACGCAGCGGCGCCTCGGGTGCCGCGACCAGGTAGCGCTCGGGGGGTCCGGCGTCCCCGGCCAGCCGGGCCCGCAGCTCGTCCGCGTAGTACTCGGCGAGGGTCTCCCGGTCGGAGGGCAGCACCAGGCGATAGGGGTCGCACCCCTCCTTCAGCTGCCCGGCGGCCGCGTCCATCAGCGGATCGGCGCCCGCCCTCGGGACGGCGTGCAGCACGACCGTGCCGCGCCTGCCCGGCGCCAGTGTGACCGCCTCGATCGCCTCCAGGGGGACCCGGCGTTCGCCGAGCGCCTGGAACAGCTTCGGTGTACGGATCCCCCGCTCGAAGCGGATGAGCACGGAGTCGGACTCGAACTCCCAGGCGGCATGAAATCCGGCCAGTACGTCACCCATGAGGGCCATCGTAAGCCGCGCGCCCGCCGGAGTCCCCTCCTCGGGCGGGCCGCACTTCTTCGGTCCTCTACGCGCGTCCCGCCGCGGAGGTGGCGGGCAGGTCCCGCCGGCAGACGTCGTCGTCGTGCGCGCACCGTACCGAGTCGTATGCGCCAACGCCGATGTCCGCGAAGTTGCGCAGGCTCTCCGTGCCGGGCTCGAAATAGCCGCCGTGGCCCTTCGCGTCCCGGGCGGACAGGACCCGCGCGCCGAACGCCTTCGACACCGGGTCGGCGCCGTGCCCGAGGCCGCCGAACTCGAGGTACGGGACGTCCTGGATCCAGTCGTCGGAGTCCCGCATCGCCCAGACGCGGGCGGAGGTGCGCAGCGCCGAGGCCCTGTCGGCCCGCATGCCGGGACTGCCCGCGACCGCTATGTCGGAGACCCGGGAGGGCAGCGTGTGGGCGGCGACACCGCACAGCACCGAGCCGTAGCTGTGGCAGTACAGGGCGACGGGGGCCTTGCCGGGCAGCGCGCGCAGCAGCGCGTTCAGCCGGACCGCGCCTTCCTGCGCGCGGACTCCGGTGGCCGCGTCCATGCCGAGTCCGCTGGGCGCGGTGTAGTCGGCCCAGGCGATCACGGCCGTACGCGTCCGGGGGCTCGCCGCGCGCTCCGCCCCGTAGAGGGAGGTCGCCATGCCGACCGGTGCCGAGTACTTCTTGTTGGTGCGCTGGAAGGTGAGCAGGTCGGTGTCGACGCCGGGTACCACGACGGAGATCCGCTGGGCCCTGTCGAGGTTGCCGAAGACCTCTGCGACCCGGCCCGAGCCCATGGGATCGAAGGCGAGGAACGTGCGGCCCTTGTGCAGCATCGCCTCGTAGCGGTGCATGCGGCGGCCGGCCTCCTGATGCCCGAGGGACGAGAGCCGGTTGTCGTGCATGCGCCCGAGCTCGATCTCGCGCTGCTGCCCGATGGCGATGCGGTTGGCCGTGTAGCGCAGCCGTACGGGCGCGCCGTTCATGTTGCCGACCGCGAGCGGGTAGCGGTGCGCCAGCCGGCCGCGCTGGCGGGCGTCGAGGGAGGCGAAGAAGCGGGACAGGCGGCCCGGTGCGGAGTCCGGGGCCGGGAGAGCCTGTCCGGCTACCCGGCCGTGCTGCCACGCGGAGCGGGACGCCTGGAGGGGGGTTGCCCCCCGATGGCTGTGGACCGCGGTCCAGCCACTGGTGGCCAGCATCACGAAAACCACGGCCAGCGCGAGCAACGCGCGCCAGACGTTCAGTTGGGGAGATGTGTCGAAGGAAGTCACTGAGAGGACACCCTAGGAGAAGAGGGGTGCCTCCCGTTAAACGAGTGGTGGGGATCACGTTTCTGGCGGGGTAATTGGGGCAAAGCGGGTTCAGTTTCAGATAAATAGTGACGTTGTGTGCGCGGAGTTGCTCATTCCGTGCGCCACTTCTCCGCCAATGCGGGCCCCAGCTGGTCGAGATGTGTGACGGTCAGCGCGCGGATCGCCTCGACACTGTCGTCCTCGCCCGCGCCCCACATCCGGTGCGTCACCCGCATCACCCCGCAGAACACGGCCACCGCGACCCGCGGTCTCGGATCCGTGTCCACGTCGATCCCCTCGCGCTCGGCGATCACCCGGGCGATCTCGTCCTCCAGCTCGGCGGAACGGCGCAGATGGGCGGCGAGCAGCGCGGGCGTCGCCTCGATCAACCGGTGGGCGCGCATGTGCAGTTCGATCGGGACCACCGCCTCGACCGCCTCGCTGATGGTGTCCCAGCCCTCCAGCACGGCACCGCGGAGCGTCTCCAACGGGGCTTCGTGGGGCGGGCGTTCACGGACGGCGGCGAGGAAGCGCGACTCGGCGATGCCCTGGGTGAACAGAGCGACGTCCTCCTTGCCCGCGAAGTAACGGAAGAAGGTGCGCTGCGAGACGTCGACGGCCTCGGCGATCTCGTCCACGGTCGTGCGTTCGTAGCCCTGGGTGACGAACAGTTCGAGGGCGGCCCGCAGCAGCGCGTCCCGGGTGCGCTGCTTCTTGCGCTCGCGCAGGCCCGGACGCGGCGCCATCTGTGTGACGGGGGTCGTGTCCATGGGGTCCTCTTCCGTTCTCCCGTCCAGCTCAGCGTACTCGTGAGTGACGTGACAGTTACCGACTTGTGAACTGGTTTGTCAATTGTCAGCGGCTGTCACTAGCCTCGCCGCATGACTAGTCAGACCACCATCGACACGACGGGGTCCGGGGACAGGACGCCGCTCGCCCCGTCGGATCCGCCGGGGGCCTCCGGGCTGCGCGGCCACCCGTGGTTCACCCTGTTCACCGTCGCCGTCGGCGTCATGATGGTCGCCCTGGACGGCACCATCGTCGCCATCGCCAACCCGGCCATCCAGAAGGACCTGGGCGCGAGCTTCGCGGACGTCCAGTGGATCACCAACGGGTACTTCCTCGCCCTCGCGGTCACTTTGATCACCGCGGGCAAGCTCGGCGACCGCTTCGGGCACCGCCAGACCTTCCTGATCGGTGTGGTCGGCTTCGCCGCGGCCTCCGGAGCCATCGGCCTGTCCGACAGTATCGCCCTGGTGGTCACCTTCCGTGTCTTCCAGGGCCTGTTCGGCGCGCTGCTCATGCCGGCCGCGCTCGGCCTGCTGCGGGCCACCTTCCCGGCCGAGAAGCTGAACATGGCGATCGGCATCTGGGGCATGGTCATCGGCGCCTCCACCGCGGGCGGCCCGATCCTCGGCGGCCTGCTGGTCCAGCACGTGAGCTGGCAGTCGGTCTTCTTCATCAACGTCCCGGTCGGTGTCGCCGCGCTGGTCCTCGGCCTGCTGATCCTGACCGACCACCGCGCCGAGAACGCCCCGCGCTCCTTCGACATCCCCGGCATCGCCCTGCTCTCCGGCGCCATGTTCTGCCTGGTCTGGGCGCTCATCAAGGCCCCGGCCTGGGGCTGGGGCGCCGGCCTCACCTGGACCTTCCTCGGCGCCTCGGTGCTCGGTTTCGCGCTCTTCGCCCTCTGGGAGACACGGGTCGCGGAGCCGCTCATCCCGCTGGGCCTGTTCCGCTCCGTACCGCTGTCGGCGGGCGTGGTCCTCATGGTGCTGATGGCCATCGCCTTCCTGGGCGGCCTGTTCTTCGTCACCTTCTACCTGCAGAACGTGCACGGCATGAGCCCGGTCGACGCCGGGCTGCACCTGCTCCCGCTCACCGGGATGATGATCGTGGGCTCCCCGCTGGCCGGCGCCCTGATCACCAAGACGGGTCCGCGGATCCCGCTGGCGGGCGGCATGGCCCTCACCGCGATCTCCATGTACGGCATGTCCACGCTGGACACGGGTACCAGCGGCGCCGTCATGTCGCTCTGGTTCGCCGGTCTCGGCCTCGGGCTCGCCCCCGTCATGGTCGGCGCCACCGAGGTCATCGTGGGCAACGCGCCGATGGAGCTCTCCGGTGTCGCCGGCGGTCTCCAGCAGGCCGCGATGCAGATCGGCGGCAGCCTCGGTACGGCGGTCCTGGGCGCCGTGATGGCCTCCAAGGTCGACGGCGACCTCGCGGGCAACTGGGCCGACGCCAAGCTTCCGCCGCTCACACCGGCCCAGCTCGACCAGGCATCACAGGCCGTCCAGGTCGGCGCCGCACCGGTGGGCAAGGGCACCCCGCCCGAACTCGCGGCGAAGATCACGGCCGTCGCCCACGACACGTTCGTCTCCGGCATGAGCCTGGCCTGTCTGGTCGCGGCCGTGGTGGCCGTGGTGGCGGTCTTCGTCGCACTGCTCACCAAGAGGGGCGAGAACGCGGACGCCGCGGGCGCGGGGGCCGGCCACATCTGACCGGCGCTTTCCAGCCCGGTTTCACCCTTACGGGTGATACGGCTCAAGATCCCACCCGTCCGGCACGCGCCGCAGGTCACAGTGGGTCACGCCCTCCGCACGAACACGGGGGCGAATGGATCTGCGGCGCGCTGTCGGAGGGGGGCAGCGCGCCCGCAGTTCCGAGAGGGGCGCCCCCTCCGCCGCGCGTGTCAACGCGCGTGCTCCTCCGCCACCCCGGACGCGGGGGGCCGGACGATCTCCCGGACGCCCGACAGCGCGGCGACCTCCGCGCGCAGCGCCCGCACCTCCTCCGTCAACGCCTCGATCGCCGCCGTCTGCCGGCGCTCCTCCACGTCGTCCTTCTCGAAGCGCGAGATGAACCACGCCGCGATGTTGGCGGTGACGACACCGAGCAGGGCGATACCGGAGAGCATCAGACCGACCGCGAGGACACGGCCCATCCCCGTGGTCGGCGCGTGGTCCCCGTACCCCACCGTCGTCATCGTCGTGAACGACCACCACACCGCGTCACCCAGCGTCTTGATGTTCCCGTTCGGGGACTCCCGCTCCACCGACAGCACCGCGAGCGAACCGAACATGAGCAGCCCGATCACCGCGCCCCCGACATAGGTCGTCAGCCGGATCTGCGAGGCCATCCGGGCCCGCCGCCCGACCAGGGTCAGTGTGGCGACCAGCCGCAGCAGCCGCAGCGGCTGAAGGATCGGCAGGATCACCGCGCACAGGTCCAGCCAGTGCGTCCGGACGAACTCCTTGCGGCGCCGGACGAGCAGGAGCCGTACGAGGTAGTCGACGGCGAACGATCCCCACACCGTCCACTCCACCGCCGTGCACGCCACCGCCACGGCGGGCGAGGCGTCACTGTCCACGATCGGCACGGCGTAGGCCAGGGCGAACGCCACCGCGAGCGCCAGCAGGGGCCGTTGCGTGCGCTGCTCCCAACGGTCCTGTGCCGATAGCTCTTTCATACCCGCATCGTAGGAAGAAAGGCGGAGGGGCGGCGGAGCGCCAGGCTCCGCCGCCCCTCACACGGCCGGTGTGCGCGGGTCCTAGGCGTCGCCGCCGGCGGCTCCGGGGTCGGCCGCCGCCACTTCGAGCAACTGGTAGCGGTCGATCGCCTGCTTCAGCACGGACCGGTCGACCTTGCCCTCACGGGCCAGCTCGGTCAGCACCGCGACCACGATCGACTGCGCGTCGATGTGGAAGAAGCGCCGTGCCGCCCCGCGGGTGTCCGCGAAGCCGAAACCGTCCGCGCCCAGCGACTGGTACGTCCCCGGCACCCAGCGCGCGATCTGGTCGGGAACCGATCGCATCCAGTCCGACACGGCCACGAACGGTCCCCCGGAACCGCTCAGTTTCCGCGTGACGTACGGCACGCGCTGCTCCTCCTCGGGATGCAGCAGATTGTGCCGCTCCACCTCGACGGCCTCGCGCCGCAGCTCGTTCCACGAGGTCGCCGACCAGACGTCCGCCCTGACGTTCCAGTCGGCGGCGAGGATCCGCTGCGCCTCCAGCGCCCACGGAACCGCGACGCCCGACGCCAGGATCTGAGCGGGGATCGAACCCGAAGTGCCCTCGCTGAAGCGGTGGACGCCCTTGAGGATGCCGTCCACGTCGACGTTCGCCGGCTCCGCCGGGTGCTGGATCGGCTCGTTGTAGACGGTGAGGTAGTAGAAGACGTCCTCCGCGTCCGGACCGTACATCCGGCGCAGACCGTCCTTCACGATGTGCGCGATCTCGAAGCCGTACGCCGGGTCGTACGCGACACAGCCCGGGTTCGTCGAGGCGAGCAGCTGGGAGTGGCCGTCCGCGTGCTGCAGTCCCTCGCCGGTCAGCGTCGTACGGCCGGCGGTCGCGCCGAGTACGAAACCGCGCGCCAACTGGTCGGCCATCTGCCAGAACTGGTCGCCGGTGCGCTGGAAACCGAACATCGAGTAGAAGACATAGACGGGGATCAGCGGCTCGCCGTGCGTGGCGTACGCCGAGCCGGCCGCGATCAGCGAGGCGGTGCAGCCCGCCTCCGAGATGCCGTCGTGCAGCATCTGACCGGTCGGCGACTCCTTGTACGCGAGCAGCAGATCGCGGTCCACGGACTCGTACTGCTGACCGAGCGGGTTGTAGATCTTCGCGCTCGGGAAGAAGGAGTCCATGCCGAAGGTGCGGTATTCGTCGGGCGCGATCAGTACGAACCGCTTACCGATCTCCTTGTCCCGCATGAGGTCCTTCAGGAGCCGTACGAACGCCATGGTCGTGGCGATCGACTGCTGGCCCGAACCCTTCTTCACACTCGCGTACGTCTTTTCCTCGGGAAGCTCCAGCGGCTTCGCGCGCACGACACGCGTCGGTACGTAGCCGCCGAGTCCCTTGCGCCGGTCGTGCATGTACTGGATCTCTTCGGAGTTGCGGCCCGGGTGGTAGTACGGCGGCGCGCCGTCCTCCAGCTCCCTGTCGGAGATCGGCAGGTGCAGCCGGTCGCGGAAGCCCTTGAGGTCGGCGACCGTCAGCTTCTTCATCTGGTGCGTGGCGTTGCGGCCCTCGAAGTTCGGCCCGAGCGTCCAGCCCTTGACCGTCTGCGCCAGGATCACCGTCGGCTGGCCCGCGTGCGCCTTGGCCGCCGAGAACGCCGCGTAGATCTTCTTGTGGTCGTGACCGCCGCGGCCCAGGTGCAGGATCTGGTCGTCGGTCATGCCCTCGACCATGGCGCGCAGCCGGTGGTCGTCGCCGAAGAAGTGGTCGCGGATGTACGAACCGGTCTCGGTGGCGTACGTCTGGAACTGGCCGTCGGGCGTGGTGTTCAGCTTGTTGACGAGGATGCCGTCGCGGTCCTGCGCCAGCAGCGGGTCCCAACTGCGGTCCCACACCAGCTTGATGACGTTCCATCCGGCGCCCCGGAACTGTGACTCCAGCTCCTGGATGATCTTGCCGTTGCCGCGTACCGGGCCGTCGAGACGCTGGAGGTTGCAGTTGACCACGAAGGTCAGGTTGTCGAGACCCTCCCGAGCCGCGATGGACAACTGTCCGAGCGATTCCGGCTCGTCCATCTCGCCGTCCCCGAGGAACGCCCAGACGTGCGACGCGGAGGTGTCCGCGATACCGCGCGCCTCCATGTAGCGGTTCATCCGCGCCTGGAAGATCGCGCCGAGCGGGCCGAGGCCCATCGAGACGGTCGGGAACTCCCAGAAGTCCGGCATCAGCCGCGGGTGCGGGTAAGAGGACAGCCCGTACGGCGCCTTCGACTTCTCCTGGCGGAACGCGTCGAGCCGCTGCTCGCTCAGCCGGTCGAGCAGGAACGCGCGGGCGTAGATGCCGGGGGACGCGTGACCCTGGAAGAAGATCTGGTCACCGCCGTCGCCCTCGTCCTTGCCGCGGAAGAAGTGGTTGAAGCCGACGTCGTAGAGCGAGGCGGAGGAGGCGAAGGTGGCGATGTGGCCGCCGACGCCGATGCCAGGACGCTGGGCCCTGGACACCATCACGGCCGCGTTCCAGCGGGTCGCGTTGAGGATCTTGCGCTCGATCTCCTCGTTGCCGGGGAAGAAGGGCTCGTCCTTGGTGGCGATGGTGTTGACGTAGTCCGTGCTGCGCATCTCGGGCACGGCCACGCGCTTCTCGCGGGCCCTCTCGATGAGCCGCAGCATCAGATAGCGGGCGCGCTCGCGGCCGCGCTCGTCGACGGCGGCGTCGAGCGAGTCGAGCCACTCCTGTGTCTCTTCGGGGTCGAAGTCCGGGACCTGACTGGGAAGGCCGCCAATGATGATCGGATTGCGATCGGATCCGGAAGCCACGCTGTTCCTTCGCTGTCAGAGGGCTGTCTGAAGGCTGCCCGGGGGGCTGAGCAGGGGCTTTCCGGGCGCTGTCTGGGGCGGATTCACGGTGTCTCGGCACCGCTCCCCAATCGTGTACCTCGGGAACGGAATCGTCATCTCTACCGATAGGTAACCGAGACATTCCCGCAGATCGCCGGGACGGGCCAGACCAAAACGCAACGATACGCTCACTCCGTGACGCGTTCCGCAAAGTCGTTCGGGTCTCGTACGCTCCAAGGGTTCCGAACTTCGCAAATGGGGCAGAAAGGTGTGGTGTGCGTCACCTATGGCCGTGATTCGCCGACTGGAGTTGCGTCGACACCGCCGGGATCGTCACCGTTTCGGCGGTCTCGACGGCCGGGTACTTGCGCGATCCGCCCCGCCCGTGTGGACTACGGCCAATGCTTCGCGCACGCGCGTGGCTGAGACATCTACCGAAACATGATCAGGAGGCAAGCCGTGAGCGCGACCGCGGACCACGCGGAGGAGCGGACCAACCCGGCCGGCAGGCTGGGGTTCGAGCCCGGACAGGTGGTCCAGGAGATCGGCTTCGACGACGACGTTGACCACGACCTCCGTGAAGGTATCGAATCGTTGATCGGCCAGGACCTGGTCGATGAGGACTACGACGACGTCGCAGACGTCGTGCTGCTGTGGTTCCGCGACGAGGACGGCGACCTTACGGATGCCCTGGTGGACGCCATCGGTCTCCTTGAGGCCGGCGGCATGATCTGGCTGCTGACCCCGAAGACCGGCCGGGACGGCTACGTCGAGCCCAGCGACATCAATGACGCCGCCCAGACCGCAGGCCTCTCCCAGACGAAGAGCATTTCCGTGGGGAAGGAGTGGTCGGGCACGCGTCTGGCCACGCCCAAGTCGAAGCGCTGAGCTGTCGCTCCGTCTGACGCAGAGCATCCGTGTGTGTGAGGCCCCCGCCGGCGATCCGCCGGCGGGGGCCTCGGCCATGGGCCGATCCGGGACCCCCGGAGGTCCCTGCGTAGGGTGGTCGTCACCCGAACAGCCCCCTGGAAGGGAAGCGTGTGAGTATGGCGATCGAGGTCGGCACCGAGGCACCGGACTTCGAGCTCAAGGACAACCACGGAGCCACCGTGCGGCTGTCCGACTTCCGCGGCGAGAAGAACGTGGTGCTGCTCTTCTACCCGTTCGCCTTCACCGGTGTGTGCACCGGCGAGTTGTGCGCCCTGCGCGACGAACTGCCGAAGTTCGTCAACGACGACGTCCAGCTGCTGGCCGTCTCCAACGACTCCATCCACACCCTGCGCGTGTTCGCCGAGCAGGAGGGCCTGGACTACCCGCTGCTCTCCGATTTCTGGCCGCACGGCAACACTTCACGCGCGTACGGCGTCTTCGACGAGGACAAGGGGTGTGCCGTGCGCGGCACCTTCATCATCGACAAGGCGGGCGTCGTGCGCTGGACCGTGGTCAACGGTCTGCCGGACGCGCGTGACCTGAACGAGTACGTGAAGGCGCTCGACACCCTGTGATTCTTCGGTCGCAGGGCCTGCAGGGTGCGGGAACCCGTCACTAGGATCGACACGTTGATCCGATACCAACGCACGACGGGGCTCCCCGCCCCCGGACACCAATGGGAGGACTCGTGGGAGTCAGCCTCAGCAAGGGCGGCAACGTATCGCTGACCAAGGAGGCCCCGGGACTGACCGCGGTCATCGTCGGTCTGGGATGGGACGCCCGTACGACGACCGGCGTCGACTTCGACCTCGACGCCAGCGCCATCCTCACGAACGCGGACGGCAAGGTCAGCTCCGACCAGAACTTCGTGTTCTTCAACAACCTGAAGAGCCCGGACGGCTCGGTGGAGCACACCGGCGACAACATCACCGGTGAGGGCGAGGGCGACGACGAGCAGATCAAGGTGAATCTCGCCGCCGTCCCGGCCGACGTCCAGAAGATCGTGTTCCCGGTCTCCATCTACGACGCCGAGAACCGCCAGCAGTCCTTCGGCCAGGTCCGCAACGCGTTCATCCGCGTGGTGAACCAGGCCGGCGAGGCGGAGATCGCCCGCTACGACCTCTCCGAGGACGCCTCCACGGAGACCGCCATGGTCTTCGGTGAGCTGTACCGCAACGGCGCGGAGTGGAAGTTCCGCGCCATCGGCCAGGGATACGCCTCGGGTCTGCGCGGCATCGCGCAGGACTTCGGCGTCAACGTCTGAGCCGTACACCGGCGTCGAGCCCCGGCCGTACGGCCCGATCCCTTTCATGGGCCCACGGCTCACGGCCTCCGGCTCCCGGCCCGGCGTCGCACCTCTTCGGGTGCGGCGCCGGGCCTGCCCGATATCTGCGCACCCCGCGTGCGACATATGAGCGCCGGGGTGCCGCGCGCATGCTGTGCCGTGCCGGGGGAAGACACCCCCCGGACCTGGACCGAACGGACGGGCCGGCCGGGAACGGCGGGGACACCGCCCGCAGGACTGAGTGAACGCTTCACCGGGGAGGAATCAGATCATGGGCGTCACGCTCGCCAAGGGAGGCAATGTCTCCCTCTCCAAGGCCGCACCGAACCTCACACACGTGATGATCGGTCTCGGCTGGGACGCGCGTTCCACCACCGGAGCCCCCTTCGACCTGGATGCCAGCGCGCTGCTGTGCAACTCCGGCCGGGTGCTCGGCGACGAGTGGTTCGTCTTCTACAACCAGCTCAAGAGCCCCGACGGCTCGGTGGAGCACACCGGCGACAACCTCACGGGTGAGGGCGAGGGCGACGACGAGTCGATCCTGATCGACCTCTCCAAGGTGCCGGCCAACGTCGACAAGATCGTCTTTCCGGTCTCCATCCACGAGGCCGACAACCGTGGCCAGACCTTCGGGCAGGTCAGCAACGCGTTCATCCGCGTGGTCAACCAGGCCGACGGCCAGGAGCTCGCCCGCTACGACCTCTCCGAGGACGCCTCCACGGAGACCGCGATGATCTTCGGCGAGGTGTACCGCTACAACAGCGAGTGGAAGTTCCGCGCGGTCGGGCAGGGGTACGCGTCCGGATTGCGCGGTATCGCCCTGGACTTCGGAGTCAATGTTTCCTAGGCCCACCTGCACCAGTCGAGGGCGGGCCTCTAGACTTCGTGGTCAACAGTAGGTAAAGCCGAGTACGGCGCGAGGGAAGCCTTCCCCCAAGCCGGCGCTTGGGGGTGCCCCCACCACACGATGATTGGGTAGCCAGTGCTTCTGAAAACCTTCGGCTGGTCGTTCGCGATTACCGCGATCGGTCTGGTCGCAGCGGCCTTCTACGGGGGGTGGACCGCCTTTGGCATCGTGGCGATCCTGGCCGTCCTGGAGATCTCGCTGTCCTTCGACAACGCGGTGGTCAACGCCGGAATCCTGAAGAAGATGAGCGCCTTCTGGCAGAAGATCTTCCTCACGGTCGGTGTGCTGATCGCCGTCTTCGGTATGCGTCTGGTCTTCCCCGTCGTCATCGTCGCCATCAGCGCCAAGATCGGCCCGATCGACGCGGTCGATCTCGCGCTGAACGACAAGGACAAGTACCAGCAGCTGGTGACCGACGCCCACCCGTCGATCGCCGCCTTCGGTGGCATGTTCCTGCTGATGATCTTCCTCGACTTCATCTTCGAGGACCGGGACATCCAGTGGCTGCGCTGGATCGAGCGCCCGCTGGCCAAGCTCGGCAAGGTCGACATGCTGTCGGTCTGCATCGCCCTGATCGTCCTGCTGATCACCTCCTTCACCTTCGCGGTCCACGCCCACCAGCACGGCGGCGGCCACGCCGACAAGGCACAGACGGTGCTGATCTCCGGCATCGCCGGTCTGATCACCTACATGGTCGTCGGCGGACTCTCCGGCTTCTTCGAGGACCGGCTCGAAGAGGAGGAGGAACGCTCCCACGAGGAAGAGGAGGAGGCCGAGCGGACCGGCAAGAAGAAGCCGGCCGTCGTCCTGGCCGGCCAGGCCGCCTTCTTCATGTTCCTCTACCTCGAGGTCCTGGACGCGTCGTTCTCCTTCGACGGCGTCATCGGCGCGTTCGCGATCACCAACGACATCGTGCTGATGGCCCTCGGCCTCGGCATCGGCGCCATGTACGTCCGTTCGCTCACGGTCTACCTGGTCCGCCAGGGCACCCTCGACGACTACGTCTACCTGGAGCACGGCGCCCACTACGCGATCGGCGCCCTCGCCGTCATCCTGCTCGTCACCATCCAGTACCAGATCAACGAGGTCATCACCGGTCTCGTCGGTGTCGTCCTGATCGGGTGGTCCTTCTGGTCGTCGGTGCGCCGCAACAAGGCGCTCGCGGCCGCCGAGGGAAAAGGCACGACCTCGGACGAGAAGACTGAGGTCTCGTCCGGGGTCTGACGGACTCCCCCCTTCGGAGGCTCGGTTCGCCTCCGGGGCGCCGATGCCGGTGCCGAGCGGGTGTGGACCCGGGTGTGAACCCGGGCCCGGTGAGGGAACGCTCTGAACGGGGCGGCTGTCGAGGACCAGTCCTCACGGCCGCCCCGCCGCATATCGAGGCGACATGGGGGCGGGATTCGGTAATGGGCTTCTGGGACGAGCTGTGGCGCGGACGCACGACGGACTTCGACTCCGGCAGCGCGGCCACCAACTCCATAGAACTGACCAAACGCAGCCACACGGTCTCGCTCACCAAGCAGGGCGCGGCCACAGGCAACCTGCGCATCAACCTGTCCTGGCGGATGCGGACCTCCGACATCGGCGGCGGCCAGCAGCGCGGCAGCCTGCTGCGCCACCCCCTCAAGATCTTCAAGCCGGACGTGGTCCAGGCGCACACCCAGAGCATGGTGAACGTCGACCTCGACCTCGGCGTGCTCTACGAGCTCACGGACGGCACCAAGGGCGTGGTGCAGCCGCTGGGCGGCCTCCTCGGTGAGATCAACGGTCCGCCGTTCGTGAAACTCAGCGGCGACGACCGCTTCGGTTCCGGGTCGGGCGAGACGGCGTACGTCAACCTCGACCACCGCGACGACATCAAACGGCTGCTGGTCTTCGTCTACATCTACGACCAGACGCCGGCCTTCGACCGCACACACGCCGTCATCACCCTCTATCCGAGCAACGGCCCGCGGATCGAGATCGGCCTCGACGAACGCCATCCGCAGGCACGGTCCTGCGCGGTCGTGATGATCGAGAACAACAAGGGCGAGATCACCGTGCGCCGCGAGGTGAAGTTCGTCTACGGCTTCCAGGCCGAACTCGACCGGCTGTACGGCTGGGGACTGCAGTGGGGGCGGGGGTACAAGTCCAAGGTCGACCGCTGAGCACGCCTCGGCGTGGAACGTCCCCGCGGGAGAGCACCCACTCCCGGCCGCGGAGCGCCGCCCCGGCCGGACGGCTCCCCGCGGTGCCGCTCAGCGGCCGACGAACTGGGGGCCCTGCGGCGGCAGCCGGAAATCCGGGTCGGGCAGCGTACCGACGGCCTGCGGGAAGCCGTACGCCGGCGGCACGGCGGGCGCGGTCTGCGGCTGCGGATAGCCGTAGCCCGGCCGGCTCACCGGCTGGGGATAACCGTAGGCGGGCTGCGCGGGCGCCGTCTGCGGCTGCGGATAGCCGTACGCGGGCTGCTGGGGCACCGGAGCGGGCTGTTCGGCCGGCAGCGGCACCGAGGTCTCCGGCGACGTCACCGGGACGGCCCAGTCCGCCGCCTCCGGTACGGCCCCGGTCGCGGACTCGGGCTCCGACTCGTCCACCGTGATCCCGAAATCGGAGGCCAGCCCCTCCAGCCCGTTCGGGTAACCCTCGCCGAGCGCCCGGAACTTCCAGCCCGCTCCGCGCCGGTACAGCTCGCCGCAGATCAGCGCCGTCTCCGTACCGGTCTCCGGCTTGACGTCGAAGTACGCCAGGGGTTCACCCTCGGCGCCGGAGGCGTCGTACAGCAGAATGCGCAGGGAGCGTACGTGATCGAAGGAGACCCCGTCCGCCGATGCGACCAGCAGAATCTGTCCGACGCCGGACTCGACACCGGCCAGATCTGTCTGGATCGTGTCGGTGAGGCCCTCGGCGACGCGCTTCTTGCCGAGCCGCCAGACCTTGCCCGAAGGATGACGTGGCTGGTTGTAGAAGACGAAGTCCTCGTCGGATCGCACACGACCGTCGGGACCGAGGAGCAGCGCCGAGGCGTCGACGTCCGGGACACCCTGTCCGGGCGTCCAGCGCAGCACGGCACGAACCGCTGTGGCGTCCAGCGGGATGTTCGACCCCTTCAACATCGCGTGCGTCATGCGGTCATCCTGCCCTCTCGGTCCTGGTCACGACAACGCGGGGGTGAGGATTCCCCGTCGGAGCGTGAGGGCAACCGACATGGCCGAGTTACCTGAACTTCACGCCCCGCGGGAACCCCTGACATGCATTTGTACGTACTATTACCGGCCACATCAGGTAGATCCGACTAGCCACCATTGGGGAGTCTCATGCGTCATTTCGGGCATATCGCCCCTGAGGAGCGGCAGCGTCTCTTCTACCGCGAGCCCTGCGTCTTCACCGCCGACTCCCCGCCCCGCCTCCTGGCGGCGGCCCTGGGAGCCACCCTCTACAGCCCCGCGACCCGGCCCCACCTCGCCGACGACGTCCTCAAGCAGGCCGCGCGCGGCGTCGTCTCCATGGTGCTGTGCCTGGAGGACTCGATCGACGACTCCGAGGTCGTGGGGGCGGAGCGGAACCTGGTCCGGCAGTTCGCCGACCTCGCCGCACGCCCCGCCGCCGAGCTCCCGCTGCTGTTCGTGCGGGTCCGCGAGCCGGAGCAGATCCCGGACCTCGTACAGCGGCTCGGCGCGTCCGTGCGGCTGCTGTCCGGATTCGTACTGCCGAAGTTCACCGAGGAGCGGGGCGTCCCGTTCCTGGAGGCGCTCACCGCGGCCGAGGCCGCCAGCGGGCGCCGGCTGTTCGCCATGCCGGTCCTCGAATCGCCCTGCCTGCTGTACCTGGAGAGCCGCCGGGAGACCCTGGCGGGCATCTCCCGGGTCGTCGACAAGTACCGCGAGCGCGTCCTCGCGCTGCGCCTGGGCGTCACCGACTTCTGCTCGGCGTACGGACTGCGCAGAGCGCCCGACATGACCGCCTACGACGTCCAGATCGTCGCCTCCGTGATCGCCGACGTGGTGAACACGCTGGGCCGCGCGGACGGCACCGGCTTCACGGTGACCGGACCGGTCTGGGAGTACTTCCGGGTCCAGGAACGCATGTTCAAGCCGCAGCTGCGCCGCAGCCCCTTCCTGGAGGGCGAGGTCGAGGAGCTGCGCGAGGCCCTGATCGAGCACGACATGGACGGACTGCTGCGCGAGATCGCCCTCGACCGGGCCAACGGACTGCTCGGCAAGACCTGCATCCACCCCTCGCACGTCCCGGCCGTGCACGCCCTGTCCGTCGTCAGCCACGAGGAGTGGAGCGACGCGCAGGACATCCTGCGGCCCGAGCGCGGCGGCGGGGGTGTGCTGCGGTCGGCGTACACGAACAAGATGAACGAGGTGAAGCCGCACCGCGCCTGGGCCGAGCGCACTCTGGAGCGCGCCGAGGTGTTCGGCGTCGCGAACGAGGACATCGGCTTCGTGGAGCTGCTCGCCGCCGGGCTCCCGGCCTGACCGGGCCGCGCCGACACGTACGACCTCGCAGACTAAGGAATTGATGGACAACGTGGTGTGGACGGGGACCTGGGTCGCGGAGCGGCTCGGTGTCGAACTCGTCGGTGACGAGAAGCTGGGCGACCTGCTGGGGCTCGCGCTGCGGCGCAACCCCCGGCGGGCGCATCTGCTGGTCTCGAACGTGCTGGGCAAGCACGTCCCGCAGTCGCCGTCCGTGGTGTACGGGTACGGGTTCGCGCTCGGCCGCCGCGTGCGGGAGCTGCTCGGCACCGAGGACGCCCGTGCGGCGGTCGTCCTCGGGTACGCGGAGACGGCCACCGGGCTCGGCCACTGCGTCGCCGACGGGGTGGGGCTCGCGCCCTACCTCCACTCGACCCGCCGCCCCGTCCCGGGCGTCACCGCGGCGGGCGGTTTCGAGGAGTCGCACTCGCACGCCACGTCTCATCTGCTGCTGCCGCAGGACCCCGGTCTGCTGGCGGGGGGCGGTCCGCTGGTCCTGGTCGACGACGAGTTCTCGACCGGCAACACGGTCCTCAACACCATCCGTGACCTGCACGCCCGCCATCCGCGCGACCGGTACGTGATAGTGGCGCTGGTCGACATGCGGTCGGCGGCCGATCTGGGACGGCTGGAGGACTTCGCCCGGGAGATCGGCGCGCGGGTGGACCTGGTCGTCGCGGCGAGCGGCACGGTGAAGCTTCCGGAAGGCGTACTGGAGAAGGGCCAGGCCCTGGTCGCGGAGTACGAGTCCGCCGACCGGAGCGCCGCCGGGTCCGCGTGGACTCCGGGCGACGGGTCCGCGCCCACGACGGGCGTGGCGTCCGACGCCGAAGCCGGTCGTCCCGGCCCGGGGACACCCGCCGCTGCCCTGTCCGCGGGGGAGCGGGAGGCGGCCGCCGGAGTGCGGCAGGCCCCCGCCGGCGCCCCGGGCACGGCCCACGGCACGGCCCGCCCGCCCGAGCGCGCCCCCCGCCGCGGGCACCCGGCCGCCACCCGTGTCGGACTCGGCTGGCCGCGCGGCGTTCCCGACGGCGGCCGGCACGGCTTCACACCCGGGGACCGCGTCCGTCTGGACGGCGCCCTGCCCGCCATGGCCGCACGGATCGCCGAGACGCTGCCGGCCGGCGCCCGCCGCGTGCTGGTGCTCGGCTTCGAGGAGCTGATGTACGCGCCGCTGCGCCTGGCCAGGGAACTGGAGCAGGTCACGGCCGCCGAGGTGCGCTACTCCACGACCACCAGGTCCCCGGTCCTCGCCGTCGACGACCCCGGGTACGCGATACGCACCCGGCTCGCCTTCCCGGCCCACGACCACCCGGACGACGGCCCCGGGGAGCGCTACGCCTACAACGTCGCGGGCGCCGGCTTCGACGCCGTCGTGGCCGTCGTGGACTCCGCCGCCGACACCCCCGAGCTGCACGCCCCCGGGGGGCTGCTGGCCCGGCTCGCGGACCACACCCCGAGCGTCCTGCTCGCCGTGGTCCCCTCCTACGTCCCCGCACGGCCGCCCACCGAAAGGCCCTCCATGCTGCCCGAGCCCCTCCGCGGCCCCGCCTTCTCCTCGTACGCGCCGGACGAGGTCGGCTGGCTGCTGCGGGATCTCTCGGACGTGACGCTGGAGGCGCCGACGGAGGAGCGCGAGGAGGCGATCCAGAGCGGCGGCGCCCACTACGCGGAATCGCTGCCCGTCGAGTACCAGCCGAGCGACCAGTACCAGGAGCTGTTCCGCGCGGCCCTCGGGACCTCGGCCGCCCGCATCGCCCAGGCCGTCGGTGCCGTCACCGAACTGGTGCTCGCCGAGCGCTCCCGCTCCCCGCTCGGACCGGGCCGGGACACCTCCGGCCCGCGGCCGGTCCTGGTGTCGCTGGCCCGCGCGGGAACCCCCGTCGGCGTCCTGATGCGCCGCTGGGCCCAGTACCGCCACGGCATCGACCTGCCGCACTACGCCGTCTCCATCGTCCGCGGTCGTGGCATCGACCCCAACGCGCTGCGCTGGCTGGCCGCCCACCACGACCCCGCCGACGTCGTGTTCGTCGACGGCTGGACGGGCAAGGGCGCGATCACCCGCGAACTCGCCCAGGCCATCGAGGAGTTCGAGGCGGCCGAGGGAATCACCGGCTTCGACCCGGAGATCGCGGTCCTCGCCGACCCGGGGTCCTGCGTACGGACGTACGGCACCCGTGAGGACTTCCTTATCCCGTCCGCCTGCCTCAACTCGACCGTGTCCGGGCTGATATCGCGGACCGTCCTGCGCTCCGACCTGGTCGGCGACCACGACTTCCACGGCGCGAAGTTCTACCGCGAACTCGCCGGCTCCGACGTCTCCGTCGAGTTCCTGGACGCCGTCGCGGCCCACTTCCCCGACGTCGCCGAGGCGGCCTGCGGCCAGGCGAAGGAACTCCTCACCGCCGACCGCACCCCCACCTGGGAGGGCTGGGCGGCCGTCGAGCGGATCAGCGAGGAGCACGGGATCCACGACGTGAACCTCGTCAAGCCGGGCGTCGGCGAGACCACCCGGGTGCTGCTGCGCCGGGTCCCCTGGAAGATCCTGGCCCGCGCGGGAGCCGGCGCCGACCTCGACCACGTACGGCTGCTCGCCGAGCAGCGCGGGGTGCCCGTCGAGGAGGTCGCCGAACTCCCCTACACCTGCGTGGGGTTGATCCATCCGAAGTACACACGGGGCGCGACCGGTGCCGACGGCAGGGCGGTGGCGCTCTGATGTCCGCGGCAAAAGCTCTCGTCGCCAGCGATCTGGACCGTACGCTCATCTACTCCGCCGCGGCCCTCGGGCTGACCATGCCGGACGCTCGGGCGCCCCGGCTGCTCTGCGTCGAGGTGCACGAGAGCAGGCCGCTGTCGTACATGACCGAGACGGCCGCCGCGCTGCTCTCGGAACTCGGCGACACGGCGGACTTCGTGCCCACCACGACCCGCACCCGTAAGCAGTACCAGCGCATCAACCTGCCGGGGCCCGCCCCGGAGTACGCGATCTGCGCCAACGGCGGGCATCTGCTCGTCGACGGCGTGTCCGATCCGCAGTGGCACGCGCGGGTGACCACGCGGCTCGCCGCCGAGTGCGCTCCGCTGGGCGAGGTGCGCGCGCACCTGGAGGCCACCGCCGACCCGGCCTGGGTCCGCAAGCACCGGGTCGCCGAGGACCTGTTCGTCTATCTCGTCGTCGAGCGCGAACTGCTGCCCGAGGAGTGGGTGAAGGAGCTCGCCGTCTGGGCCGAGAACCGCGGCTGGACCGTTTCGCTCCAGGGCCGCAAGATCTACGCCGTTCCGAAGCCCCTCACCAAGAGCGCGGCGATGCGTGAGGTCGCCCGGCGCACCGGCACGACCCTGACCCTCGCCGCCGGTGACTCCCTCCTCGACGCCGACCTGCTGCTGGCCGCCGACCGGGGCTGGCGTCCGGGCCACGGCGAACTGGCCGAGGCCGACTGGACCGGGCCGGCGGTCACGGCGCTCCCGGAGCGGGGTGTCGCGGCGGGCGAACGGATCCTGCGGGAGTTCATGACCGCCTGCGGGCGGCCCGGCCCGGTCTGAGGAAGCGTCGGCGGGTTCCGGGGGCGACGCCCCCGGGACCCGCCGGACGAACGTGAAGAGTTCCTGAGAAAGGCGGGTCAGCCGCAGCAGCCTCCGCCGCAGCAACCGCCGCCGCCCCCGCCTCCACCACCGCTCGCGCGCGGCGCCGACGCCGCGCCGCCCGTCGCGACCGCGACGGTGGAGAGAAGTTTCACTGTGTCGTCATGTCCGGCGGGGCAGGCCGCGGGGGCCGCGGATTCCGCCATCGGGCGGCTCAGTTCGAAGGTGTCGCCGCAGGTCCGGCAGCGGTACTCGTAGCGAGGCATGTGCCCAGGTTAGCGGGCCGTCGGCGGCGATCGCAGTGTTCCGTGACACGGCTTTCCGACGGGGTCCGCGGGGACCGGAACCAGACAGTCCGCGATCGCCCGCGGCAGGCCGGCTCGAGCTCCGGAACATTTCTGTCTCGTTCCTGAGCGAAGAGATCGTATTAGTCGCTGATAATTTAAGA
Organism: Streptomyces sp. NPDC057950; assembly: GCF_042887295.1. Taxonomy (NCBI): domain Bacteria; kingdom Bacillati; phylum Actinomycetota; class Actinomycetes; order Kitasatosporales; family Streptomycetaceae; genus Streptomyces; species Streptomyces sp. NPDC057950. The sequence goes on from NZ_JBHVPP010000003.1 coordinate 345,093, forward strand.
GGGCCGCGACGAGCCGCAAGGTCGGGGATGGGGGGCTCGCAGCCGCATGTGCGGCCGCTGCATCTGCCCGCGCGCGCAATTCCGAAGTGCGGAGGGAGACGCAGTCGTGACCGAGGCATGGCATCACATGGATGTCCCGCATCCTCTGGGCCGTCCACGCGCCGGAGCCCGCCATGGCTGAACCGGGGAAGGACGGCCGCGCGGGCCGTCGCGACGACGAGCCGAAGGATCCCGCGGGCCCCCGCACGGGGAACGGGTCACCCGCCGAGGAGACCACGCAGCTGCGTATACCGCCGCGCGCGGACCGCCCCGCGGAGGAGACCACCCAGCTTCGAATACCGCCCGCCGAGGAGACCACGCAGCTTCGGCTGCCACCGCGCGCGGACCGCCCCGCCGAGGAGACCACCCAGCTTCGAATACCGCCGCGCGCCGATGTTCCCGACGAGACTCCCGCCGAGGAGTCTCCGGAGGCGGAGGAAGACACACAACAAGCCGATCGAGCGGCGAATTCACGTCATCGTGGCTCCCGTCGTCGGCCCGTGCAGTCCTCCGCTCTCGCCGGGCGGCTCGCGCCTCTCGCCCGCCGCCTGAAACCGCAGTACCCCCGGCCGGGCCGGGCCGGCTGGCGGCGCTGGGTGCCCTCGTGGCGACAGTGGCTCGCGGCGTGGGGCCTGGCCATCGGCCTGAGCACCTCGCTGCTGGCCATCGCGTACGCCGCCACGGACATTCCCAAGAACCTGAACACCTATGCCACCCAGCAGGACAACGTCTACTTCTGGTCGGACGGAACACCCATGGCCCGTACCGGGTGGGTGCAGCGGCAGGCGATGCCGTTGAAGGACATACCCGAGCAGGTGCGCTGGGCGGTGCTGGCGGCGGAGAACGAGAGCTTCTACTCCGACCCGGGCATCTCCTTGAAGGGCATCAGCCGCGCCCTGGTGCGCACGGTGGGCCAGGGGGACACCCAGGGCGGTTCGACGATCACCCAGCAGTACGTCAAGAACGTCTATCTGACCCAGAACCAGACGGTGACCCGCAAGTTCACCGAGGCCATGATCTCCCTGAAGCTCGACAACAGGATGAGCAAGGACAAGATCCTCGAGGGCTACCTCAACACCAGCTGGTTCGGCCGGGGCACCTACGGCCTCCAGCGCGCCGCCCAGGCCTACTACGGCAAGGACGTGAGCCGGCTGAACGCGAGCGAGGGCGCCTTCCTCGCCTCGCTCCTCAAGGGCGCGGGCCTCTACGACCCCACGCTGAGCCGGAAGAACCACGACCGGGCCGTGGAACGCTGGTCCTGGATCCTCGACCGCATGGTCAAGATCGGCAAGCTGTCGCCGGCCGAGCGCGCCAAGTACACGAAGTTCCCCGAGCCGCTCAAGCAGGGCCGGGTCTACGACACCGGCAAGCAGAGCGACTATCTGGTGGAGCTGGCGACCCAGTACGCCAAGAAGGCCGGCCATATCTCCGACAAGGAGTTCGACCTGGGCGGCTACCAGATCTACACGACCTTCGACCGCAAGCGGGAGACCGCGCTCACCGACGCTGTGGCCAAGGCCCGCAAGAAGACGCTGAAGAGCGATCCCGCCACGGCGAAGACCGCGCACTACGGAGCCGCCTCGGTCTCCACCGACGGCCGGATCCTCGCCGTCTACGGCGGTCCGGACCACCGCACGCAGGGCTACAACGAGTCCAACGCCACCACCGTCCCGGCCGGTTCGGCGTTCCTGCCGTTCGTCTACGCCGCCGGGCTCCAGCACGGGATCCACAAGACCCGCGACAGCACGGCGGCACCGGTCTCGCCCGAGTCCGTCTACGACGGTGACGACGGCGTCCCCGTCTCCACGCCCGAGGGCCCCTACTGGGACCGCAGCGGCAAGAAGGTCGCCGCCCACAACGACGGCAACAAGTCCTACGGGCCGATCAGTCTGCGCAAGGCGCTGGCCGGGTCCGTGAACGTGCCGTTCATGCAGCTCGGCATGGACACCGGACTGGACAAGGTGCGGCAGACCGCCGAGGCCGCCGGTCTGCTCCCCTCCAGCCTGGGACCGCAGGTGCCCGCGCTGTCGCTGGGCAGCTCCACACCCAGCGCGATCCGGATGGCGAACTCGTACGCCACCTTCGCCGCGGACGGGTCGCACACCGAGCCGTACTCCGTGCGGCGCGTCACCCGCAACGGCTCCTCGGTCGCCCTGGTCACGCCCCGGCCCCACCGGGCGGTACGTCCCGAGGTGGCCACCCAGGTCACCGAGGCGCTCACGGACTCCTTCCGCGAGGCGCATCCCGCCGCGTCCCAGTCCGCGCCGCGGGCGGCCGGGAAGGCCGGCACCACGCACGACGACAAGGCCGCCTGGTTCGTCGGCACGAACAGTTCCGTGTCGACGGCGGTCGTCCTCTACCGCCTGGACCTGACCAAGAGCCTCGAACCGCTGCCGCTCAAGGGGATCGCAGGCACCCCCGACGACGATGTCCCGTACGGCATCTGGGCCGGCGCCATGAGCCCGCTCGGCTGACCACGACGGCCGAGAAGCCGTCCCTCGCTCCGTCCGCCCCCATCCCAGAATGTGCCCCGTATGAACTCGAAGCACAGCAGGCGCCGCCGCCGCGAGCCCGCTCCCGGTTCCGCTGCCACGTCCGCCCGCCAGAGTTTCGTGGCGATGACGGCGTTCCTCGTCGTGGCCACCTCCACGGCCACCTTCCTCGCTCTGCGGGGCTCGGACAGCACCACTCCGGCCGCGTCCGCCGGACGCGGCTCCAGCGCAGCCCCGAAGGCGCCCAAGGAGCCCGTGTGGGACGGGAAGACCAAGGTGCTCGGGGACGGCTCCACGTCCTACACCGGCCCGCAGAAGGGCGGGTTGAAGCCCGTTCCGCTCAAACCGGGTGAGAAACCGCCCCAGTTCGTCGTCTTCTCCTGGGACGGCGCCCTGCAGGGCGACGACAAGCTCTTCTCGCACTACACGGAGATGGCCAAGGAATACAACGCCCACATGACGTTCTTCCTGACCGGCATCTATCTGCTGCCCAAGGCCAAGAAGGCGCTCTACGAGCCGCCGATGCACTCGCCGGGCTCCGCCGCGATCAGCTACCCCACCGACGAGCACATCCGCACCACGCTGGAGCAGCTCGGCGAGGCGTGGAAGGAGGGCAACGAGATCGGCACCCACTTCAACGGCCACTTCTGCGGTGACAAGGGCGGCGGGGACTGGAGTGTGGCGGAGTGGGAGAGCGAGATCGACCAGTTCTTCTCCTTCGTGGAGAAGTGGAAGACCAACACCGGCTACACGGACCTGCCGGCCCTGCCCTTCGACCCCACGCGTGAGGTCAACGGCGGTCGCGCGCCGTGTCTGGAGGGGCAGCCGAACCTGCTCAAGGCCATGAAGGCCACCGCCAAGAAGTACAAGTGGCGCTACGACGCCAGCTCGGCGGGCCAGTACCAGATATGGCCCAAGAAGCAGGAGGGCGTCTGGGACTTCCCGCTCCAGATGCTCCCGTACGAGAAGGGCAAGTACCAGGGCCTGTCCATGGACTTCAACTTCCTCTACAACCAGTCCGGCGGCGAGACCACGGGCGACCCGGCGAAGTACCCGCAGTGGGAGCAGGAGACCGTGCAGTCGTACATGGCGGGCTTCGACCGCGTGTACTACGGCAGCCGGGCGCCGCTCTTCATCGGCAACCACTTCGAGGACTGGAACGGTGGCATCTACATGAAGTCCATCGATCAGGTCGTCAAGAACGTCTGCACCAAGAAGGGCGTTCGCTGTGTGTCCTTCCGGGAACTGGCCGACTGGCTCGACGTGCAGAAGCCGGCGACGCTGGCCAGGCTGCGCAGCCTGGATCCCGCGCAGTCACCGGACTGGTCGACGGTGGTGAAGTAGCTTTCGGCCGGTCAACTTACCTTTCCGGTTGGGGAGTTGACCTTGTCTCCACGAAATCCCCCTGATTTCGCCGTAGTTGAACGCCCCGGGGACGATCCCCGATTTCGCCGCAGTTGAACATCCCGGGGACGATGGCTCCCCCGACGGGCTTCAGCGCAGCACCACGCCCGATACCGAGCCGGGCGACCCTGTGAGCGCTGTCGCCCGGCTCGGTATCGGTTGCCTGCCGCGGTGTTAGGGGTCCATGGCCCCGGGATCCCTGCTCCCCGGGCCAGTGGCGCCTGGGTGGTTCCTGCCCCCCGGGCCCGTGGTGCCGGGGTGGTTCGTGCCCTCGGGGCCCATGGTGCCGGGGGCCTCGCTCCCGGGGGCCGTGGTGCCGCGGGTCCCGCTTCCGGGACCGCTCCCAGGCCCCATGGCCGGGGAGTCCTTCTCCCTGGAGATCGTGGCTCCCGGGGTCCCCGGGGCCTGCGGGGTGCTGCGGCCTCGTTGCAGCGCCGTCGCCGTGGCCGACTCCTGCAGGGTCCGGACCCGCTCCTCCCGTTCCACCACCTCGGGATGGCGGGCCTTCCAGTACGGGTTGTCGTGCGGGAGGGCCGAGCCGACCCTCCCGTACATCCCGAAGAACATCAGCAGGACGCCCACCACGAAGCTGAACAGCACGTTCTGGATGTGGAAGGCGAGGAAGTTGAAGGTGGTGTCCAGCAGCGCCAGGTTCAGGAAGCCGCTGAGGATGAACAGCACGCCGAGGACCATGTTGACGGTCGAGGCGACGTTCCCGCCGATCACCATGCCCGCGAACAGGATGAGCCCGACGCAGATGGACAGCACACTGAGCGTGCCGTTGGTGTTCAGCCCCACGACGGTGTCCCCGTGGGTGGTGAAGAAGCCGATGTTGTCGGTCAGGCCCAGGATGCCGAAGGCGAGCAGGAACAGGCCCATCAGGCCCGCGCCGATCCGGTAGAACGTGCTCAGCCGGTGATCGACGGGCAGGTGCTCGTCGAGGACGAATCGCTTCCGGGGTCCGGGACGAAGTACGTGCGTGGCCATATCCGCCTCCCTCTGCAGCTAGCGGAGGCCGTACGTACCCACCAGCATCCGCCCGCGGGGCCGCGACCGCCACCACAGGGCCGCCCGCGACGGACGGACTGGCGGGGAGAGGCCCGGGTGGAGGCGGCGGCCGGGGTGGGCGCAGCGGCAGCGGCCGGGGTGAAGGCAGCGGCGGACGTCGGGGCGGCGGCCGGGAGCGGTCAGGCCCCCGCTCCCCGCTCCCCGCGGATCTGGGAGACGACCCGCGCCACCGCCCCCCGTACCGCCTCCGTCTCGGTCAGGAAGTGCCAGAAGTCGGGATGGCGCCCCTCCAGCGAGGCGACGGCGCGGTCCAGGCGGGCCACGGCGTCGTCGAGGGGGCGGGCGTGTCGCGGGTCCGGCGTGTTGCGGCCCGCCATGGCCAGCCGCTGGGCGTCGCGCAGGGCGAACCGGGTGCGGTCGATCTCCTGTTGCGGGTCCTTGGCGACGGCGTTCAGCCGCCGCAGCCGGTCGCCGGCCGCCGACACGGCCTCGTCGGTGCCGTTCAGCAGCGCCCGCACGGTGGACAGCAGCGAGGTCGCGTCCGGCCAGCGCTGGGCGTCCCGCGCGGCCTGCGCCTCCTTCAGCTTCAGCTCGGCCTGCCGTACGTTCTCCGCGGCGTGGTCCGGTACGTGCTGCAGGTCCTGCCAGCACGCGGCCGTGAACCGGCGCCGCAGCTCGCTCAGTACCGGCTCCACCTGCCCGGCACGGGTGGTCAGCGCCTGGGCACGGGTGCGCAGCGACACCAGCCGGTGATCGATCTCCGCGGCCCGCTCCGGCAGCCGCTCGGCCTCCGCGCGCACCGCCCCGGCCTCCCGGGAGACCCGCTCGGCCCGCTCCAGCGTCTCGGGCACGCCGTGCTGCCCGGCTCCCTGGTTGAGCTTGGTCAGCTCCGGTCCGAGGGCGGCCAGGCGGGCGGCGAGATCGTCGGCCGTGAGCCCGGAGCCGCGTACGTCGTCGAGCGCGTTCGAGGCGGCGAGCAGCGCTTGGCGGGCCCGCTCGACGGCCGGCGCGAGGCGGGCCAGCTGGGTCTCGGCCTTGCCGAGCAGCGGACCGAGACCCTGCGCGTACCGGTCCAGCTCGCCCTTCACCCGGTTCAGCTCGTCCTTGGCGGCGGTCAGCTCGGTACGGGCGTGCGCGGCGACCGAGGCATCCAGCTCGTCCCGGTCGAGGTCGTGGGCGTCGACCGCCTCGATGTACTTCCCGCTCGCCTCGTCGATGCGCCGCCCCAGCGCCTCGAAGTCGGAGACGGCGCGGCGGGCGGCGGGGGAGTCGTCGACAGCGGTGATCGTCTCGATCGAGATCCGCAGATCCCGCTGGGCGGTGTCCAGTTCGTAGAAGGCGGCCGCGGCGGCGTCCTTCGCGGCCTGTGCCTCGGCCCGCTGGCTCTCGGAACGCCCACCGAACCACCGACGGGTGCCGCCGCCGGCGAACGCGCCGGGCAGGACGAGCGCGGCGAGCAGGGGGAGGGTCATGAGGGCCAGCGCGTCACGGTACCCACGGGGGCGACGGGCGCGACGCGGGCGTACCGGGAGCGCGCCCGACGACGACGGTGTGTGCGGCTCTGAAGATGTCGTCGCCGTCACATCCCTCTCCCGTGCTGTCATCCACCCTGTTCCGGTGTCATTCTCCCACCGGTAGAGGACGAACACACGGGCCGAAAGGTTCGCAAGTTCGAACCGCAAGTTCGAACCGGGAGTTCGATCAGCGCGAGCTTGAACCGTGGGCGCGCACGGTCAGCGCGCATCGTGGGCCCGCGCCGTCGGCCCGACCGTGAGCTACTTCGCGGTCCGCGTACGTACGGTGATGCTCCCGTCGCCGGTGTGGGCGGAGACCCGGTGCGAACTGGCCGGGTCCCGGGGCACGGACACCCGCACCGAGCCGTCGTCGCTCCCGGTGGTCACCCGGTAGGCGTCGTGGGGCAGCTCGATGGTGAGGGAACCGTCGCCGCTGCGTGACTCCACCAGGTCCGGTACGACGCCGAGCCCGAGCCGTACGGAGCCGTCCTCGGTACGGGCGCGCACCCGGCGCGAGTCCACGTCGAGCGCGCTGATCGAGCCGTCGCCGCTGCGCAGGTCCAGCGGGCCGGAGGAGTCCGTCACCCGGACGCTGCCGTCCGACGTGCGGATGTTCAGTGCCGCCGCGAAGCCGTTCGCCCGTACGCTGCCGTCGCCGTCGACGACGTTCACCGCGACGCCGGACGGCACCACGATCCGGTGCTTGGCGCTGCAGTCGGCGATCATGCCCGAGCACTTCATCCGCAGGGTGAGCCGGTCGTCCTTCATCGCCCAGGTCACCCGTGGGTCGCCGCCGACGACGACGTGTCCCTGGAACCACCGGGTGACCTCGACCGTGTCCGTCCGCGCGGAGCCGGCGACCACGAGTTCGAGCGCGGAGTCGTCCGAGTCCACGGTGAGCGTGCGCCCGTGCAGGGCGAAGGACCGGTGCTCCGGATGCCGGTCGTCCCCGGCGCCGGCGCCGCAGGCGGCGAGCGTCGCGACGAGGGCCACGACGGCGCCGGTCGCGGCCACCGTCCGAGTGCGCGTTGTAGGTGCCATGAAGATCCATCCCCCTGAGAAGAACGCGAGTGCGCCGGGCCCCTCGGGCACGTTCCTCCGACGCACTTCGACCGTACGGATCCGGGCCCCGACGGGGGATCCGGGCGGCTGGCGGATCGGGGGTGGGGTTAACCCCCGCCACCCGCCCACCGGCCTTTCCCGACCGGATACGGGTTTGCGGGGCATGCCCCCGGGCAATGTAGGCTGTCGACTCGTCCTGGGCGCGTAGCTCAGTGGTAGAGCGCCGCCCTTACAAGGCGGATGTCGGCGGTTCGAAACCGTCCGCGCCCACCAGTCTCAGGACACGACTAAGGCCCAGGTCAGCCGGTGTGAATCCGGATGCCTGGGCCTTGATCTTTCTCGGCGACTTTTCGCCGCCGTGCCACTCACGTGCCGGATGGTCCGCGCGGGGGCCGCTTCACCTTCCGGATCTGACCGTCCACGTAGTCGGCGATCTCGTGATCGCGCCTGTTGACGAGGTGCTGATAGATGGGCGCGGCACGCACCGACGCCGCACTCTTGGGGGCCTTGACCGTGAGGCATTGGGTTCGGGTCTCGGCGTACGAGCGGTGGACGGAGACGGTTCGGGCCTCGAGGTCGCCGCTCGGTGTGGGTGACTGTTCCCGCGCGGACAACGGCACTTGGGAACTTCCCGGCGGCGTACTCGAACTCCACGAGACCCCCGAGACCGGCGTCGCCCGCGAGGTCCTCGAGGAGACGGGCATTCACGTCGAGGTGGACCAGCTCACCGGGGTCTACAAGAACACCACCCGGGGCATCGTCGCCCTGGTCTTCCGCTGCAAGCCCTCCGGCGGCACGGAACGCACGTCCAGCGAATCAAGCGCGGTCGACTGGCTCACGCCCGAAGCGGTCAGCGAGCGCATGGCCAAGGTCTGCGCGATCCGGCTCCTGGACGCCTTGGACGCCCTGGACGCCTTGGACGGCAACGGGCCGTACGTGCGGAGCCACGACGGTGGGCGCCTCATAACTACCCAGGATCAGCTGAGTCTTGACGGTTCGGCTTCACTACGGCTGCACGAACTCTGGGCGGACGGCGAGCCACGGATGACGGCAGGCGAGCCAAGTCAGCGGCAGAGCTCCATGATGGTGTCATCGAAGTCTGGGAACTCCCGGGTCGCCTGCTCAATGACGGTAGCGGCCGGCTGCTGCCGATCGGCCGCGAATCGTTCCGCGACGGCCACCAGTTCGTGATTGAGGGACGGTGTCCAGTGGGGTTCGTACGAGGTGGCTGCTTCCCTTGGGCCGAAACCGCCAGCCAGCAGCCACAAGAAGGCACCCATATCGCGAGCCACGACACCGGTCTCGCCCTCGGAACCGAGGAACACCACGGGCTGATCGACGAGTGGGCAACTCGGCCGGACCAGCCAGAATGTCGCGTATCCGCCCGTACCGTCCTGGCCGAATACGCGGAAGCTGTCGCCGCTCAGCTCCGCGTTGCCGGTCCAGGCCCGGAGCCAGTCGGTGGTGTCCTCTGCTGAGAGGAAGGCCGGGAAGGGTTCGAAGTCGATTCCGTCGCCATTGTTGTAGTCGAACGGTGTCGCCAGCGCGGCGGCGAGGGCAGCAGGAAACTGGCGATCAGCAGGAATCACGCGGAAAGGTTATCGGCCGCCGATGCCGCAGGACCACTGGTACCCATCGACGGCATGTGCTCGGCTCTCCGACCGCCGCGCGCCAAGCATCAACCGGGACCGGACACAGACGCAGCATCCTGGCGGGATGTGATCAAAGGGCAGGTACGTCACGGCTGAGGCCTACCGGACACCACAGGCCGCGAACAGACGGGTCGAGGGGAGATGCGGCGATTGAACCCGCACCTCAGAACATGCCTGCGGCGGGGCGCTCCGACTCCGGGAGGGGCGGGGCGCCTTACGCGGGTGCCGCCCTCGAGAGGGCGAGGATGGAGGTGCTTCCATCCCATCAGCCACCGCCCCAGGCAGAGCCCAGCAGACGCGGCCCATGACGTCCAGGTCGTTCGTACAGTGGCGCGCTCCATCTGGACGCCAGGAACCACGCCCGCTCCACGGTGTGTGGGCCGACGGCAGACGGGATGGAAGCCGGGGAAGACGGTGGGTTGAGGACCACGGGGACCGCTCCGGCAACCGCCAGCTGAGGTGCGGCCTGAGGAAGGGGCGAGATGGCGGACAAGAACAGTCGGTGGAATCACCCGCACCGGCACCTCGTGATCGTGATACCGCTTCTGATCTTCCTGATCACCGAGGACGACCCGAAGCGATGCCTCCTCGCTTCAGGGCTCACGCCGGCGGCTATCCGCTACGGGCGTGACTCCGTAAGGCGGCGCCGAGTGAAGTCCGCCCCGGTTCCTGACACCGGCAGCTGACACCGACGTCGACGGACAGAGGCAGAAAGTGACCTTTCAGTTATTGAAGCAGCCGAAGTCCTCGTCGTCTCGATCGTCATACGCCTTTCGTGATTCTTCTTTCCCGTCGCCGAAGACCAGATGCCCGGCGTCGAGTTGGCGGGGCTGGAAAGTGAGAAACCCCGAGACGAGATCATCTGAAGTCATGTTGGTGCGCAGTGCGTACGTGGTTGTGGGGTCCAACGTGACGGACAGAGGGAGCAGCGTCGTGAAACCTCGCGGGGAGCTTCCGAGATGTATCCGATGCGTCGTGATCCCCTGGGGAGCCTTGATGCGCCACAGCAGCTCACCCGGCTCATCGACAGTGCCATCGTGATCCCACCGATACAGGCCGACCTCGGCGATGCCGTCGGGCTCGGCTCCTGGACACTCACGCCAGCCGATCACCGGAGCGGAACTCCCGCCCTCCACGAACAGCGGATCGAACTCCGCGCCGCAAGCACTCAGCAGGAGTGCGAGAGCGATGACGCCGGCTGATCTTCCCCACTTCACCAGGCGGAGTGTACGAGAGAAGGGGTAGGGCAACACCCCTTGTGATTGTCTCAACCTGACTTCAACAGGCGACAGCTCCCGAGTCGGTGCCGCCTGGAGCGGTGCGCAGCATGGTCGCTGTACAGCAGGGAAATACAGCGACCATCGCAACCAGCGCCGACCTCACCAGCCCCGAGCGTCCGTCTGATGTGCCACGAAGACTCTCTCGACCTGGCGCTGTTCGAAGCGGCGTTCTGTTTCAGGTGCCACGAGGTCCGCATGCACGGAACGGCGGTGCCGGCCGCGCCGGCCACACAGTTCTTCAACGCGGACACTCCGCCGGCTCAAGCCCTCTTGGACCTCTTCCGCGCGGCAACCGCATAGCCGGCCGGCCGGAGGAACGAGCTACGCCGTGCGCTCAGGGCGCCTGCAGCATCGAAGGAGCCGCGTGGCAGCCACGGCTGAGGGCCGTGCACCACCCGCCATCGAACGAGGTGCCAAGCAGGATGGCGTGCCACATCCGTGCCGGAACAGGCCGGGACTCATGGGGAATCGGGGCGCGCTGGGGTGTGCATGGCCCGACCCGGCACAAGGCAGCGAGTCCGCTGGTCACGCGGATGACGGCCCCACCTCGCTCCTGAATCGGTGCTCCCTGTCCGGCGGGCATGGTCGAGGGCCGCGCGGCCGGGGACTCGCAAGCTCGGGAGCTGAGCTCGGCCCGTGAGACGGTCTTTCAGGGACCGTCCGTGCGGGGGTCGTCAGAAGTTGCCGTGGGCGAGGATCTCGCCCGTCCTGTCGTGGACGGTGACGAGGCCGTTGTCCGACTCGTAGCAGGAGCTGAACGCGGAGGCGATGAGCTCGCCCTCGCCCCGGTGCGGGCCGCTGATTCCGCCGCTGAAGTCGGTGAACACCTCGGGGGCGTCCAGGATGTTGTGCCGCTCGTCGGCCCCGGTCACCCTCGTGATGTGACGGACGGCGGCCTTCTCGGTGGCGGTGCCGTTCTTGGCCACGCAGGACCTGAAGTCGGCCGCCTGCGATCCGGGCCCGGCGTCCCCGGCCCCGGAGCCGTCGCGTGAGTCGTTCCGTGCCTCGTTCCGTGCCTCGTTCTTCGCCTCGTTGTGGACGGACGAGGAGCTGGAGGCGCCGCTGTCCCCGTCATCGTCCCCGTCCGCGCCGCCACCGCCGGCGGACCCGGCGATCCCGATGATCACGGCGAGGCCGAGGGCGCCGAGGGAGCCGAGCACCGCGACCCTGCCCACGCCGCGCTTCCCGGGTGGCCGCGGCGCGGGCGCGCCGGAGCCCGGCACCTGCGACGGTCCGCCCCGTCCGGGCCGCTGTTGCCGCCGCGGGTACTCGTGGTCGCTCATGGTCTCCCCTGGGGTGGTTCGTGCCCGTGTGGGTCTACGACGGGGAGGGGAGAGGCGGGGTTGTCGCCGCCCGCCGGGTTTCACCCGAAAGGGCGAGGGCTGTGCTGGGCTTCGGGCCCGAGAGGCGGTGCTCCTTCTTCGGGCGGGCGGTCACTCCTCGGCGAAGACCAGGTCGGTGACCGGGTGGGTCATGCGGACGGTTCCGCCCGTGACGTCGATGACGTGGTGCAGTCCGGTCAGGGTCTTCGCGGCGGGGCCCTGGGAGAGGATGCGGAACCGGTCGCCGCCGCCGAAGAGGTAGGCGGGGAAGCCGGCCAGTGAGGGGCCCCCGGTGAAGCGGAGGTAGTCCGCGAGACGGCGGAAGAGCTTCGGGAGGATCACCAGGTCGTCCGTGATCGAGGACAGCCCCGTGATCGCCGCACCCTTGGTGGTCCGGTCGCCGGCCCATACACCGAGGCCCGCCGCGTCGGCCTGTGCGGCCGCGGCCGTCATCTCGGTGCGCAGGCCGGGGGAGAGGCTGGAGTAGAAGGTGGGGAAGACCAGGCCGAGCGCGAGCAGGTGGTGGTTGACCGTGGTGCGCAGCAGGGGCACGTCCACGGTCACCCAGTCACCGCTCCTGGTGCCGGCCGGCGGCGCGCCCCGGCCGGCCAGCGCGACGCAGCGGCTGTGGACGTCGACGGTGCCGGCCAGGACGAAGCCGGGAACGCTCGCCGGGGTGGTGCCGGTGACCTTCTCGCCCGACAGCTGGACGGCGGTGAAGCCGAGCCAGCTCAGCAGTTCGTCGCGGGCGGCGTGCGCGAGGTCCAGCGGCTGGTGCACCTCGTGCGGGCCGGCGCCCAGGTAGTGGGTCTCCAGCGCGTCGATCGAGTCGAGCCGGAGGCCGGCGCCGCCCCGGCTGTTCCGGTGGTTCTTGTCGATCCGGTGCGAGCCGGGGACGTCGTACCAGAAGGCCGCGTCGTGGGGGTCGAAGTGGACGGTGTCGCCGTCCGGCTCCCCGTTCAGGATCCGGTAGTCACCCTCGATGAGGAGCATGCGCATGGCCGCCTCCGCGTAATCGCCGGTGACTCATTGTGTTGTCCCACGGCGCTGCCGTACACCTCGAACGCGACTTCGGGAGCGGCCGGTTCGGGCTGGTTCAGGAAAAGTCGCAGCGGACGCGACGGCCGTCACGGCGTACGACGGCTGCCGTCACGCCGTACGACGGCTGCCGCGCCGCACGACGGCTACGAGGGGTCCGCCGTCGTCACCTCATGGGCGTGCTTCAGCCTCGCGCGGGCGTCGACCGTCTCCGGGGGTGCGACCTCCGACCAGAAACGGTGGCAGGTCACGAACACGGCGAGCTCGCGCTCACGCTGCCTGAGCTTCTCGACCTCGGCCTGTTCGTCGTCGGTCCAGCCGGGGGACGCGGGGCGCTCCACCTGGCGCCAGCCCCTGTCGTCGCTGAAGCCGTCCAGGGGTTCCACCGACCAGGGGAGCCGCTTGAGCAGGGCCAGGAGCTCCGCCCGGACCTGGTGCAGTTCCTCCTGGCCGGCCAGGAGGTCACTCGGGAAGTCATAGGTCGCAGCCACGCGGCAATGGTACGCCTGTTCGATTTTGGGGTGCGAGTTCCTTCCGGGAGTTCACACGAACGGTGCCACTGAATCGCGGCCGGGGCCTCCGGCCGACCGAGGCGCTCAGCCGCAGTCGGCCAGTCCAGGCTGTCCAGTTCGAACTGGACAGTTCGAACTGGACAGCCTGGACTGATGGATTTACTGTGGCGCCATGGACGACAGTTCCGAGGGCGTCTCCGAGTCCGCCGCACGCGCGGCGCAGGATCTGCGGGTCGCGTTCAACCGGCTGCGGCGGCGGATCCGGGAGGTCTCCGAGCGGCAGGACCTCACCCCCTCACAGGTCTCCGCGCTCACCCTGGTGAGCAAGAGCGGAGCCGCCACGGCGAGCGCGCTGGCCGCCACCGAGGGCGTCCGGCCGCAGTCCATGGCCGCCACCCTCGCCGTGCTCGACCAGCAGGGGCTGATCGCCCGCAACCCGGACCCGGGGGACGGCCGCCGACAGCTCGTCACGCTGACCGACGCCGGCCGCGAGCGTGTCGAGGGGACTCGGCAGGCCCGCGGGGAATGGCTGGCCAAGGCCCTCCAGGACCGCTGCACGGAGGCCGAGCGGCAGAGCGTCATCGAGGCGATGGCCGTACTGGACCGGCTCACCCGCCCGTGACACCCGCACTCGGCACCCGGCCCCGGCGGACCCTCGGCCCCGGCGCCACCACCCGGCGCCAGCACCCGGCGCGACGGTCGCCGCCGACTTCCGCGCCGACGCCGCCCTCACCGGCGCCGCCCCCTCACCGGCGCCGCCCCCTCACCGTCACCGCCCCCTTCCGTCACCGCCCCCTTCTCCGCGGACGGCGCCGACCCCCGTGGACCGCACCGACCGGCCCTCTTCCCCCACGCCCGCCGGAGCCGTACCGCTCCCGGCGGCGCCCCTCCCGGACCGATACCTCCGCACAGGCACCGGCACACCCCTCCGAAAGGCCCGACCATGGCAGTCACCACGCTCGACCCGCACACCGCCCTCGTCGTCATCGACCTGCAGAACGGCATCGTCGGGAACCCGGGCCTCGCCCCCCACGCCGCCGCCGAGGTCGTGGAGCGGTCGGTGCTGCTCGCGGACGCCTTCCGCGCGCAGGGCCTCCCGGTCGTCCTCGTACGCGTCACCGCCGCCGCCGACGGAGCGGACGCCGTACCCGGCCGCAACGACGGGCCGAGCCGCGCCCGCAGCTTCGCGGAGGGCTGGGACGTCATCGTCGACGAACTGGCCGGGCACGCCGAGGACATCACCGTCACCAAGCGGAACTGGGGCGCCTTCTACGGCACGGACCTCGACCTGCAGCTGCGCCGCCGCGGGATCACCCAGATCGTGCTGACCGGCATCGCCACCAGCATCGGCGTCGAGTCCAGCGCCCGCGCCGCCCACGAGCACGGCTACCACGTGACCCTGGCCACCGACGCCATGTCCGACCTGGACGGCGAGACCCACCGCAACAGCGTCGAGCGGATCTTCCCCCGCCTCGGCGAGACCGGTACGACCGCCGAGATCGTGGAACTGCTGGCCAAGACCCACGCGTGATCCGTGCCCCGCGTCAGCGGGGACCCGCGCCCGACAGTTCCCGCACCAGCCGCTCCGCGACCGGCACGGGCACCCCGTGCCGGGCCGCGGCCCGCAGCAACGCGCCGCCGATCGCGTCCAGTTCGAGCGGACGGCCCGCCTCGGCGTCCCGGAGCATGGAGGACTTCGAACCGGGCGGGAAGGCGTCGTAGCGAGCGAGGGCCGCGGCCGGGTCGGCCGGGCCCCCGCTCGCGCGGCTCACGGCGGCCGTCTCCGCCACCAGAGCCGTCAACTCCGTCCGGTGCAGCGTACGGACGTCGCCCATTGGCACCCCGTAGCGGGTCGTCAGCAGCGCGAACGGGGCGAGGAACGACATCTTCGCCCACAGCACCGCCGCCTCGTCGGCCTGGACGCGGACGTCCGGTCCGGCCGCCGTGAGGACCCCGGCGAGCGCGTCGAGCCGCTCGCGCGCCACGGTGTCACCGGTCAGGTCGATCTCCGCGAAGGGGCTGCCGTGCTCGATCACCCCCGGGGCGGTCCGGGTCGACTCGACACGGATGACGGCGGGAGCCACCCGGTCCGGCCCGTAGCGGGCGCGCAGGGCCGCGGGGTGGTCGACGCCGTTCAGGAAGGGGACGAGCAGGCCGTCGCCCAGTGCCCGCGCGGGTACCCGGTCGAGTGCCGCGTCGAGCGTCGTGTGCTTGACCGCGACCAGACAGGCGTCGACCGGTTCGCGCAGCTCGGTGTCCGCCTCGACACGTGCCGTGAACTCCCCGAACCGTCCGCTGCGGACCCGGATGCCGTCCGCGCGCAGCACCCCCGCCGTGTCGTCCCCGGCCAGACAGATCACCCGGTACCCGGCCCGCGCGACCAGCGCGGCGAGCAGCCCGCCGACGCCGCCGGGGCCCAGTACCGCCACCGTGAACCGCTCGTCGCGTCCGTTCCTCGTCATGTCCGTCCGATCCTCTCGTCGGTCGGCCCCGGAAGCGGTGGCCGCCTGGACGTGGATCATGCCAGCCGCGTCGCCGCCGCTACAGCCGCGCCGACGTCCCCGGCTCCAGCAGGTGCAGGCGGTCACCGAGTCCGGCCTCCGCGAAGGCCTTCGTCAGCGCGGCGCCGTCCTCGGTGAAGTGGCCCCAGTGCTCGAAGTGCAGGGGGACGACGTGCCGGGCGCCCAGGATCACGGCGGCCCGCGCGGCCTTCTCACTGGTCAGGGTCAGCGGGGCGTCCGGCACGAGCGGGGTGCGTGCCGCGCCCGCGAAGAGGACGGCCACGTCGAACGGGCCCTCCCGCCGGGCGATCTCGCGGACCACGTCCAGCGACGCGTTGTCACCGCTGACGTACACCTTGGGCAGTCCCTCGCCGGAGAGTACGAAACCGGTCACCTCGCCCACGACCGGCTCCGAGCCCTCGGGGCCGTGCAGCGCGGGTACGGCGGTCACCCGGAGCGCGCCGCCGTCGGGGCGCGGCAGCTCGACGTGCTCCCAGGCGGGCAGGGCCCGCACGGGAGCGCCGATACGGTCGTACGCCGACGCCGTGGACAGGGTGAGGGGCGCGCCGGACAGGTACGTGCGTCCGGCGGTGTCGAGGTTGTCCGGGTGCTGGTCGTGCGAGAGCAGTACGGCGTCGACGGCGCCGATCTCCGCGGCAGCCACCGCCGGTCCCGCCGTCTTCACCAGCTTGCGCGCGCCGATGGGGTACTCGCCGGGGGCGTCGAAGGTCGGGTCGGTGAGCAGCCGGACGCCGCCGAGCTCGACGACGGCCGTGGGCCCGCCGACGTAGGTGATCTCCACAGGGGTCATGTTCTCCACAAGGGGGCGGAGCGAGACCGTATTCCCGTACATTCCCGTACGGCACGTTCTGCCGATGCCCGTACCCGTGACCCGCACCCGTACCGCCCCGGATCATCAGGGCGTGGCGACCGGACGGGACGACCGAAGGTCATGGCGGCGTCGTCCGCGCGAGACTGTACCCATGTGCCGCAGCATCAAGACCCTCCGCCCGCCCGTACTCCCCGAAGAGGCCACCGAGGAGGACATCCGCGCCGCCGCCCTCCAGTACGTCCGAAAGGTCTCCGGCTTCCGCGCCCCGGCCGCCCACAACCGCGAGGTCTTCGAGCAGGCGGTCGAGGCGGTCGCGGCCGCCACGGCCGAACTGCTGGGCGGCCTGGAGGTACGCGGGGTCACCCAGCGCGCCGGATGAACCGGCCCGGCGCTTCGGCCCCGCGGGGCCGAAGCGGGTGAACCGCTCCGTGCGTCAGGCGCCGGTGCCCGACTCCTGGGGTACGGGCCGGCGCATCAGGTACGCCGCGCCCGCGCCGGCGCCGAACAGCGCCGCGAACGAGACCCCCGTGGCGAGCCAGGTCGCGCCCAGCCACTGCCCGCCGAAGTAGCCGAGGGCCACGCTGTACACGGCCCAGGCGAGGCTCGCGAGTATGGACCAGGGCAGGAACTCGCGGACGCGGCGGTGGGCGGCGCCGGCGCCGAGCGAGACGACCGAGCGGCCGGCGGGCGCGAAGCGGGCGAGGACGACCAGCGCGCCGCCCGCGCCTCCGCCGCGCGCGAGCACCGCGCCGAGACGTTCCTGCGCGCTGGAGAGGCGGCGGGAGCGGGCGATGGCGCGGTCCAGCCGTTCGCCGCCGCGCCAGGCCAGCCGGTACGCCACCAGGTCGCCGAGGACCGAGGCGGTGGCCGCGGAGAGGGTGAGCGCCAGGATGTCGGGCACCGCGTGCGGCACGGCTCCCGTGGACCCCGCGGCCGCGGCGGTGGCCGCCGTGATGACCAGGACGCCGCTGGGCAGCACCGGCAGGAAGACGTCCAGCAGGACCGAGACGGCCACCGCCGCGTAGATCCATGGGCTGCCCGTCAGCGACCCCACACTCTCCAGCACCGAAAACTCCCCTGTACTCCCCCGAGGGCACGACCTCGCCGCTACGTCGCGGGGGAGCGGCAGGCGGCCTGTGACAGCCATACAGCGTACGCGGCGGGTGTGACAGCGGGGTCACGGGGGGCTTATGTGTTGTTCACAGTGCGTTGACGCCGGGGGAGTGGGAGGGAGTGGGGGAACGGCGTCCCATCAATACCCGCGAGTTCCTGATCAATGCCTGCACGTTCGATATTCGGCCGGGGCCTGACGTCCGCTTCCGGTCCCGTTTCACCCCTCGCCGCACGCAGCGCCGCCCGCGCCACCGCGTCGGCGTCCGACAGCGTGACCGAGTCCACACCTGGTCTGGCGCCGGCCGCGGTCACCCAGTGCACGCCTTCCGTGGGCACGCCGAAGGCGAACCTCCGTGCGTGCGCGCTTCCTTGACGATCCCTCAGCCGGTACGGGCGCCGCGTCACGTCGAGCCCCCCGGTCTCGTGGCCGTCACTCGTGTGCGGGCGGCACTGGCCCGTCCTCAGCAGCCGGGCGAGCAGTTCGTCGGCCGTCCGCCTGAGGTCCGGCTCCGGAAGCCGCGCCTCTACGAGCGTGGTCGCGCGTACGGTCGAGCCCGGTACGTCCGGGGAGCGCGCGATCCAGGCCCCGTCCTCGGCCCGCACGTCGAGGCGTGGGCCGAGGACGTCCAGGACGCCCGCCTCGATCAGCGCGGTCATCTCCTCGACGCGCCGGCGGGGCGGCCCGATGGACAGGAAGGCGTTGAGCGGTGTGTACCAGCGGTCCAGGTGCTCCCGGCGCGACCCGCCCCGCAGACCGCCGTGGTCGACGATCAGCCGTACCTCGTTGCGCAGGTCGCGCAGCACGTCCAGGGCGGCCTTCAGGGGGCCCTCGACATTCCCGAGCGCGGCCTGCTCGGCGTCCTCGCGCAGATGGGCGAGCAGCCACTCGCGCCACTCGCCGGCGTCGGCGAACGCGTGCCCGGCGTAAGGGCGCGACATGCGCTCCCAGGACCACCGGTCGGCCCCCGGCACGCCGAACTCGGCGAGCAGGGCGACCTCTTGGGGATCTCCGTGGGGTACGGAGAGGAAGCGCTCCCTGAACTCCCGCGGGCCGCCGCGAAGTCGTCCGCGCCCCCTCAACAGCCCCTCGTAGTAGACGGTTTCGACCTCCTTCGCCACCAGCGGCCATATCTCGCCCAGGAAGTCCGGTGCCTCACCCGACTCGGCGCGTCCGCGGAAGCGGGCGACGGTCTCGGGGGTGAGGACGAGCGGGGTGTGACGGCCGTACGGCCCCTTCGCGTTGTCGCCGCGGGCCTGGTAGGGGACGCCGCGGCGGGAGCCCGCGTACAGGCGGGGCTCCCGGCCCGAGGGGTGGTAGCGCAGGCCCCGTCGGGTCCGGGTGAAGCGGCCGCCGCGGCCCGCCGTCAGCAGCGCCATGTGGTCGAAGAAGTTGAGGCCGAGCCCGCGCAGCAGGACGGGCTCGCCGGGCGCGAGGGCGGAAAGGTCGACGTCGGCCGGATTGGCGGGCGGGACGTGACGCAGACCGTGCCGTCGTGCGTGCGAGGCGAGGTCGCGCAGGCTCCGGTCCGCGGACACCGGCAGATGGCCCTGCGCGAGCACGACCGCGGACAGGCCGGGCAGCGCGCGTCCGTCGTCGAGGGCGAGGGTCTGACGGCCGCCGGGACCGTCGTCGAGCCGTACCGCGCGGGCCCGGTGCGTGCGGACGCGGACCGTGTCCGGTGCCTGCCGCACCACCTCGGCGAACACCCACTCCAGATAGCGGCCGTAGTGGGCGCGGGTCGGGTACTCGTCCGGACCGAGGTCGCCGCCCGCCCAGGTGTGCAGGCTCGGCCCGGGGCGGACCGGGCCCGAGCAGTCCACGCTGTCGTCGGTGAAGAGGGTCACCTGCGAGGCCACGGTGTTCATCAGCAGGTGCGGCGACTGCGCGGTGCGCCAGACGCGGCCGGGGCCGGGCGGTGCCGGGTCGACGACGTGGACGGTCAGTCTGGAGTCCGGCGGGAGGAGTTCCGGCGCGGAGGCGCAGAGGCGTTCGAGGACGCTCGTACCCCGCGGTCCGGCGCCCACCACGGCGACGGAGACCTCGGTCGGCTCGGCGGGCCCTGCGGATTCCGCGGTCGGTGCAGACAAGAGTGTGACTCCCGGACATGGTGGGGCGCGTGGCGGCTGACTGCCCGCTGGAAGCGGACGGTCCGCCTCATCATGCCGTCGCGGGGCACGGGAGCCGAGCCCCGGGCGGCTGGACGGCCGCCCGCTGTGTGATGCGTCACGAGCATCACGGGCGACGCGCGCGACAACCGTATACACCGCCTGCAAAGGGCGGTTGCGGATGACTGGGGACGTCCGAGACACCCGAGGGAAGACCGACCACGGGCCGCGAACGCACGACCTCCCGAACGCACGGCCTTCCGAACCCGTGGCTTCCCGGACTCGACGCGCCCCGAACGCACGGCCTTCCGAACTCGTGGCTTCCCGGACTCGACGCGCCCCGAACGCACGGCCTTCCGAACTCGTGGCATCCCGGACTCTCGACGCGCCCCGAACGCACGGCCTTCCGAACTCGTGGCATCCCGGACTCTCGACGCGCCCCGAACCCGCGAGCTCCCGAACCCGCGACCTCCCGAAATCGCCCCCCTGAACGCACGACCTCCTGAACCCACAACCTGCTGAACCCACAACCCCCCGAATCCATAACCTCCCGAACCCAAGGATTCTCGAACCCAAGGATTCTCGAACCCAAGGATTCTCGAACTCGAGGGTGCTGGGCTCACGAACTCAGCTCGGACTCCACGACCGTCCGCAGCCGGGCGCCCCCGCGCCGGTCTCCGCGCCCGTCTCCGCTCCCGGTCCCGCTCCCGGTCCCGCTCCTCCGCCCCGCCCGTGCCTGCTCCAGTCGCAGCCGGGCGGAACGACCGTGCAGGGTCAGGGTCATGAGCTGGTTGCCGAACCAGGGTCCGCCCGTCCTGCGCCAGTTGACGGCGGGTCGCGCGCAGTTGCCGTGCCTGGCCAGGCGGCGGCCGATCGCCCGGCCCACCCCGCTCCACCCGAAGCGGAATCCGAGCCGCATGTACGCGGGTATGGAGTTGTGGACCGGGGAGCAGGTCAGTTGGAGCACGCGGGCATCGGGACCGGACGCGCCCTCGGGCCAAACGGGTTCGGCGACGTAGGCGTGGTGGACGTCTCCCGACAGCACGCACACGGTGGCCGGCGCGTCCGGACCCGAACCGGCCTCGGCGACCAGCCCGGCCAGCGCGTCGAAGGAAGCCGGGAAGGCCGCCCAGTGTTCCAGGTCGGCCCCGCGGCGCAGCTTCTCGCCGAACCTGGCCCAGCGCGTGCCCCGTTCGCCCCGGCACAGCGCGGCATCCCACGCCTCGGCCTCGTGGACCAGGTGGGGGAGGAGCCAGGGCAGCGAGGTCCCGATCAGGAGGTGGTCGTACGAGCCCGGGGCGTCCAGTGCCTGTTCGCGCAGCCACCGGGCCTCGCCCGGATCCAGCATGGCCCGCTCGTCCTCGGCGAGCACCCGGGCGGCCCGGGTGTCCACCATCAGTACCCGGACGCGGCCGAAGTCGCGGCGGTAGCTCCAGCGCACGGAGGCGGGGTCGGCGTCGGACTGGGCGGCGAAGCCGCGCAGCACGTCCGTGCCGTCGGGGGTCTCGCGGACGGCGGCGTAGAGGGGGTCCTCGGCCAGTTCGCGCGGCGAGAGGTTGCCGAGGTGCTGGTGGACCCAGTACGACATCAGGCCGGACAGCAGCCGTTCGCGCCACCACCCCGTGGCCCGGATGTCGGAGACCCACGCGGCGCTGGTGTTCCAGTCGTCTATGACGTCGTGGTCGTCGAAGATCATGCAGCTGGGCACGGTCGACAGCAGCCAGCGGACCTCGGGGTCGAGCCAGGATTCGTAGTAGAGGCGGGTGTACTCCTCGTAGTCCGCGACCTGGCTGCCCGGAGGGTCCGCGAGGCTGCGGCGGGCGGTGAGCCACGCGCGGGTGGCGTCCGAGACCTCGTCCGCGTACACCTGGTCGCCCAACAGCAGCAGGACGTCGGGGCGTTCGCCGTCCGGTGCGGCGGCGATACGTCGCGCCAGGGTGTCCAGGGCGTCCGGACCCGCCGGGTCCTTCTCGTCGGCGGGGGGAGCCGCCCAGCGGCAGGAGCCGAAGGTGACCCGGACCGCGTCCTGCCCGTCCGGGGTGCGGACGACCGAGGGCGGGAAGGCCGAGCCCGGCAGCGGCCAGACGCCGACACCGTCGAGCAGCACTTCGTACGCGGACACCGTGCCCGGTGTCAGTCCGTCGACCGGCACCAACGCGTAGTGGTGCCCGGCGACTTGGAACGTGCGCGCCTCGCCGCGGGCGCCGCCCGCGCAGCGCACCTCGGCGGTGCAAGGACGGTTCGCCTCGACCCAGAAGGTCGCGGACGAGCCGTCGACATACCTCAACAGCGGCCCCAGGAGCAGCTCCGCCATGGTGATCACCCTCCTCCGTCGCCCCGTACGGTACGGAACGACGGAGGGGAGCGGGGAGGTTCCGGAAAGCGCGCCGGTTTCGGATGTGGGGGGACGGCGTCCGCTCAGCAGCCGTTGAGGACGGAGCTCAGCTTGGCCTTCTCGGCGGAGTCGACGGCGAGGTTGTAGTAGTACTTCACCTGGACCCAGGCGCGGACATAGGTGCAGGCGTACGAGCTGAGCGGGGGCATCCACTCGGCCGGGTCCTGGTCGCTCTTCTGCTGGTTGACGTTGTCCGTGACGGCGATGAGCTGCGGGCGGGTCACGTCGTTGGCGAAGGCCTGACGCTGCGCGGTGGTCCAGGCGCTGGCGCCGGAGTCCCAGGCCTCGGCCAGCGGTACGAGGTGGTCGATGTCCAGGTCGGAGGCGGCGGTCCAGGTGGCGCCGTCGTAGACGGAGTACCAGCTGCCGCTGGTGGCCGTGCAGGCGGAGTTGGTGACGACGTTCGAACCGTCGCGCTTGATGACGTACTCACGGGTGTTGCAGGTGCCGCTGATGGTGATCCAGGTGGGGAACAGGTCGCGGTTGTAGCCGGTCCGGTTCTCCGTCTTGACCGAGAGGGAGGCGAGGTAGGTGCGGGCGGTGGCGGCGCTGACCGGGGTGGGCAGGGCGGCGGAGGCGGTGGGGCCGGTGAATATCCCGGCCATGGCTATCAGGCCGGTGAAGGCTGCGAGTATGCTCAGCCGTCGACGCGCGTAGACCTTCGGCATGCGAACTCCCTTGGAGTGGGGGGACGTTGGAGCGAGCGGGCCCATGCTTGCGCCGGCTCGTTTCCGGGAGGGGTGCGTCAGGTTAGAAGCTAGTGACGTGCTCATGACATGCCAAGACCTGTGACGTCACGGATCGCGCGCCGTCCGCCCGCGGGACCTTCGGCCCTTATCCGCCCGTTCCGCCGTCCCGTAGAGTGGTCGGCGCAGAAGGGGAGTAGCTCTTCGCCGGACCGTCGACATACTGCTCAGCTCGTCTGAGCCGGCGCCCGGAGGCAGGCCTCGACCGTGACCCACGGGTCCGCGGAGGCCGGTCAGCGAGACCTTCGGCAACGCAGTGCACCGCCCACGCGTCCAGGGACGCGAGGGCGCCCATGTGTGCTGCCGTGCCGAGGTGTCGCGTCACAGTCACAGCACTCTCGGTGGGGCGGCCCCGACCGATTGAGGGATTTTGATCAGCATCACCGTGATGGCGCTCGTCTTCGGTGTCGTCTTCCTTGCCGAACTGCCGGACAAGACCGCGCTCGCCGGACTCGTCCTGGGCGCCCGCTACCGCGCCTCGTACGTCTTCGTGGGTGTCGCCGCCGCCTTCGCCGTGCATGTCGCGCTCGCCGTCGCGGCGGGCAGCGTACTGACCCTGCTGCCGCAGCAGATCGTGCACGCGCTCACGGGTGTGCTCTTCCTCGCCGGTGCGGCCGTGCTGCTCCTGAAGAAGGGCGAGGGCGACGAGGGGATCCGCAACCCGGCGAACCAGACCTTCTGGAAGGTCTCGGGGGCGGGGTTCATGCTCATCCTGGTCGCCGAGTTCGGTGACCTCACGCAGATCATGACGGCGAACCTCGCGGCCCGCTACGACGACCCGCTCTCCGTCGGTCTCGGCGCGGTGCTCGCGCTGTGGGCGGTGGGCGGGCTCGGCATCGTCGGCGGGAAGGCGCTGATGAAGCGGGTGCCGCTGGAGCTCATCACCAAGGTCGCCGCGGTGCTGATGCTGGGGCTCGGGGTGTGGAGCCTGTACGAGGCGGTCGCGGGCTGAGCGGCCCGGAGTGGCACGGTCCCGGCGGAGGTGGTGGCGCTGGGGCCGTCCATTTTGTATCGTAGAGAAACAAAGTGGCTCCCGTCCGCACTCCCTGACCGGCGGGCGGGGCCGCCTTGTCCCTCCGGGGGACCCGCGCCGAGCCTCGGACCGGCCGCCCCCGGTTCCTTCTCTTCCCCGCGTTCTCCCCCCGCGTTCTGGAGCCTGCCGATGACGGCCACCACCGTTCTGACCGCCCGCGCCCTCCTGCTCGACATGGACGGCACCCTCGTCAACTCGGACGTCGTCGTCGAGCGCTGCTGGCGCCGCTGGGCCGACCGGCACGGGCTGGACGGGGACGAGGTCATGAAGGTCGTCCACGGGCGGCAGGGGTACGCCTCGATGGCGGTCCTGCTGCCGAACCGGCCCATGGAGCAGAACTACGCCGACAACGCGCGGATGCTCGCCGAGGAGACCGCCGACATGGACGGCGTGGTCGCCGTCCCTGGTGCCGAGGAGTTCCTGGCCTCGCTCGCCGGGCTGCCGCACGCGCTCGTCACCTCGGCGGACGTGGGGCTGTCCAGCGCGCGGATGGCTGCCGCCGGGCTCGGGCTGCCCGACGTGCGGGTGACCGCCGAGTCCGTCGGGGCGAGCAAGCCGGACCCCGAAGGGTTTCTGAAGGGCGCCGCTGAACTGGGCGTCGCGCCCGAGGACTGTGTCGTCTTCGAGGACTCCGGTGCGGGGATATCGGCCGGACGGGCGGCCGGGATGCGGGTGGTCGGGGTCGGTCCGCGGGCCGGGTTCCACCGCCCCGACGTCCTCGTCCAGGACCTGACGCAGATCCGGGTGGAGCGCGTGGACGACGGTTCCCTGCGCCTGCACATCAGCTGACCCGGGCCCTTTCCCCCGCCCTTGCCGCCCCTACCCTCCCCATCCCCGGGGGCTCCGCCACCAGCCCCCGGGCGAGGCCGGCGCCCCTGCACCCCGGTGCCATGCCAGGGGCTCCACCCCCGCCTTCCCGGTTGGACCGGGTGCAGGGGCGGCACCCGGGTCCCGTCCCAGGGGGCTCCACCCCGCCTTCCTCGGCGGGGCCGCGCCCCTGGTCCCCGGATGGGGCGGGGGCCTGATTTCAGGCGGGCCTGGGTGGGGTCGTGGCCTGCATCCTGGGTGGGCCGGGAGCTGAGTATGAGGTGGCTGCTTTCGGAACTTCACGATCGATCCGGCCAAAAACTGAGCGGCTCGGTTCTCGGGGGCATTCGGATGTCCCCTCCCGCCGTCGTCCGTCCGGCGGGAGGGGCCGGGGCGGTGCGTCGTAAGGGTGTCGCTTACGTTCGGATCGAGCCGCGGGTCGCTTGCCCGGCCCACGTCTGATCCGGCGGCGACACCCTCGACGTACCGCCCCGGCCCCGACCCACCACCCAGCCGCTACGGCTCCCGCGTCTCCGATTCGAGGCTCGCCCGCGTCGCCCTGCCGTACACGCCCTGTTCGTCACTCGTGATGCCGCGGGCCCACTGGTAACGGCGTACGGCGTCCTCGACCTGACGGGAGTAGCTGCCGTCGGCCCTGCTGTTGTAGAGGAACAGCTGGCGCAGGCGCAGCTGGAGTTCGGTGACCTCCGGCCCGCGGTCACCGCGCCGCAGCGTCGCTGACAGCTGTCCGTTCGAGGGCGTGGTCCCCTGTCCGGGCGCCGCCGGGCCGGTCGCCGGGGGGCTCTCGGGGGACTGCGACGGCCCGGCCGACCGGGACGGCGATGCCGATGCCGACGGCGACGCCGACGCCGTCGAGGCCGACGCGGAGGGCGACGGGCCGGTACTGGACGGCGCCACCGCCACGGCAGATCGCGACGATCGCGGCGCGGACGCCGACGCCGAGGCCGAGCCGGACGTCGTCGACGGATCCGGCACGCTGGCCCTCACCTCGTCCGGCAGCGCCCCGTCCCGCGCCGGAGCGTCGTACGAGAAGAGCCCACTCACGAACCCCGCCGCCACGACAGCCACCACCACACCGGCGGCGGCCAGCAGCGCGGTCCGCCGCCCACGCCGCCCCGGCTCCTCGTCCGACACGCCGAGACGGCCCCCATCCGTCTCGCCCCCCGCACCCGCACCCGCACCCGCACCCGTACGCGCACCGGCACCAGGAGCCGGCATCCCGTGCTCGACCCGGAAGAGCGCCACCGTGTCCTCGGCCGGCACCCTCCCCAACCGCATCGTCCGAGCCGAAGCGTCCTCGTCCTCGCCCGAGCCCCGGCCCCGGCCTCCGCCCCCGCCTCCGCCTCCGCCCGCGCCCCCGGCGTCGGAGGGCTCACCCCCCGCACCGTTCACGCCGAGCTCCACATACGGACGTATCCGCAGCGGATCGAAGTCCTCCGCCGCGGCCGCCTCCGCCGTACGGGCGTCCCGCAGGGCGTCGGACGCGCGTAGCGTGCAGACGCAGGACGGCGTCCCGTCCCCCGCCCGCGGCACCGCACACTCCGGGCAGACATGCCCGTTCGGATCAGTCACGCCTTGGGTCCCCTCCCCTGAAGATCCCCCGTTTGGTTCCCGAGGCTATCCAGACGCCTCCGACCCGCTCGCGGGAGCCCCCGGAACCCCTCACTCCGGCTCGACGGGCCGCAAACGGACATACCGACCACCATGGAGGGTGACCGAGACCCTCGGGGGCCATGGGAGGCGCGAATGACGGGCGACATACCCGGCGACGTACAGGGAGAAGAACGGGGAGACGTGCGGCGGGACTCGCACGGCACGAACGCCGACACACCCCCGTACGCCGTGAACGAGTCCGCCGAACGAAGGCGCTCCGCGGCCGCCGCCGACGCCCAGGAGACGGTGCACGCAGGTGTCGTCGTCTCGATCGGCGCACTGCTGCTCGGCATGCTGCTGGCCGCCCTGGACCAGACGATCGTGTCGACCGCGCTGCCCACCATCGTCAGCGACCTCGGCGGCCTGGAGCACCTCTCCTGGGTGGTCACCGCCTATCTGCTGGCCTCGACCGCGGCCACCCCGCTCTGGGGCAAGCTCGGCGACCAGTACGGCCGCAAGAAACTCTTCCAGACCGCGATCGTGATCTTCCTGATCGGCTCCGCGCTGTGCGGCATGGCACAGAACATGGGCGAGCTGATCGGCTTCCGGGCCCTGCAGGGCCTGGGCGGCGGCGGCCTGATGGTGCTGTCCATGGCGATCGTCGGCGACATCGTCTCGCCCCGTGACCGGGGCAAGTACCAGGGACTGTTCGGCGCCGTGTTCGGCGCGACGAGCGTGCTCGGCCCGCTGCTCGGCGGACTCTTCACCGAGCAGCTCAGCTGGCGCTGGGTCTTCTACATCAACCTCCCCGTCGGCGCCGTCGCGCTCGTCGTGATCGCGGCCGTCCTGCACATCCCCGGGAAGGCCGCCAAGCACGTCATCGACTACCTCGGCACCTTCCTCATCGCCGCGGTCGCCACCTGTCTGGTCCTGGTCGCCTCGCTCGGCGGCACCACCTGGAGCTGGAGCTCGCCGCAGGTCATCGGCCTCGCCGCGGTCGGCGTGGCCCTCGCCGTGGTCTTCGTGGCCGTGGAGCGGCGTGCGGCCGAACCCGTCCTGCCCCTGAAACTGTTCCGCATCCGGACCTTCACCCTCTCCGCCGTGATCAGTTTCATCGTCGGCTTCGCGATGTTCGGGGCGATGACCTACCTGCCGACCTTCCTCCAGGTGGTCCAGCGCGTGTCCCCCACCCTGTCGGGCGTGCACATGCTGCCCATGGTGTTCGGGCTGCTGATCTCGTCCACGCTCTCCGGCCAGGTCGTCAGCCGTACGGGCCGCTGGAAGGTGTTCCCCGTCGTCGGCACCGGCATCACCACCATCGGCCTGCTCCTGCTGCACCAGCTCGACGAGCACAGCAGCACCGGCCGCATGAGCGCGTACTTCTTCGTCTTCGGCCTGGGTCTCGGCCTGGTGATGCAGGTGCTGGTCCTGATCGTGCAGAACGCGGTCTCGTACGAGGATCTGGGCGTCGCCACCTCCGGCGCGACCTTCTTCCGCTCCATCGGCGCCTCGTTCGGCGTGGCGATCTTCGGCACGGTCTTCGCGAACCGCCTCGGCGACAAACTCACGGCCGCGCTGAGCGGACGGCATCTGCCGCCCGGTATCTCTCCGGACAGCCTGAAGGCCGACCCGAAGGGCATCCCGGGCCTCCCGCCCGCGCTGCGCCAGCCCGTCCTGCACGCGTTCGCCTCGTCGATCACCGACGTCTTCCTGTACGCGGCTCCGGTCGCCCTGCTCGGCTTCGTGCTGGCGTGGTTCCTGCGGGAGGACAAACTGCGGGGGTCGGTCACGGCGCCGGACATCACCGAGACGCTCGCCTCCAATCCGGTGGAGCGGTCGTCGTACGACGAGGTGTGCCGCGCGCTGTCGGTGCTCGGCACCCGGGAGGGCCGGCGCGCGATCTACGAGAAGATCACCGCGCGGGCCGGATACGACCTGCTGCCCGCCGCGAGCTGGCTGCTGCTGCGGATCAAGAAGTACGGCTGGGCCGAGCCGGCGCAGCTGGCCGAGCGGAGCGCCGTGCCGCTGCCCGTGGTGCTCGCCGCCGCCCGCCAGCTGGAGGTACGGCGCCTCGTGGACCGGGAGGGACTCGACCTCGTACTCACCGACGAGGGGCGGGAGGCCGCCGGGAACCTGGCGAAGGCGCGTGAGGAGTCCCTCGCCGAGCTGCTGGGCGACTGGTGGGGTCCGGACCGCCCGACGGACCTGGCCAGGCTGGTCGAGGAGCTGAACGCGGAGATGTCGGGCTCCGACGCGGAGCGCCCGCACGACGGCTCGGTGCCGCGACCGCAGGGGCTGATGCCCTGACGGTCCCCGCGGCGACCGGACCGCACCGGCCCCGCATCGACCTCCGCCCCGCACCGGCCTCGCATCGACCTCCGCCCCGCACCGACCCCTGCCCCCGCATCCGCCCCGTACCGACCTCCGCCCCGCACCCGCCCCGCATCGACCTCCGCCCCGCATCCGCCCCGCATCCGCCCCGTACTCACCCGCGCCCGCAGCCATCAGCGGCCCGTACCCACCCGCGCCCGTAGCCACCAGCGGCCCGTACCCACCCGCGCCCGTAGCCACCAGCGGCCCGTACGCACCCGCGCCCCGCACCCGGGGCCCCGCTCCGACCTCGGCGCGGCGACGCGTCAGGAGGACGTCCGCAGCCGCTTCGTGAACCAGTGCTCGGCGTACATCTCGTCGTTGTGGGCCGCGGTCTCCTCGTAGCCGTGCCGGGCGTAGAGCGCGCGCGCCTCCACGAGGTCACCGCGGGTGTCGAGGACCAGTTTCCGGGCGCCGAGGCCGAGTGCCGCCCGTTCGGCCTCGGCGAGCAGCAGCGCTGCGCCGCCCCGGCCGCGCAGCTCGGGCCGCACGAACACCCGCTTCAGCTCACCCGTGACGGCGTCGAGCATCTGTATGCCCGCCATGCCCCCGGGTTCACCGCCGTACCGAGCGACCAGCAGCACTCCGGTGGGCGCGGTGAACTCGGCCCCCGTGCTCGCGGCGATCTCCCGCTCCAGCTCTCCGGGGTCGGTCGCGTGGCCCTCGTGCAGCAGGTACCAGCGGTCGCTGACCTCGGTGTAGTAGGCACGCCACAGTGCCGCGGCGGCGGGGGAGTCGAAGGGTTCGGGGGCGATGGTCCAGGAAGCCGCCGCAGGGCCGGCGGGAGCGTTCGCCGCGCCGTCCGTCGTGCCGTTCGTCATGTCGTCCGTCGTGCCGTTCGTCGAGGGGGCGCCGGTACGGGTCATGGCGGTCATTGTCACGGCGCACCGGTCCCGTTCCGCAACCGGGTTTCGGGTGAACCGGCCCCGGATCGGGCGGGATCGGGCGGGACCGGGCGCGACGGGCCCCGTTTGAAGGTGTACTTCCGGGCAACCCGATCCGCGAACCGGCCCGTTGGGTCGAGAACCCCGGAAGGCATCCATGTCCACAGGCGTCATCATCGCTCTGATCGTGATCGTGGCGGCCGTTGCCGTTGTCGCAGCCGCCCTGACTCTCCTCGCCCGCAGGCCGCAGGGCGGACGCACGTTGCGGCGGCGCTTCGGGCCCGAATACGACCGGGTCGTCGCCCGGCACGACGGCGACGCCAGGGCCGCCGAGCGTGACCTCGCCGAGCGCGTGAAGCGGCACGGCTCGCTGCGGCGGCGGCCGCTGGAGGCGTCGGCCCGCGAGCAGTACACGGTCCGCTGGACGGCCGCTCAGGAACGCTTCGTCGATTCTCCGCAGGACGCGGTGGCCGAGGCTGACCGCCTGCTCGGTGAGGTGGCCGGCGAGCGCGGCTTCCCCGACGGTGAGCGCTACGAGGAGCGGCTGGAGGCACTCTCGGTCCACCACGGACACCATGTCCACGGCTACCGGCGGGTTCACGAGGCCACGTACAGCCCCACCGAGGACGACCGCGCCGGCACGGAGGAACTCCGCGAGGCCATGATCGAGGCCCGCGCCCTCTTCGAGGAACTGGTGTCCACGAAGCGCCAGGACACCGCCACCGGCCGGCCGGACCCGGCTCCCGACAACCGATCCCGGACGCCGTGGGCGCTCACCAGGCGCCAGGTGAAGGGGAGTTGAGGAAGGTGAACGACATGACACCGGACGAAGGCAAGGACACGGCGACCCGCCGCGAGGTACTGAAGGGCGACACGGAGGCGACAACCGCCCCGCGGACCCCGCAGAACGAGTCGGCCCCGCAGCGCGGGACGACAGCGAAGAACGAAGCCGAGAGCACCGAAGCCGAGAGCACCGAGACCGGCAGGACCGAGGCCGGCAGGACCGAGACCGGCAGGACCGAGGGCACGGAGGTACGAGGGGACGAGCGGAGCCGTGGTCGCGAGGCCGCGGACACCCACCGCGACACCCCGGACCGGACAGCCGGTCCCGGTGAGCGCGGCACGGCGGCCCGCACCCCCTTCCCCACGTCCTCCCGCCAGACTGCGGCCCCGTCCGGCGCGACCGCGGACGAGCACCGTGAGACACCGGACCGGGCCGCGTCCACCACCGGCGAACACGCCGTGACGCCGCGCACGCCGGTCCCCCTGGGCTCCCGTGAGGCCACCACCTCCCGTGAGACCAAGGGGTCCCGCGGGACCGCGGCCCCGGCCGCCGGGCGCGCCGGAGGCGACAGCTCCCGCGAGTCCGCCCGCTCAGGCGCGCACGAGCCGGGCACGGCACGGGAGAACGGCGTCTCCGGAGCGGACGGCACCGCGCTCCTGTCGCACGACGCGTGCGACAAGTACGCGCTGCGGATGCGGCACGCGGTCGGCGGGTTCGTCGACGGTCCGCGGGCGTCCGTCGAGGAGGCCGACCATGTCCTCGAGGAGCTCACGGCACAGTTCACGGACGCGATGGCCCGGCGCCGGCGCACGCTGCGCACGTCCTGGGAGAAGGCCGGTGCGGACGAGGCGTCCGACACCGAGCAACTGCGCCTGGCCCTGCGGGACTACCGTGAGGTCACGGAGCGTCTGCTGCACCTCTGACCGGCACCGCACGGCAATCGTGAGGCCGCGTCCCGGACCATGTTCCGGGACGCGGCCTCACGCGTCGACGGGGTCACCCGGTCCGGCGCTCGCGCCAGTCCCGGACGATCTCGTCCACGTCGTAGGGCTTGAGACCGAGGGGAGGCCCCGGCGGCGGCTTGAACATGACCTCGCGGATCTTGGCGTTGATGTCCTCGACGATCCGGCGCACGGCGCGCTCCGAGGGCGCCGACGCCGCCGCCGCGAGCGCGTCCTCGGCCTCCTTGCGCAGGGCCAGTGTCGGGGGCAGCACCGACAGGCCCTCACGGGCCATCTTCCGTTTGATCCACCACAGTTCGTCGTACGACGTGTCGGTCACCTCGGGCAGCGGCTTTCCCGCGCCCGGGAGGTCCGTGAACTCACCGCGGGCCTCCGCCTCGCGGATCTGCCGGTCGACCCAGGACTCGAAGCTGACGCCGGGTGGCTTGCGCTCGGTCATACGTCCATTGTGCCGGAGGACGCCCGATCGGACGATCGGGCGAATTATCATGCGGCGGCGGCGCGTCAACCACGCCCGGCACCAGGACGATCGAACCGGTGGGCGGATTCACCGGAACGCGAAGGAGCGCACGTGCTCGAACTCACCATGGCCTCGGTCACCGGGGCGGACGCGGGTGCGACGGCCGGAATGCTGATGGCCGACGCACCGAGCGACCCCGGCGCCGTGCTGCGGGTGGGCCGGGACCGGACCGTGTGCCGGCTCGCCACCCCCGACGACTGGCTGTTCGTCTCCCGGGTCCACCTGGAGTTCCTGTGCGGTCCGGAGGGCTCCTGGCAGGTCACCTGGCTGCACGGTTCCCGGCCGGACCCCTCCTCCGAGGTCCGGCTGACCTTCGCCGGGACGTCCACCCGGTCCCTCCCGTACGGGGGGACGGCGCAGCTCCCCGCGGGCAGCTCCGGAGAGATCGTCATCTTCGACCGCACAGGACCGCAGAGCGTGAACGTGGGCTTCTACCACGAGCAGTAGATCCCGGAACCACGACACGGCCTAGTCGAGGACCCGGGCCAGCGCGAACCCGTCGTACCCCTTGCTGCCCACCGTCTGGATCGCCGTACCGCTCAATTTGGGGTGGGCGGCGATCAGTTCCAGCGCGGCCCGGGTGCCCCGCACACTCGGGTCGGTGCTGCCCGCGTCGGCCACGTGACCGCCGCGCACGACGTTGTCGACGACGATCAGGCTGCCGGGGCGGGTGAGCCTGAGGGCCCACTCCACGTACGACGGGTTGTTCACCTTGTCCGCGTCGATGAAGACGAAGTCGAACGGTTCCGGGTTCTCCTCGGCCAGTTTCGGCAGTGACTCCAGCGCGGGACCCACCCGCACCTCGGCGATCCGGTCGAGGCCGGCGCGGGCGAGGTTGCGGCGGGCGACCTCGGCGTGGGTGGCGTCGTACTCGAAGGTCACCAGCCGGCCGTCGGCGGGCAGCGCGCGGCCCAGCCAGATGGTGCTGTAACCGCCGAGGGTGCCGATCTCCAGGATGCGGCGCGCGCCCTGGATCCGGGCGAGGAGCTGGAGCAGCTTGCCCTGGTTCGGCGCGACGTTGATCTTCGGAAGCCCGGCGGCGTCACTGTCGCGCAGCGCGGCGGTCAGGGTCTCGTCGGCGGGGGAGAGGAGGGCGGTGAAGTAGTCGTCGACGTCGTTCCACAACTGCGACTCGCTCATACGCCATGCCCTTCGTATGCCTAGTTAGAAGCGCTAACCAGTTTCGTGGACGAATCTAGTCGCGCCACCCACGCTTGTCAGCCGCCAAGAGAGAGATCCTCCGTGCGCGGGGTGACACCGGCCGGTCGGCGGGGGTGGGTCAGGCGTCGGCCCCGGTGGCGCACGAGGTGCCGGATTCGGCGTCGGGCACGGTGTCGGGCACGGTGCCGGGTTCGACGGCCGGAGCGGAACCCGGCAGCGGCAGGCCCGCCGACTCGGACATGAACCACACCGCCACGCCGCCGATCACGGCCGCGGCCATCATGTAGTACGCGGGCATCATCATGTTCCCGGTCACCCCGATGAGCGCCGTGACCACCAGCGGGGTCGTGCCGCCGAAGAGCGAGACGGAGACGTTGAAGCCGATGGAGAGCGAGCCGTAGCGGACCTTCGTCGGGAACAGCGCGGGAAGCGCGGCCGGCATCGCGGAGGTGAAGCACACCAGCAGCAGGCCCAGCGCGCCCATGCCGAGCGCGACCGCGAGCAGGCTGCCCTGACGGATGAGCAGGATGGCGGGGACGGACAGCGCGAGGAATCCGGCACATCCGGCGGCGATCACCGGGCGGCGGCCGATCCGGTCGGTCAGCGCGCCCGCGAAGGGCTGCACGATCATCATCAGCGCCATCACGCCGAGGACGACCAGCAGTCCGTGCGTCTCGTCGTACTTCAGCTCGCTCGTCAGATAGCTCGGCATGTACGACAGCAGCATGTAGTCGGTGACGTTGAAGACCAGCACCAGGCCGACGCAGAGCAGCAGCGCGCGCCACTGGCCGGCGAGCATCGCGCGCAGCGGCACCTTGGGGCGGTCCTTCTCCTTCTTCGACGCCTTCTCCAGCTCCGCCGCGAACGCCGGGGTCTCCTCCAGGCGCATCCGCAGGTACAGGCCGATGACGCCCATCGGGCCCGCGATCAGGAACGGCACGCGCCAGCCCCAGGCCAGCAGGTCCTCGGTGGACAGGAGGGTGGTCATGAGGGTGACCAGACCCGCGCCGCCGATGTATCCGGCGAGCGTGCCGAACTCCAGCCAGCTCCCGAAGAAACCGCGCTTCTTGTCGGGCGCGTACTCGGCGATGAAGGTGGAGGCGCCCGCGTACTCGCCACCGGTGGAGAAGCCCTGCACCAGCCGGGCCGCGAGCAGCAGCAGCGGAGCGCCGACGCCGATCGTCGCGTACGACGGGATCAGGCCGATCGCGAAGGTGCCCGCCGCCATCATGATCATGGTGAGGGCCAGGACCTTCTGGCGGCCGATGCGGTCGCCCAGCGGTCCGAAGACCATGCCGCCCAGCGGGCGGACGAGGAAGGCCGCCGCGAACGCGCCGAAGGTGGACAGCAACTGCGCGGTGGGGTTGCCGGACGGGAAGAAGACCTTGCCCAGCGTCACCGCGATGTAGCTGTAGACGCCGAAGTCGAACCACTCCATCGCGTTGCCGAGGGCGGCGGCCTTCACGGCGCGCTTCACCAGGGCGGGGTCGGTGACGGTGACCTCCGGCCGCGCGGGGGGCCGGAGCCGGACGGGAGCGACGGGAGCGACGGGAGTGACGGAGGGCAAGATTCCGCTCGCCTGCCTTTCGACGGGGACAAGGACGTGGTCCGCCCCGCGTGACGACCCGGGGCAGACCAAAAAGCGACCATAGGGTCGTTCTCGTGCGTCACGTGCCGTGGGCGGACCTGTGCGCAACGTGCGCAAACACGGTGTGCGCAGCGGCGACGGGTCCGCCGGAGACCGGCTTCGAGTGGCCTGTCTGTGACCTTTGTCGCGGGTGATTGTGATCCATGTCGCAGACCGAGGGGGGAACCGAACCGATCTCCCACTATCGTCATCCGGACAAAAGGCGGGGGGACGTCAGGTGAAGAGGGGGTTGCCTGCGTCCTTCCGCGGGGGCAGTGCGAGCCTCTTAGGGTCCGGACAGACACCGGCGCACGGGATACGTGGGACGAACGGGGCGGGAGGGCCGACGGGGCGTGGCGAATGTGGAGCACGGCGGGCGAGCGGGTGGTGCCTTCGGGGCGGGGGCGACGGAATCGGCGAAGGCGCGGCTGCGCACGATCCGTATCGGGCTGTGGCTGATCGCCGCGGTCCTCGCGGTACGGCAGGTCGCTGTCGTCCTGAGCACCCCCAAAGGGGAGCGGCTGACCGACCTGGAGACCTGGGTGGGGCCCGAGGGCGTCCTGCACGTGAAGGGGTCGCTGTACGACTCGACGCAGTTCACCGGAACCCCTTTCGGCGGACTCGTCCTCAAGCCCCTCACCCGCGCCGCGGAACAGGGCCTCGGCTGGGGATGGACCTTCGGCAGCCTGTCCCTGGTCGTCGCCCTCGGCGTGGTCGCCGCGCGCGCCCTGCCGCAGCCCGTGAGTCGGCGCACCTCGCTGCTGGCCGCTCCCGTGGCCATCAGTCTGCTGATGCTGTCGCTGCCGGTGCGCAACGCGCTCTACCTCGGCCAGACCAGCATCATCCCGGTCCTGCTCGTCCTCCTGGCCTGCTTCACGGTCCGCGGGGAGCGGGCGAGCGGCGTCCTGATCGGCCTCGCGGCGGCGCTGCAGCCCACCGTGCTGCTCTTCGTCCCGCTGCTCTGGTTCACCGGGCGCCGCCGCGCCGCCGTGTCCGGGGCGCTCACTTTCGCCGCCTGCACCGCCCTCGCCTGGGCCGCGATGCCGCACGACTCCCACACGTACTGGGTGCACCACCTCGCGGGCGTCGGACTCGGCCGGGACGCCGACGACCTCACCAACCAGTCGCTGCACGGCGCGCTGCTGCGCCTCGGCCTCAACGGCCCGCTGGAGATCGGCCTGTTCCTGCTGCTCGGCGCGGGAGTCGCGGTCCTGGGCCTGCGCCGTGCCGTGCGCTACGCCAAGGACGGGCAGCTGCTCCTGGCCGTGGCGATCACCGGCTGCGTCGCCGTCGCCGTCTCACCCACCACCTGGCAGCACCAGTTGCTGTGGGTCCTGCTCGCACTGGTCGGCCGGGTCGGCAGGAAGGCCTCGGACCGCGCCATGTGGCCGGTCGCCGTCATCCTCGTCATGACCCTGCCGGCGAAGATGATGCTGCCGAACATGGCGGCGGTCTACCCGCTGCGCGACAACGTGGTGCTGCTCGCCGCGCTCGCCGCCGCCACGGTCGTGCCGTTCCTCTCCCGTACCTCGGAGTACTACCGGGCGCCGATCCCCACGGACTACGCGGAGTCCGTCCCCACCCGGTGGAAGCGGGTGCCGCTGCTGCCCTTCCTCGGCCGCGTCCGCACGCGCCCGAACCTGCTGCTCGAACTGCTCCTGATCCGCGTCGGCTACTCCGCCTACCAACAGGTCAGGCTGGCGGCGACGGGCGGCACCAACGCGGGCGGCCGGGCCGCCGCGGAGCACCACGGCGACCAGATACTCGCCATCGAGCGGTTCCTGCACCTCGACATCGAACACTGGGCCAACCACGCGGTGTTCAAGGTCGAGTGGCTGCGGGACTTCTTCGACTTCTACTACGAGTCGTTCCACTTCGTGGTCCCGCTCACCGTCCTAGCCCTGCTCTACACCCGCCGTCCCGGCGACTACCGCTGGGCGCGCTCGGCACTCGGCTTCGCCACGCTGATCGCGCTCGTCGGCTTCTGGCTCTACCCGCTGGCCCCGCCGCGCCTGATGCCGGGGCTGGGTGTCATCGACACCGTGCACGGTGTACAGGACTTCTCCAAGCCGGACTACGGCACACTGACCGCGCTCACCAACCAGTACGCGGCGATGCCCTCGCTGCACTTCGGCTGGTCCCTGTGGTGCGGAGTGGTGATCGCGATCCTGGCGCCCAAGTGGTGGATGAAGGCGCTCGGCCTGCTGCACCCGCTGTTCACCGTCTCGGCGATCGTGGCGACCGGCAACCACTGGGTGCTGGACGCGGTGGGCGGCGCGGCGGTCGTCGCCGCGGGCTTCGGTCTGACCTATCTCCTCCAGGGCCCGAGGCCGCGCCCGCTGGTGCGGCCCGTCGAGGGGGGCACGAAGGAGCAGGCCCCGGCGACACGCGGCCGCGCGGCCGACCGGGCGGCCGGCCCCGCGGCCGGCCCGGTGGAGCTCCCCGCGCAGAGTTCCGCGGGGAGTTCCGGCGGGAGGCCGGCGGGCAGTCGCGCGGACAGCCCGGCGGACGGCCCCGCGGACAGCCCGGCGGACGGCCACGCAGACAGCCCGGCCGGTCGTACGGCGGGCTGATCCGGCGCCGGTCCGGTACGCACGTCGCCCCGGGGTCCGGTGTTTCGGCTGTCGGGGGAGGCAGGGGCGGAGCGTAGGGGGCTGCCCCTGCCTCCCGCGGGACGGGCCGACGGGCGCCGGGAGGCCGTCGGCCCGAGTGTGCGCGCCGGGGTCAGCCGGCGTCGACCTGGAGTTCCTTGACCCCGTTGATCCACGCGGAGCGCAGCCGGCGCGGATCGCCCACCAGGGAGAGGTTCGGCATCGCGTCGGCGATCGCCTGGAAGATGAGGTCGATCTCCAGGACGGCCAGGGACTTCCCGAGGCAGTAGTGGGGGCCTCCGCCGCCGAAGCCGAGGTGCGGGTTGGGGTCACGGGTGATGTCGAAGTCGCCGGGGTCGCCGAACACCTCGGGGTCGTGGTTGGCGGAGGCGTAGAAGAGGCCGACCCGGTCGCCCTTCCTGATCGCCTTGCCGCCGAGTTCGGTGTCCTGGGTCGCCGTGCGCTGGAAGGAGACCACGGGGGTCGCCCAGCGGACGATCTCCTCGGCGGTGGTCGCCGGACGGGTGCTCTTGTAGAGCTCCCACTGCGCGGGGTGGGTGAGGAAGGCGTGCATGCCGTGCGTGATGGCGTTGCGGGTGGTCTCGTTGCCGGCCACCGACAGCATCAGCACGAAGAAGCCGAACTCGTCGGAACCGAGGTTGCCCTCGTCCTCGGCCGCCACCAGCGTGCTGACGATGTCCTTCGCCGGGCACTGCTTGCGGTCCGCGGCCATGTTCATGGCGTACGAGATGAGTTCGGTGGCCGACTCGGCGCCGACCTCCTCCGTGATGGCGTACTCCGGATCGTCGTACGCGATCATCCGGTTGGACCACTCGAAGATCTTGACCCGGTCGTCCTGCGGGATGCCGATCAGTTCGGCTATCGCCTGGAGGGGCAGTTCGCAGGCGACCTCGGTGACGAAGTCGAAGGGCCCGGAGTGGGCACGCGCGCCCTCGACGATCGCGTGCGCGCGGTCGCGCAGCCGCTGCTCCAGGGCCCGGATGGCCCGCGGGGTGAAACCGCGCTGCACGATCTGGCGGACGCGGGTGTGCTCGGGCGGGTCCATGTTGAGCAGGATCAGCCGCTGGGCGTCGATCGCGTCGCGCTCGATGTGGTCGTTGAAGCGGATGATCGCGGTGTTGAGGGACGAGGAGAAGATCTCGGGGTGCGTGGAGACGTACCTGACGTCCGCGTGCCGGGTCACCGCCCAGTAGCCCTCGTCCTGGAACCCGGCCAGGTTGGGCGGCTGGGGTATCCAGCGGACCGGTTCGGCCCGGCGCAGCTCGGCGAACTCCGGCAGGGGTACACGGTGGTGCAGCAGGTCGGGGTCGGTGAAGTCGAACCCGTCGGGCAGCGCTGGACAGGGCATCGGCAACTCCAGCTCTCACGCGTTCTGTTGTGGCGACGGTGTTCCGGCGGCCGTGTTCCGGCGGCCGCCCATCGATGGCCTGACGGCCCATCAGAAAAGGGAATCGCCGTGAAGGTAATAACGGGTTCTACAAGTCGCAAGGGGTGCGGCACCCTCAATTGCGCGCGGAGGCGGCGCGGATGGCGACTTCGGGGCGTGCACGACCCTTGCGGCGCGGGGGCTCCGCTCAGCAGACTGCACGGAGAACTAGTACACGTTCTAGTTCGGCGCGGTGGGTGGGCCGGGACGCCCCGCGCTGCGCGGGTCAGCGAGGAGAGGACCTAGCCCCATGGCCGCGGAACCCGTGATCGTCGAAGCCGTACGCACCCCCATCGGCAAGCGCGGTGGCGCGCTCGCCAATCTCCACCCCGCCTATCTCCTGGGCGAGACCTACCGTGAACTCCTCGGCCGCACCGGCATCCACGCCGACTGTGTCGAGCAGATCGTCGGCGGTACGGTGACGCACGCCGGGGAGCAGTCGATGAACCCCGCGCGCACGGCGTGGCTCACCATGGGCCTGCCCTACGAGACCGCCGCGACGACCGTGGACTGCCAGTGCGGCTCCTCGCAGCAGGCCGCGCACCTGACCGCCAACATGATCGCGGCGGGGGTGATCGACGTGGGCATCTCCTGCGGTGTCGAGACGATGTCGCGGGTGCCGCTGGGCTCGGGGTCCAAGCACGGCCCGGGGAAACCGTTCCCCGACGAGTGGAACGTGGACCTGCCCAACCAGTTCGAGGCGGCGGAGCGGATCGCGCGTCGTCGCGGGCTGACGCGCGAGAACGT
This sequence comes from Streptomyces sp. NPDC057950, assembly GCF_042887295.1. Classification (NCBI taxonomy): domain Bacteria; kingdom Bacillati; phylum Actinomycetota; class Actinomycetes; order Kitasatosporales; family Streptomycetaceae; genus Streptomyces; species Streptomyces sp. NPDC057950. The sequence continues at coordinate 384,656 of NZ_JBHVPP010000003.1, forward strand.
CGACTCGCTCGGTCTTCTCTCGCAGGAGCGGGCGGCCGTGGCCTGGTCGGAGGAGCGCTTCAAGCGGGAGACGTTCGCCGTGCAGGTCCCCACGACGGAGGACGAACAGCGCGCCGGGCAGGGCATGTGGCGGCTCGTCGACCGCGACGAGGGGCTGCGCGACACGTCGGCGGAGGCGCTGTCGCGCCTCAAGCCGGTGATGCCGACGGCCGTCCACACGGCGGGCAACTCGTCGCAGATCTCGGACGGAGCCGCCGCGATCATGTGGGCGTCGAAGCGGATGGCGCGGGCGCTGAAGCTGCGGCCGCGGGCCCGGATCGTGGCACAGGCACTCGTCGGCGCGGACCCGCACTTCCACCTGGACGGACCGGTCGACGCGACACGGGCCGTACTCGGCAAGGCCGGCATGTCGCTGAAGGACATCGACCTGGTCGAGATCAACGAGGCCTTCGCCTCGGTGGTGCTGAGCTGGGCCCAGGTCTTCGAACAGGATCTGGAGAAGGTCAACGTGAACGGCGGCGCGATCGCGCTCGGGCATCCCGTGGGGGCCACGGGGGCACGCCTGATCACGACGGCCCTGCACGAACTGGAGCGCAGGGACAAGGAGTTCGCCCTCATCACCATGTGCGCGGGCGGGGCACTGGCGACCGGGACGATCATCCAGCGGCTGTAGCCGGGACACCCGGGCGGCGCGCCGGGCGGGGGCTGACGTTCGGGTCAGCCCCCAAGTCCCCACTCATGTCCCCGCCGGCGGGTGTCCCTACTTGTTCACCGCGAAGCGCATCAGGTCCCGCTCGTCACCCTGCTTGATCCGGCCCGTCTGGTTGATCACCTCCAGCTTCCAGACGCCACCGACCCTTATCGCCTTGGCCACGGCGCAGCCGTTGTCGTTGCTGAGCAGGCTCGGCCAGATGTCGGCGACCTGCTGGGTGCTGCCCCCGGTCGCGTCGTACACCTTGATGCTGATGTTCCGCGCCTTCTGGAAGGAACTGCTCTTCTTGAACGCGGCGGCGACGAAGACGATCGACGTGACGTTGGCCGGCACCCGGGCGAACTCGACGGTCACCGTCTCGTCGTCCCCGTCGCCGCGTCCGGTCTGGTTGTCGCCGCTGTGCACCAACGAGCCGTTGCCCAGCGGGTCCAGGGAGTCGAGGCCCGCCAGCCGCACCGGGTCCGAGCCCTGCATCGCGATCGCGATCAGGTCGAGGTCGGTGCCGGCCTGCCGGCGGAGCTTGCCCATCAGTCCGCCGCTCGATCCGGCGGTGGGGTCCCAGGACACCCCGATGGACAGATGGGTCACCCCGTCGAGGTCCGCCGGGCCGTCTTCCTTCGTGAGCGTGATCATGCGTGATCCTCCTGGTCATCGGACTGCTCCGATGAAGTCTGCCTGGCGCCCCGCGGACGTCGGAAGCCGGGTGAGCACAAGGACCGTTCCCGCCCCCGGAAGACCCGTCGCCCGGAGCGGGACTACTCCCGCCCGGAGGCCGTCACCGCCAGGGCCCCCGCCGCCACCGCCGCGATCAACAGGGGGATCCCCAGTCCGTGGTGGAGCACCAGCCACGCGCCCAGCAGCGCGCCCACGGCCATCGCGGCGACGGAGGCGACGCGTCGCGGGGAGCGGCCGCCCGTACCGTCGCCGACGGCGGTGTCCGCCGCGAGGCCCGTCAGCGTCATCGTCAGGACCGTGGTCGTCAGGTCGGGCACACCCAGCTTGCGGACGGTCGCGTTGCGCAGGCCCATGGCGAAGGCCGTGACGGCGATCAGGGTGTACGTCGTACCGGTGGCATCCGGCGCGGCGAAGGCGACCGCCGCGCACCCGCCGACGAGCACCGCCTCGACGGCGAGCGTGACCCGCGCCCAGGTCCGGCGCGACCGGCCGCCGAAACGCACCGCGACCCGCCCTCCGACCGCGGCGCCGATCAGGAAGCAGGCGAGCGAGGTCAGCGCGTGCCGCACGGAGAAACCCGGCGCCCCGGCCGAGGCGAAGCCCAGCACCACCACGTTGCCGGTCATGTTCGCGGTGAAGACGTGCCCGAGCCCGAGATAACTCACCGCGTCGATGAGCCCGCTGACCACCGTCAGCCCCAACAGCACCAGGACCAGGCGCAGTCCGCGCGCCTCGGGGTCGTCGGTCCGCGCGGCCGTGCTGTCCGCACCCATGGAGCCTCCGGTCGGCTGGACGGTGGTGGCAGACCCAAGTGCACCATGACGCGGAGGACGTCCGGGCGGAACGACGGGCCGTGGCGCCGCGGACAGGAGGGACGACACGCGCGAGTCGCGCGGAGGACGGACCGGTCGGCGTGCGCGGCGGGGACTCGCCGCGGCGGCCACGCCGGCTGCTCACCGGGCCCGTGCGGCCCGCGACCGGATCGGTGTGGTGTGGTGCGGTGCGGTGCGCGCCTCCGAGTCCCGGCTGCACGTCCGCGAAGAGGTCCCGGTGCGGTGTACGGGCGTACCGGCCGATGTGGCGGACCGCCGGCCCTTGGCCCACGACAGGCGAAGGCGGCGGCCCCGGGGATCGGGGGCCGCCGCCTTCACGTGCGGTGGGGGTTCGCTCAGTACCAGTTGTGGGCCTGCCAGAAGCTCCACGCGGCGGTCGGGCTGCCGTAGCGGGAGTTCATGTAGTCCAGGCCCCACTTGATCTGGGTGGCGGGGTTGGTCTTCCAGTCGGAGCCGGCGGACGACATCTTCGACGCGGGCAGGGCCTGGACCAGACCGTAGGCGCCGGAGGCGGAGTTCGTCGCGCTGGGGTTCCAGCCGCTCTCGCGCTCGACGATCTTGCTGAAGGCGGTGAACTGCGCGGCGTCCGGGATCATCTCGTGCGCGATCGACTGGGCGGAGGAGGCCGAGGTGGTGGCGGCCTGGGCGGGAGCCGCGGCCAGAGCCATGCCGACGGTGGCGGTGGCCACGGCGGCAGTGGTGAGGACCTTCTTCGGAGAGGCGATGCGGCGGATGAAGGAGACGGACACGGAGAACCTTTTTCTTCGGGGACACGACCGTCGCGGTAGGCCGGAACCATGTGGTGCGTGGTGACTGCGTACGTCGGCGCCGCGACCCGGGTGGGTCCGTCGGCGCCTCGCGACTGCTTCAGAGAAACAGGCTCGGGGCCCGCCCGCAATGACCCCCTTTTACTAGTGGTGGTCGCATCCGAGGAGAAAGTGCCTTATGTGATCTGACTCTCAAACCCCAGGTCAGAGGGCATGGAGAAGCGTTCATGCCACCGGGAATGGCTACTATCGCGCCTCGGATGTGACCAACGTCCTGTGGGCTGCTTCACGCTCCACCTCGCACAGCGCGCACGCGGATGCGCGGAGCGCGTCCGGCCGGTGTGACGGACGCCGCAGATCACCGGGGGTCGAACGTGACCGGTGTCTCGAAGGCGGCCCGCCGGGTGGCCCGCCGCAGCGCCCTGAGCAGCGGCGCGCCCAGCGTGAGCGTCAGGACGACCGTCACCACGGCCCGGCCCAGGTCCCAACCGAGCGAGGTGGCCACGCAGTACGCGAGGAAGCGGGCCAGGTTGGCGGGAACCCCGGCGTGCGGGTCGAAGGCCACGTTCGAGGACAGCGCGTTCATGAAGGGCCAGCCCTCCAGGTTCATGACGGTGCCGTACGCGAAGGCGGCCAGGAACCCGTACCCGGCGAGCAGCGTCAGCTCGGCGCGCCCGCGCAGCCGGTCCGGACCGGGCAGCAGCCCGGCGCCCATCGTGAACCAGCCCATGGCGAGCATCTGGAACGGCATCCACGGCCCCACCCCGCCGGTGAGCAGCGCGGACGAGAACATGGTCACGGACCCGAGCACGAAGCCGAACCCCGGTCCGAGCACCCGTCCGCTCAGCACCATCAGGAAGAACATCGGCTCGATCCCGGCGGTCCCGGCCCCGATCGGCCGCAGGGCGGCGCCGGTCGCGGCCAGCACCCCGAGCATGGCGACCGCCTTGGGGCCGAGGCCGGACTCGGAGATCGTCGCGGCCACGACCGCCACGAGCAGGACGAGCAGCCCCGCGAACAGCCAGGGGGCGTCCTGTGCGTGGGTGCCGGCCCGGGAGGCGGGGTCGGCGAGGAGCGGCCAGCCGAATCCGGCGACGCCGATGACGCTCACCAGGCCGAGGGCGGCGAGGGAACGGGGGCCGAGGCGGACGGCGCGTACCTGGCGCTGGTGCGTGGTGGTGCGCCGTGGGGCGCCGGACATGGTCATGCGAGCGTGTCCCCCGCGAGCGCGTCCCTGATCTGGGCGACCGTGAGCCACGGCTGCGGGGCCAGCACCTTCGTGACCTGCGGGGCGAAGGACGGGGACGCGACGACCACCTCGGCCGTCGGGCCGTCGGCGACGACCTCGCCGTCCGCGAGGACGACCACGCGGTGCGCGAGCTCGGCGGCGAGCTCCACGTCGTGGGTCGCCAGCACGATGGCGTGCCCCTCGGCGGCCAGCCCGCGCAGGATGGTGACCAGCCGGGCCTTCGCCGCGTAGTCGAGGCCCCGGGTCGGCTCGTCGAGGAGCAGCAGCGGGGGGCGGGCCGCCAGGACGACGGCGAGCGCCAGCGCCAGCCGCTGCCCTTCCGACAGGTCCCGCGGATGGGTGTCGTCGGTGATCGCGGGCAGCAGCGCGGAGACCAGCGCCCGGCAGGTACCGGTCCCGGCGCCCGCGTCGGCGTCGGCCGCGGCGCACTCGGCGGCGACCGTGTCGGCGTACAGCAGGTCCCGTGGTTCCTGCGGTACGAGACCCACGCGCCGGATCAGGTCCTGGGGAGCCGTCCGGTGGGGGACCGCGCCGCCGACCCGGACCGAACCCGCGGCGGGTTCGACCAGCCCGACCAGGGTGCCGAGCAGGGTGGACTTGCCCGCTCCGTTGCGTCCCATCAGCGCGGTGATCCCGCCGGGGGCGACGGTCAGGTCCACGCGGCGGAGCGCCTCGACCTGACCGCGGCGGACGGCGAGACCCTCGACGACGGCGGCCGGCGCGGAGGGGGCCGGCGAACCGGGGGTGCGCCCGCGCAGGAGACGCGGACGGGCGGGCGGGAGGAACCGGAGACGGTGGGGACGGTGGGGTGGCCCGCCGGTGGGGGCGCCCGGCGGGGGAAGAAGCCCGGGTGCAGCGGTAGCGGGCGGCGCGAGCTCCGCGAGCCGTTCGCGCAGCGCCCCCGCTCTGCGCCGCGCGTCGCGCACGGTGAGCGGGAGCGGGGACCAGCCGGCCAGCCGGCCGAGGTCCACCACCGGCGGACACACCGGGGAGACGGCCATGATCTCGGCCGGGGTGCCGAGGAGCGGCGGGGTGCCGGGGGAGGGGAGGAGGGCGACGCGGTCGGCGTACTGGATGACGCGTTCGAGGCGGTGCTCGGCCAGCAGCACGGTCGTGCCGAGGTCGTGGACGAGGCGCTGCAGGACGGCGAGGACCTCCTCGGCGGCGGCCGGGTCCAGCGCGGACGTGGGTTCGTCGAGGACCAGGACCCGCGGGTGCGGGGTGAGGACCGAGCCGATGGCGACGCGCTGCTGCTGGCCGCCGGAGAGGGTGGCGATCGGGCGGTCACGCAGGTCCGCGAGGCCCAGCAGATCGAGGGTCTCCTCGACGCGGCGGCGCATCACCGCCGGGGCGAGGCCCAACGACTCCATCCCGTAGGCGAGTTCGTCCTCGACCGTGTCCGTCACGAAATGGGACAGGGGGTCCTGGCCCACCGTGCCGACGACATCGGCGAGTTCGCGCGGTTTGTGGGTTCGGGTGTCCCGGCCGGCGACCGTGACACGGCCGCGCAGGGTGCCGCCCGTGAAGTGGGGGACGAGACCGCCGACCGCGCCGAGAACGGTGGACTTGCCGACTCCGGAGGGCCCGGCGAGCAGCACCAGTTCACCCTCGGGCACCTCGAAGTCCACGCCCTGGACGGTGGGTTCGGCCGCTCCGTCGTATGTCACGGAGACGTCCTCGAAGCGGATCATGAGGGCTCCTCGGTGGCGGCGGGTTCCCGGGCGGCCGGGCGGTTCCCGGGCGGGCGGGGCTGCCCGGGTACGGGGACGGGGGCGACGAAGGCGGGCAGCAGGCCGAGCAGCACGGCGGCCGCGGGCCACAGGGGAAAGGCCGGGGCCACCAGGGGGACGACACCGGTGCGCAGTGCCGCGGGGTCGTAGGCGGCGCAGACGATCAGCCCGGCGGCGACGGCGAAGCCGGACCCGGCCACCAGCCACGCCCGTGCGCCCCACACGTCCGGGCGGTAGCGCGTGCGCGGGGAGCGGCGGCCGCCCAGCCACAGGCCGCCCAGCGCCGCGGCCAGCCCGGCGAGCAGCAAGGGCGGTCCGTAACCGTCGCCCTCGGCGGTCAGCAGTCCGTACGTGCCCGCGCAGACGCCGACCAGGCCGCCCAGCGTCAGGACGGCGGTGGTGCGGCGGACGGCGGGCGCGACCGCGGCGGTCCGGCCGTAGCCGCGCGCGTCCATCGCCGCGGCGAGCGCGACCGACCGCTCCAGCGCGCCTTCCAGGACCGGGAGGGCGACCTGCAGCAGACCGCGCAGGCCCCGGTCGGGGCGGCCGCGCAGCCGGCGGGCGGCGCGCAGCCGTTGCGCGTCCGCGATGAGATGGGGGGCGAAGGTCAGCGCGACGACGACCGCGACCCCCGCCTCGTACAGCGCGCCGGGCAAGGACTTCAGGAGCCGCGCCGGGTTCGCGAGGGCGTTCGCCGCGCCGACGCAGATGAGGAGCGTGGCCAGCTTCAGACCGTCGTAGAGCGCGAAGACCAGGCCCTCGGCGGTGACCCGGCCACCGATACGGATGCCTTGCGCCCAGTGCGGGAGGGGGACCTCGGGGAGCGTCACGAGGACGTGCGAGCCGGGGACGGGGGAGCCGAGGAGGACCGCGAAGGCGAGTCGGATGCCGAGCACGGCCATACCGAGTCTGACGAACGCGCCGTACGAGCGGGACCAGGGGGCCGAGGTGCGGCGGGCCGCCACCACGTATCCGGCCGTGCCGATGAGCAGGGCGAGCAGCAGCGGGTTGGTGGTGCGGGAGGCGGCGGTGCCCAGGCCCAGGGCCCAGATCCACCAGGCTCCCGGGTGCAGGGCGTTGCCGCGGTGTGCTTGCGGCGCGCGGGTACGCCGTGGCCGCCGACGCCCACGGCGGCCGGCATCGGGCACGGCGTGCGCGGTGGGCACGTGGGGGCCGGACTCCGCGCGGGGGAGCCGGGTCGGCCGGGCGGCGTGCCCGAGGGGGGCGACGGGACTGCCGGGTTCGCCGGCGGTGGCTGCCCCGGCGGCGGTGGTGGGTGTCGGGGTCTCGCCGGACGCGTCCGGAGGGCCGGACACGGGCGGTGCGGGCCGGGACGCGGGCACGGTGGGGCCGACCGGCGCCGGTGGCGCGGCGTGTTCGGCGGGCGCCGGTGGCGCGGCGGGCGTGGTCGGTGCCGTGGGTTCCCCCGGAATCCCGTACGGGTCGGCCGCCGCCGCGGTGCCCCGTTCCTCGTCGCCTGTCGTCACCCGCGTCACCCGCGTCACCTTCGTCGTTCTCGTCACCGCGGCTCAGCCCCGGCGGCGGCGGGCCTGCCAGATCGCGGCCGCGCCGAGGAGGGCCACCGCGGCGACGCCCGCGAGCAGGCCCGCCGACGGGCCGTGGTGGGGCGCCCCGGACCGCGGGCGGGCGGACGCCGTCGGCTCCTGCGGGGCCGAGACCTGCTCGCCGCAGCCGGTCCGCGGATAGCCCGCGATGGCGCACAGCAGGGCGTTGGTGTCGTAGCGCAGGGGCTTGGCCACCGAGGCCAGGGCGTCCGCCGCCGTCGCGTCGGAGGGGACCCGCGCGCAGGCCGTACGCGGCGCCGGCGGCGTCTCCGCGGAGGGGGCGTCCGCCGCCGTGCCGAAGTCGAGGACCAGGGCCACCCGCTTGGTGCCCGCCCGAGCGTCGGTCCTGGCGCAGACGGACGCGAAGTCCGCGTTCCCGCGCGGCTTCGAGGCGTCCTGCGAGTCCTCGCTCACCGCGAAGCGGAACCCCTCGACGTCCCCGTCGGACGGCCGCGCGGTCGACGGGCCCTGGGTCGCGTACGTCCAGGAGCCACCGGTCCGGTCCCAGAAGGACCAGTACCGGTAGCCGACGGCCTGCGCCTGCCCGGCCGCGGTGAGCACGAGCAGCAGCGGGGCGAGCAGCAGGGGGACGAGGAACAGGGCCGGGGCCGTCGTGCGGCGCCGCCTCACAGCTGCTGCTTCTTCGAGCGTCCGCTGATCAGGAAGCCGATGCCGATGCCGCCGACAAGACCGACACCGACGATCCACCAGACGCCGACACCCTTCGCGTCGTCCTTCCGGTCCTTCTTCTCCGCGTCGGTGGAGGCCGCCGCCGAGCCGGACGCCCGGGCGGCCGGACCCGTCGCGCCGAGCCGATGGACGAGGTCGGTGCCGCCGAACGCGCGCGGGTCGGTGCCGGTCGCGTGCGCGGCGAGGATCAGCTGCGCGTACGCGGCCGGGCCGGACGTCGTCGCCCAGGGCCCGGAGTTCTTCTCCAGCCAGGCGAGGGGCTTCCTCGTCTCCGCGATCCCGCCCTGCGCGGCCAGTGCGACGACCGCGTCCGCCGTGTTGCCGTAGTCGGGCTGGTCCTTGGCGCCCGGCATCGCCGACTTCAGATAAGGGGTGTCGCGCAGCAGGCGGGCGAGATAGGAGGCGCCGTTGTTCGCGGCCTGCGCGGCCGTCGGGGTGTGCGCCTTCTCGCAGGAGTAGCCGTTCGGGAGAGTCTTCCCGGCCGTCGTCACGAGCCCCTTGCCGAGGGTTCCCAGCACCGCCGCGGCCGTCGCGTCCGCGTTGGCGGCCAGCGCGCCCCGCTTGTCCGGCTGGTAGGCGAAGGCGCCCGCGTCGGCGGCCTTGCCGTCGCACGGGACGGACAGCTCGACCAGCGCGTCGTAGGGCGACCTGCCCTCCTCGGACTTCACGTCCCCGGGCTTCCCGCCGGCCGCGGCCAGCGCCCCGACCACCACGGACGTGGAGTTGGCGTCGCTCGCCCCGCCCGCCGTGTAGCCCCAGCCGCCGTCCTTGTTCTGTACGGACTCCAGCCAGGCGGCCGCCTTCCGCGTCCCGCCGTCGTGCCCGCCGAGCGCGGCGAGGGCCTGGACGGCCGCCGCGGTGCTGTTGGTGTCGACCATGGTCTTGGCGTCGCACGCGGCCGCGGCGTCGGCGCGGTACGCGGCGAACGCGCCGTTCGCGCACTGCTGGCCGGCCAGCCAGTCGACGGCCTTGGCCGCGGGCCGCTCGCCCACCGTGTGCTGGGCGAGCAGGGCGAGGGACTGCCGCCACACACCGTCGTAGGTGGGGTCGGTGCTGCCGAAGAGGCCGGAGGGTATCGCCAGGGACGGGGTGGGGGACGGGGAGGAGCCGTCGGCCACGGCGGCCGGGACGAGGGCCGTACCGATCACGACGGTGACTGCCAGTACCGCGGCGGTGCGGCGAACGATCATGACTCTCCCTGCGGGGTCCGGGCAGCACCGGGCGCAGGCTCGGCCCCGAGCGGCTCCGGCTCCGTATGCCTCGACGGTGCCGGCCACCGGCGGGCTGCCGATGGCACGAGTCGCTCACGTCCCGGGCGCGATGATCCGGCTCACCGCCGGCCGGGCGGTTCACGGATCGGGGTCTCCCCGCTCGGACGGAGCCGAGAGCTCGGGGACAGGGCCGGCGCCGGATTTGAACCGGCTTCCTCCCGTACGGGCGTGATGACGACGCGTTCACTGTACCGGCCCGTAGGAATCGCCCCGGCGCCGCCTGTGGGGCGGGGCCCACGACCGGCTAGGTTCGCCTCATGCGGACGGGGAGACTGCTCGGCTCGGGACGTTCGGCGGATGTCTACGAGATCGACGAGACGTGGGTGCTGCGGCGCGACCGGGAGGGCTGGGGCGACGCGACGGCCGAGGCCACGGTGATGGAACACGTACGCCGGCACGGCTATCCGGTGCCGGGGGTGCGGGCGGCGACCCGCGCCGACCTGGTGATGGAACGGCTGACGGGGCCGACCATGCTGGAGGCGTTCGGCGCGGGGCTCTTCTCCGCAGAGGAGGCCGGGCTCACCCTCGCCCGGCTGCTGCGCAAGCTGCACGCCGTGCCCGCGCGGCTCTCCGCCGACCCCGCCGTCCGTGTGCTGCACCTGGACCTGCACCCCGACAACGTGATGCTGACCCCGGACGGTCCGAAGGTCATCGACTGGGCCGACGCCGAGGAGGGCCCGCCCGGCCTCGACTGGGGCATGTCCGCGGTGATCCTCGCGCAGGTCGCCGTCGGCGGCGAGGCGCACGCCGGGGTGGCCGGGGAGACGCTGGCCGCGATGCTCGACGCGAACACGGACTGTGTGACGGGGGACGGTCTCACGCAGGCCGTGCGGCGGCGGGCCGCCAATCCGACCATGAGCGCACAGGAGGTCCAGCTCCTGGGTGAGGCCGAGGAGCTGGTCCGCACGCTGGCCTTCTAGCCGGGCGGTTCACACCGCCACGTACGTCACCGGACCGCTTCCCGCGACGGCCTCCGCGCGGCCGAGTTTCACCAGACGGCGGACATGGGCCTCGGCCTCCGAGACGGCGATGTTCCGGGAGGCGAAGGGGATCTGCTCCCAGGGCCGGTTCCACTCCATGCGTTCGGCGAGCTGCCAGGCGGTGAGGGGGGTCGCGAGGAGGGTGAGCAGACCGGTGAGGCGCTCCTCGTGATGGGTGAGCAACTCCCGTACGCGGCCGGGGGCGTCGGTGAACGCGTGCTGGTGGGCCGGCAGCACCTCGGCGGGGTCGAGGCGGCCCACGCGTTCCAGGGAGTCGAGGTAGTCCCCGAGCGGATCGGCGACCGTGACGTCGTCCGGATCCTCGTACAGGCCGATGTGCGGGGTGATCCGCGGCAGCAGGTGGTCGCCGGAGAACAGGCGTCCGTGGCCCGGCAGTCCGGCGGGGTGGGCCTCCTCCAGGTGGAGGCAGACGTGACCGGGTGTGTGGCCCGGGGTCCAGATCGCGCGCAGCCGGCGGCCGGCCAGGTCGAGCAGTTCGCCGGGGGCGATGTCGCGGTCGGGGAGAGCGGGAGCGAACTGGGGCAGACCGCCGGAGCGCCGGGCCGTGCGTGCCGCGCGCAGCAGCGCCACGTGGTCCTCGGGTGCTCCGCAGGACTCGAGTTTGTCCGCCATGTAGGCGAACCAGCGCTCGGCCTTGTGCTCCCGGGTCCGCCGGACGATCTCGGTGTCCAGCGCGTGCATCGCGATCCACGCCCCGGACGCGTCCCGCACCTTGCCCGACAGACCGTGGTGGTCGGGATGGTGGTGGGTGATGACCACGCCGTGCACCTCGGCGACCGGGATGCCGCAGGAGGCGAGCCCGGCGGTGAGGACGTCCCAGGAGGCCGGGTCGTCCCAGCCGGTGTCGATCAGCACGGGGCCCCGGTCGGTGTCGACGACGTGCACGAGCGTGGTGCCGAGGGGGTTGTCGGGGATGGGGACCCTGAGCGACCGTACGCCCCCGCCGTGATCGGTCACCTGTGTCATGGGCTCCCACCAATCGCCGTCGTGCCGTCACTATAACTAGAACGTATTCCAATGGGTGCCCGAACCAACCGTTGTGCCGTTGGCTCCGGCCCGTGGACTCCTCCGACCGGAGCTGGTATCAGTTCTCGTATCTGATGAAGTGTCAGAAGTCGGCAGTGTCGGAGAGAACGCCCCCGGGGAGGCGGTCGGTCATGACCGAGCTCGTGGAACACGGACAGCTTTTCATCGGCGGGGAGTTGACGGATCCCCGGGGCACCGGCGTCATCGAGGTGATCTCGCCGCACACGGAAGAGGTCATCGGGCGCGTCCCGCACGCCTCGGCCGAGGACGTCGACCGGGCCGTCGCCGTCGCGCGGCGCGCCTTCGACGAGGGTCCCTGGCCCCGGATGAGCCCCGGCGAAAGGATCGCGGTCGTCACCCGGATCAAGGACGCGATCGGCGCCCGGCACGAGGAGATCGCCCGCGTCATCTCCTCGGAGAACGGCTCCCCGTACTCCTGGAGCGTCCTGGCGCAGGCCCTCGGCGCGATGATGGTCTGGGACGCGGCCCTCACGGTGGCGCGCGGCTTCACGTACGAGGAGACGCGCGACGGAGTCCTCGGCCGGATCCTCGTCCGGCGGGAGCCGGTCGGGGTCGTCGCGGCCGTGGTGCCGTGGAACGTGCCGCAGTTCGTGGCGGCCGCCAAACTCGCGCCCGCGCTGCTGACCGGCTGCTCGGTGGTGCTGAAGCCGTCCCCCGAATCGCCGCTGGACGCCTACCTGCTGGGCGAGATCGCGCGGGAGGCCGGACTGCCCGAGGGCGTCCTGTCGATCCTCCCGGCCGACCGCGAGGTGAGCGAGTACCTGGTCGGGCATCCCGGTGTCGACAAGGTCTCCTTCACCGGATCGGTCGCGGCGGGCAGGCGCGTGATGGAGGTCGCCTCGCGCAATCTGACCCGCGTGACGCTCGAGCTGGGCGGCAAGTCGGCGGCGGTCGTGCTGCCGGACGCGGACCTCGCCACGGCCGTCCCCGGGATCGTCCAGGCCGCCTGGATGAACAACGGCCAGGCGTGTGTCGCCCAGACCCGCATCCTCGTACCGCGTTCGCGCTACGACGAGTTCGCGGACGCCTTCGCCGCCGCGGCGAGCGCCCTGGTGGTCGGCGACCCGCTGGACCCGGCGACGCAGGTGGGCCCGCTGGTCGCCGAGCGGCAGCGGCGGCGCAGCCTCGACTACATCCGCATCGGTCAGGAGGAAGGCGCCAAGGTCCTCACCGGCGGCGGCCGTCCGCACGGCCTCGACCGCGGCTGGTACGTCGAACCCACCCTCTTCGGCGACGTGGACAACTCCATGCGGATCGCCCGCGAGGAGATCTTCGGACCGGTGATCTGCCTGCTCCCCTACGGCGACGAGACCGAGGCCGTGAAGATCGCCAACGACTCCGACTACGGGCTGAGCGGCAGCGTCTGGACGGCGGACGTCGCCCACGGCATCGACATCGCCCGCCGGGTCCGTACCGGCACGTACTCCGTCAACACCTTCAGCCTCGACATGCTCGGCCCCTTCGGCGGCTACAAGAACTCCGGGCTCGGGCGGGAGTTCGGACCCGAGGGCTACGGCGAGTTCCTGGAGCACAAGATGATCCACCTGCCCGCGGGCTGGGAGGCGTGAGGGATGGGCGACCGCTGGAACATCGAGGTCGACCGCTCCCTCTGCATCGGCTCCGCGCAGTGCGTCCACCTCGTCCCGGACGCCTTCCGCCTCGACTCCGCGATGCAGTCCCACCCCGCCGAACCGGAGACCGACGCCAACGAGCGGCTCCTCGCGGCGGCGGAGGGCTGTCCGGTCGAGGCCATCATGATCACGCTGCTGGGCAGCGGGGAACCGGTGTTCCCGCCCGAGGAGTGAACCGCGAGAAGTGAACCCCGAGGAGTGAACCCCGAGAAGTGAACCCCGAGAAGTGAACCCCGAGGAGTGAACGAGGAGCGAACCCCTTCGCCCCGGGCGCCGTTACGCCTTCGCGCCCGGGATCGTCGCCCCCGGGTCCGTCAGGTCGATGAGACGGCACACCGTCTCGATGTCGATCTTGACCTGGGCGATGGAGGCGCGCCCGGAGAGCCAGGTGATCAGGGCCGAGTGCCAGGTGTGCTCGATGACGCGGACCGCGGAGAGCTGGGCGGGGCTCGGGTCGTCCAGGCCCATGGCGTCCAGGATGATCGCCGTGGTCTGCCGGGACACCTGGTCGACCTCGGGGCTCACGCTGCGGTCCGCGAAGGTCAGCGCGCGGACCATGGCGTCGGCGAGGTGCGGCTCGCGCTGCAGGGCGCGGAAGGCCCGCATCAGGGTCTCGGACACCCGCTCAGCCGCCGTTTCGCCGGCCGGCGGTTTCTTGCGCAGGGTGCCGTGCATGTGGTCCAACTGGTCCTGCATGGTGGCCACCAGCAGGTGGACCTTCGAGGGGAAGTAGCGGTAGAGCGTGCCCAGGGCGACCTGCGACGACTCCGCGACCTCACGCATCTGCACCGCGTCGAAGCCGCCCCGGCCGGCCAGCTGCGCGCTTGCGTGCAGGATCCGCCGACGGCGTGCTTCCTGCCGCTCGGTGAGCCGGGGAGAGGCGAACTGCGCGGACTTGGCTTCCACCTTGACTTCCGCAGGCATGGGTCCCGTTCCGTGGGTTCAGCTGGAGGAGCGATCAGACAGCATGGCAGAACACATCCGCGGGCCGGAACGCCTCCGTCGTGGCGCGGATCACCTGATCCACTTCTCACAGAAGCCCTACCTGCCGGTAGATTCAGTGCTCCTCGAACGATCAAGTCTGAAACTTGTTCTAGATTAGCGTCCCGGCGTAATCTCGCGGGAATGTGCAGGGAGAAGGGGGCCGTAAGTGACCGCTGAGGCCATGGAGGCGGGCCCCGGAGCGGGCGCGGCCATCGACGGCGACGGACCGTTGCGCATCGCGCTCCTGACGTACAAGGGGAACCCGTTCTGCGGCGGTCAGGGCGTGTACGTACGACACCTCTCGCGTGAACTCGCCCGTCTCGGGCACCGGGTCGAGGTCATCGGTTCCCAGCCGTACCCCGTCCTGGACGAGGGCCTTCCCGGCCTGAGCCTCACCGAACTGCCCAGCCTCGACCTCTACCGCCAGCCGGACCCCTTCCGGACGCCGGCGCGCGAGGAGTTCCGCGACTGGATCGACGCCGTCGAGGTCGGGACCATGTGGACCGGGGGCTTCCCCGAGCCGCTGACGTTCTCGCTGCGCGCCCGCCGCCATCTGCGGGCCCGGCAGGGCGCGTTCGACGTCGTGCACGACAACCAGACCCTCGGCTACGGGCTGCTGGGAGACGTGGGCGCGCCGCTGGTCACCACGATCCACCACCCCATCACCGTGGACCGCCGGCTGGAGCTGGACGCCGCCGAGGGGCGCCGCCGCCGCGCGTCCGTGCGCCGCTGGTACGCCTTCACGCGGATGCAGAAGCGCGTCGCGCGCCGTCTGCCGTCCGTGCTCACCGTCTCCGGCACCTCGCGCCAGGAGATCGTCGACCACCTGGGTGTCACCCAGGACCGCATCCACGTGGTGCACATCGGCGCCGACACCGACCTCTTCTCGCCCGACCCCGCCGTGCCTCAGGTGCCGGGCCGGATCGTCACCACCTCCAGCGCGGACGTGCCGCTCAAGGGACTCGTCCACCTCGTCGAGGCGCTCGCCAAGGTCCGCGCCGAGCACCCCGGCGCCCACCTCGTCGTGGTCGGCAGGCGCGCCGAGGACGGGCCCGTCGCCCAGGCCATCGAGCGGTACGGCCTGGAGCGCGCCGTCGAGTTCGTCAAGGGCATCTCGGACGCGGAACTCGTCGACCTCGTACGGTCCGCCGAAGTCGCCTGTGTGCCCTCCCTGTACGAGGGGTTCTCGCTGCCCGCCGCCGAGGCCATGGCCACGGGTACGCCACTGGTGGCCACCACCGGCGGGGCGATCCCGGAGGTCGCGGGCCCCGACGGCGAGACCTGCCTGGCGGTGCCGCCCGGCGACGCCGGCGCGCTGGCCGCGGGCCTGAGCCGGCTCCTGGGCGACCCGGAACTGCGCGCGAGGCTCGGTTCCGCCGGGCGCGCGCGGGTCCTGGAGCGCTTCACCTGGGCCCGCGCCGCCCAGGGCACGGTCGCCCACTACCGCGAGGCCATCGCGCGGGCCGCCGCTCCCGCCTCCCGCCGCTCCGCGCCGGGCCCCGGCTCCTCCGTGTCCGCGGCCGCCGGTCTCCCCGCTTCCTCCGCGTCCCCGGTCCCCGGCCACATCGCGTCCCCGGTCCCCGGCCACATCGCGTCCCCGGTCCCCGGCCTCGCCGCGTCCGCGGCCCCCGGCCTCGCCGCGACCCCCGGTGCCGTCCCCGCGGGTGTCGCCGAAGAAGCAGCTGAAGTTGTCGTATCCAACCGCGAAAGCAGGGCCACGTGCTGACCGTCGACTTCTCCCGGTTCCCGCTGGCGCCGGGCGACCGCGTACTGGACCTCGGCTGCGGTGCCGGCCGGCACGCGTTCGAGTGCTACCGGCGCGGCGCCCGGGTCGTCGCGCTGGACCAGAACGGCGAGGAGATCCGCGAGGTCGCCAAGTGGTTCGCGGCGATGAAGGAGGCGGGTGAGGCGCCCGAGGGGGCGACCGCCACCGCCATGGAGGGCGACGCTCTCCAACTCCCCTTCCCCGACGAGTCGTTCGACGTCGTGATCATCTCCGAGGTGATGGAGCACATCCCCGACGACAAGGGGGTCCTCGCCGAGATGGTCCGGGTGCTCAAGCCGGGCGGCCGGATCGCGATCACCGTCCCGCGCTACGGGCCCGAGAAGGTCTGCTGGGCGCTGTCCGACGCGTACCACGAGGTCGAGGGCGGCCACATCCGCATCTACAAGGCGGACGAACTGCTGGGCAGGATGAAGGAGGCCGGGCTCAAGCCGTACGGCACCCACCACGCCCACGCCCTGCACAGCCCCTACTGGTGGCTGAAGTGCGCGTTCGGCGTCGACAACGACAAGGTGCTGCCCGTGCGGGCGTACCACAAGCTGCTGGTCTGGGACATCATGAAGAAGCCCCTGGCCACCCGGGTCGCGGAGAACGCCCTGAACCCGCTGATCGGCAAGAGCTTCGTGGCGTACGCGACCAAGCCGCACCTGCCCGTCGCCGCCGCCGCGGTGGACGCTTCGTGACCACACCCCGCACGGAGCACCTCGTCCTGCCCGGGGTGCTCACCGCCGAGGAGGCCGCCGTCACCGTGCGCGCGATCCTCGGGGCGCAGCGCCCGGACGGCGCCATACCGTGGTTCCGCGGTCACCACCTCGATCCGTGGGACCACACCGAGGCGGCCATGGCGCTGGACGCGGCGGGCGAGCACGAGGCGGCCGAGCGCGCCTACGCGTGGCTGGCCCGGCACCAGAACCCGGACGGTTCCTGGTACGCGGCCTACGCCGACGGGGACTTCGAGGACGTCACCGACCGCGGCCGGGAGACCAACTTCTGCGCGTACATCGCGGTGGGCGTCTGGCACCACTACCTGGCCACCGGCGACGACGCCTTCCTGGACCGGATGTGGCCGTCGGTCTACGCGGCCGTGGAGTTCGTACTGGGGCTCCAGCAGCCCGGCGGACAGATCGGCTGGAAGCGCGAGGACGACGGGACGGCGACGAACGAGGCTCTGCTGACCGGGAGTTCGTCGATCCACCACGCGCTGCGCTGCGCGCTCGCCATCGCCGACCAGCGTGAGGAACCGCAGCCCGACTGGGAGTTGGCGCTCGGTCTGCTGCGACACGCGATCCGCAGGCACCCCGAGCGGTTCCTGGACAAGGACCGGTACTCGATGGACTGGTACTACCCGGTGCTCGGCGGCGCGTTGACGGGCGTCGAGGCCGAGTCCCGGATCGCGGAGGGCTGGGAGCGATTCGTCGTGCCCGGTCTCGGCGTGCGCTGTGTCGTGCCCAACCCGTGGGTGACCGGCGGCGAGTCGGCCGAACTCGCCCTGGCGCTGTGGGCCGTGGGCGAGTCCGACCGTGCTCTGGAGATTCTCCAGTCCATCCAGCATCTGCGCGATCCGAAGACCGGCCTGTACTGGACGGGCTACGTCTTCGACGCGCGGGCGGTGTGGCCCGAGGAGCTGACCACCTGGACGGCGGGTTCCCTGCTCCTCGCCGTCGCCGCGCTGGGCGGCGACGAGCCGACCTGCGCGGTCTTCGGCGGCGAACGCCTGCCGCGGGGACTAGACGCGGAGTGCTGCTAGGGCGTGTCCGCCCCTGTCGGCCGGATCGGCGGGAGCGGCCCGGCCGCGACAGGGGCGGACACGGCCCGGCGGACCGTGGTGCCGTAAGGGCTCAGTGGCGGTGCATGCGGTTGGCGATGGCGTGGCCGATGAAGAGGTAGACGACGGCGGCGAGACCGTAGCCCGCGACGACGCGCGCCCATGCGTCGTCGAAGGTGAACAGGTCACGGGACCAGCCCGCGAGCCAGCTCGCCAGGTTGTGGACGAACTGGACCAGGTCGTTGGCCCGGTTTGCGTCCAGCAGATACATGAGGATCCACAGGCCCAGGATGAGGGCCATCACATCGGCGACGATCGCGATGACCGTGCCCGCCTGGTTGGAGCCGTTGCGATATCGAGGGGACATGCCGTCCGTGTTGCCGCGTATTCGGGGTTGAAACCCGTACCGGTTTCGCCCAAGTGGCGTAATGCACGGAGCCGGGTGAGGCTGCTGTAAGAGCCGTGTTCTCCCCGCATCCGGGGAGAACCGTTCCCCCACCCCGGAGGACCCCGTGCCTGTATCGATACGGCGCCTCATCGTGGCGCTCACTCTTTCCTGTGCTCTGGTCGCCGGTGCCACCGCCTGCTCCAGCAGCGGCAGCAGTGCCGGCAAGGGCACCGCGGCCGTTGCGGTGGCCGCGACCCCGTCCCCGAGTACCACAGCAGAGAAGCAGAGGCTCTCGAAGACCCGCTTCGTGGCCAACGCGAGCCTCGCGGCCGGAGCCACCTACCAGTGGATCGTGAAGCCCTGGAAGGCCGGAAAGTTCAAGAAGGGCGCGAAGGGACGCAAGCTCGCCCTCATCAAGGCGGGCGTCGCGGGCGCCTTCGCGTACAACAGGCTCAAGGCAGCGAGCAGGAACGCCAAGGGCGACCCGACGCTGTCCAAGGCGATCGGCCCGCTGACCGCGGGCATCGACGCTCTGAAGAGCCTTCCCGCCAAGCTCCGCAAGGGCAAGTCGACGGACTCCACCGTGGGTTCCTTCGACGACATCATCAACCAGGTGAAGGACGCCGGTAAGAGCGCGGGCGCCAACGTCACCGACAAGGTGCCGTCGGGCGCCCAGCTGACCCACGGCTGAAACCGCTGCCGCCCCCCACGGCACCAGGGCGGAAGTCCCGATCGCCTCGCGACACGCCCTAGGAGTTGAGATCCGCCAGGACGCGGAGCGAGTGAGGGTCCGGTGACAGCGCCAGCAGGTCTGTCACCGGTCCCTTGCGCCACAGTTCGAGGCGTTCGGCGATGCGCTCACGCGGCCCGACCAGTGAGATCTCGTCGGCGAAGGCGTCCGGCACGGCCAGCACCGCCTCCTGACGGCGCCCGGCGAGGAACAGCTCCTGGATGAGCCGTGCCTCCTCCTCGTAGCCCATGCGGGCCATCAGATCCGCGTGGAAGTTGCGTGCCGAGTGCCCCATTCCGCCGATGTAGAAGCCGAGCATCGCCTTGACGGGCAGCAGCCCCTCGGCGACGTCGTCGCAGACGCGGACGTGGGCCATGGGCGCGACGAGGAACGGGGCCGCACCCGCTCCCGCGCGGGCGTCACCCAGCTCCGCCAGCGCGGCCTCGTACGCCTGCGGGCGGGTGGGCGACCAGTACAGCGGCAGCCACCCGTCCGCGATCCGGGTCGTCTGCGCGATGTTCTTCGGCCCCTCGGCGCCGAGCAGGACGGGCAGGTCGGCGCGGAGGGGATGGGTGATCGGACGCAGCGCCTTGCCGAGCCCCGTGCCGTCGGCCCCTCGGTAGGGGTGGGAATGGAAACGCCCGTCGAGTCGCACGGGCCCCTCGCGTCGCAGGACCTGGCGTACGACGTCCACGTACTCCCGGGTCGCGGTCAGCGGGGACTTCGGGAAGGGGCGCCCGTACCAGCCCTCCACCACCTGCGGCCCCGAAAGGCCGAGGCCGAGCATCATCCGGCCGCCCGAGAGGTGGTCCAGCGTGAGCGCGTGCATCGCGGTCGTGGTAGGGGAGCGGGCGGCCATCTGCGCGACCGCCGTGCCGAGGCGGATACGGGTGGTCTGCGCGGCGATCCAGGTCAGCGGGGTGAAGGCGTCCGAACCCCAGGACTCGGCCGTCCACACGGAGTGATAGCCGAGCCGCTCCGCCTCCAGCGCCAGCGGCAGATGGTCCGCGGAGGGGCCGCGCCCCCAGTAACCGAGTGCGAGGCCGAGCCGCATGTCCCCTCCAGGCGCCATGTTCTGACGCATCGTCAGCTCTGTGCAACCGTCAGGCGACTGTACGGCAACGGCCCCCCGCCCGAAAGGGCGAGGGGCCGCGGGGAAGCGGGTGCGCGTCAGCCGCGCTGGATCCCCGACATGTCCTGCAGCACACCGCGGCGGCCGTCCTGCGTCTGCGCCACCAGGTGTTGGCCGCGCTGCTCCACGGCCAGGTACCAGGTGCCCGGCGCGAGTTCGGCGATCGGCGCCGGCGAACCGTCCTCCGAGAACAGCGGACGCGGCACCGGCACGGCGAACCAGAACGGCGAGAAGTCCCCGGCGGGCTGCTGCGCCTGCGGGGCCGGTGCCTGCTGCGGCTGGCTCGGCTGCGCGCCGAACGACTGTCCCGGCTGCGGCTGACCGGCGTAGGGCTGACCCGGCTGCTGGGCACCCGGATACCCGTAACCACCCTGCGGCTGACCGCCGTAAGGCTGGGGGGCGGCGGGCTTCGGGGCGGGCACGAGGCCGACCTGGAGCGCGGGGACCAGCGGGGTGGCGATCGCGGCGGCCGCCATGACGAGCGTCGCGATGAGGGCGAGGATGAGGCCGATGCCGGGGCCCACACCGCCGCCCGCGTTGTTGATGTTGTTGACACCGCCCGTCGGGTCGAAGACGTTGCCGAGCGCGCTCCACGCGGCGAAGACGGTGAGGGCGACACCGAACGGGCCGAGGTCGAGTCCGGCGACCTTGGGCACCCGGGGCAGGGCACGGGAGGCGACCACCAGGCCGGCTCCGAGGATGCCGGCCAGGATCACACTCAGTACGAAGGGGCCGCTCGCCCAGGTGCTGGGGCTGTCGACGCGGACCGTTCGTCCGTCGACGGTCGAGACGTCGTCGATCGAAAAGATGGCGAGGAACGACGCGATGAACAGCAGGACCGCTGCTCCGATCACCACGCCGTCGCCTCGAGTGAGAGAGCGGATATTCACTTCAGTCCTTCGTCAGTCGTCTCGTCGTCAATTGGAGGCGTCGCTGACACCATGTCGCCATCAGGCCCTGGTGTGAAGCTCGGGGGCGGCCCCACATCGTAAAGGCGACACTATCGCCCGTACGATCGGGGCGTCCGGAAGGTGTGACCCGCCGGTCACTACCCGCGCAGGAAACTCACGATTCCCTCAGAGATCCCACGCGCCGCCTTCTGCCGCCACGCGCCGCTGGTCAGCAACGCCGCGTCCTTGCTATCGCGCATGTTGCCGCACTCGATGAACACCTTGGGAACCGTTGACAGATTGAGACCGCCGAGATCGCTGCGGACGTCCAGTCCGGTGCCGCCGCCGATGTAGTTGGAGGGCGCGCTCCCGGTGGCGCGGACGAAGTTGCCCGCGATGCGCTCACCCAGATCGCGCGACGGGGCGACGATGGGCCGGGTGTCGGCGGCGCCCGAATGGACGGACGCGGGGAGGATGACGTGGAAGCCGCGGTTGCCGGATGCGGAACCGTCCGCGTGGACGGAGACGACCGCGTCGGCGTGCGCGTCGTTGCCGATCCGGGCCCGCTCGTCGACGCACGGGCCCCAGGGACGGTCGCCGTCCTGGGTGAACTTCACCGTGGCGCCCTCCTGTTGGAGGAGCGTGCGCAGCCGGCGGGCGACGTCGAGGGTGAACCGTGCCTCGGCGTAACCCGCGTTGGTCGAAGTGCCGGTGGTGTCGCACTCCTTCGAGTTCGTGCCGATGTTCACCTTGCGGTTGATGTCGGCCGTGTGCTCGAAGTTGCCCGGGTTGTGTCCCGGGTCGACGACCACGACCTTGCCCTTGAGCGGGCCGGAGGCGGCCGGGCCGCCCGCGGTGGAGGGACCCGAACGGGTGGAGGCCCCGGAGGGGGACGGGCTCCGTCCCTGCCCCTCGGCCGTCCCGGACGCCGACGGTGTCCGGGACGCGGCGGCCCCGGAGGACGGGGACGCCGATGAGGCGGACGAGGAAGCGGCGGCCCCGGAGGGACCGCCCGGGTCACCCACCGCCTGCCACACCAGCCATCCCACCAGTGCGCCCGGCACCAGCGCGGCGAGCGCCACGGTCATCGGCCCGCGCCGGGAGCGGCGAGGCTGGGGAGGATCGAAGTCAGGGCCTACGTACGACACGTCTGCGACTCTAACCGGGCCCTCAGATCCCTGCTCCCGTTCGGCGCAGGACGCGCAGTGAGTCGGTCGCCGAGACCTCCGTGAACGCGCCGGACCCCAGGGCCCGGAGGTAGACGCGGTACGGGGCCTGGCCGGTGAACTCGTCGGCGGGGTCGGGGAACACGTCGTGGATCAGGAGCAGGCCGCCCTCGGCCACATGCGGGGCCCAGCCGTCGTAGTCGCCGGACGCGTGCTCGTCGGTGTGACCCCCGTCGATGAAGACGAGACCCAGCGGCGTCCCCCAGAACGCGGCGATCTGCGGCGAGCGGCCGACGATCGCGACCACCTGCTCCTCCAGGCCCGCCCCGTGGAGGGTGCGGCGGAAGGTGGGGAGCGTGTCCATCCGGCCGATCTCGGGGTCGACGGTGGACGGGTCGTGGTACTCCCACCCGGGCTGCTGCTCCTCGCTGCCCCGGTGATGGTCGACCGTGATCGCCGTCACCCCGGCGGCGCGCGCCGCGTCGGCGAGCAGGATCGTGGAGCGCCCGCAGTAGGTGCCGACCTCGAGGAGGGGCAGGCCCAGCCGGCCCGCCTCGACGGCGGCGTCGTACAGCGCGAGGCCCTCGTCGAGCGGCATGAACCCCTTGGCGGCCTCGAAGGCGGCGAGAATCTCCGGCTTGGGCGCCGCGGGCATGGGGTCCTCCAAGGTGATACCGGCCCGGCGTGCGCGGGCCCGTGAGCGCCCCATGCTGCACCACACCCCCCGCCGCGCGGGCGACGGGGGTGGGCTGCCGGGGAGGCGCGGGGGCCGGCCGGGGCCCACGGGGGACCCGGCCGGCGGGACCGGGGGCCGGTCCCGGTACGGCCGGGGGCCGGTCCCGGTGGTGCCGGTCCGTTCGGATCTACGCGGGGACCGTCTCGCCCGGCAGGGCGAGGTCGAGGTCGACCGGGCGGTCGTCGCCGGAGTGCGTCGCCGAGGAGGCGAGCGGGCCGTGGCCCGCGGCCCTGGCGGCGAGGACGTACGCGCCCTGGGCGGGCACCGCCAGCGTGTAGCTGCCGTCCTCCCCGGAGAGGGTGGCGCCCGCCTGGCGGCCGCGCCGGTCGATCAGGGTGACCTTGGCGCGGGCGACGGGATCGCCGTCGGTGTTCAGGACCCGGCCGCGGAAGCCCCCGAGCACCTCGTGGGCCCGCTCCAGCGCGGCGTCCTCGGCGCTGCTGGCGAGCAGCTGCGGCTTGTTCGCCTGCCGCTGGCGGGGCAGGAAGAGGGCCATGACCAGGCCCACGGCCACCGCACCCGTCGCGATCATGAAGGAGACGCGGAAGCCGTGCATGGTCGGGACCGCGACACCGCCGACGTCGTTCGCGGTGTTCGCGAGCACCATGCCGATGACGGCGCTGGACACCGACGTGCCGATCGAGCGCATCAGCGTGTTGAGACCGTTGGCCGCACCCGTCTCCGAGGCCGGGACGGAGCCGACGATCAGCGCGGGCAGCGAGGAGTAGGCGAGGCCGATACCCGCACCCAGGACCACCGCGATCACGATGGTCTGCCAGGCGGCGCTCATCAGGCCGAGACCCGCGCCGTAGCCGATCCCGATGATCAGCATGCCGAGGATCAGCGTGACCTTGGGGCCGTACTTGGCGGAGATCCGGGCGTAGACCGGCGCGGTGAACATCATCGTCAGGCCGAGCGGGGCCACGCACAGACCCGCGACCACCATCGACTGGCCGAGGCCGTAACCGGTGGCCTTCGGCAGCTGGAGGAGCTGCGGCAGGACTAGGGAGACGACGTAGAAGGAGACACCGACCATGATCGAGGCGAGGTTGGTGAAGAGCACCGAGCGGCGGACGGTGGTGCGCAGGTCGACCAGCGGCGCCTTGACGCGCAGCTCCATCACGCCCCACAGCACGAGCACGACGGCCGACGCGGCGAACAGGCCGAGCGTGGTGCCCGAGCTCCAGCCCCAGTCGCTGCCCTTGGTGATCGGCAGCAGGAAGAGGACGAGACCCGCGGACAGGCCTATCGCCCCCAGCACGTCGAAGGTGCCCTCGGCGCGCATCGGGGACTCCGGCACGGCGACGACGGTCAGGACGATCGAGACGACGCCGAGCCCGGCGGCGAGGAAGAACAGGGAGTGCCAGTCGGCGTGCTGCGCGACAAGGGCCGCGAGCGGCAGCGCGAGACCGCCGCCGACGCCGATCGAGGAGCTCATCAGGGCCATCGCCGAGCCGAGCTTCTCGCGGGGCAGCATGTCGCGCATCAGGCCGATGCCGAGCGGGATCGCGCCCATGGCGAAGCCCTGCAACGCGCGGCCGGCGATCATCACGAGCAGGTCGCTGGTGAACCCGGCGATCAGCGAGCCGACGACCATCACGGACAGGCTCGTGAGCAGCATGCGCCGCTTGCCGAAGAGGTCGCCGAGCCGGCCCATGATCGGGGTGGCGACGGCTCCCGCGAGCAGCGTCGAGGTCAGGACCCAGGTGGCGTTGCTGGGGGCGGTGCCCAGCAGCTTCGGCAGGTCCTTGATGACCGGGACGAGCAGGGTCTGCATCACCGCGACAACGATGCCCGCGAAGGCCAGCACCGGCACGACCGCAGCACTGGTCCTCCGAGCGGGCTGTTGGGTCGTCGTGTGCGTCATTGCGTGAGGCCTCCAGGCCGGGAGAGGAAAGCAGGGGGGAACGATCCGTGCGGGAGTCGATGCGGATACGTGCAAGGTGAACCCGGTGCGCCGGGGCAACTATTCCGATGCTTCGGCGTACTAACGAAAACTTGACCTTCTCGTGAGGATCTGAACGCCCGTCAGGTCTGGTGACTCACTAGAACGT
Organism: Streptomyces sp. NPDC057950; assembly: GCF_042887295.1. Taxonomy (NCBI): domain Bacteria; kingdom Bacillati; phylum Actinomycetota; class Actinomycetes; order Kitasatosporales; family Streptomycetaceae; genus Streptomyces; species Streptomyces sp. NPDC057950. The sequence goes on from NZ_JBHVPP010000003.1 coordinate 409,455, forward strand.
GTTCTAGTCTGGCGCCCACCGCGAGGCTGGGGGTGCCGTGAAGGCGTACGTCGTCGGGGTCGGGATGACCCGTTTCGAGAAGCCGGAGACCCGGGAGTGGCAGTACTGGGACATGGCGAAGGAAGCGGGCACCCATGCCCTGCGGGACGCGGGGATCGCGTACTCCGACGTCCGGCAGGTGCCCGTCGGCCACTGCTTCCAGGCCTCCACCGGGGGGCAGCGGGCCGCCTACGAGCTGGGCCTGACCGGCGTACCGGTCTACAACGTCAACAACAACTGCGCCACCGGGGCGAGCGCCCTGATGCTGGCGCGGCAGTTCGTCGAGGGCGGGATCTCGGACTGCGTGCTGGCACTGGGGTTCGAGAAGATGAAGCGCGGGGCGCTGGGCGGTGGCGGCGACGGCGAGGACTTCGCGAGTTCCCCGGTGGCCCGGCACTACGGGATCATGGCCGCCCGGCACGGATTCGAGATGTCCCCGCCCACCGCGCAGATCTTCGGTGACGCGGCACGCGAGCACATGGAGAGGTACGGGACCACCGAGGCGCAGCTCGCCGCCGTCGGCGCCAAGAACCACCGGCACTCGGCCCACAACCCGTACGCCCAGTTCCAGGACGTGTACGGGGTCGACGAGGTCCTCGCCTCCCGCGCCGTGCACCGGCCGCTCACGAAACTCCAGTGCTCGCCCACCTCCGACGGCGCCGCGGCGGCCGTCGTCGTCTCCGAGCGGTTCGCCGAGGAGCGCGGGCTGGGCGGCAGAGCGGTGGAGATCGTCGCGCAGGCGATGACCACGGACACCGAGGAGTCCTTCGCCTCCGGGTCGTGCATCGACGTCGTGGGGCAGCCCATGTCCCGGGAGGCCGCGCGCCAGGTCTACGAGCGGGCGGGGCTCGGCATCCACGATGTGGACGTCGTGGAACTGCACGACTGCTTCTCGATCAACGAGCTGCTGACGTACGAGGCGCTCGGCATGTGCGGTGAGGGGGAGTCGGGCAAGCTCGTGGAGTCGGGGGCCACCACCTACGGCGGGCGGTGGGTGGTGAACCCGTCCGGGGGGCTGATCTCGAAGGGGCACCCGCTGGGGGCGACCGGGATCGCCCAGGTGGCCGAGCTGGTCTGGCAGTTGCGGGGCGAGGCGGGCGAGCGCCAGGTGGCGGACGCGCGCGTCGGCCTCGCCCACAACATCGGGCTCGGCGGGGCGGCCGTGGTCACGCTGCTGCGGGCGGCGCACGGCTGAACCGGGGCGGGGGCCGGCGTCGTACGTACCCGGTGGGCGCCTGTCGCCGGGTCCGCTGTCGCCGGGTCCGCTGTCGGCGGGGCCGTCGTTCGGGCGGGTGGGGCCGGTGTCCGTGGGGACCAAGAAGCCCCCCGCAAGCCGTCCCGGCCACCCCGGCAGCCAGCCGGCCGAAAGTCCTCGTGGCCGACCCCTGGCCGGAGGACAGCCGCCCGCACCCCGGAGGCGAGGACGCCGCGGACCCCGAAGACCCCGCCGGGAGCCGCGCGCCGGCCCCTCGTACGGTGTGGACCTGCGGGGTCCGGCGGCGCGGGGCGCGTCCCGCCGGGCCCCGCCGGGATCGCCGTGGAGGATCTCCGGCCACCGAGGCAACGAAAACCGGTGCTCGTGGACTCCTATGCACATCTAGGAGGTGCCCATGGGGGATCGGAAACAGACCCGGGACGAGGAGTTCCAGGGCTTCGTCGTCGGCCGGTGGCCTCGGCTGTTGCGTACGGCGTTCCTCCTCACGGGGGAGCAGCACGCGGCCGAGGACCTGGTCCAGTCGACGCTGGAACAGGTGTACGTGGCCTGGCACAGGGTCGACACGGCCGACGACCCGGACGCGTACGTACGGCGCGTGATGATCAACGCGCATGCCCGCAGGCACCGCCGGCGCCTCAAGGAGTTCCTGGCGCCGAAGGACGACTCGGGCCTCACCCACGAGGTGCCCGAGGGCGGCGACCGGATGGCCCAGGCCGACGACCGCAGCGCCCTGCTGAAGGCCCTCGCCCAGTTGCCGCCACGCCAGCGCGAGGCGGTCGTCCTGCGGTACTGGGAGGACCTGAGCGAGGCACGGGTGGCGGAGGCGATGGGCTGCTCGGTGGGCGCGGTGAAGAGCAACGCGGCGAAGGGGATCGCGAAGCTCCGCGCCGTACCGGGACTGACCGACATGGTGACGTACGGAGGGCGGAAGTGATGAACGCGGACCGGGAGAGCGACCACGACATGACGCAGGGGGACATCGCCGTGCTGCTGGCCACGGCCGCGGACGAGGTGAGGATCGGCCCGGCTCCCTGCCAGGCGCTGGTGCGCGGCGGCCGGCGCCGCAGGGCCCGCCGCTGGGCGCTGGCCGCGACCGCGGCCCTGGTGGTCGCCGGCTCGACGGGGACGCTGGCTGTGGCCGGGGCGACGGGCGACGACGCGAAGCGGGTCGCGCCGGCCGCGACACGCCCGCCGGCGAGCGACGAACGGCATCTGTACGCGCCGTGGAGCAGCGACCTCGCCAGGGGAACCGAGCACGGCAAGAAGTGGAAGGCGGTCATCTACGTGTGGGGGGCGCCCCGCGACCGGACGGAGGCACAGCACCAGCTGGACGCCATGACCGACTCCGGGTTCGAGAAACCGGGGGTGCAGCCGCCCACCGCCTCCGGACTCGTCGGCAAGAGCGCATACTTCGTGCGCCTGACCCTGGACGGCACGACGACGACCAGGATGCGGGGGTCGTTCGAAAAGGGCGACAACGCGTTCCAGCAGTCCGCCGCGATGCCGCTCGCGACGAGGAGGACGGCCACGAGCGGTTCCGACCAGCGGCTCGTGATCGGGCAGGCGCCCACGACCGCCCAGGAGGTCACCTGCACCTGGGACGACGCCACGACGACCACGGCGTACCGGCCCTCCCCGGGGACGGGCGTCGGCGGGGACTTCGAGGACCTGATCCGCCCGGCGGACGGCTCCCCGTCCGACTGGTTCGTCTGCGTGGGGCCGGAGGGCAGGACCTTCAGGACCGTGGCGGTGACGAAGTAGGAGGCGCGCGGCGACGCGGGCGGCCGCCGGTCAGAGCCATCCCTGCTGACGGGCCTCCCGCATCGCCTCCATACGGTTGCGGGTGCCGGTCTTGCCGATCGCGGAGGACAGGTAGTTGCGGACCGTCGACTCGGACAGATGCAGCCTGCCCGCGATGTCGGCGACTGTGGCGCCGTCCACCGATGCCTTCAGCACGTCGCACTCGCGGGCGGTGAGCGGACTGGGCCCGGCACTCAGCGCGGCGGCGGCCAGCGCCGGGTCGATGACCCTCTCGCCGGTCAACACCCGCCGGATCGCCTCGGCCAGCTCCTCCACGGGGCCGTCCTTGACCAGGAATCCCGCGGCGCCCGCCTCCATGGCGCGGCGCAGATACCCGGGCCGTCCGAAGGTGGTGAGGATCAACACCCGGCAGTCCGGGGCCTGTCGGCGCAGCTCGGCGGCGGCGTCCAGACCGCTCATGCCGGGCAGTTCGATGTCCAGCAGGGCCACGTCCGGGCGGTGCAGCAGCGCGGCGTCCACGATCGCGTCGCCCGACGCGACCTGCGCGACGACCTCCAGATCCTCCTCCATGCCGAGCAGCAGGGCCAGCGCCCCGCGCATCATTCCCTGGTCCTCGGCGAGCAGGACCCTCACACACTTCACCGGCCGGTGGTCCCGGGGCATCTCGTCCACGGGCCCAGCGTAGGGGTGCGGCGGCGTCATGTCCTCGACGGACGGGGTGAGAGGGGCGGTCACCGGGCCCTGGGCGTCCTGGAGAGCGGCAGCTCCGCCGGGTCCGCGGGGAGCCGGTCCTCCGCCGGGCGTTCCCCCGCCGCGGGGCCGCCCGCCGTGGAGAGGCCGCCCGCCGTGGAGAGGCCGCCCTCCACGGGGAGTTCGGCCTCCACCGGGTCGTCTTCGACGGGGAGTTCGGCCTCCACCGGGTCGTCTTCGATGGGGAGTTCGGCCTCCACCGGGAGTTCGGCCGTGACCGTGAAGCCGCCGCGCGGGGACGGGCCGGCCCGCAGGGACCCGCCGGCCGCCGCCAGGCGTTCGGTCAGGCCCTTCAGGCCGGTGCCGCCGATGCCCGGCACGGGCGACGGGGAGAGCAGCCCGTCCCCGTCGTCCGCGACCTCCAGACGGACCCGGTCCCGCGTGCCGGAGACGCTGATCTCGCAGCGGGTCGCGCCGCTGTGCCGGACGACGTTGGTGACCGCCTCGCGCAGCACCCAGCCGAGCAGGGCCTCGGACCGCGGCACGAGGGGCGGCCCCGACTGCCGTACGACCGGGTCGACGCCCACCGCGGACAGTGCGGAGCGGGCCCGGTCCAGCTCGGTGGCGAGGCTGCCCTCGCGGTAGCCGGTGACCGCCTCGCGGATCTCCGTGAGGGCCTGGCGGCCGACCGACTCGATGTCCGCGACCTGCACCAGGGCCGCCTCGAGATCGCGGGGCGCCAGCCGGCGGGCCGCCTCCGACTTCACCACGATCACGGAGAGCGTGTGGCCGAGCAGGTCGTGCAGGTCACGGGAGAAGCGCAGCCGCTCCTTCTCGACGGCGCGCCGGGCCAGCTCCTCACGGGCCGCCCGCAGCTCCCGTACCGCCTCGGCGAGGGACAGGATCGCCGCCGTGACCATCGTGGACAGGAAGGTGCCGTACGCGATGTTGATCGCGTCCCAGCCCTCCCGGACGCCGGAGACCCCGCCCGCCAGCGCGGCCAGACCGACACCCGTCCGGCCGAGCCAGGGGCCGCGCAGGGTCGCCCCCGCGGCGAGGCCCAGCAGCGGGAAGAACAGCAGCCAGTTGCCGCCGTAGCCGATGGCGAGGCCACAGGTCAGCACGCCCATCGCGGCCAGCGCCAGACGCGTGGAGAGGGCCTCGCGCGTCTTCTTCACGAAGGCACGGAACGCGACGTAGATGTAGAGGGAGTTGAAGGTGAACAGGCCGATGGCGCCTATCCAGGGGTGCGAGGACCTGTCCTGGAACAGGTTGGAGAAGGCGCCCATGCCCAGCAGCAGCCAGGGCAGCAGGGCGAACCCGGTCGGCGGTGGGCCCGGATTCTCGGGCATCGGCAGCCCGTTCCTGCGCGCGGTGCGCCGCTCCGCCTTGAACCGCGCCATGTCCGCCTTCCACCGCCGCCGCGACTCCCGCCGCGCCGTCATCCGCCAGGCGACTCCACGCATCCACGAGCTCCGCGTCCACGCCATGTCCGTGCTCCCCGTTTCCCGTTGCGGGTTTCCCGATCCCCGCTCCTGCCGGACCCTTCCACGCCGCCGCCGCCGTACGGGCGGACCGCCGACCGCCCGCCGCGCTGAGGGGCGGACCGCCGCGGTACGGGCGGCCCGCCCCCCGTTTCAGGCCGTCCGCCCCGCCCTGCGGTACGAGACCACAGCGTACGAACCGAAGGCCAGCAGCCAGGCCACGAGCACCGCGACCGCGCCGAGCGCCGGGGCACGGCCGTCGGTGACGGACATGCCGAGCTCCGCGAAGCGGTTGGCCGGCGTGTACACGGACACCGACTGCAGCCAGCCGGGGAACAGCGTGATCGGGAACCACAGCCCGCCCACCACCGAGAGCCCCAGGTTGCACGCCATGTTCGCGACGCCGGTGGTCTGCGCGGTCAGCCGGTAGCCGTTGCCGAGGCCGAGCAGCGTGAACGGGACGGAGCCGAGCCAGAGCAGCACCGCGACCGCCGCCCACTGCCAGGCCGCCAGCCGTACGCCGTTGACCACCCCGCCCGCCGTCAGCACCGCGGCGATCGCCGGCAGCACGGTCACCGAGCCGGTCAGGGCCCGCCCCAGCACCACCTCGCGCGGTGTCATCGGCGTCACCCGGAGCTGCCGCAGCCAGCCGGCCACCCGGTCCTCGGCGACTCCGCCGCCGGTGTTCAGGGCCGAACCCACCGCCCCGTACGCGGCCATCCCGATCATCGAACCGGTCTTCCAGCCGCCGTCGTCGCCTCCGCCACCGAGATTGGTGAACAGCAGGTACATCATCACGGGCATCGCCACGCCACCGATCACGAAGCCGGCGTCGCGCAGCGTGCGGCGTACCTCCAGCCGCAGGTAGTCCAGCATCACACCGCCTCCAGAGCAGATGAGGTGAGGGCCAGGAACGCGTCGTCCAGTGACGCCGCGGTGACCTCCAGGCCACGGATCGAGCCCCGCCGGGCCAGCGCGACCACCGTCGCGTCCGAGTCGTCCGTGCGCAGCCGGGCCCGGTCCCCGCGCACCTCCACCGACACCACGCCGGGCAGCAGGGTCAGCCCCTGCGTGCTCGCCCCGGCCAGGTCGAAGGAGACCAGGTTGCCGCCCACCGACCGCTTGAGCTGCTCGCCGGTGCCGTCCGCGACGATCCGCCCCCGGTCGATGACGAGGATCCGGTCCGCGTGCGCGTCGGCCTCGTCCAGGTAGTGCGTGGAGAACAGGACGGTGTGCCCGCGCCGCGCGTACGCCCGCATCGACGCCCAGAACGCCTGGCGCGCCTCCACGTCCAGCGCGGCGGTCGGCTCGTCGAGCACGATCAGCGCGGGGTTCCCGGCGAGCGCCACCGCGAACCGCACCCGCTGCGACTGGCCGCCGGAGAGCCGGTCGGCGCGCCGCCCCGCGAGCTCCGCGATCCCCGCCAGCCGCAGCGCCTCGTCCACCGGCAGCGGCGCCGGATAGCGGCCCGCCACGAAGGAGACCAGCTCGCGGACGGTCAGCCGGGGCACCGGCCGCGTCTCCTGGAGCATGGCGCCGACCCGCCCGGCGCGCACCGCCCGCTCCGGGGACCCGCCGAAGAGCGCGACCGACCCCTCGTCGGGCTCGTTCAGTCCGAGCAGGAGGGAGATCGTGGTCGACTTGCCCGCCCCGTTGCGCCCGAGCAGCGCCACGGTCTCACCGCGGGCGATCTCCAGATCCACCCCGTCCACGGCGCGCACCGCGCCGAACGCCTTGACGGCCCCCGTGAAGGACACCGCCGCTTCCGTCTCCGTCGTTCCCGTCGTCCCCGTCGTCCATGTCATGAGGACGACGCTACGAGCCGGGGTGCCCGGTCCGGCAGAGGCACTTGTGGGCAGTCGGCCGGGACAAATGTCACGGCCCCTGGTCGTGCGCCCGGATCTGACATGACGTCAGCAGCCTTCACAACTCTGGGGCGCTGGGCTATACAGGGGGTCGCCGTACTGGAACGCGTTCTAGAACGGGCGGGTTCCGAGGCCCTGTGTCGACCTCGGTGCGGCCGACGGTGCGGACGGCCGCATCGAGGTCTTTCGCGCTAGTGATCAGGAGCCCCATGCCCATCGACGCCGCAAAGGCCCTCGCCGCCGAACCCCGCATCGGTGAGATCACCTGGGACCGGAAGGACGTCCAGCTCTACCACCTCGGCCTCGGAGCGGGCGCGAACCCGGACAAGCGCAGCCCCGCCACGGACGCCGACGAACTGCGTTACACCCTCGAGTCCAGACTGCACGTCCTGCCGAGCTTCGCCACCGTCGCGGGGGCCGGCTCACCCGGTGTGATCAGCGGTCTGTCCATGCCCGGTGTCGACGTCGACCTCGCCCGCGTGCTGCACGGCGGACAGCGCGTCGTACTGCACCGCCCGATACCGGCCGAGGGCAGGGCGACGGCCACCGGGCGGATCGCCGCCGTGTACGACAAGGGCAAGGCCGCGATCCTCGTCATGCGCACCGAGGTCGCGGACGCCGGGGGACCGCTGTGGACGAACGACGCCCAGATCTTCGTACGGGGAGAGGGCGGCTGGGGCGGCGACCGTGGCCCCTCCACCCGCCTCGACGCACCGGACGGGCCGCCGGACCGGACCGTCGAACGCCCGGTCCGCGAGGACCAGGCGTTGCTCTACCGGCTCTCCGGCGACCGGAACCCACTGCACGCGGACCCGGACTTCGCCAAGCTGGCCGGCTTCGACCGGCCGATCCTGCACGGACTGTGCACGTACGGCGTGACGCTCAAGGCGGTCGTCGACACGTTGCTCGGCGGGGACGTGTCCCGCGTCCGCTCGTACACCACCCGCTTCGCCGGTGTCGTGTTCCCCGGCGAGACCCTGCGCGTCCGCATGTGGCGCGGACCGGCCCCGGACGGCGGGATCCGGGTGTCGGTGACCGTGGCCGACCGGGACGACGCGCCGGTGCTGGCCGACACCGTCGTCGAGCACGTGTGAGCCCAGCCCACCGTTGAGAGGAGCCGCACCATGCGCGCAGCCGTACAGCACGAGACAGGCCAGGACAAACTCGACGTCCTCGACGACGTCGAGGCGGTGGGTTTCGGCCCCGGACGGGTCAGGATCCGGGTGCGGGCCACCGGACTGTGCCACTCGGACCTGTCCGCGATGAGCGGCGTACTGCCGCAGCCCGCGCCGTTCGTGCCCGGTCACGAGGGCGCCGGGGAGGTCACCGAGGTCGGCGAGGGCGTCACCCGTCTCAAGCCCGGTGACCGGGTCGTCGTCTGCTGGCTGCCGGCCTGCGGCGGCTGTCCCGCCTGCAAGCGCGGCCAGACCGAACTGTGCCTGGCGGGGTTCATGAACGCGGGCACCCCCAACTTCAGGCGCTCGGGCCAGGACGTCTTCGGCTTCGCGGGCACCGGCACCTTCGCGGAGGAGGTCGTGGTGGACGCGGGCTGCGCCGTGCCGATCCCCGATGACGTGCCCTTCGACATCGCGGCCCTCATCGGCTGCGGTGTCACGACCGGACTCGGCGCCGCCCTCAACACCGCCGACGTGGAGGCCGGTTCGTCGGTCGCGGTGATCGGCTGCGGCGGTGTCGGCATCTCCGCCATCCAGGGCGCGCGACTCAAGGGCGCCGCGGAGATCGTCGCCGTCGACCCGGTCGCCTCCCGTCGCGAGGCCGCGCTGAGGTTCGGCGCGACGAGGGCGGTCGCGCCGGACGGACTGGCGGACGCCAAGCAGTCGGTGACCGCGGGTGAGGGCTTCGACTACGTTTTCGAGGTCGTCGGCAGGTCGGCCACCGCCCGCACCGCCTACGAGAACACCCGGCGCGGTGGCACCCTCGTCGTCGTCGGCGCGGGCGCCATGGACGACTTCCTCCAGCTCAACATGTTCGAGCTGTTCTTCGACGAGAAGCGCATCCTGCCCTCCATGTACGGCGGCGGTGACGTCCTGCGCTCCTACGAGCGGACCATCGCCCTGTGGCGTGCGGGCCGCATCGACCTGGAGGGCCTGATCACCCACCGGGTGCCGCTGTCCGGGATCAACGAGGCACTGGACCAGATGCGGACGGGTACCGCCCTGCGCACCTGCATCGAGATCTGACCCCGAATCCGACGCCGAATCCGGCCCCGAACACCGCTGAGGACCCTGATGTCACTGCCACTCGAGGGGCTGACCGCGATCGTCACCGGCGCGGGGCGCGGCCTCGGCCGGGCCGAGGCGCTGGAGCTCGCCGGCCTGGGCGCGTCCGTCGTCGTCAACGACTACGGACGTCCCGGGCGGGACGGTTCGGGCGCGGCCTCGGCCGCGCCCGCCGAGGAGGTCGCCGCCGAGATCCGCGCCGCGGGCGGCCGTGCCCTCGCCCACACCGGCGACGTCGCCGACCACGAACAGGCCCGCGGGCTGGTCGAGTCGGCGGTCGCCGAGTTCGGGAAACTGGACATCCTGGTCAACAACGCGGGCATCCTGCGCGACCGGATGGTCTTCTCGATGTCCGAGGAGGAGTGGGACTCGGTGATCCGGGTCCATCTCAAGGGCCACTTCAACATGACGCACTTCGCGTCGGTGCACTGGCGGGCACGGTCCAAGGCGGCGGACGGGCCGGTGTACGGGCGGATCGTCAACACCTCGTCGGAGGCGTTCCTCGCGGGCTCGGCGGGCCAGCCCAACTACGCGGCGGCCAAGGGCGGGATCGTCGGGCTGACCACGTCGACCGCGCTGGCGCTGGCCAGGTACGGGGTGACGGCGAACGTCATCTGCCCGCGCGCCAGGACCCGTATGACCGAGGACGTGTTCGCGGGCTTCCCGGCCCGGCAGACCGGTGCGGAAGGGGGGGAGGGGCTGGACCCGCTCGCCCCCGAGCATGTGGCCCCGCTCGTCGGCTACTTGGCCTCGCCCGCCGCCGCGCACGTCAACGGGCAACTGCTCGTCGTGCACGGCGGCATGGTGGCGGTCGTCGAACGGCCGCGGGTGGCCGCCAAGTTCGACACCAAGCAGGACGCCTTCAGCTACGACGAACTCGACGCCCTGCTCAGCCCGCACTACGCCGGGCGCCCGCGCGGGGAGACGTTCGCGGCGGCGGAGGTGCTCGGACTGAAGCGCGGGTAGCACCCGACCGGACGGGACCACGCGGGACCGTGCCCGACCGGACGGGACCACGCGGGACCGTGCCGGACCGGGTGGGACCGTGCCGGGCCGACCGGGCGTGACCGGGGTGATCCGGGGAGCGTGTGCGGGCCCCGGTGACGTGCGGGAGATCGCGCGGCGGACGCCGACGGTACGACACGGCCCCGCTCACCTCGGGTGAGCGGGGCCGTGTCGTAGGTCCGACGTGCCGTCAGGCCGACCTGTCCGGCTGGCCGCCCGGCTTGCGGTGCCGGCCGTGCGGCATGGCCTCGTCGTCCTGGCCGGAGACCGGCCCCCGGTGCCTGCCGTGGCCCGCGGCCTGCGCCGCGGCGTCCTGGGCGTCGGTGACCGGCGGTTCCATGGTGCTGATGTCGCTCATCTGGTGTTCACCCCGTCAACAAGATCCTTCTTTGCAGCCGGAGGATTCTAACCGTTGGTCATGGCCGGTTCGTCGGCGGGTGACCGGGACGCGCCCCGGCCGGTTCCACCCGTTCCCATCCGCCGGGCGTCCTGCCCCCGGCCCGCTCGCCCCGGGCCACCGGAAAGGCCGGAGCGATCGGAACGATCGGAACGGCGGGAACGAACGGAAGGGCGGGAACGGGCCCGTCCTGTCCCACCGGACGGCCGGACGGAGCGGCCCGGCCGGTCAGGGGCGCCTGCTGCAGCGGGACCGGACGCGCGGCCACCCGTTCCGGTGGACGTGCGTACTCCGCGTCCACCGGAACGGGTGGCGCCTCCAGCCACTCCACCCCGCACGGGACCGCCCCCGTGGCGAAGGGCAGTTGGAGCAAGCCGTCCTCCGTCAACCGTCCTGCCCCAGCCAACCACCCCTCCGGCGCCGGGAGATGGTGGACCTGGCGCTCGACGGGCCGCCACATCCCCACCCAGGTGCCGGCCGGTCCGTCGATCCGCAGGGCCACCGCGCAGCGCTCCGGCGTCAGCACCTGCCCCGGCTGGATCGCGAACGGCGTCACCGCGCAGTCCGAGGCGCGCAGACACTCCGGGAAGCGGACCGGCAGCGTGCTCCCCAGCACCCCCCAGCCCAGCCGGGCGTTCCCCGGCGAGGGCGCGTCCGAGCGGATGAGCAGCAACCCGCTGTCGGCGTCCGCGAGCAGCAGCCGGTCGTTGCTGTCCTCGGCGATCTGCAGCAGCGGGGACACCTCGCCGCCGCGCTCCAGATCGACGACCACGGTCTTGGTCCGGCCGCCCTGGAAACGGTCCAGCGCCAGCATGCGTCCCGTGCTGTCCAGCCACACCCCGCCCGAACAGCGGCCCGGGATCTCGGCGAGGTGCTCGGGGCCGAAGGCGCCGCCCGCCACCAGCCAGACCGCCGTGGACCCCCGTCCCACGGTGAGGGCGTACGCGTGCTCCCCGTCCGGCGCGGGCGGCAGCAGCCACAGCCGGGAGCCCTCCTCCGGGCACTCCACCGCGCCCAGCGGCAGCTCCCCGGTGCCGGGCCCGGTCGGGTACAGCAGCGAGAACGCGTGCCGCCCGGCCGTCATCCGGTGGATCAGCACCCGTCCGTCGGTCATCGGCAGCACCTCGGTGCCGGGCTCCTCCGGTTGGTGGGACGGCAGCGGCACGGCGTACGGCTCGGGGCCGTCCAGCGTCCAGCGCTCCGGGAACCAGCACTCGCCGTCGAGCGCGAGGCGCGCCGCGTAGGTTCCGTCGGCGGTGATCACGCATCCGGGGCGGTCGGCCCGCCCGTTCCCGTGATCTGCGTTCGCCGGGTTCGCCGGGTTCGCCGGGTTATCCCGGTTCTCCGGGTTCTCGTGGTTTGCCGCGGGCTCGGTCGCACAGGCCGTCATCGCTCGGTCACCTCCGGCGACGAAGCTAGTTTTCGTAAGCACAGACGCGGGACCGACGCCCGGCCGCTTCACACATAAGGGTGGCCATGTCTCGATTCGCCTGAGGGAACGGGGACGGGTGTGCTGAGCGGGGTGCGGAGGAGGAGGTGGGGCCGGGTGACCACGGCCCGCGTGCCCGCAGGCGGCCCGCCCGCCCGGTCGGGAGAACCCGCGACCGGTGGGACACGGACGCGAGGCAGGTAGCCTTTCCCCGTGCCCCGTCTGTCTGAAGTCATCGCCGCGCTCGACGCCCTCTGGCCGCCCGAGAGGGCCGAGGGATGGGACGCGGTCGGCACCGTCTGCGGCGACCCCGACCAGGAGGTCACGCGGGTCCTGTTCGCGGTCGACCCGGTCCAGGACGTCGTCGACGAGGCGGTGAAGCTGGGCGCCGACCTGCTGGTCACCCACCACCCCCTCTATCTGCGCGGGACGACGACGGTCGCGGCCGGCACCTTCAAGGGCCGGGTCGTGCACACCCTCATCAAGAACGACATCGCGCTGCACGTCGCGCACACCAACGCCGACCGGGCCGACCCCGGTGTCTCGGACGCCCTGGCCGGCGCGCTCGACCTCCGTGTCGTACGCCCCCTGGTGCCGGACCCGACCGACCCCGAAGGGCGCCGTGGCCTGGGCCGCGTCTGTGAACTGGACCACCCGGTGACCGTCCGCGAGTTCGCCGCGCGGGCCGCCGGGCGGCTGCCGGCCACCGCGCAGGGCATCCGGGTCGCGGGCGACCCCGACGCGATCGTCCGGACCGTCGCGGTCAGCGGCGGCTCCGGCGACAGCCTCTTCGGCGACGTGCGTGCCGCGGGCGTCGACGCCTTCCTCACCGCGGACCTCCGCCACCACCCGGTGTCGGAGTTCACGGCGGTCCGCGCCCCCAGTCCTCTCGCGCTGCTCGACGCGGCGCACTGGGCCACCGAGTGGCCCTGGTGCGAGCTGGCCGCCACCCAGCTCGACGAGATCTCCGACCGACACGGATGGGACCTGCGGGTCCACGTCTCGAAGACGGTCACCGACCCCTGGACCGCCCACGCGGCCTCGAACACCGACACATCTGGAGCCCCCAACTGAACGCCGCGCCCGCCGACCAGATCCGACTCCTCGACGTCCAGACCCTCGACGCACGCCTGCAGCAGCTCGCGCACAAGCGGAGGTCGCTGCCCGAGCACGCCGAGATCGAGTCGCTGAACAAGGACCTCACGCAGCTGCGCGACCTGCTCGTCGCCGCGCAGACCGAGGAGAGCGACTGCGCCCGCGAGCAGACCAAGGCGGAGCAGGACGTCGACCAGGTGCGCCAGCGCGCCACCCGTGACCAGCAGCGCCTGGACTCGGGAGCCGTGACCTCCCCCAAGGACCTGGAGAACCTGCAGCGCGAGATCACCTCCCTCGCCAAGCGGCAGGGCGACCTGGAGGACGTCGTCCTCGAGGTCATGGAGCGCCGCGAGTCCGCGCAGGAGCGGGTCGCCGAACTGACCGAGCGGGTCTCCTCCGTCCAGTCGAGGATCGACGACGCCACCGGACGACGGGACGCGGCCTTCGAGTCCCTCGACGGTGAGACGGCCACGGTGACGAAGGAGCGCGGCGTCGTCGCGGGTTCGGTCCCGGCCGATCTCCTCAAGCTCTACGAGAAGCTGCGCGACCAGCAGGGCGGCGTCGGTGCGGCCCGGCTCTACCAGCGCCGCTGCGAGGGCTGCCGCCTGGAGCTCAACATCACCGAGGTCAACGACGTCAAGGCGGCCTCCCCGGACACCGTGCTGCGCTGCGAGAACTGCCGCCGGATCCTGGTGCGCACGTCCGAGTCCGGCCTGTAGGGGCCATGGGCGCGCGGGAGTTCATCGTCGAGGCCGACGGCGGTTCCCGGGGCAACCCGGGCCCCGCGGGGTACGGGTCCGTGGTCATCGACGCGGTCACGGGGGAGACGCTGACGGAGGCCGCCGAGTACATCGGGTTCGCCACCAACAACGTCGCCGAGTACCGGGGCCTGGTGGCCGGGCTGAAGGCGGCCCGCGAGCTGGACCCGACCGCCACGGTCCGGGTCCGGATGGACTCCAAACTCGTCGTCGAGCAGATGTCCGGCCGCTGGAAGATCAAGCACCCGGACATGAAGCCGCTGGCCGCCGAGGCGGCCCGGATCCTGCCGCCCGAGCAGGTCGGCTACGAGTGGATCCCGCGCGAACAAAACAAGCACGCCGACCGCCTGGCCAACGAGGCCATGGACGCGGGGAAGCGGGGCGAGCAGTGGTCGCCGTCCCGGTCGACGGCGGAGCTGGACGCGAGGGCGACGAGGCCCGCGGCGCCCGAGCCGTCGGGCCCGCCCGGCGACGCGGCGGCGGGCGCGGCGAAAGCCCGAGCGGCCTTGGTGGCACCGGTCTCGCACGGGCCCCGCAAGGGGCGCGGGGAACTGCGCGACCAGCCCCCACGGTCCGGCGTCCCGACGACTCCCGTCGCACCCCCGTCACCGGGCGGCGGCGAAGCCGCGAAGTCCGAGAACGACGAACGGGCCGCGCGGAACGTGGCCACCCCCGCTCCGACCGTCGGATGGGGCGCGGCCCCCGACATGGGCGCGCCCGCCACCTTCGTCCTGCTGCGGCACGGCGAGACCCCGCTGACCCCGCAGAAGCGGTTCTCCGGCAGCGGTGGCACCGACCCCTCGCTCTCGGACGTCGGCCGGGAGCAGGCCGAGCGGGCCGCCGCGGCACTGGCCGCGCGCGGCACGATCCAGGCGATCGTGGCCTCCCCGCTCACCCGGACCCGGCAGACCGCGGAAGCCGTCGCCGCGCGGCTCGGGCTCGACGTGACCATCGAGGACGGCCTGCGCGAGACGGACTTCGGCGCCTGGGAGGGCCTGACCTTCGCCGAGGTCCGGGAGCGCCACCCCGACGATCTGAACGCCTGGCTCGCCTCGCCGAAGGCCGAACCCACCGGCGGCGGCGAGAGCTTCGAGGCGACCGCCCGCCGCGTCGCCGCCACCCGCGACAGGCTGGTCGCCTCCTACGCGGGCCGCACGGTCCTGCTCGTCACCCACGTCACCCCGATCAAGACGTTCGTGCGGCTCGCGATCGGCGCCCCTTCGGAGTCGCTGTTCCGCATGGAGCTGTCCGCGGCTTCCCTGTCCGCGGTGGCGTACTACGCGGACGGCAACGCCAGCCTGCGCCTGTTCAACGACACCTCCCACCTCCGCTGAGCGGGCCGCCGGTCCCGGCTCGCCCGGCGTCCCGCTTCCGGAGGATCTCCGCGGTCTCGGGGTCCGCCGGCAGGAACGCCTCCAGGCGGCGCTCGGCGAGCGTCACGTCGACGGCGGTCGCGAACGACGTCAGTGTGGTGAGCGGCCTCAACCCGCCCTCGGCACAGCGCAGTCGCGGCGGTACGGCGAAGCCGAGACAGTCCCCGCCGGGCCCGCCCACCGGCCCGTACGCGCCGGCTCCCCGACCAGCGCGTCGAGCAGTGGGTCTGGGCTGCGCACGGCTCGGGCCCGGAGGCTCTCCACGATGTGCTGTCCCCACGTGTCCAGGTTCACCACCCGCGACCCCATGCCCCGCGGATGCGGCGCGAGCCGCAGCACGTTCACCGGGGGGACGGGCAGCTCGGCGGCCGCTCCCTCCGTGTGCACCTCGAACGCCGCGTTCGCCGCGACGAGTTCACCCCGCGGTCCCGCCACCACCGCCGGATACGGCAGGTGTCCCGCCAGGATGGTGTGCAACGCCTCCCGTACGGGCCGCAGCGCGACCGCGTCGAGCGGGGACTCCGCGAACGCCGGCGCGTAACCGGCCTCCGACAGCAGCGAGTTGCGCTCCCGCAGGGTCAGGCCCGGTGACTCGGCGAGCCTGATCGCGATCGCCCTGCCGGGCATCGAACGTCCGCGCTCGATGAAGCTGACGTACCGCTGTGTCGTCCCCGCCCGCGAGGCGAGCTCCGGCTGACTGACCCGGCGGGCGGTGCGCCGGCGCAGCAACTCCCTTGTGAGGGGAGGGGGTTCGCAAGCGCGATCTGCTGATCGTGAAGGGGACCTGTCCGCCGCAAGCCGTACCGGGCGTGATCCCGGCGAGCGACGGCGCCGGAGAGGTCGTCGCGGTGGGCGGGGAGGTGACCCGGTTCGTGCTCGGCGACCGGGTGGCGGGGACGTACTTCCCGAACCGGCTCGACGGACGGATCACCCCGGACCTCCTCGACCAGCCGGGTGCCACCCTCGACGGCGTGCTCACCGAGTGCGCCCGACTGGGCCAGGCGGCGGCGGTACGCGTCCCGGACCGTCTGACCTGGGAGGAGGCCGCCTGTCTGCCCTGCGCCGGCGTCACCGCGTGGTACTCCCCGACCGGCGGCGGGCCGCTCGCCCCGGGACAGACCGTGCTCACCCTCGGCGCCGGCGCCGAGGTGCGGGAGGCGTTCTCGTACTACGGGAGCGGCGCGGCCTTCGGCAAGGTCGTCATCCGGGTGAGCTGATCCCCGTGCCGGGCCTCAACGGGCGTACTGCGTCGCCGCGTCCCTGGCCAGCGACTCGATCCGGACCCAGTCCTTCGCCGCGATCGCGTCACCGGGAAGCATCCAGGTGCCGCCCACGCACCCGACGTTGGGCAGCGCGAGGTACTCCGCGGCGCAGTCCGGCGTGATGCCGCCGGTCGGGCAGAACCGCGCCTGCGGCAGCGGTCCGGCCAGTGACCTGAGATACGCCGTCCCGCCCGCCGCCTGCGCGGGGAAGAACTTCATCTCCCGCACCCCCCTCTCCAGCAGCGCCACGACCTCCGAGGCCGTGGACACCCCCGGCAGGAACGGCACCCCGGACGCCTTCATGGCGTCGAGCAGCCCGTCCGTCCAGCCCGGACTGACCAGGAAGCGCGCTCCGGCGGCCACCGTGTCCGTCACCTGGGCGGGCTTGATGACGGTGCCGGCGCCGACCACCGCGTCCGGCACCTCCGCGGTGATCGCCCGGATGGCGTCGAGCGCCGCCGGGGTCCGCAGCGTCACCTCGATGGCGGGCAGTCCGCCCGCGACCAGCGCCCGCGCCAGCGGCACCGCGTCGGCGGCGTCCGTGACCACGACGACGGGCATGACGGGCGCGAGGTCCAGCACGGAGCCGGACACGGGACCGGGTGCGGGGGCAGGCGTAGGCGAGGGCAGCGACGAGGTCATGCCCGTCATCCTGCCCGGGGTATGCAGCATGCGCAAAGGTCGTTGCGTATGCTGCAACGCATGGAGGAGCCGTCCCGTGCGACGCCCCGGACGGCCGCTAGTGGATCTCGGTCACCACCACGTCGAGCGCCCACGGCCGGCCCGCGCCGGCCGGCGCCTTCGCCTCCACCACGTACCCGAGGTCCCGCAGCGCCTCCAGCAGCTGGGCCGGGTCCTTGGGCGCCGCACCCGCGCTCAGCAGACTCCGTACGATCCGGCCCTTCGTCGCCTTGTTGAAGTGGCTCACCACCGACCGCTTCTCCACACCGTCCACCCACTGCGAGTGCAGCACCCGCACCGTCGCCGTCCGCCCGGCGACCTCGCCCTTCGGCTTCCACGCGGCCGTGTACGCCGAGGACCGCAGATCGAGCACCAGTCCGTCCCCGGCGGCCTCCGGCAGCGCGGTGGCCATCGGAGCCCGCCAGTGCGCGCCCAGCGCCCCGAGACCGGGCAGCCTCACGCCCATCGAGCAGCGGTACGACGGGATCCGGTCCGTCACCCGGACCGCGCCCCACAGCCCCGAGAACACCAGCAGCGACCGGCTCGCGCGCCGTTTGGCGGCCGTGTCCAGCGAGGCGAGGTCCAGCGAGTCGTACAGGACCCCCGTATAGATCTCCCCGGCGGGCCGCGCGCCGGTGGTGCGCAGCTCCGTGTTCTTGGCGATCTCCCCGCGCAGCCCCTCGCTCAGCCTGAGCACCTCGCGGGCCTTGTCCTCGTCACCGGCGCACAGCTCGGCCAGCTCGTCGAGGACCGCCCGACGCGCCTCGGTGAGGCCGGGCAGGGACAGCGACTCCAGCTTCAGAGCGGTTCCACGGCCCGAGGGGGCCTTCCCCTCGGAGGGCGGCAGCAGCACGAGCACGGTGGTGTTCTCCTCACAGCGGGTGTGGCCCGCGCGCCAGCCTAAGGGGTACGGCCCGGGGTGCCCGACGCGCGAGGGCGACCTACGCTCGACCCATGCCCTGCCGCCACATGCGCGCCGTCTGCGCACCGGAGGCTCCTCTGGGTGCCGCCCTGCGCGCCCTGCGCACCGAGCTCGGCGTACCCGGGAGCTTCCCGCCCGACGCCCTGGAGGAGGCGGCCCGGCCACCCCGGCTGCCCTCCCACGACGCGACGGACATCCCCTTCTTCACCATCGACCCGCCGGAGTCCACCGACCTCGACCAGGCGATGCACCTCGCGCGGCGTGAGAGGGGCGGCTACCGCGTGCGGTACGCGATCGCCGACGTCGCCGCCTTCGTGACACCCGGCGGCCCGCTGGACGCCGAGGCACACCGCCGCGTGAACACGCTCTACTTCCCCGACGAGAACGTCCCCCTCCACCCGCCCCGGCTCTCCGAGGGCGCCGCCAGCCTCCTCCCCGACCAGACCTGCCCGGCCGTGCTGTGGACGCTGGACCTGGACGCGGAGGGCCGCACCGAGTCGACCGACGTACGCCGCGCCCTCGTGCGCAGCCGCGCCAAGCTCGACTACGCGCACGTCCAGCGACGGATCGACGCGGGGACGGCCGAGGAACCCCTCGCCCTGCTCAAGGACATCGGCGCGCTGCGCGAGCGCCTGGAAGTGGAACGCGGCGGCATCTCGCTCAACGTCCCCGAACAGGAAATCGTCGAGCGGGACGGAACCTACGCGCTCGTCTACCGCGCCCCCCTCCCCACCGAGGGCTGGAACGCCCAGATCTCCCTGCTCACCGGGATGTCCGCGGCCGACCTGATGCTCGCCCACGGCACAGGCGTCCTGCGCACCCTCCCGGCCGCCCCCGACGGCGCGGTCGGACGGCTGCGCCGTACCGCCAAGGCCCTGCGCATCGACTGGCCGCACCACGTCTCGTACGCCCAGCTCATCCGCTCCCTCGACCCGCACCTGCCGCACCACGCGGCGTTCCTCCAGGAGTGCACGACACTGCTGCGCGGCGCGGGCTACACGGTCTTCCGCGACGGCCTGCTCCCCGAGGTCACCTCCCACGCGGCCGTCGCCGCGCCCTACGCCCACTGCACGGCCCCCCTGCGCCGCCTGGGCGACCGCTACGCCGCGGAGATCTGCCTCGCCGCCGCCGAGGACCGCGAGCCTCCCGAGTGGGTCCTCGCCGCCCTCGACGCCCTTCCCGAGGAGATGGCCTGGGGCAGCCGGCGCGCGGGCACCGTCGAGCGCGAGTGCGTCGACATCGTCGAGGCCGCACTGCTCAAGGACCGGGTCGGCGACCTCTTCGAGGCATCCGTGGTCGACGTACAGGACCATGACCCCACCGTCGGAACGGTGCAGTTGGAGTCCCCGGCCGTCCTCGCCCGCATCACGGGCGGCCGGTCGAGACTCCCCCTCGGCGAACACCTGCGCGTACGCCTCACGGAGGCGGACCCGGGCACGACGAAGGTACGGTTCACGCCGGCGTGACCGACGGTCCGGTTCGCGGGAGCCCGAGCCGCGGTTCGGTCCACGCCGACGCGAGCCGCGCTACGCCTGCTCCGGACGTCGCCCTCTCGGTGCGTCCGGGCATCAGCGAATTGGGCCGGGCCCGCACATCCAACCCGTCCGGCGCTTGAGGACGAGCCCTTCGGGCGGGCGGGGGTGCAGGGGGCGGAACACCCGGACGGGGTGCAGCGGGCTGCCGGCCCCCTGCCGGGGTGCAGAGCAGGGGCGGAGCCCCGCGGGGGGTTCGGGGGCGAAACCCGCCCGGGTGGGGTCCAGCGGGCGGCAGCCCCTGGCGGGGTCCGGGGGCGGAGCCCCGCGGCGAGTTGGGGGCGGAGCCCCCTGGCCGGGATGCAGGGGCGGAGCCCTGCGGAGGTTCGGGGGCGAAGCCCCCTGGCGGGGTCCGGGGCGCAGCCTCCGGGATGGGACGGGTAGGGGCGGCGGGGGCGAGGAAGGTCGGGTCCCGAGCCGAAGGTCGGGTCCGAGCCGAAGGCCAGGGCATGGAACAGCCCCCACGGGTGTTCCATGCCCTGACGAGACCGGGGGAAAGAAACATGCGCGCAGGACGTGAAGAGACCCGCTGGACCCGAGCCACCCTCGGCCGGGATGGCCATCCCCTCGACCTCCTCACCGCCCGCTTCGAGAACCACCGCTACGCCCCGCACGCCCACGAGGAGTACACGGTCGGCGTCTGCGTGGGCGGCGCCGAGTTCATCGACTACCGGGGCACCCGTATCCACACCGGTCCGGGCTCGATCGTCGTCCTCGCCCCCGGCGAGGCCCACACCGGCGGCCCCGCGGTCCCCGACGGCTACGCCTACCGCGCCCTGTACCCGCAGTCCGCCCTCCTCGCCGAAGGCACCCGCACCGCCCCGCACTTCCGCGACCCCCTCATCGACGACCCCGAACTGGCCACCGCCCTGCGCGCCGCCCACACCGACCTGAGCGCCTGCCCCGATCCGCTGGAGGCCGAGTCCCGCGTCCTCTGGCTGCTCACGGCCCTGGCCTGCCGCCACTCCACGGCCCGCCCCGCCCGTGACACGATCCCCGGCGCGGGCACCGTCGCCCGCACGGTCCGCGACCGCCTCGCCGACGAACTCCTCGCCCCGCCCTCCCTCGCGGACCTCGCGGCCGACCTGGGCCTGTCCCGCTACCAACTGCTGCGCGCCTTCCGTACGACGATGGGCATGCCCCCGTACGCCTGGCTGGCGCAGCACCGGGTGAACCGGGCCCGCGGCCTGCTGGAGCGCGGTCTGCGCCCGGCCGAGGTCGCCTCCCTCGTGGGTTTCGCGGACCAGGCGCATCTGACGCGCTGGTTCCGCAGGGTGCTGGGGGTGACCCCGGCGGCGTACCGCGCGAGTGTGTCGTCGTAGTGCGGGGCTGCTCGCGCCCGACGTAGCGCAACAACGTTCAAGACGAGGGCCCCTCACCGGGCCCACACTGCCCGCATGACTGCACGCGGCTGGTTCCTGTTCTCCCTGATGGGAGTGGTCTGGGGCATCCCCTACCTGATGATCAAAGTGGCGGTGGACGGGGTGTCGCCGTCCGTGGTGGTGTTCACGCGCTGTGCGGTGGGCGCCGCGCTGCTGCTGCCCTTCGCCCTCCGCCAAGGAGGTTTCACCAGCCTGACCCGGAGCGTACGGAGCCACTGGCGCCCCATGCTGGCCTTCGCGTGCATCGAGATCATGATCCCTTGGTGGACCCTGACGGACGCCGAGCGCCATCTCTCCAGTTCCACGGCGGGCCTGCTGATCGCGGGCGTACCGATCGTGGGTGTGGCCGCCGCCCGCCTCTTCGGCGACACCGAACGCCTGGGCGCCCGCCGCATGTCGGGCCTGACCCTCGGACTGTCCGGCGTCGCGGTCCTGACCGTCCCGCATCTGACCGGCGGCGACGCCCGCTCGCTCGCCGAGGTGCTGCTGACGGTGGTCGGCTACGCGACGGCCCCGGTCATAGCCGCCCGCCACCTCAAGGACGTCCCCTCACTCCACCTCACCGCCCCCTGCCTCGCCCTCGCGGCGCTGGTCTACGCCCCCGCGGCGGCCACCTGGCCCTCGTCACCCCCCTCGGCCCAGGTCCTGACCGCTCTCGCGGGCCTCGGCGTCATCTGCACCGCGGTCGCCTTCGTGGCCTTCCTCGAACTCATCAAGGAGGCGGGCCCGACGCGGGCGACGGTGATCACGTACGTCAACCCGGCGATCGCCGTCGCCGCCGGAGCCCTCTTCCTGGACGAACGCCTGACCCCCGGCACCCTCGCGGCCTTCGCCCTCATCCTGGCCGGCTCGGTCCTGGCGACGGCCACGGCCGGACCGAAGCGGGCCGCGCGCCCGGTATCATGGTCCACACGGCAGACGAGCCGGGCGGACGGCCGCGTGGAGGTCCTTGCGGACCTTCCCGAGGAACGTCCGGGCTCCACAGGGCAGGGTGGTGGCTAACGGCCACCCGGGGTGACCCGCGGGACAGTGCCACAGAAAACAGACCGCCCGGCGCTTCGGCGCCGGGTAAGGGTGAAACGGTGGTGTAAGAGACCACCAGCGCCTGAGGTGACTCAGGCGGCTAGGTAAACCCCACCCGGAGCAAGGTCAAAAGGAGCGCCGTAAAACGTGCTCTGCGCGGACGTTCGAGGGCTGCTCGCCCGAGTCCGCGGGTAGACCGCACGAGGCCGGTGGCAACACCGGCCCTAGATGGATGGCCGCCTCCCCGGCCGCCGCGAGGCGACCGGGCGACAGAACCCGGCGTACAGCCCGACTCGTCTGCCGCCACCTGCGGCTTTGCCTCGGCGAGGGCCTCTGGTCCGCGTTCACTCCACTGGTGCCGTGTGCCGCCTGCGCCACGCGCTGCGAGGTCTTTCCAGTATGCCCGCGGCTTCGGCGGCCGCTCGAGCGGCGGAGGTGAATATGGCCGCTCCGAAGAATTCTCCTGTATTGAAATGCGAGTACTGCGGCCCGGTTCCGAAGAACACTCCGACGACGCAACAGTAGAGGGCTGCCCAAAAGCCACGCCGCCGGTTCATCGGGTAGATGAGCAGCGCAATCACCGGCCATGCGTACGCTGTGCACAGGAATGTGACGGTCAGTGCGACGATGAGGATCTTCATTTACGCCCCGTCCTCTACCATGCGCCGGCTTCGTGCATGCCGACGAGAGTGAGGGAACCGGCGGGCAGGAAGATGAGAACTGTCGCGAACAGTAACCCCATTTTCCAGGAGTTCTTCTCCGCGATTTTCACGCACAGCAGCGCGGTCAGTGTCACATAGAAGAACAGCGGGATGAATATTAATCCGAGACCTGACCCCGTGCGGTTTCTCCCTGGTTGTGACCCAGGGGTCGATCCCTTACAGGAACGGCCCCTGGGCATTTGATGACCCGTCGTCAGGGCGTCAGGGCGTCAGTGAACTTCGTGCCCGAGTCGTCGCAGTGAGCGACGCTCGTGGGGCGGTTGCCGGGGCTGTCCCCGATGAAGGGAACCGGCGGCGCGACGTTCCAGGGATTACCACCGCTTCCCCGGTCGCCGGCGTCGCACAAACCGTAGGCGTGGCCCTTCATGAGCGGGAGGGGAATGTTCGAGAAGTTTCTCCAGTCCCCTCCCCTGATTTTCGTGCTCGAGGGACGACCCAGATTATCGGTCGCTCTGTCGTCGATGTAGAGGTACAGATCGGGCATGTAGCTCTGGAAGACGATGCCGTTGGAGGGTGTGGCGTCACGTCCTGCAGGTGTGTCGGCTTGACTGTGCCGTCCGCGCAGAATGCCGCCGCGATGTCCTGCCAGATCGGCGGGGCGTTACCGATCAAAGTGCCCCACATGTTGTTGTTCCAGTCGCCGGAGTTCTTGAAGAACATCGAGTAGACGTCTCCGGCGAAGTTGCGCACGGAGTAGTTGGTGTCGGGGCTGGCATTGATCTTGTCGACCCACGCTTTGACGTTGTCGTTGATGTACTTGTTGCCGATCATGGCCCTGTAGCCGTGCACGCCGCCGCCGACGGCCCGGAAGTCCACGCGCCTGTGGTCCGCGTCGAGGCGTGCGCCGCGGAAGTGCGGGAGGTAGGCCTGCCCTGGCGTGTCCCCGTCCGTGTACGGATGGGAGGTGATGAAGTTGCCGTATTCGAGGGCGTCTTGAGTGGTGTAGTCGATGTCCGGCTTCGGGATGCCGTAGTCGGCTTCGATGCCCTTCATGATGCTGGTCACGAAGTAGGGGAGATGGGCGTTGCCGACACGGACCTTGCAGTTCGCGCCTTCACTGCCCGGGATGATCTTTCCGTTGCCGTCGGTGAGGAACGTGACGACGACATCGCTCTTGATCTTGTAGCTGTTGTCTCCCTTGTACGCCTCGCTCGCGGGCAGTGAGCCACTCCGTGGGCGTGCGGAGACAGGCCGGAGCGAAGCACCGATCGACCTTGTCCGGCCCTCCGCCGAGTCCCGTTGCGTCAGGTCGAGTCGTCGGTCGCGGAGAGGGGGCCGAGTGGATGCGACCGGATCTTCGGCGCGGGTGTTTCCTTCCTCCGTCACGCCATCGGGTCGGGGTGACCGAGGGGGAGTCCGGCGGACCCGGCCTTTCTGCTGCGGGCGTTCGCCTCGGAGACCAGGGCGCTCAGCAGTTCGTCCTGGCTCAGGGTCCTGAGGTCGCCCGGGTCCGCGTCCCACTCGACGCCGCCGCCGAGCGGGCGGACCTGGAGATACGGGCCCTCGTGGCCCATGACGCGTCCCACGCGGTCGCGGACGGTGTCGTGGACGGCCGCTCCGACGCCGGGTGCCGCGCTCTCCGTCACGCGGCGATCCCCCGGAGGATCACGTCCGCGAGCAGCAGGGCCACGGGCGCGGAGCACACGCCGAGGTGCACGAGCGCGTAGCGGACTTCGCCGTCGTCCGCCCAGGGGGTGCGGACGTCCATCGCGGGGAGCTGGATGCCGGCCCGGCTGAGGGCGGAGGCGAGGGCGTCACGGGCGTCCAGGGCTTCTTGGGTCTTGGGCGTGCGGGGCATCAGCGTCCTTGTCGGTCCGGTGCTGCGGGTTCCATGACCAATTCCATGACCCGGCTGCGCTGGGCGTATTACGCTGCGTAGTCCGGGAGTTACGAGAATGCCCCCGGTCGTGGCCGACCACGCTGTGGACGGGGCCGTGCTTCCCCGTCGTACGAAGGTGGTTCCACACCTTCCACATCGCTCGCGCGAACGTCCCGAAGGGAGCGGTATGCCGCAGCGCCGCGTCATCACCGGCCGCAGCCAGGAACCACGTCAGCGGTTCGCGGAGGAACTGCGGACGTTGCGGGCCGGGAGTGGGACGAGCCTGCGGGCGCTCGGCGAACGGCTCGGCTGGGACTGGTCGTTGTTCGGGAAGATGGAGAAGGGCGAGACGCTCGGCAGCCCGGAGGTGGTCCAGGCCCTCGACCAGCACTACGGGACCCCCGGGCTGTTGCTCGCGCTGTGGGAGCTGGCCGCCGGGGACCCTTCGCAGTTCCGCGAGCGGTACCGGCGGTACATGGCGCTGGAGGCCGAGGCGGTGAGCCTGTGGCACTTCGCGGTGAGCGTCCTGCCGGGGTTGTTGCAGACACCGGGGTACGCGCGGGAGGTGCTGGCGGCGGGCGGCCTCAAGGGAAAGGAACTCGAGCAGCAGGTCGAGGCTCGGATGGGGCGGCGGGAGTTGTTGGAGGGGGAGGATGCGCCGTCGTTCCGCACGATCCTGTCGGAGGCGGTGCTGCGGACGCCGATGCGGGACACGGGGGACTGGTGTACGCAGCTCGAGTACTTGGCAGAAGCCGCGGAACGTCCCAGCGTGACGGTCCATGTGCTTCTGCAGAGCGCGGGATTGCACGGTCTCATGAGTGCCGACATGTGGTACCTGCTCCTTCCGGAGGGCAGGACCGTCGCGTATACCGAGAACGGATACCGAGGCGAACTCATCGAGGAAGCGGGGCCTGTCGTGCGTTTGCAGAAGACGTACGATGCGGTGCGCGACCTGGCGCTCACGCCGGTGGAGTCGCGCGAGTTCATCCGGCGGATGTGGGAGGAAGCGACGTGCGATCCATCGACCTGACCGCCGCGTCCTGGCGTAGGAGCAGCTACAGCAACCAGGACGGCGGCGCCTGCCTCGAGGTCTCCGACGACCTCCCCGCAGGCATCCCCGTGCGGGACAGCAAGGTCCCGCACGGGCCGGTGCTCGTGTTCCCGGCCGGCGGCTGGGCCTCGTTCGTCGCCGCGGTCAAGGGCGGCCGCCTGCCCCGCTGACCCGGCGGGCCTGCCGCACCCGGCGGACCGGTTCAGCCCCGTCGCACCTCTTCCACCCGCACGGCCCGGTGCTCCGCCAGGGACAGCGCGCACGCCTCCGCGATCCAGCTCGCCTCGATCGCGTCGGCGACCGTGCACGGGGAGGTGGCGCGGCCCGCGACGACCTCGGTGAAGGCGGTCAGTTCGGCGCGGTAGGCGGGGGCGAAACGGTCCATGAAGAAGTCGTGCGGGGTGCCGGCGGGGAAGGTGGCACCGGGTTCCACCGAGCGCAGGGGGAGTTTGTCCTCCAGGCCCACGGCGATGCTGTCGCGCATGCCGTGCAGCTCCAGGCGGACGTCGTAACCGCGCGCGTTGTGGCGCGAGTTGGACACCAGCGCGAGGGTGCCGTCGTCGAGGGTGAGGATCGCCGACGCGGTGTCGACGTCGCCCGCCTCGGCGATGTACTCGGCCCCCCGGTTGCCCCCGGCCGCGTACACCTCGACCACCTCGCGGCCGGTGACCCAGCGCACGATGTCGAAGTCGTGCACGGCGCAGTCGCGGAAGATGCCGCCGGAGACCGCCACGTACGCGGCCGGCGGCGGCGCCGGGTCCAGGGTCGTGGAGCGTACGGTGTGCAGCTTGCCGAGTTCGCCGCTCACCACGGCCTTGCGCGCGGCCACGCAGCCCGCGTCGAAGCGCCGGTTGTAGCCGATGTGGACCTCGACGCCGCTGTCCTGGACCGCGCGCAGGACGGCGACGCTCTCCTCGACCGTCCGTGCCACCGGCTTCTCGCAGAAGACGGGGATGCCCGCCTCGACCGCGGCCAGGATGAGCGCGGGGTGCGCGTCGGTGGCGGCCGCCACCACGATGCCGTCGACCCCGGCGGCGAGCACCGCCTCGGGAGAGTCCACCGCCGTCGCCCCGAAGCGCTCGACCGCCGCCGCGGCCGCCCCGGCCACCGGGTCGGTGACCACCAGCGAGTCCACCGCGTCGAGCCCCGCGAGCGTCGCGGTGTGGAAGGCGCCGATCCGGCCCAGTCCCAAGATGCCTATACGCATGAGAATTGCTCCTAAAGCCTGAAGGGCCGAAAGCCGTGTCCGTCAGTCCTGCGCACCGCCCCGCGGGGCGGTGCGGGGCCGCATGTCAGTCGAGTCCGCCGAAGACGGTCTGGTCCCAGTCGACGACCGAACCGGTGACCACACCGCTGCGGTCGGAGAGCAGGAAGACGACGAAGTCGGCGATCTCGTCGACCTGGCCGAGCCTGCCCATCGGGCGGCTCCTCGCCGCCTCCTCCCGCCAGTCGTCGCCCGCGCCGTGGAAGGTGCGCTGGATCTCGTCCTCGCCCTCGGTGTCGGTCCAGCCGATGTTCAGGCCGTTGATCCGGATCCGGTCCCAGCGGTGGGCGTGCGCGGCGTTGCGGGTGAGGCCCATGAGCCCGGACTTGGCGGCCACGTACGGGGCGAGGAACGGCTGTCCGCCGTGCGCGGAGGAGGTGATGATGTTGACGACGGTGCCCGGCGCCCCGCGGTCCACCAGGTGCCGGACCGCCGCCTGCATCGCGAAGAACGGCGCCCGCAGGTTGACCGCGATGTGCGCGTCGAAGAGTTCGGGCGTGGTGTCCAGGAGGGTGCCGCGCGAGGTCAGTCCCGCCGCGTTGACGAGACAGTCGAGCCGTCCGTGCGCGGCCACGACCCGCTCGACGCCGGCGCGTGCCTGCGCGGGATCGGCGAGATCGGCCGGTACGAAGGTGGCTCCGGTCTCCGCGGCGAACCGCTCACCGAGTTCGGCGCGGCGCCCGGTGAACGCGACCCTCGCGCCCTCGCGGACGGCCGCCCGCACGACGCCCGCGCCGACGCCCTGACTGCCGCCGTTGACGAGGACGACCCTGTCCTCGAGAAGTGGTCCCATCGGTTCTCCCCTGACGTGGGTGCTCAAGTGCGGCGGCGCTCGGCGCCGTCCCGCAGTTCGTGGCGCAGCCGCCCGGGGCTCCACTCCTCCGTCAGGGCCCGCCACACCGTGTCGGCCTGGGACGGCGGGGCGAGCCCCTCCAGGGGCGGGTCCAGATCGAGGTCCGTGGGGAACGGGTAACCCTCCGCGCAGGCCGCCACCACCCGGCGCAGCCACGCCTCGCCGACGCCCGCGCCCCGGCGCCGCAACAGCACCGGGAACAGCGCGTTCACCATCGACTCCCGGTCCACCGTCTCCATCGCGCGGCCGAAGGCCGAGGAGATCTGCAGCAGGTTCGCCATCCGCCTGACGTCCGTCGTGCGGTTGTGGCCCGCCGCGTGGAAGAGCGCGGGGTTGAAGAAGACCGCGTCCCCCTTGGCCAGCGGGAGCTGCACGTGGTGCTCCTCGAAGTACGCGGTGAACTCCGGGCGCCGCCAGGCCAGGTAGCCGGGCTCGTACTTCTGGGAGTGCGGCAGGTACAGCGTCGGGCCGGACTCCACGGGCATGTCGCAGTGCGCCACCGCGCCCTGCAGGGTGAGCACGGGGGAGAGCCGGTGGACGTGCGCCGGATAGCGGGCCGCGCGCTCGTCGGAGAGGAAACCGAGGTGGTAGTCGCGGTGCACGCTCTGCGCCGCGCCGCCCGGGTTGACCACGTTGATCTGGGAGGTCACCTGGTAGCCGGGGCCGAGCCAGGCCTCGCAGACCAGGGCCAGCATGTCGTTGGCGTAGTAGTCGGCGAAGACGTCGGGAGCGTGCAGGGCCGTCTTGTCCAGGGCGCTCCACACCCGGTCGTTGGCGCCCGGCTTCGCGAAGTGGTCACCGCGGGCCGTGCCGCTTGCCCGCTCCCGCTCGATCAGCGCGCGGAAGACGTCCGAGGCCCGGTCCACCAGATCGAGGTCCGCGAACGCGCCCCGCAGCACCACGACGCCGGGCCCGTCCAGCAGCGCGCGCACCCACTCGGTCCGCACCGCCGTCGGGTCGGCCGCCCGGACACGGTCGCTGTCGTAGAGCGGAACGTTCCGCGCGATCTCGGCGGCGTACGGGTAGTCGCGCGGATCGGTGCGCTCGGCGACCAGTGCGCGGAAGGCGTCGAGGTCGCAGTCCGTGTCACCGCTCAGCCACACCCGTGGTCCCGCATCCTGGGAAGCCATGCAGGGTCCTTTCGCCGCGCGGCCGTTTCCGTCAGTCTTATGAACCCGAGCCCATCATTCAATGAGCAGAAACCCATCAAAAACCCATCAACGACTTCCGGGAACAACCATGGGACACCCCTATACGATCCGTGAGATCGCCCGCCAGGCCGGTCTGAGCGAGGCGACGGTCGACCGGGTCCTCAACCGCCGGGGCGGCGTCCGCGACAGCACGGCCCGGGAGGTGCGGCAGGCCATCGAGGACCTGGACCGCCAGCGCACCCAGGTCCGTATCGGCGGGCGCACCTTCATGATCGACATCGTGATGCAGACCCCGGAGCGGTTCTCCTCCGCGGTGCGCGACGCCCTGGAGGCCGAACTGCCGTCCCTGCACCCGGCGATCGTGCGCTCACGCTTCCACTTCCGGGAGACGGACCCCGCGGCGGAGCTGGTGAAGGACCTGGACAGGATCGCCGCGCGCGGCTCGCAGGGGGTGATCCTCAAGGCGCCCGACGTGCCCGAGGTCACCACCGCGGTCGGACGGCTGGTGGCGGCCGGCATCCCCGTGGTCACGCTCGTGACGGACCTGCCCAGCAGCCCGCGCAGGGCGTATGTCGGCATCGACAACCGGGCCGCCGGAGCGACCGCCGCGTACCTGATCCGACAGTGGCTCGGCGACGGTCCCGGCCATGTGCTCGTCACCATCAGCCGGGGCTCCTTCCGCAACGAGGAGGAGCGCGAGATGGGCTTCCGCAGCGAGATGCGCGCCGCGCGGCCGGAACGCCGGCTGGTCGAGGTCACCGACAGCGACGGGCTCGACTCCACCCAGCGGGAGCTCGTCCGCGAGGCGCTGGAGCGGGACCCGGAGATCAACGCCGTCTACTCCATCGGCGGCGGGAACACCGCGACCATCGAGGCCTTCGACGCGCTCGGCCGGGACCTGCTGGCCTTCGTCGCCCACGACCTGGACCACGACAACACCCGGCTGCTGGGGGAGCGGCGGCTGTCCGCGGTGCTCCACCACGACCTGCGCCAGGACATGCGCCGCGCCTGCCAGACCATCATGCGGGCCCACCAGGCCCTCCCGGACGAGGGCCCGTCGCTCCCGTCGGCGATCCAGGTGGTCACGCCGTACAACATGCCGCCGACGTGAGGTGTCCGCGGGGACCCGAGGGGCTCGAGCGGGAGCGGACGGGCTCGGGGCGGGGACCCGAGGGGCCGGGGCGGCCGGTGGGCGCCGGTGGCTACTCGTTCGGTACCGGCGTCTCCCCGGCGGGACCCAGCGGCTGTCCCGTCGGCCCGCTCTCCCGGCCGGAAGCCGCTCCGTCCAGTGGCGTGCCCGCCCAGGACACGGCCGTCCAGCCGCCCTCCGGGGAACCCTCCAGGATCACCACGTCGGTGTTGTCCAGCCGGTGGCCGGTGGCGAAGGACACCTCGACGTTGTGTGCGCGCGCCGCCGTCCACACCCGGATCGCGGCGCCGTGACTGACCATCGCGACGGCGCCGGCCCCGCTCGCCGCGGCCTCCGCGACCACCGTGTCGAACCGGTCCAGCGCCTCCGCGCCGCTCTCCCCGCCCGGCATCCGCAGCGCGGTGTCCCCGGATGCCCAGGCGAACGCCGTCGTGAGGTACGCCCGCGCCTCCGCGGTGTCCCCGCGCAGCATCTCCAGGTCCCCGGCGGACAGTTCGCGGATGCCCTCCCGGACGCGTACCTCCAGCCCGCGCGCGGCCGCCAGCGGGGCGGCGGTCAGCCGGGCGCGGGTCAGCGTGGAGGCGTACAGCGCGTCGATCTTCTCGTCCGCCAGCGCCTGGGGCAGCGCGGCGGCCTGTTTCTCCCCGAGGGCCGTGAGCCCCGGTCCCGGCGCGGCGGTGTCCAGCAGGAACTCCACATTGGACGGTGTCTGTCCGTGGCGGACGAGTATCAGGCGCATACGGTCACCCTCTCAGACGGCGGTACGACGGTTCGGCGCCCACCCCGCGGTACGGCTCAGCTCCGGCCCGTCCCGAGGGACCGGTCCGTGACGCCCGCCAGGTGGGCCGTGAACACCTCCCGCGCGTCCGGCGCCAGGGTGCGCAGAGCGACCAGGCCCGTGATCACGACGTCGCAGAGCTCGGACCGTACGTCGTCCCAGGTGTGGGTGGTGCCCTTGCGGGGATTCTGACCGGTCGCTCCGATCACCGCCTGGGCGACCTCGCCGACCTCCTCCGACAGCTTCAGGATGCGCAGGAGCAGCTCCTCACGGCTGTCGTTCGCCCGGTCGTCGTTCGCCCGGTCGTCGTGTGTCCGGCCCTCTCGCGTCCGGCCGGCGTCGAGCCAGTCGTGCAGGCGGTCGATCGAGTCCCAGACGTCTTCATCAGCCATGGGACCAGCCTCCCCAGGGGCAGCGCGCCCGACGCCTGTTCGTGGACTCGTGGACTCGTGGTCCCGTGGTCCCGCGGACTTATGGTCCTGCGGACTTGTGGTCCCGTAGCCCTGTAGAGCCGTGAACCCGCTCCTACTCGTCGAACAGCGTCGCCTGTTCACCTTCGGTGGCCCGCCGCACCCGCTTGGTGCGCGCGCCCACCACGGCCAGCGTGGCTGCGGCCGTCACTCCCAGCGCGGCGGGGACCATCCAGCCCCGGTTCACGGTGTGGCCGAGCAGGTGGTCCAGCGAGATCCGGCCGGGGCCCGTCACGGCGAGCCCCGCGGCCGTCAGACCCAGCGACGCCGCGTGCTCGAAGCCACCTTGATCGGCGAAGAACCCGTGCGGCAGGTGCACCGCCGTCGCGCCCGCCATCGCACCGGCCGCGGAGGCACCGGCCGCGGGTGTCGCGAGGCCCAGCGCCAGCAGGGTGCCACCGCCCGCCTCGGCGAGGCCCGCCGCGAGCGCGCTCCGCTTCCCGGGCACGTATCCCATCGCCACCATGGCTGTTCCCGTCCCGGAGAGCCCGCCCCCGCCGAACCAGCCGAACAGCTTCTGCGCTCCGTGCGCGGCCAGCACACCGCCCGTGCCCAGACGGAGCAGCAGCAGTCCGAGGTCCCTACGGTCGAAACAGGTCACGGTGGCTCCCAACCGGGCTCGCGCGATGACGGCATGCGGTCCCCGCCGTCCTTCCCCCACCGTCGCCCGCGCCGCCGTCCCGCACCCGGCGCGCGCGGCTGTTCGGGTGCCGTTCGGGCGGCCCTCCGGGTGGCCGACCGGGGTCCGCCACCCGGGCGGGACGGGTGGCGGCCCGGCGGGAGCGGTGTGACGCTGACTGCCATGACGATTCAGGTAGCCAGACTCAGCGATCCGGCCGTGCGGGCCTTCGTCACCGCTGTGAACGCCCACGACCGAGAGGCGTTCGAGGCCGTCCTCGCGCCCGGTGCGACCATGTCCGACGACGGCTCCGACCGGGACCTCGCCGACTGGTCCGAGCAGGAGATCTTCTCCTCCCACGGCCACATGGACGTCGACAACGAGTCCCGGACGGGCCACGCCCTCGTCGTCCGCTACAGCAACGACACCTGGGGTGAGATGAAGACGCGGTGGAGTTTCACCGTCGACGACGGCAGGATCACGCGCTTCGAGACGGGCCAGGCGTAACGCCCTTACGGAGACCGGGTTTCGCCACCGCCGTCTGCCTCCGCCCCTCAGCCGACGGAGTGACGCGACTCGGCGCGCCGCATACCGCCGTCCTGCTCGGTCAGCGTGATCCGCCCCGCCCTGATGGTGGCCAGACGTGGCGCCCGGCGGGCGATCGACGAGTCGTGGGTGACCAGGACGAAGGTCAGCCCGTACTCGTGCCACAACCCCTCCAGCAGCACCATGATGTCGTCACGGGTGCCCTCGTCCAGGTTGCCGGTCGGCTCGTCCGCGAGGAGCACCTTCGGCTTCTTGACCAGGGCACGCGCGATGGCGACACGCTGCTGCTGGCCGCCGGAGAGTTCGGACGGCGCGTGCGTCAGACGCTCGCCCAGACCGACCGAGCGCAGCGCCTCGGCGGCGCGCTCCCGTCGCTCCGCGGGCTTCACCCCGAGCGGTACGAGCGCGGTCTCGACGTTCTCCTGCGCGGTCAGCGTCGGGATGAGGTTGAACGACTGGAAGATGATGCCGATCTTCTCGGCGCGCAGCCGGGTCAGCCGCGCCTCGCTGACGGAGGCGAGGTCGACACCGTCCAGTTCGACGCTGCCGGCGGACGGGCGGTCCAGGCCGCCGATCATCTGGAGCAGGGTCGACTTGCCGCCGCCGGTGGGGCCCTGGATGACGAGCTGGTCGCCGTCCTCGATCGCGAGGTCGACGCCGCGCAGCGCCTCCACCGTGTCCTTGCCCCGCGTGTAGCGCTTGGTGACGCCGGTGAGCTTGTACATGAGGTTCTCCGAAGACGAAGGGGCGGGCGAGGGGGTTACGCGACGCTGCGCAGGGCGTCCGCGGGACGCATCCGGGAGGCGCGCCAGCCGCCCATCGCGCCGGCGACGAGACCGCCCGCGATGGCCAGGCCCGCGGCGAGCGCGATGGTGGTCACCGAGACCGGCGCGGAGAGCGCGATGTCCATGGTGTTCTTGACCGCCTGCCGGCCGGGCCCGCCGCCCCCGGGCCCGCCGCCCGTGCCGCCACCGCCGGTGGAACCGAGCTCGGCGGTCAGCTTCGGGCTGATCGCCGTCACCGCGTACGCCGCGCCGAGGCCGAGGACGATGCCGAGCGCGCCGCCGAGCAGACCGTTCACGACGGACTCGCCGACGACCTGGCGGGTGACCCTGCGGGACGGCCAGCCGAGCGCCTTGAGGGTGCCGAACTCACGCACCCGGCGGGACACGGCGGACGAGGTGAGCAGCGCCGCCACCAGGAACGCGGCCACGAGCACCGCGACGGACAGCCACTTGCCGACGCTGGTCGCCAGGTTCGAGGCGGTCGACAGGGAGCCGGAGACGGTGGAAGCGAGGTCCGCGGAGGTGGTGACCGTCGTCCCCGGGATGTTCTGCTGGATGGCCGCCTTGACGGTGTCGATCCGCTTCGAGTCGGTCGCCTTGACGTAGATCGTGGTGACCTCGTCCTTCGCGTCGCCCAGCGTCTGCGCCTGCTTCAACGGCAGGTAGACGTCGGTCGTGGACTCGCCGCTGTCCGGTGTCGCGATCCCGATGAC
Source organism: Streptomyces sp. NPDC057950 (assembly GCF_042887295.1). Taxonomy (NCBI): domain Bacteria; kingdom Bacillati; phylum Actinomycetota; class Actinomycetes; order Kitasatosporales; family Streptomycetaceae; genus Streptomyces; species Streptomyces sp. NPDC057950. Next base: position 443,530 of record NZ_JBHVPP010000003.1, read on the forward strand.
CGTGTATTTGGTGCCGGAGATCGTGAGGGTGCCCCCGACCGTCTTCTTGTTCTCCTTGGCGTACGACGCGCTGAGCACCGCGGCCTTCGCGTCGGTCTGGGACGCGGTGAAGGTCCGGCCCGTGGTGATCTTCGAGGTGGCGAGCGGGCCGAGGTCCTGGTGGGTGACGTCGACGCCCGCGACGGAGTACGAGTTCACGTCGAAGGACGCGCCGCCGCCCTGCACCTGCGGCTGGCCCGAGCCGCCGCCGGGACCGCCCTGCTGCGATCCGGAGGACCCGGAAGAACCCGCGGACCCCGAGGAGGCGGACGACTTCGCCGTGCCCCGGGTGAACGAGCCGTCGACCTTGGTGACGTTCAGACCGAGCGCGCCCACCGCGCTCGACACGCCCTTCTGCGCGGCGACCTCGGTGACGAGCGAGGACTTCAGGGACTGCCCGCCCTGCGTCATCACCCGGTCCGAGCTCTGGGTCGTGCTGCTGTCGGCCTTGGCGTCGAAATCGAACTTCGGCCGACCGGAGGAGCTGCCCGTGGCCGCCGGACGGGCCTTCGTGACGGTCATGTCGGTGCCGAGCCCGTACAGCGACTTCAGGACCTTGCCCTGGGCCTGCTGCATGCCGGCCGACACCGAGTCGACGGTGATGACCAGCGCGATTCCGAGCGCCAGACCCATGGCGATCACCAGGGCCGCCTTCTTGCGCCGGCTCAGCTCACGCTTGAGATAGATGCCAAACATCCCGTTCCCCAAAGGTTCTCGGCGCCCGCTGTGGGCGCGGCCACAAGCTATGGAGAAACCTTTGACCGGGGCTGAGGGAGAGGTGTGCGAGAGCTGAGAAAGCCGGGTCCGGAATCAATATCGTGTAAGACAGCTGATTCTCAGGGTCCGCAGGGGCCACTGCCAGGAAACACCTGTTGGGTGGGGTGCCGGTGGCCCCCGACGGCCGGGTGCGGCTTGCGGGATGCCGCTTTGCCGCGCCTTGGGGAGTGCTGTGCCTTTCTTTTGTGACCCCGCCGTACGGCGGCACGGACCGGCTTTGTACGGTCCCGAGATGCGCGATTCCTCTCCGCTTCCCCCGCGTGCCGCCGTGCTGTCCCGCCGTGCCGCGCTCGGCCTCGCAGCGGCCGTCCCGCTGGCCGCCGCGTCACCGGCGGCCGCCACCCCCTCCGCCACTCCGTCCACCGCCCGCACCGCCGCGCGGACCGCCACGATCGGCGGTGACCTGCTGGGCCTCGGCGGCGTCCAGGTGCGCGGGGCCTCCGGGCTGCCCAAACGGCTCACCGCCCGCTCCTGGCTGGTCGCCGACCACGTCAGCGGCGAGGTGCTCGCCTCGTACAACGCGCACCGGCTGCTGGCGCCCGCCTCCACGCTGAAGATGCTCTTCGCTGACACCGTGCTGAAGAAGTTCGAACGCACCGAGCGCCACCGGGTCACCGACGCCGACCTCGCCGGGATCCCCGCCGGCTCCAGCCTCGTCGGCGTCAAGCCCGGAATCACCTACACCGTCGAGCAGTTGTGGCTCGGCGTCTTCCTGCGCTCCGGGAACGACGCGGTGCACGTGCTCAGCCACATGAACGGCGGCGTGGACACCACGGTCGCGCAGATGCAGGCCAGGGCCGACGACCTGCAGGCCCTGGACACGCACGTGGTCAGCCCCGACGGGTTCGACCACAAGGGTCAGGTGTCCTCCGCGTACGACCTGACGCTCTTCGCCCGGCACGGCCTCGCCGACGCCGACTTCCGGGCCTACTGCTCGACGAGGACCGCGGACTTCCCGGCGGGCGGCAAGAAGACCTTCCAGATCCAGAACACCGACCGCCTGCTGACCGGCGCGTGGGGCGTACCGACGTACGACGGCCTGATCGGCGTCAAGAACGGCTACACCAGCAACGCCGGCAACACCTTCACCGGCGCCGCGACCCGCGGCGGCCGAACCCTCCTGGTCACGGTGATGCACCCGAAGAGCGGTGGCAGCGGCGTCTACGAGGAGACGGCCGCGCTGCTCGACTGGGGGTTCCGGCAGGGCGCCAAGGCCCGTCCGGTGGGGACGCTGGTCGCGCCGCTCAGCGAGGGCGGCGCCAGGGCGACGCCCGCCGGGAAGGCCCCGAAGGCCGCCGCGGGCGCGCCCGCCCGGACGCAGACGAGCGGTTCGTCATGGGGGCTGGTCGGCGGGGCCGGGGGAGCGGTCGCGCTGCTCGCGGGCGGGGCGGTCGCGTGGCGCGTGCGGCGGCGTGCGGGGGCGGCGGGTGGGGCTCCGGCCTCGGAGCAGAGGGCTTCCGGCCTGGGAGGTTCGGACACGGGAACCTCGGACACGAGAGGTTCGGACACGGGTACCTCGGACACGGGTACCTCGGACACGGGTACCTCGGACCCGGGAGATTCCGGGGCCCGTCAACGGCGGTGAAGGTAGCGCGCGGTCGTCGAATGTGCGGAGGCAGCCGTCCCGTGGCCCACCTCGCGGTCCCGCGCGAGGTCGCCCCCCAGCCGGGCCGCGGAACGGCTGCCGCCTCCCCCCTCGGTGTGGACCGTGGTCGTACCGAAGTCCTCCACTCCGAGTGTGAAGCTCTCGTGGAGGCGACACGAGCATAAGCCCGCTACCGGGTCTTATAGTGCGGAGGTTCAGCTTCCGTTTGTGCAAGTTGAGGCGTTGACGAAACGTGCGGTCGCGCCCTAGCCGCGCCCCACGTAGGGCATCGCGGTGGCCATCACCGTCGCGAACTGCACGTTCGCATCCAGTGGCAGCTCCGCCATGTGCCGCACGGTGCGGGCGACGTCCGCCGCGTCCATCACCGGCTCGACCGCCAGTTCCCCGTTCGCCTGCGCCGTTCCCGTGCGCATGCCGGCGGTCATGTCGGTCGCCGCGTTGCCGATGTCGATCTGGCCGCACGCGATCCGGTACGCGCGCCCGTCCAGGGAAAGAGACTTGGTCAGACCCGTCATCGCGTGCTTGGTCGCCGTGTACGCGATCGACCGCGGACGCGGCGCGTGCGCCGAGATCGAGCCGTTGTTGATGATCCGGCCGCCCTGCGGGTCCTGCTCCTTCATCTGCCGGAACGCGGCCTGCGCGCACAGGAACGCGCCGTTGAGGTTGGTGTCCACGACGTGCCGCCACGCCTCGTACGCAAGCTCCTCGACGGGGACGCCGCCCGGCCCGAACGTTCCGGCGTTGTTGAAGAGCAGGTCGAGCCGTCCGAAGCGCTCGCGCACGGAGGCGAAGAGGGCGGCGACCTCCTCGGGCCTGGCGACGTCGGTCCGTACGGCCACGGAGGGGGCCTCGGGGACGAGGGCCGCCGTCTCCTCCAGGGGCTCGGTCCGGCGTCCGGCCAGCGCCACCGACCAGCCGGCGCGCAGCAGTTCGGCGGCCACCGCGCGGCCGATGCCGGAGCCCGCCCCGGTCACCACCGCGATTTTCGTCTGCTTGGCATTCATGGGGCCGCAGCGTATCGACGGCACGGAGGGGACGCGGGCGTCCCGCGTCCCCTCTCCGGAGCTGTCGATCGTCAGCCGTCAGCCGTCAGCCGTCAGCCGTCAGCCGTCAGCTGTCAGCCGTCGCTGTCGGTCCGTTCGGCCGTCGGGCCGTCGGGCCGGTCAGTGGGTCTCGCCCGGGTAGCGGACGCCGATCTGCTCGCGTACCGCGTCGAGCGTCCGCATCACGGCGAGGCTGCCGTCGAGGGGGACGAGCGGGGACTCCTTCTCGCCGGCCCGCAGCGCGCGCATCACCTCGGCGGCCTCGTGCTTGAGGCTGTTGCGCGGACCGTGCGCCGGGTCGGCCGCGAACTCCTCCGCGTCGCGCCCGTCACGGTGCAGTACGAGCCGCTCCGGGAAGAAGAAGCCGCCGGGGATGTCGATGCGGCCCTGCGAGCCGGTGACGGAGGCCGTGACGGGGGTGCTGCCGTTGATGGAGCAGTGCACCGAAGCGAGAGCACCGCTCTCCCAGGTGAGCACCGCTCCCGTCTGGAGATCGACGCCCTCGTCGGAGAGCACCGCTCTCGCCGTGATGCCCGAGGGCTCCCCGAGCAGCAGGTGCGCGAACGACACCGGGTAGACGCCGAGATCGAGCAGCGCCCCGCCGCCCTGCGCGGGGTCACGCAGCCGGTGCGAGGGCGGGAACGGGCCGTTGATCCCGAAGTCCGCCTGCACGGTGCGGACCTCACCGATCACCCCGTCGTCCACGAGCCCCTTGAGCCTGCGGATCAGCGGGTTGCAGTACATCCACATGGCCTCCATCAGGAAGCGGTCGTGGCGGCGGGCGAGCGCGACCAGCTCCTCGGCCTCCCGCACGTTCAGCGTCAGCGCCTTCTCGCACAGCACATGACGCCCGGCCTCCAGACACATCCCGGCCGCCTGCCGGTGCGCCGAGTGCGGAGTGGCCACGTACACGACATCGACGTCCTCGTCGGCGGCGAGCGACGCCCAGTCCCCGTACGCCCGGGGGATCCCGAACCGCTCCGCGAACGCCTTCGCCGAGGCGTCGGTCCGCGAGGCCACCGCCACCACTTCGGCGTCCGGCATGTCCACCAGATCCGCCGTGAACGCCGCGGCGATGCCACCGGTCGCCAGAATCCCCCACCGCACCCGCTCGTGCTCGCCCGTCATTCCCGGCCCTTCGCTCTGTCACCCTGGTGCTCTGTGACCCCGAACACTCCGTTCGAACTGAGAGCATAGGTGGCGGATCACTCGGAGAGGGAGGGGCACATGCCCGAGCGCGGGCGCACCACGAGGGACCAGGAAGGTCCGCGGGGGCACATACCGAACACCGCCGTCGCCGACACCTCGGCGGCCTTCGCCGATCCGGCGCCCGCCGTCGTACCCCCCAGGGCGACGCCCGCGGCGGAGGACTGCGGCCCACGGGACACGAGTTCGAAGGACGCCGCACCGCGCGACCCCGGAGCGCCGCGCCGTACCGGACTTCTCGTCACCCTGATCCTCGGCGGGCTCACCGCGACACCCCCGCTGGCCATGGACATGTACCTCCCGTCGCTGCCGGAGGTCACCCGCTCCCTGCACGCCCCGGCCGCGACCGTCCAGCTCACGCTCACCGCGTGCCTCGCGGGAATGGCCTTCGGCCAGCTCGTCGTCGGACCGATGAGCGACAAGTGGGGGCGGCGCAGACCGCTGCTCGCCGGACTGGTCGTCTACGTCCTCGCCACCGCCCTGTGCGCCCTCGCGCCCGACGTCGAACTCCTCGTCGCCTTCCGGCTGGCGCAGGGTCTCGCGGGAGCGGCGGGCATCGTGATCGCCCGAGCAGTCGTCCGCGACCTGTACGACGGCATGGCGATGGCCCGCTTCTTCTCCACCCTCATGCTGGTCTCCGGGGTCGCCCCGGTCGTCGCGCCCCTCATCGGCGGGCAGATCCTGCGCACCACCGACTGGCGAGGCGTCTTCGTCGTCCTCACCGCCGTCGGCATCGGACTCACCGCGCTCGTCTGGACGAAACTCCCCGAGACCCTCGCGTCCGGCGACCGGCACGGCGGCGGTGTCGGCGAGGCCCTCCACTCGATGCGCGCCCTGCTGGCCGACCGGGTCTTCACCGGCTACATGCTGGCGGGCGGTTTCGCCTTCGCCGCGCTCTTCGCGTACATCTCGGCCTCGCCTTTCGTGATCCAGGACATCTACGGCGCGTCCCCGCAGACCTTCAGCCTGCTCTTCGGCGTGAACTCGGTCGGCCTGGTGGCCGTGGGCCAGATCAACGGCAAGCTCCTGGTCGGCCGGGTCGGCCTCGACAAGGTCCTCGCGGTGGGCCTCGCGCTCGTCGCCCTCGGCGCGACCGCGCTGCTCCTGATGTCCTCCGGCGTCCTCGGCGAGGTCGGACTCGTGCCGGTGGCCGCCGCCCTGTTCGTCCTGATGTCCGCGATGGGCCTCGCGCTGCCCAACACCCAGGCGCTCGCCCTGATGCGCGTACGGCACGCCGCGGGCTCCGCCTCCGCGCTGCTGGGCACCTCCTCCTTCCTCATCGGAGCGGTCGCCTCACCGCTGGTCGGCATCGCCGGGGAGCACACGGCCGTTCCGATGGCCGTCGTCCAACTGGCGGCGGTACTGGTGGCCGTCGCCTGCTTCGTGGGACTGTGCCGTCCCTGGCGGACCGGACAGCCCGTGGACGGGACCGATGGAACGGACGGAACGGACGGAAAGGCGGCGGACAGCTGAGCGCACCGAAACTGCGCGTCGACACGCCGGAGCGGGCCGGGCTCGATCCGGCCGAACTGCGCCATCTCGTACGTGACGTCCACGCCCTCACCCGCGGACCACAGCCCTGGGCGGCAGGCGTCGTCGTGGTCGCCGGGCGCGGCCCGGTCATCGCCGTCGAGGAAGCCGCGGGCTGGGCGGTGCGCTACGCGTCGTACGACGAGAAGACCGACACCGGGGTCGAACTGCCGCCCGCGGAGCGGCTTCCGATGAGCGTGAGCACCCTCTTCGACCTGGCCTCCCTCACCAAGCTGTTCACGGCGGTCGCCGCGGTGCAGCAGCTGGAGCGCGGCACGCTCGGCATCGACGCGCGCGTGGGCGCGTACCTGCCGGAGTTCCGCGCGGCCTCCGCGTACGACATCACCGTGCGGCAACTGCTCACGCACACCTCCGGGCTGCGGCCCGAACTCCCGCTGTACGACTGCCCGGACGACAGGGCGCGCCTGGCGATGCTGCGGGCGGAGGGGCCCTCGTCCGAGCCGGGGGAGTACCGCTACTCGGATCTGAACCTGCTCCTCCTCCAGCACGTGCTGGAACGCATCACCGGCCGTGCGCTCGACGTCCTCGTCAGGGACGGGATCACCAGGCCGCTGGGGATGACGGCCACCCGCTTCGGGCCGTGCCCGGACGCGGCCGCGACCGAGGACCAGAGGCGGCCGTGGGCCAAGGCGGACCGCGGGATGCTGCGGGGGGTGGTCCACGACGAGAACGCGTGGGCGCTCGGCGGAGTGGCGGGGCACGCGGGCCTCTTCTCCACCGCCCGAGATCTCGCCGTCTTCTGCCGCGCGCTGCTCGCGGGCGGCTCCTACGGGCCCGCGCGCATCCTCGGCCCCGACTTCGTCGAGTTGATGCTCACCCCGCCGGGCCTCGGCTTCGCCATCGGCCAGTCCTGGTTCATGGGGGCCCTGGCGGAGGGCGGTGCGGCGGGACACACGGGATTCACGGGGACGTCGCTGGTGCTGGATCCGGCGACGGGCACGTTTCTCGTGCTGTTGGCGAACACGGTGCATCCTCGGCGGCGGCCGGCGCGGAACGGGCCTCGGGTGGAGGCGGCGACGCGGATGGCTCGGGCGGTACGGGGCGCTTGACGCGGGGGTTGTCTCGCCCCCGCCGCCCCTGCTCGACCCGTCCTGTCCCTGGGGCTCCGCCCCGGATCCCGCCAGGGGCGCTGCGCCCCCCGAACCCCCGCGTCGCCCGAAGCTCGTCCTCGAACGCCGGACGGGCTGAAATGCCCGCCCTGGGCGTCAGCCTTTCAGGGCGGGCCCGCGCCATCAGCC